>JABCPE020000003.1 GCA_013333255.2 Flavobacteriaceae bacterium | reverse complement strand
CTTAAATGGTGCGATTAATATAAAAGAAATTGAAAAACTTCAAACACTTGTAACGGGTTTCAATTCCTTAAATGGTGCGATTAATATATAGTCCTTATTACAATCAATTTTCAGATGAGGAGGGTTTCAATTCCTTAAATGGTGCGATTAATATAAAAAACGGAACGGACAAAAGCAAGAAGGTATTAAGTTTCAATTCCTTAAATGGTGCGATTAATATAGCTGACGAGAACAACATTAGAATGCGAGACCTATGTTTCAATTCCTTAAATGGTGCGATTAATATATAATGTAGGGAACAATAACATTGAGTATGGCTCAGAGTTTCAATTCCTTAAATGGTGCGATTAATATAGGTTACAAATTTAGGTAAAAACATTCAATAAACCCAATAAAATGGTGAAATTTTGTGCGTTTTTTTCGTGCAAAAGTCGTCGATGTCAAAAACCAAAAAAAACACGGGAGACCGACAACCTTGCAATACATTGGTTATCAGTGATTTGGTTCAAAAGCAAGTCAAACTCTGTGTTTCAGAACCTCAAAAATACAGAGACCGACGACAGAAGGACTTATAAAATATTCTCCATAGTATCCACATTTTTGCCTACAATCTCCTTGTAGAGCCACTTTTCGTCCCTTATCTTAAAGATAATGAGGCTGTCTTTTTCGTGATTGATGATTTTATTCGCCTGTACTAGTAAATCCGCAAGTTGTTTTTCTGTGATTTCTCCCTCGAAAACGCTATTTTGTATCCAGTTCAGATATTGTCGGCAGAGTTTTAGCATCTTTACTACGCCTTTCCCAGAGATGTCATACATTAGGATAATATGCATAAGTATTGGTTTTATGATTTACCACCATGCCTCAAAGGGTTTGTATGGTTCTTCTTTTTTTATGTGTTTTTGGATTTTATGGCATTCTTTCAGCACTAGAGTTTTATAGGAAATATACTGATCGAGCTCTCTATGGAAAAAGGTTTCTTTGAGTTTTTCGTCCCAGAGTTTGATGATTTTTTTCTTGGCTTTATTTTTTATCAAAATTCTATTTTCCTGAATCTGGAAATCATCTTTTTGTATCATTTTTTTATTTATCAGTGTAAATATCAGTCTATCTACAAAGATGGGTTTAAAAATCTCGGCAATATCCAGAGCCAAAGAATGTCTCCTGTCACCAGGTTCGTGCAGGTAGCCGATAGTGGTATTGAGTGGAGTTTGGTACAGCATATCCAGACAGAGCGTATAGCATATCATGTTAAGAAAAGAGATAAGAGAGTTTATTTCGTCTTTTGGAGGATTTTTTATTCTCTGCTGCATGGTAAAATCTGTCAAAATTTCATTAAAAGCCTGATAATAAACTATTCTGATGTTTCCCTCTAGTCCTAGTAATTCCTGTACATGTGTGGCTAATTTTATCTTGGAATACAGATTTTCTATTTTGGATATATTTTCAGCCAAATCTTTTCCTCTGCGGAGGTAGTATTTTAGATTTTTATACATATTCTTGGCTGCTCCCATTACAAACCTTTTAGCGAGCCAAAGCCTCTGTTTTTCATCTTGATAGAATAATGCCTGCTGGATAATACAGCTCCCACTGAGTATATCTTTAGGAGGAAGGAAACTCCCTGAGTAGTGTTCATAAAAATCAAAAAAATGAAAACTAATCCCTTTTTTACCTAAATAGGTAAGCAATTCCGAATTGATATCCAGATGTCCAAAACAATACAAATTTCTAGTATTTTCTATGGGAAGAAATCTTGTTTTTTCCTCCTTAGTTTCTTCATCTACTCTACTAAAAAAGATAGAATTATCTTTTCTTGATATCCTTCCAGGGCTGAATATATAGTAGGTAGTTTTCATTTCTTTAAATAATATAAATGATATTAAAAAAAACAGAAAAAATGAAACAAATACACAAACTTCTATTCCTTAATGGTGCGATTAATATCCTGTTAAACGAAGCAAACAAACAGCGTTCTTTGAGTTTCAATTCCTTAAATGGTGCGATTAATATAGGTTCGGCTTTACAGAGAAGTATATTCCCTAAACCTTATGAAATGAAAAACTACCGTTTTCTGACCCTCTCCCTGCTCTATTACTTTTCTCTCCGTGGTAGAGGCTACTACCTTTATACCTATGCTCTGTAATAATCTGGCCAGCGCAAAGCAGAAACACAGCTCTCCCATCAGATGCACAGCCGCTATCTCTGCGCCATACTCTGTCTGTATCTTCTGAAAATAGGTTTCTGCTATCTCCATTATTTCGGTTTCATCTGCATAGGGATCTACATTGGGGAATGGCATATCTGCCACTCCACCAAAGAGTTCTTCGGCAGCTTGGCATTGCTCTTTTTGCCAAGTGCTGTAGGGATGGTTAGAGAGATTGAGGAGCATTAGGAAATATATTGTTTATTAAATTACCTTCTACTATATTTTCTATTGTAAGAATTTTTATACCATATTGCCCTGCTCTTTTTTTATGAGATTCTTTTATTTCATGGGCTTTATTAAGGGTTATGATATATGGTTTTGCAAAGAGCCCTAATTCCTTCTGTATACTATCCAATTTATAAATAGTATCCAATGGTAGTGATGATTTATCATTATTACATATATAGGTTTTGCATTCTATGATATGCAGTTGGTTTTCTTTTAAGATAACGATGTCAAATTCATTATCTGACTGACCATTTTTTTTGCTAACACCGCATAATATATCTGTATCTTGAACTATATTGGCATCTTTCAAAGTATAATAAACATACTCCTCAAACCAGCCTCCAGTAAGGTATTCTATTTCTTTTTTTGAAATTATACCTTCATTTTTTAGAGGGAAGGCTATATCTGACAAAAACTTATCCAAACCATTCACTTCAACAGTGCTTAATCTTCCCTTCTTCTTTACACTATTATCGTTTCTTTTATTTTGTAATTTTTTTATAATATCATACCTATCATTTTCCAAGAATTTTTCCAAGAAATCATAGGTATCTTTTTTATCAATTTCTGAAAGTCCAGATTCTTTACTTTCAAAACCATAAGCTTTGAAATACTCTTTTATGCTTACAGAGCATTTAAAATTATATGTATTTTCTTCTTCTATAGGAAAAATCTTTTTGTATTCATTCCCTCGTGTAATATAGTAGATATGGCAATTTTCAATAGATTTAAAGAAATCATAAGTCTCTATGGACATTAACTTTGTCCCTCCTGTGATATTGATATATTTATTTTTATACTCGTGAATATTGAATTCTTTGAGCTTTTCCAAAATATCCTTATTATCATACTCGTCAACTATGATACTATGATATTTATTCTGAATGTTTAGAGAATTTTTTATCCATTCTTCTTTTTCTTTCATCCCTTTGGTAGAAATCAAAAGAATATGATCATCATTACTTTTCACAAATTCTTTTATGAAAAGTACATTCTGTATGGTCTGCTGACTTACCAGAACTATTATTATATTTTTATCCATTTCTTTACTACTTTAATTCTAATTTTACCCAACCCAGAGGCTGATTATCCGACAATTCTATAAACCGAGTGATAGGGAATTCATAAGGGTTTAGATCATATTCTTTCATTCTTTTTATTTTTCTGTCGTATATTTTGCCATAGCCACTTTTTTTCAAGAGTTTTAGGAAATCATCCTTATCACTAGAGCTATCTGCTAAATATAGTGCCTGCGCCACAGAATTATAGAAATATCCCTTTCCGCTACCTATTCTCATAAAGATACAGTTGGGATTATCCTCTATTTCGGCATCCATTTCTTCATAAAATTTAATCAAAGAGTCTTTTATTCTTTCATCTTTGTATTTTATATTACCATTTTCACTTATATTCTCTAGCAATTCTATCTCCCTAATGTTCTGATGCTGGGTATATCTATTTACCACCCTGCATATATCTTCCCAAGAATAAATTTTATCGCCCTTTCTCATCTCCCAAATCTGGGTCTCACATGTTTTATTCTCTGAAATACATTCCCAGCTCTGTGGTATTTCTGTTTTCAATGTTTTTATGGATAATCTTTTGTTTTCTATAATTTTACAATTTTTTTCAAAATCAAACATACTGCTATCATGGACTCTTAGCTGATAAGAATCCAACTCCGTTTCCAGCTCTTCTTTTAAAACTTTTTCTATCTCCTCATTATCCATATTTTGGAGATACTTTTTACACCATTCATTATTTTTATCCAAGAGCCATTCATACAGAAATGCAGTTTTTATTGCTCCTTTTAGTGTGCTGCCTGGTATATAAGGGCTTCTATCTGGATTTTTTATAATGGTATTGATTTCATTTTTTTTTCTGTTTTTGAGATTTATCACCCGAGATGTAAGGACTTCTACTTATATTGGTTTGGGATTTTCCTTCTACAGAATAAAGGGCATAATCGTGTAGAGATAATTTCAGAACTTTTTCTAAAAAATCTTTTAGATCAAATTCTGTTCTATTATTATTATTCATATTGCTGATTATCCCACTCATATACCTATCCATCATTTCATCATCTCCTGCCAGTCTTTCTGCTATTTTTTCCTTATTTAGATAGTATATTCTATTTCTATCATATATGTAATCTGTGATAGAGTTTATTTTATTTCCATCACCTATACATACAGGCGTAAGCGTGGTCAATTTTATTCTATATTGTGATTTCATTTTTACAAATCATGGTTTTTATGAAATGGTAATACTAGATTACTACTATATTTCCAATATTTTTTATTCCCCTGACTCAAATCTACAATTTGGGCTTTTTCCTGCTTAAAAATTACAGCTCCTTCTTGTATTGACATCAGTAATTTTATCTTCTTTTTCTCTCCGTAGTTCATCCCTCCTCTTACTTTGGTCTGATAGTAGAGATATCCATCTAGACTTTCAGGAAAAGCCAGTCCTAATAAAATATTCTTATCGGATTTTTCTTGAACATTTATACTAAAATCTTCATATTCAATGCCTTCCACTGCTCCACAGCCTGTAGAACGCTCTCCTCCTATCCCATTGAGAGTTACCTGTTTCCAAATATTTTTTACTAAATCACTATCCTCCTTTGGCAGATTCTCTTCCTGCATCAAAAAATAGAAATCTATCTTCACACTATCTGTCCCTAAAATTTCCAAATTAGTTCTTGTATAGAGTTCATTTTTCTCTCTTAGTGGAGTGAGATTTACCTTTTCCTCATCGCTTTCTTGGAATAGGTCAAACTTTTCATTTCCTATTTCGGAGCGGAGACATACAGTTTTGCTATTAGGCATCACACATTCTCCATCAGAATCAAACCATTTCTCTGGACTGACTCCTTTCTCCCAGATACCTTTTGATATAAATTCTATCTTTTTAAATTTCTTTACTTGAAATCGCTCCACATCTGCTGACTGAAAAAGATTAAGACTGATAGGCTTTGGAAGTAAATAGACCAGCTCCTCTTTTCCTTTTATATTTAGCACATAAAAAGCCGATGAAAAAGCCAATTTACCACTCTCAAAATACTCTTTAAAAACCTCTACCTTTTCCAAACTAACCTGTGATAAAGCCGATATAAATGCCCCAAAAAGTACATCTGAATGGATGATTTGTGATGTATTATAAAGCACAGTAGCCTTATCTTCTGTATATTCTCCCAAATGAAATTTGGCATTTGGAGGAAGTTTTAGATGCACTGCTTTCATTGGTTAGCCTATTTTTAGTTCTTCCTCTTTATCTATTACTATACCTACATGTCCATACCCTCTCGTTCCACTACCTCCTATGTAATCATTTTCAAGAAGTTGAAAAGCCTCTTTTATTGTTTTTTTATTCTCTTCTATATTGTCACTATCGTACTCATCCAAAACTATTTCAAAATTAAAAACTGCTCCTGCTGGAACTCTTTCTATAGAACGAAGCCCTCCTTTAGTTTTTCCAGATAGTCTGTCTATAGTGTTTTCAAATTTCTCCTCTGTGTATTTAGTTGCTAATAGTTCAGAATTCTTGAACTTCTCTTCAAATTTATCAACATCCAATAAAGCATCTCTGAAAATAAGACGCGTTTTTTGCACCTTGCCATCATCTGAACAACCAAATAACCTCAACAACTTATCTGATTCTTCTCCTATTTCTTTTGCGCCTTCTTGCATTGCCAATAGAGAGCGTATTTTCCCTTTTAGGGAACTACCTGGTATATAAGGAACTCCTTTCGCAGTTTTTATCACAGGACTATCCAGACCTCCAATATCCAAACTTGATTTTGCTCCTCCTATATGTAATCCTGTTTTTAATTCTATTGTTCCTCTGAAAAAATGTTTTTTAATTAGTTTCATTATTTTATTTTTTTGTTGTTTGACTCGTATAAAATTTGTGGTATGCTACTACAGCTTCCATTACTTTTTTGAATGATTTTAACTGTTCTTCATCATTGATTTCCTTTATTAATTGATTAAATAAATTAATAATAGGTTCTACCTCTTTACCCTGTCTTGCAGCTATATAGACCAGATTAGGACGAAGCATTTTTACTTCTTGTACACTATCTGCATCTACAACCCTTGAATATATATTTCTCAGCTGCGTTGTTGTAATCATTGTGTGATTTTCTTTTATAAATTTTGCTATATCATCATACACCTTATCCAAAGGGACTCCATCTGCGAACAGATTAAGTAAATGTACATAAGTTTGCGAAAAATATTCTTTCTGAATATCTTTTTTTCCCTCTCTTTCTTGTCTTGGTCTTTCTTTATACATAATTATTCTGATTTATTCATTCTTTTTGTTAATAATTCTGTCAATCGTGCTGCTACCACATATTTAGCAGGATTACTTTTTGTTCCCTTATGTAAAAAATCACTTAATAAATCTTCCGCATAAGTGTCAAAAATCTCTGTAAGTATTTTTCTATTTTCTTCTGTTTTAGCATTTCTTAGATAATATTTTAGACGATAGACTTTTGGCAAATCTATTTTATTGGTATCCATCATTCTATCTTGAACACTACGAAAACCTAAATCAGAAGATTTTATTCTTTGTAGTAATGATCTGGACTCTCCCTTATTTACTACCAAATCCAATAATTTATTTTTTATACCCACACACTGTTCCATCTCTTCCCAGCCCATAGGTTCTCCAAAAACACAAATACTGTTTTTATCTTCTCTATAGTTTTTAGCTAAATCCAAAGCCTTCTCTGCCTCTTCTGCCAAACGAATAAGTGGATATTTAGGATTGCCTAATACTATCCCACCAGAAAGGGTAAGAGGTTTTTCTAGGTTTAGCTCTTTTTGGAACACTCTAAACGCTTCGTTAATCTCCGCTGCTATTTCTATTATTTTGTCCCAGCTGCCTATAAGGAACAAATCATCTCCACCAGCGAAAACAGGGTATAACTCTTGCTTTTCAATTCTCGATTTTAAAACTTTCTGATATAAGTCTTTCGAAAAGAACCTCTCCATCTTTTGGCTAATTTCTCGATATTCTTGTTCTTCTTTATTACGGAATAAAAGCCCCAGATTATCCACATCCATTTTTAGAGCTGCTATTTTCTCATCAGCGCCATCAGATACATTCTCTGATATGTTCGAGAAATCCGTGATATTACCTTTTTCATTTACAGGAAGTTTATTTAGCACATTATTCTCAAAATTATTTCCATCGAACGCTATCACATAATCTTGTAAATAAATTTCATCTCTCGCTGCTTGTCTTTTTTCTACCACAAAACCATTACTTTTTATTAAATGCCCAATAAAATCAGCCCATTCAATCCGCCTTGTCTGCTCGAATTCTTTAAGATCAAATTTTCTCTGTAATTTTACTTTCAAAACCTCTCTACTCAGATTTCGCATATCTTCTTTAAAATTCCCTTTCACCTCTACAAAGCTCACAAAAGGGAATAATACACCTTGAAAATCCTGTTGTTCAAGTTCCTTTCTAAACTCTTCTAATACCTCTTGATTACTTTCTACATAAACAAATAGGTTTCCTCCTCCATTATAAATTTCAGTAACCTTATCTGCGCCTATTTTGGCTTTTAGCATTTCAAAAATAATATGTGTCAGTGAATACACATAAAAAGACCTCGCTTTTAGTTCTTTTGCTGCCTTTTCTGAAGGAATATCAAAAATAAACTTTTGTATTCCAGAAATGTCTATTTTTAAAATATATTTCATAACTGTTTATTATTCTATTATCTTTACACTTCCCATTCCTTGCGCATTATGAAGCCCTAAGCCACCCGCCATCAAAAGCTCTATTTCTTTCTTTTTTCCTATAAGCTCTATAGTATAGTTTTTAGATCCTTTTATCTTTGTTTCTTGTAAAGTATCAGCTTTTAAGACAACCAGCCTTGTTTTTACATTATCTGTGTTTTTTATTTCTACACTTCTAATGCCGTTATCAATATTATCATTAAAAACCCTAAGTTTTTCCTCCCAATTTTTGAGCATAAAAATCTCAAAATCATCATCCATAGGTAATAAATAGTCATAATTACCCCTCACATTTTTCCTACCTATCACGATAGGAGATGTAGGCTTCACTTCTACTTTTACAATTTCTTCCGCTCCTATATTTTTTAGTTTATCTTCCATTATTTCCACAGAAACAATGCTAAAATCTATTTTATAATATGGATTAGCTATTGTCAATTCTTTATTCTCAAAAATTCCTTTTATCAAAGATTGAGCTGTTTTAGGTAAATAAATATCTACATAAAGGAGTAAAATCTCACCATCCGAAATCATAAAACCTTCTTTATCTGTTTTAACTTCCTTAAAATTCAAATCCGAAAATGTAAAGAACTTAAAACCCTTACCAAATCCTTTTTGATGCAATTGTTCTGCATATTCCTGATCTGCCTGCTTAATAAATTTATAAATCGCAGAAGACAAAGGATATTGGTAATTAAATGGTATTTTATCCCCTCTTTTCTGCCTTAACACTAACTTAAATTTCATTTTTTAACATTTCCTTCACAAATTTAACATTTTTTGTGTTAGTTCCTAATATATTTCAAGAAATAAATACACAGATAAATAAATTATAAAAAACTCCCCATAAAAACTCCTCTCTATTAAAACAAAATAAAAATTTATACCTATTTTTGAAAAAGGAAAATTCATTTAATAACAATTATGAAACAAGAAATTCTTAAAAGAATTCAGGCACTTGGAGGTGACATCAGCCAAGTGAAAGGAACTTCCCTTGCCGACGACCTATTAGCAGTCACCTTTAATACTGTACTCTATCCCAAACCCGAAGACACTCCTTGGGCAAGAGCCGATGAAGAAGAGCCTATCTATGGTTTGGGTAAGTGGGTAGATGCCCATATGGAGCTTTACCAAACGGATAAAAAGGCTTTCTATGACCAGATGATTGCTGAATTCTACCAACTTACAGAAGAACCTCACGGACAGCACTTTTGGACAGTCAGCCTCTTTACCCCTTTCAAAGAAGGCACCGATGACTATGAAGAATGGTATGACGATTTCTCCGATGAGGAATTTACAGACCTCTCAGAAATTACAAAAGTTACAGGTGACAAAACCCCTGATTTCATACAACTTTTCTATACATATGGTTATCCTGACCATATATACATAGCCCTGAGCGACCCCAATCCCGAAAACCCTACCCTCTTTGGGACTGACCACGAGGTGTTTTTCAGAGAAATAGACAATATGGGAACTTTGGAGGACTATCTCAATACCCTAATGACACCAGAGGAACTTATAGAGATAGTAGAAAAAGCATTAGCTAAATAGCCTTTATTTTTAATTAAATCTAAAAAAACAACCACTAATGAACTTAGAAGAACTCAGAGAGTATTGCCTTTCCTTGCCCTATGTTACTGAAGATATGCCTTTTGGTGAGGATGTTTTAGTATTTCGGATTTGTAATCGTATTTTTGTGCTTACAAATTTAGAATCAGCACCTTTGCGGGTGAGCCTAAAATGTACCCCCGAGCGCGCCATAGAACTCCGCGAGCTATATCCTGAACAAATCGTAGCGGGCTACCACCTCAACAAGAAACATTGGAACACCGTGCTTTTAGAGAGTTTGCCTGAAGCCCTTATCAAAGAAATGATACAGCACTCTTACGACCAAGTACTTGCTAAAGTTCCAAAGAAAGAACGAGAACTTTTAACCAATAAATAAAATGAGACAGAAATTTACACTTATCACTTTAGGTGTCCGCGACTTTAAGAAAGCACTTGCCTTTTACGAGAACTTAGGCTGGCAGAAGTCGGACAAAAGTATGGAGGAGTATGCTCTTTTCCCTTTGGGAGGAATTGTATTAGGTCTATATCCTTTACAAGAACTCTCCGAAGATACTACACTACCTTATCAGTCAAGTGCATTTGCAGGAATAACAATTAGTTATAATGCCAAATCGGAAGCGGAAGTAGATGCTGTTTTATCCAAGGTCAGTGAATTAGGAGCTACTATTGTCAAACCTGCTCAAAAAGTATTTTGGGGTGGATATAGTGGCTATTTCAAGGATTTGGACGGCTACCTCTTTGAAGTTGCTTATAATCCTTTTTGGGAGTTTGACGAAAATGACAATTTAAAATTATAATTCAAAATGACAGAAACAGAACAAACCCTACGCCAGCGCTTCACTGCTTTCTTGCAAGCGATGTACGACTGGGAAACAGAAGCCAACAGAGTGGATGAAGAAGAAGTGGAGAAAAAGAAAACCCTCTCTTGGGAAGACTTTTGCAAAAAGCAAACTGAGCTTCGTATCCCTATTTATAAGGAATACATCACCGAACGCGAACGCAAATATGGTGGCGCTCAGTACACCAGTCACATCTTTCCTCCTAACTACGACCCTTCTAAAGAAAGCATTACCGAAGTGCAAATCACGGGTAAAAAAGCCTCTATCTTTACCAGTAGAGTCTATGCAGGAATGAATTACAAGCGCGAGTACAAATACAAACTTGTAGAAAATCGCTGGCTATTAGACACTATCAAAGAACAGTATTTGCCTGAAAACAGAGATCCTGAAAAATGGAAGAGTGTGATTATATAACCCCTCACAAGATGAACATAGAAAGATTACAGGACATTGATGAGCGTCTTTTTGTAAAAAACGACCTAAACGGCGAGTGCATCTACTACACCGATGAGGATTGTCAAACTCCCTTCAATGGGATTGTTTATGGAATGTGCGGACACCCTGCCCGCTTAGACTATGAATGCGAGATAAAAGATGGAGTAAAAAGCGGCATAGAGCTCACTTATAATGAAGAAGGCGGCATAGAGCAAGCCTCTGAGTACCGCCATAACCTAATGTATGGCGTAAGCAAAGAGTATGATGAAGAGGGTAACCTCCTCACAGCTTCCGTAGTGTATAACAACAGTCATTTAAAAATAGTATCCCCTACCCCTAAAGGCTCTTATAACATTGAGAAATACGCCCCTCAAAGCACCCAAAACCTCCCTGACGACATTTGTACCCTCCTTGCCCTCTCTGAGCAAGAACTGGTAGCCTATCCGCTTACCCAAAAATATGGAATGTTTAAAATTTAAAAATATAATTTTGCTCTTGTGAATTACGATTTACTTGTCTCTCCATTGATAGCCGTTTTAGCTTGGATATTTATTCTATTTTGGTTATCAAATAAAAAAACAAGAAAAAATGAAAAGACAACAGCTTTTAGCCCAAATAAAAGAACAGTTCCCTATCCCATCATTTAAAGAGTTGCTGCTAACTTTAGAAGCTCTAAACTACGACCCTTCTTGGTGCTATTTCAAGACAGATACTTTTGAGAGCGGCAGTCTGGCCGTGAGCAACACTTGTTTTCTGCAACGAGAAAACCAATGGGTCGTATGCCTTGCCGATTGGCATAGTTTCTCTGATGAACAATCTTTTGATAATGAACAAGAAGCCTGCGAAAATTTTGTATATAAATATTTTCTCCTTAGTAACGAGGAAATTAATTGGTTAAAACAATGAACGCATCAAGTTACAACACCAAGTTCGGCGCCCTCACTTTCTCTCAAAAAGTGGAAGATGAATACTTTTGGGAGGCTTCATTCCAGTGGAAAAGTGATTTCTACAAAGAAACTTTACAGCTGCCTTTTTCTGTGTTTAGCAAAAGTGAAACCATCACACCTGATACTATTGCTTTTATTGAAAAAAAACTTGCCAGCGCAGATAATTTGGTTGCCAAAGCACTTTCTTATTTTCAAGAACAACTGCTGATAAGCTCAGAAGGCTTTCATCTTTCAGAAGAAGAAAAACAATTGCTAAGCGTTCCCTTGCAGGAAATCCCTTTGGAGAGTCCGCAGTTCCTATTCTATGACAACGAAGAATGGACACTGCATTTTGCCGAAGGTGGTTTCAGCTTTTGCGAGCCTTATGGTGTTTCTTTTCATTTTAAAGATGAAAAACCTATCCTAATAGAAAATTTAGAAGACAGTGAAGAAATCTAGCTACCTCAAAAAATGAAACATAAAACAATCTTATTTGCCCTTTTAGGAATATTTAAAACCAAGATTCAAGCGCTATATCATTCATTTAGAGTATGAGTGTGATACTTATACCAATCATCGGTATGAATACGAATACAAAAGAAATTACAGAAAATGAAAGAAAGTATAAAAGGCAAAAATGTGGACACTATGGAGAACATTTTATAAGTCCTTCTGTCGTCGGTCTCTGTATTTTTGATGTTCTGAAACCCAGAGTTTGACTTGCTTCCGAACCAATACATTGATAACCAACATGTTGCAAGGTTGTCGGTCTCCCGTGTTTTTTCGGGTTTTTGACATCGACGACTTTTGCACGAAAAAAACGCACAAATTTTCACCATTTTATTGGGTTTATTGAATGTTTTTACCTAAATTTGCTACCTGTATTAATCGCACCATTTAAGGAATTGAAACGGAACCAGTTAGTCGCTTCCCATTTGCGTCTTCAAGTATTAATCGCACCATTTAAGGAATTGAAACTCCGATGACTGTAGTAGTGTCATCGCTCACTACTTAGTATTAATCGCACCATTTAAGGAATTGAAACCATCTTTTGCTGTTACTAAATTTAACATTTTATTTCGTATTAATCGCACCATTTAAGGAATTGAAACTTGTATAGGTATTAGAAATTATAATATCCTTTATATTGTATTAATCGCACCATTTAAGGAATTGAAACATTATCAATCAAATCAGGTTACTGCGGTTACTCTTGTATTAATCGCACCATTTAAGGAATTGAAACTGACCCAAGAGAAACACTTTTCACAACACATTTTGTATTAATCGCACCATTTAAGGAATTGAAACCATATAACCTAACATTATATTTTGGTGATGTAAGTTGTATTAATCGCACCATTTAAGGAATTGAAACTAACTTATCAAACTCTTCCTGTGTCTGTATTATTTTGTATTAATCGCACCATTTAAGGAATTGAAACTTTCTATCTTTTTTTGATTGTTTAACTTTATCAATTTGTATTAATCGCACCATTTAAGGAATTGAAACCGAACTGGTTAATGTGAAGTATCGAGATGGGCAGAAGTATTAATCGCACCATTTAAGGAATTGAAACAGATTTTAAATTCAAAATCAAACTTCATAAAAAATATCAATCGCACCGTTTAGGAGTTGAAAAAGCAAGAAGCACGATATTATTCGTGCCTCTTGTTAATTATCAATTATGCTATATTAAAAGCATTTGAAACGGAATTTGTGTAAAAAATAGAACAAGAATGTATACTGCCTACATTCTTGTTTTTCATATAGGAATAAAAAAACACTATCAGCCGTTACTTCTTATTCTGCTTAGTGTTTCCTGTGTAATCCCAAGGTAAGAAGCCACCATACCGAGCGGCGCCCTTAGTATGATGCTGGGATTTTTCTCCATCAGATGGTTGTATTTCTCTTTTGCGGTCATATACTGCAGGGAGGCTATCCGCTCCAGCATCTGTGTCATTAGTTTTCCCAGAACGAATCTGCTGAACTCGGAATATTCCTTAGAAACATTCAGTGTGGCTTCCAGCTTGTGATATTCACAAGAAACGATGACGCTTTTCTCTATCGCCTGTATACCATAGCGCGAGGGTTCGCCGTTGTAGATGGTGTCTATCTGCGCCATGATTTTGCCCTCGGTGTAGAAATTACTCGTGATATCTTTGCCTTTTTCATAGTAAAAAGTCCGCGTAAGACCTTCCTCCACGAAATATATCTTTCGGTTAAACTGCCCGCAGCCACTTATTTCGCTGCCTTCTTCGTAAAATTCTCTGACACACTCTTTTTCAAAAAAAGCCTTAATCGTCTCGTTGATAGTCACATGCTGACTGAGATAATCTAATATCATTGCTGAAATTTTGGTGCAATTTACTAAAAAATGCCTTGACTTTCTCAGCCAAGGCATTCAAACAAACAAACTAAACATATAACAACCACTTAACCCTCTTCATTTTGTCTATTTTTTTAGGTTTAAAAATTTTCTTCTACTTCTTTCTCTACTGGCGAAAGCTTTCTTACTTTTAACTTTAAAGCCAAAACACACAGCACAAAATAAACCGCCATCAAAATCAGCAAATGCTGAAGATATGGATAAGTCAGCTCAAAACTTCCCTTTTGGATAAGGATAATCTTAAAGGCTTCCAAAAATGGCGTCAGCGGAATGATATTCGCCAAATATTGTATCGCTGTGGGCATCGCACTGCTTGGCCAAGTAAATCCACCGATGATGAACGCCGGCGAAGCGATAATCATCAGAAACTGCGTTGCCTTCAAGGCATTTGGTAAGAGAACACTGAAAAGCGCGCCCAAAAATGTGCAGGTCATGATGAAAACCGTAGCAAGAATCGCAAATCCGAAGATATTTTCTAAAACAGGTATTTTAAAATACCAGCCCATCGCCGAAAGTATCAGCACATTCACCACGGAAATTATCCAGATAGGAAGGCATTTCATGATAAGCATTAGAATAGCAGGACTGCCTTTATAATTTTCCAAGAAAGACTTTCTACGGAAATCCGAAGCAAAACTCACCGCCATAGCAAGCAGCACCACCTGCTGGAAAACCACGCCCATCATGGCAGGCCACATGAAAATAAGATAGTTGGAAGTGGTATTAAACATCGTGATGTAGTTCGCCTTGAAGGGTTCATACTGCATCTTTGCCTGTTCTGCATTGGCGCCTCTCTTTTGGAGGGTTTTCATTTCCATTCCTGCGGACAATGTCCCGAGCGTTACCTGAATCGCTTTGGAAGAGAAATTCGCAGTAAGAATGTTTCCTGTATTGACATAAACATTTATTTCAGGATATTTTCTCAGCAATATATCTTTCTCAAAGTTTTCAGGGATTTTCACCACTGCGGCAGCTTTTGTCTTGATAACTTCATCTTCCAGCCTTAGCGGCTCTTGGGCATAGTGGAGGACTTTTATCGTTTTATTGTCTCCCAGCATATCCACCACTGTAGAGGAAGTAGGCGTATGGTCTTGGTCTATGACTATCACTGGGAGATTGTCCACTTTTCCTTCTTTGTAAGTAAACCCAATGAGCAGTCCGTAAACTATGGGCGCAAGGATAAATACACTTCGCAAAGTATCATTAGCCAAGAATATTTTGAACTCACGCTTTAGTAAGTGAATAAACTTTTTCATTATTTTAGGATTACATTAGAGTTTACCAAGATATTTTTTGTCTGCTGAATATCTTGTGGTTTTACTTTTATTTCATAAACAGCTTCCTGCATTTTATAATCTGGGAAAGCAGTGGTCACATCGGCATATTTGGTCAGTTGTTTTATTGTCATTATCTTCCCTGAAACAGCAGCTTTATTATACACTACTTCCATATTTACAGTCTGCCCTTTTTGGTATTTTGCAATCTGTCCTTCTGGAACAGTAAATCTGAAATAAGTACTCTCTGGCAGATATCCATTGAACAGCGCAAATCCAGCAGTCGCCAGCTCACCTTTATGAAGCGTGATAGATTCTATTTCCATATCGCTGGTAGCAATCACATATCGTTCAGAATAAGCTACTTTCGCCTCTTGTAGCGCTCCTGCTGCCTGCTCAGCTTGTCCTGCTGCCATACTAATTCTCTCATAACGAGTTCCGTTTTCCACATCTCTCAGCTCCGCGATTACCGCATCATATTGTGCTTTTGCGCCTTGATATTTAGCGGTAACTTCATCATATGCCTGTGGCGACATCAGACTGTCTTTGAACATATTAGTAGCTCTGTTGTATGATTTTTGTGCGTATTCATATTGCTCACGAAGTCCTCTTTCTTTGGCTCTTAGCTGGCTTAATTGGTTTGCCGTAGCGCCATTTCTTGCCATCTCAGCTTGTGCAGCCGCTGCATTAGTCGCGCCCTGTGCCTGAGCTATTTTAGCCGAAATCTCTGGCGCATCTATCTTCGCGAGTGTATCTCCTGCCTTTACCGTCTGCCCTTCTTCTACATAGATTTCCAAAATTCTCCCTGTGATTTTCGGAGCGAAAGAAATCACTTCTTTTTTTACTTTTCCTTCCACTGCGCTTTCCTGCTTTTCGCTGTTACAAGAAACCAATGCAAATGCAGTCAATAAAAGTGCAGATTTTACAGCATTATTTTTAATTTTTATATCGTTTAGTTTCATTTCTTTGTTGATTTTATTTGGTTGTTAAAATTATTCAGTTTGTTTGTTATTAAAATTTTTCTACATCTAAATTTTGTGTGGATTTCATCAGCTCTATCGCTGCTCTTCTTTGGTTAAATACAGCTGTTTTGTATTCCAATTCAGCCTTTTCCAAATCGTTTTCAGCATCTATCAGATCCATAGATTTTTTCACGCCGTAGCGGAATTCTTTTTCCACTTGGTCTAATGCATTTTTGGCGATTTTACGAGCTTTGTCCTTTAATTCTATCTGCGCCAAAGCAATGTCATAATTGGTCTGATTATTCGCAAGATTTAGCTGCAGTTTTCTCTGTGCATCTGCTTTTTTGTTCTCCAAAACCATTTTGTCTATCTTGCTCTTTTCAGCTTCTCGTTTTCCTGTATTCCCATCGAAAAGGCTCCATTTAAAGCCTATTCCAGCATTAAACATCGGGAAAAGATTAAGCGGTTTGGTATGAATATCCAGTTTTTTCACCAGATAAGGAACCACATCGTTAGAAGTCTGAATATGGTCGCCATAAAGCCCAAAATAGGACAACGAAGTAGAAAGCTGCACCTTTGGAATCCACCAAGTTTTCTCGGCTTTTATTTTGTATTCTGCCGCAGCTATTCCGTGGTTCAGGGCTTTTATCTCAGGTCTGTTTTCTATGGATTTGTCCTCCACTACATAGTTTAAAACCTGTAAATCTGGCTCTATCTCCGCGATGCGCTCCTTGTCCATCCCTGTCAAAATATGCAGCTGAGTGATAAGCAGTTCGCGCTTTCCTTCGTATTCTATCATTTTGGTATCCAGCGTGACCTGTGCCAGTTCTATTTTCCTAAAATCATACGGCGTTATCAGCCCATATCCGAGCGCCTTTTCTGCAGTTTTTCTGTTAATTTCCAGTCTTTTTTTACTTTCATCCAAAACTTTTTTAGACTGATGAACCAATGCAAACTGGTCATAGATTTTGGCAATAGAAGTAATTACTTCATTCTTACTGCTGGATAAAAGTTCCTGCTGGGAAAGTTTTTTCTCGTTTAAGGCTTTTTTCAGATGCCCTACTTTTCCTCCTGAATAAAGCACTACAGAAGCCTGTAATTTAGACGCACCAGAAAAACCAGAAATTCCCAAAGTATTATTCTGCGAAGGCACCATCATCCCTGGAAACAGAGGAGGAACTCGCGGAATACCAAACTCTGGCGAAGTGTAATTTATTCGCGTGTCCATATAGCCTACTCTTCCTGTCAGCTCCACTTTCGGAAGGAAAGTATCGGTTAATCTCTTTTGGTCGATATCCACATATTGCAGTTCCAGATTTTGCTGCTGGTACTGTCCATCTCTCTCTAATGCACTATTAATGAGTTCTTTTAGCTAGTCAGAAGAAGACTGTCCAAAACCGAAAGAAGACATAAATAATAATGCATAATACAACTTGTTCTTACTTGTCATATGTTTTGTTTGTTTATTTATTTGATGGTGCAAATTTCCATAAATTCTGATAAATATCCTTTGATATTTGTCAAAAAGTGAAATTTAGAGTAAATAAAAATCTTTTAAAGTTAATCAATAAAAAAAACATCTCCAAAAATTGAAGATGTTTTTTATTTAAAATCCGTGAGCGCGAAAGGATTCGAACCTTTGACCGTCTGCTTAGAAGGCAGATGCTCTATCCAGCTGAGCTACGCACCCATTAATTAGTTTTTAAAAAGAACTAATAAACTTTTGTCGGGGTGGCAGGATTCGAACCTGCGACCTCCTGGTCCCAAACCAGGCGCGATGACCGGGCTACGCTACACCCCGAATATTTTACCCGTTGCGGAGGGTATGAGATTCGAACTCATGCGACCCGAAAGTCGACAGTTTAGCAAACTGCTCCGTTAACCACTCCGGCAACCCTCCTTATATTCTTTAAGAACTCCCTTTCTTTATTTGCTCTGCAAAGGTATAACTTTTTTTTAAACCTACAAATTTTTTTTGAAAAAAATATTCGTATTTTTGAAAAAAAATTAATTCAAAATATTCACATCATGCGTAAAACTTTTTATATCAGTTGTTTATATATTTTGGCTCTTTCCTGTGGTTCGCAGAAAAAAATAGCCAATACAGCAAATTCTTCATTAGACCATAAAAAAACAAGCACTGAAAAAGAAAAAAAAGGCGAAATCATCCATATAGGAACAGAGGATTTTTATAGAGTAAATATAGCAGACAGCACTAAAAATAATAATACGATAAGCTATGGCTCTATAGTTTCTGCTAAACCAAAAAAATACAAAGTCACTAAAACCCACTTCCCTTCCGTAGGGCAAGGTTTCCGCCAGAGATTCATCATTCTGCACTATACAGCTTTGGATAATGAGAAATCTATAAGAGTTTTGACACAGCAGTCGGTAAGCTCCCACTACCTTGTAAGTGATCTGGATGACCACGAAATCTTCCAATTAGTAGATGAAAACAAAAGAGCTTATCACGCAGGGATAAGTTCTTGGAAAAACAGCAACAACCTGAACGACAGCTCCATAGGCGTAGAAATAGTAAACACAGGCTATGTAGTAGATAGTTTAGGAAAGAGACAGTTTCAGGCATTTCCAGAGCATCAAATCGAGAAAATAGCCGCTTTGGTAAAGGACATCAGCAAAAGATATATGATTCCTCCTACCAACATTCTGGCTCATTCGGATATTGCTCCGACAAGAAAACAAGACCCAGGCCCGCTGTTTCCTTGGAAAAAATTATACGAAGAACACCAAATAGGCATGTGGTATGATGAGGATAAAAAACAAAGCTTCTACCCAAGTGCATTAGACGATATTACTATACTATATGAAGATGCTTCTTTTATAAGAAAGGTGCAGACATCTTTTAAAAGTTTTGGGTATGATATCCAGATCACAGGAATGTGGGACAAACAGACCAAAAGCGTCATAGAGGCGTTTCAGTATCATTTCAGACCTGAAAACTATAACGGCATTTTAGATGCAGAAACTTGGAGCATTCTACAAGCTTTGATTCAGAAATATAAATAAATTCTCTACCTTTGCAAAAAAAATAGAATAATGGATAAGGATAAGAAAAATAAAGATAAGGACGAAAAATTCATAGAATATTGGGAAAACAGTATGCAGCTGGGAAGGGTAAAGTATTCCTTGATAAATGCTATTTTAATGGGAATAATTGTGTTTTTAATTTCAAATATTGTATATTATTTATTCACGGAAACCACCCTTTTTCAGCTCAGTATGGATGCTTTTTTATCCTTTGCTATTAGCTACCTTTTTAGTTTCCTTTTTTATTATATACCTGTTTGGAATATCAATAGTTTCAAATATAATGTTGTCCTAAATAAAAAGAAGAAAAAATCCAAAAAAAAGTAAAAGACTTGATTTTCAAGTCTTTTTTTATTTCTAAACGGTCTGAAGATACAGTTTTTCCAGCTCGTTGGCAGAGATTTCATCGGCGTTGATTTCGGAAATCAAATTCCCTCGCTTCATAATTCCTATTCGGTCAGCCACTTCTTTTGCCCTAAAAATATCATGCGTCGCCATGAAAATAGTAGTTCCCTCCGATGCTAATTCTTTCAATATTTCAGAAAATTCATTCGATGCCTTCGGATCTAGACCTGATGTAGGCTCATCCAGAAGTAGTACTTTCGCCTTTTTAGCGATAGCAATGGCGATGCCCACTTTTTGGCGCATCCCTTTAGAATAGCCTCCAAGCCTATTGTGATGAGCATCAGACTGCAGTCCTGCTTTGCTTAGAAAATTCGTAAGCGCCTCATTATCATAATCAAACCCAGCCAAAGAGGAGAAAAATTTAAGGTTTTCTACACCTGTCAAATTAGGATAAAGCAGCACAGTTTCAGGAATATAGGCGATGTATTTCTTGGTCTCCTCTGGATGGTCTATCACAGAGATTCCATTGATTTTCGCAACTCCTTCGGTCGGTTTCACAAAGCCTAAAAATATATTAATCGTCGTGCTCTTCCCTGCTCCATTCTGTCCCAAAAGAGCAAAAATTTCACCTTTGTTTAGTTTTAAATTTAGATTATTTAAAGCTTTATAATCTCCGTATGTTTTAGATAAGTTTTCTGCAATAAGCATAAAATTCTATATTTCTTTAATCAATTTTATTCCGATAAACACAAGCAATAAAGAGTACAATAATCCCACAAATAGGGATTTCCAGCTAATATCTGCACTCTCTGCTGGCGGCTGATATTTAGGTCTTTTTTCCCAAGGTGTATTTTTGGTCAAAGTTTCCTCAAAAATATATAGATAAAAAAACTCCCGCACAGCTTTATGATGTTTTCTCACCGATGCCAAATATCTCATATGCACTTCTAAATCTGTATTAACCAAGGCGTTATACATTCTCTGCACTCCTACCGTAGGAAGAAACATTCCCAAAGTTTCGGCTTTGTGCTGGCGTTCCATCAGTTTTTGTTCCATTTGTTTGGATGTCGGTTCTGCCTCTTTATCAGCCACATACTGCATCGCATAATACCAGCCTGCTACATAGTATTTCTCCTCTGGAATTTTATATTTTTTATACTCGGGATATTCTTGGTAAAATTTATTCATGGTTACCGATTTGGGCTTATCCCACTTCTCGTGATAGGCTTCACGCTGGATGAGTGTAGTTTCCATGGCCTCATGAACAGGAGTGGTAGCCGTAATTATCGTATTTCCCAAAGCTGGAAACATCAGACATAGCACAATCCAAATCCCCACAGATAAAATAGCGTTGTAAGTTGAGTTTTTATTCAACGAATTGATAAGCCAAACCACTGCAAACCAAAAACTTACATAAAAAATAGAAATTCCTAAAATGGCAAAAAACACCACTCCAAAACCAGCCTTGAAAACCAAAGCCGCCACTATCATCAGTATAATAACCAAAGACACCACTATCAGCCACCTTGCGAAGATTTTATAAAAAACAAAACTAAGCGTAGGCACTCCAGAAATCTTTATCATACTCCAGACTCCAGTTTCTTTCTCCTCTGAAATCAAGCTGAAACCAAGAGCAATAATCAATAACGGAAAAAGATAAATAAAAACAAATGACAAGTCCAAATTGCCCACCAAAAGGGACAAAGGATTGGTCAGCTCATTATCATAAATCTGCCCTTCTAATGCCAAGATTTTGGTTTTGATATTGTAGTTTAGAATGTCTCTCTGCCCCAGAGAAAACGCCGCCCAGCCGCTCGGTGGATTATAAGTATGAAAAATCATGTAATAAATATCCGTTCCTGCCGTGTTCTCCGCGCCTGCAATGTGCAGAATGTGCTCTATACTCTCATTTTCCAGATGTTCTATTCTGGAAATATTTTCTTTTTGTTCCTCTATGACCCTATTTCCGTAATAAATTCCGTAAAGCCCAAAGAGAAAAACCACCAAAACCCCAATTCGGAAGGCGTTATTTCTGAAAATATTTTTAAATTCTATGCTTAAAATCCTCTTCATCATTACAAAAATTTATTACTATTTTTCTGAATATAATTCGCTGCCAAAACCAATGCAAACAGTATAAAAACAAACGCTGAAATCCCCAAAATCTGTTCTTTCAGAATTTCATAAGTAGAAAAATGCTGGTATTTGAACGGCGGCATTTTTTTCAGAAGTTCATTATTTATCCTCTGTGTCCGCTCTTTTTGGGATTCTTTATAGTATTTTATTTCCTCCTGCTGAAGTTTATTCAGATACTGAGTGCGGTCATATCGGTATTTTTCGGCCTGCCGCTGGAAACTTACAGCATCAGAAAAACTACTTCCGCTGAAGCCCATAGACATATTTCTCATCGCCAAATAAGGATTGGCAAAGCCCAAAAATTCGCTTACTTTGTTTTGATTTTGATAAATTTTAATCAATTCCTCAAATTTTTCCCCAAAAATTTTTGTGGTAATTTTTTCGCCTTCCGCAAAGACCAATCCACCGTAATTTATCGGTAATTCCTCGATGGAATTGACATTATATTTTTTCAGAATTTCTTCTTTTAGCTCCTTAAAGTGCTGGTCATCAGGATTATGGCTGTCCCCTTCTTTTTTAATTTGATTATGAATGGAAATATCAAAATCATTTTTATTCGGTGCTTCATAGATATTTGCGCCAAGTGTCTGCGCGGCTTTTGGAAGAATGAAAACCATTGAAAACCAGATGATTAAAAGAACAAGCAAAGTAGATTTAGGAGTTTTATTCAAAGCTGAAAAAATCACCACTACAAACGAAAAAATCAAAAAATAAACGCTGTAAGAAGCCACCAAGAGAAAGGCTCTCGGTATAAGTCCCTCTGCATCAGCACCTGACATCAGCCCTGTGAAAGCAATTCCCAAAATAAGAATGGGAAGAAAATAAGCCATCGTAACGGCGTAAATCCCCAAAGTTTTTCCAAAAATAATGTCTTTGTAAGTCGTATTTTGAACCAAAATCAGTTTCAAAACGCCATTTTGTTTCAGCCCAGAAACCGAACCAAAACCAATGAAAATAATGAATAAAGGTAAAATCAGCTGGAAAATCAGCGCCATACTCAGTTCCCCAAACCTCAGTATTCCGTTGGAAAACGAGGCATCACTCATATTCATCGTATTCTGTCTGTGAGCCTCCAAAAAAACAGAGTTTCCCACATAAGAATTTACCCCAAAATCAAAGGCACTCAGAGGATATTTGTCCCGAAAAACCAAATACCCATAATGCGAAACCCTGTGCGGGTGCCTGTCGGGCTGGTTTTCCCACTGCTGAACAACTTCGGACTGGTAGTGTTCCTGCTCCTCATTGTGATGATGGACATTTTCCCAACCGATATAAGCCGCCAGAGACAAAACAGCAACAATGATGAAAACCAAGTAAATCAGTACTTTCTGCCTATTGATGCTTTTCCATTCTTCCGAGGCGATTAGCTTTACCCTTTTTAAATTCATGAAATTATTTTAAATTCTCAATGAAACTAATATTCATCTCCGCCGAAAGCGCCCCAGCCTTCTCCACAAAGGATTCATAGGAAACGGTATCTCCCTCGCCAGCATTATCCGAAATCGCTCTCAGCATCAGAAACGGAACACCCATAATATGGCAGGTCTGCGCAATGGCACTCGCCTCCATCTCCACAGCCAGCGCCTCTGGGAAGCTTTTTTCTATCCATTCTCGGCGCTGTCTATCGCTGATGAAAGAATCACCGCTGACTACCAAGCCCTTACGAAGCTGGTCGGTATATTTTCCGCAATGTTCCTCGGCAAGGCTCAGCCACTGCTCATCCGCAAAAAAAGCAGGCGGCATTTTTGCCTGTTGCCCTATTTCATAGCCGAAAGCCGTGACATCCACATCATGGTGTCTAACCTCCGTAGCCAAGATAATATCATAAACTCTAGTGTCTTTCAGGCCTCCTGCTGTTCCTGTATTGATGATTAATTCTGGTTTAAACTGATTGATTAAAAGCGCAGTAGCCACCGCTGCACTCACCTTTCCTATCCCAGACAAAAGCACCACCACCTGATGGCTGCCGATTCTCCCTTCATGGAAAGTAAATCGAAATAATTCGGTATCTTTTCTATCTTGTATTTTTTCTCGAAGGAGCTGGACTTCTAGTTCCATCGCTCCGATGATTCCTATTTTCATTGTAAAATTTAGTAATTAAAAAATTAAGGGCAAAGATAATTATTTTGAAACATTTGGCTGGCTTTTCAAGGTTTCTATTAATTTTTTTAGATGGTTCTCATATTCTTCTGTTGGTTCTAATAAAACATTTATTAATAACTCTTCTTTTTCATAATCATACAGATCGATTCCAAGCCAGCCTGAACTCCAAATATCAATCCCACCTCCCAAGATTTTAGATTCTATTATAATTTGGTCTAAATCTCCGAAATCACCATTTTTATAGTTTCTGTATGTAATTTTATAATTTAACAAGTCGGGAGAGACTTCTTTTTTAAACCATTCTAATGTTTTTTCCATAACTTATTCTGCAACTATCGGTTTGCTACTTAAAAGAAATACTATCAAGATAGTTTTATTCATAATTTTATAACTAATTTGAATATTTAGCTATTTTTTTCCGAATGTCTCTATCCTGCTATTTTAAAATCTTTAAATTTCAGAACGCCATCTTTCGTTGTGAAAACAAATACTTGTGAATATTCATCCGCCATGTCTTCATAATAGACTGTTGAATTAAAAGTCATGGTTATTTTATCATCTGCATATACGATTTCTAAAGTATTTTTCGAGCCTTCGGATGGAGATTTATTGGTATATTCTGCTTCATCACGCCCTTGTTTCAATACTTTATCAACATCTATTTTTGCTAAAGTTTTCCTAAAATCATCATTAAAAATTCTATTAAAATAAGTTTGAAATTCTTTTTCGCCAAAGTCTTTCCCTAAATGTTTTTCCCATTTTTCATAATCCAAAGCCGAATACCAGAAGTTATCATTTTTGATAGGAAAATCAAAATATGCTTTTACTTCATTTGGCTTACCTTTTTGAATTCCATCTATCAAAGAAACAATCTGTTTTTGCAAGTGGTTTTCATGAGATTTTTCGGAATTGTCCGTTGATGTTTTTTCTGTTTCTACTTTTGGTTTTTCTGGTTTGTTTGCGTCTTGTTTATTTTCGCAGCTTAAAAGAAATAATACGCTCAGACCTACCGAGAGTGTTTTGATTTTTTTCATAATGTTTTTATATATTTTGAAATATTTAGCTATATTTTCAGAGTTTCTATTAAGTCCTCATCTAAACCATTTAGTATTTTATATACTTTTATCTTTTTATCATTATTTTCTGTTGTTATTTTTAGACTGTCACTATATTCATTAAAATACTCTACTGAAAGTTCCAAAACTAAAATAATAGAATTCTTTTCCTCTACATTCAAAAGCTCATATTTTCCTCTCTTTCTTAATAACTTTTTTACTATTTTTTTATTCTCAAAATAGTTTTTGGAACTTTCTTTTATTTCTGGATTTATCTGATAACTCTTCAATATATCATAAGGATAGATAATATCATGGCTTACAATTATTTCATTAGGCAAAATTCTAATTGTATTATTTTTTGTTACTCTTCTCAAATCAGGATAAGTTGTAATGATAGAAATATTTTTACTAGTATCAATTTGGTCATGTATAATTGTATTTTTATGATAAAATGAGTAATAATTGATATTATCCTTAAATATAATTTCTAATAATTTAATATCCTTTATCTGTGCTAATGCATAATTAGAGAGTATTATCATTAATAAGCAGATTCTTTTCATTTTATCAATTTTGATTTATAATATTTTTCAAATATAATCAAAAAACCGATAGTCTATAATGACTATCGGTTTTCAACACATTAAATTAATTTATGAAAAAGATTCCTATATTCATCTTAGAATGTGTATCTTACGGTAAACATCACATTTCTAGGTGTTCCTGGGAAAAGTCTTGGATAGTTGAACGCTCCAAGCCAGTAAGTTTTATTAAAGATATTATTGATATTGAATGACAGCTGCATATCTTTTATCTTGTAATAAACCGCTGCATCTACTATCGTATAATCTGGTAAAACTAAATCTGGTTCCTGCCAAGAAATCTTCTCTGCAGAGTAATTGAGCCCTGCCCCTACTCCTAGATTTTTAAAGAAACCTTCCTTCACATCAAATCTTGTCCACAAGTTGAATGTATGTTTAGGAGCATTGTCCTTTCTATAAGTTCCTCTTTTTTGGTCTGTAACTTTTGAATCGTTATAAGCATAACCCGCGTTCACTAACCAGTTTGGCAAAATTCTACCCATTACATCGATTTCCAGACCTTTATTTCTCTCCGTTCCTCCTTCGGTCATCAGTTCATCTACCGCTCCATTATAAACTGTATCATCATAAGTAAGGATATTATTCTGCTTGATATCATAGTAGGCAATACTTGCATGAAGTTTTCCTTCGAGCCATTCTGTTTTTGCTCCAAATTCATACATTCTGGTAGTTTTAGGCTTGAATGCTTCTCTGACATATTGTCCTGTATTCATATCTCTTCTAAAACCATCATAACCAAGATAAGCATCAGTCTGCATCTGGAACCCTTCTATGTAGGAAGCATAGGCATTGATGTTTTTGGTAGCCTTATACATCAATCCAGCTCTCACGAGGAATTTATTTTGTTTTACTGTTTCTTCATTTTTGCGTTTGTAGAAGTTTTTGTCTGTGTACCACTCTTGGCGTAGACCAATATTGAAAATCAATCTATTCCAAAGTTCCATTTGATTCATAAAATACGCCGAGTTAGTGGAGAAATACATCGGTGTGGTTTCCTGCATTCTTTTTGCCTGAGGCTGATAGAATCCAGGGTACATCACTCTATACTGCCCTTCTTTGGTCAAATCCCAGTGCGGAATTCTTGGTGTAAGAGTTCCAGAAGTCGCATCTCCTGTATAGTCTCTCACGGTATTGGTTCCGCCGTGCCCAACTTCAAACATCACTAAATCATACCCTAAAACAGATTTATTTTTAAAGTTTTCCCCTAGTTTCCAATCGTAGTTTAAATAAGCATTAAAGTTATCCGTGAAGAAATTACTATTACGCTGAACATATCTAAGCTGCACTTTATCTCTTTGTATTACTCCATGGGAATCCTTTCCGAAATTATTGTCAGTTCTTAATTCTGTCAAATCTTCGTTCCAGATATGCTTCATATAAGCCATATTGATGCTTAAATTGTCCGTAAACTTATGAGTAAGATTCCCCATGAAGTTTAAATCCAATGTTTTGTTGATATCATTGATTGCCCCGATAGCATAAGTAATTGGTGTAGAAGTAAGTGCAGGTCTGTCACCAGGGTTGGCTTTAAAAATAGGCTGACCTCTATCCAGTCTGTTTGAGTTATTACTCATCACAAACTCAAAACTTATGTTTGTCTTTTCATTTGGAACATAGGCAATGGTAGGAGCTATCATATAAGCTTTTTTGAACTGTAAATCTCTGAATGATTTTCCATTCTCATATCCGAGATTTAAACGATAAAGCAATGTTTTACTCTTATTCAATGGTCCAGTAAAATCTAATGCTCCAACCACAGTCTGATAACTGCCCACACTCAGACTTACTTCTTTTCTGTCCGTTTTAAGTGGCTTTTTAGTAATGATATTTATACTTCCCCCTGCATCTGTACTAGAAAAAGTCATACTTGCAGGTCCTTTGATTACTTCTACCCTTTCTACATTCATCATCATCGGCTGACTGAAAAATATATGAGAAGTTACCATACCATTCATCAGTCTGCTTTCTCTATATGAAGCCTGCTGTGTAACCCCACGGATAGCATAGTTGTTATAAAAACTGGTCTGTGTAACCCCACTCACATTCTTCACCACATCTCCCAATCTTGTAACTCCTTTATCTGCGATAAGCTCTTTAGTAACAGTAGTTATCGCTTGGGAAACCTCCATGTTTTTTAGAGCGATTTTAGAAGCAGAGAAAGAATAATCACTATTATAATCTTTTCTTGCTCTTCCTATAATTTCTACAGTTTGTAGTTTTTTTACTTTTCCATCTTCTTCCTCATCTTGTGGCTCATTAGGATCTGTAGTATTTTTTGCTACAACAGGTTCTGTTGGTTCTGTAGGCTGCTCAGTCACAGGCTTTTCTTCAACCACAGGTTGTGATGTCACCATTTGATAAACAATCACATCCCCCAAATCCAAAACTCCATTATCCTCCACCGTAATTTGGTTTTCCATAGGATTTGCTCCCTCTGCTACGATGCTGATTGTGTAACTTCCTCCTTCTGTAAGGGTTACATTAAAAAATCCCGAAGCATCGGTCATAGAGGTCATTTCCTTGTCCCCTTTTTTTAGAATAATGCTGGCATTAGAAACAGGATTGTCATGCTGAACTACCCTACCTTTCACTGTCTGTGAATACCCCATTAGAGATACTAATAAACTTGATACTAGTAATACTTTCTTGTTCATAAATGAAATTTAAAACTTAAACTTTTTTATTATCTTATACGGCACAAAAGTAGTACTATTTTTCATTTTCTTGTTAATTTACCTTATGATTTTTATCATCATTTTTCAATAAAGTAACATCTTTGCCTTTACACTCTTAAAACCAACTGCATCTTTTTTGGCTCAAAAAATAAATTCATCAGCTTTATTCCTTATATTTGCACAAAATTCATTTCTAAATACTAAATCAAAATGAAAAGAAGAGACTTTCTGAAAACAGGTTCATTAGCTGCCTTAGGCGGAATGCTGCTAACTCCCTTCGGAGCAAAAGCAAACACTATAAAAGAAGAATTCCGTGGCAGAAAAGCCAAAAATATCATCTTCATGGTAAGTGACGGGATGAGTGTAGGAACGATGATAATGGCAGACATCTACCTGAAAAGAAAAAATGGAAAAAGCTCCAACTGGGTGGGACTTTACGAAGATAATCTTGTCCAAAGAGCATTGATGGATATGGCTTCTGCGAATGCTATCGTAACAGACTCAGCAGCAGCAAGTTCCTCTTGGGGAGGCGGTATCCGTGTGAATAACGGAAGCCTGAATGTAAGCCCTAACGGGAAAGAAAACATGCCTATTCTTCAGAAATTCAAACAAGCTGGCAAAAAAGTAGGCTGTGTAACTACGGTTCCTATCACCCATGCTACACCAGCAGGATTTTGTGTTACCAGCAAAAGAAGAAATGCTATGGACCACATCGCTGAACAATACGCAGAGCTAAACTTTGATGTAATGATGGGAGGCGGCAGCCAGTACTTTGACAAAGACAAAAGAAAGGATAAAAAAGATGTTTTTGATTTATTTGTAAAAAAAGGTTACACTGTTGCAAAAACAAAATCAGAAATGCTCAATGCTCCTAAAAACAAACCTATTTTAGGAACTTTTGATGAAGATGCTGTGCCTTATACAGTAGATCATTTACGCGATGAAAAAGCATCAAAAAACATCCCTAGCCTTGCCGAAATGGCACAAAAGGCGATAGACCAGATGAAAGACCACAAAAATGGTTTTGCGCTACAAATAGAAGGCGGAAAAGTAGACTGGGCAGCTCACGGAAACGATATTGCGGCTCTATTATTTGACCAAATTGCCTTTGATGAAGCTGTGAAAGTAGTAATGGACTTCGCTAAAAAAGATAAAAATACTTTGGTAGTGATTACCAGCGACCACGGAAATGCCAACCCTGGGCTGATTTATGGAGGTAAAACCAATGATAATTTTGACCACTTACAAAAATTCACTCACTCTAACGACTGGGTTTTACAGGGAATACATGCTTCCAGCAGCACTTCTTTCGTAAAAGACAGAATTGCAGAGGCTTGCGGAGGTTTCGCGATAACTGATGAACAGGCGAAAGAACTTCTTTCTTATTACAACAATCTTAAAAAAGAAGATGGACTATACAACCATAAAAACCTGCCATTCAGAGCTTTAGCAGAGATGCAGAAAGCATACACTTCTGTCGGCTGGATTAGTATGGACCACTCTTCTGATTACACAGAACTTGCGATGTACGGCCCTGGTAGTGAGAACCTTAAATCATTTGTAAGAAATACGGACATGCACAATTTCCTGCTAAATGCAGCGCATGTAGAAAATAAGTTTTAATTAAAAATAATTAAACTCTCATAATAAAAGTGAAGATGCCTATGCATCTTCACTTTTTATTTTATAAAATTTCTGAAAGTTTTTTCGTGAGATTTCTTCTGGAATACTGCTGGACACTTTGCTGGTTGGTTTCCAAATTCCCAGTTTTCCATTGCTGATAGATTTCTAAAATATAGTTTTTAATTTCCTGATTATCAGCATATCCAAAATGCCTACCTAAGCCTGTTTCTTTCAAAATATCGGCTACATCGCTTTCTTTTGGGCCAAAGGAAACTATCTTTTTCCCAACTGCCAGATATTCAAATAATTTCCCTGGAATGATTCCCTTGGAAGAATCACGGTCAAAATTTGTAATCAGCAGAATATCTGAATTATTCATTTCCTCAACAGCCCTATTATGAGAAAGATAGCCGCATAAATTCACATTTTTCCCAAGAGGAGAAGATTCTATCTTTTGTAAAATTTTATCATCTATCCTGCCCACAAATTTCAGCTCAAAATCTTTTGAAAAATCTGCATTTTCCTCTACCAAAGCATTCAGAATTTCCCAAAGGTTTTCAGGATTTCTAAGCTGCTCCAAAACTCCGATATAGCTCAAAGTAAATTTCTCTGTTTTGGATTTTTCTGCAATCAGCTCGTTTTCATCAAATCCGTTGGTTATGCAGACTGCATTTGCGCCTTTTTTCCTGAAATTTTCTGTATCTGTGGGGCTTGTAGCAAGGGTAATATCTGCATTTTTAAAGACCTTTTCTTCCAGAGTTCGGTGCTTTTTGTCCGCCCATTTTGTCAGTTTAAGATGCTTGTAATACGAAATTTCCGTCCATGGATCTCTAAAATCTGCAATCCATTTCAGATTTGGAAAATATTTTTTCAGCTCCAAACCTATCAAATGAAGGCTGTGAGGCGGCCCTGTAGTCACCAAAGCATCAAAATGATTTTCCTTTAAATACTTTTTCAAATATTCTACGGAAGGTTTTACCCAAAAAACTCGGGCATCAGGAATGAAAAAATTGCCTCTGATAAAAATAGACAATTTGGACATAAAAGACTGGTTTTCACCAATATCAAATTGTCCTGACTTAAATTTCTTATTCTTCTTACTGAATATTTCGGCAAGTTGGTAAGGTTCCCAGATTTTGGTTTTAATAGTCTCTAAATCAGGAGATAAATCCTTACTCAAACTCTCATCCAAAAGCGGATAAGATGGATTTTCTGGAATGAAAACCGTGGGTTTCCAGCCAAATTCCGGCAGATATTTTGTGAATTTCAGCCATCGCTGAACCCCTGGCCCGCCCGCAGGAGGCCAATAATAAGTGATGATAAGGATTTTTTTATAACTCATTGTTTTTATTACAATTCCATTTTCATCATGATATCAGTCTGCTTATCATCCCCCAAAACAAAAATATGTTTATCAAACGGCACAAATCCATTTTTTTCATAAAAATCGATGGCTTTTTGGTTCTTTTCCCAAACTCCAAGCCAAATATATTTCACTTTATTTTGCTTGGCTACTTCTACAGCTTTTTCATATAATTTTTGCCCTATTTTCTTTCCTTGAAAATCTTTCAAAACATAAATTCGTTCTATTTCAAGCGATTCATTATCATTTAATTCCGTTTGAGAATGACCAAAATTCAGTTTTAAATAACCTACTATTTCATCATTATATTTTGCAAAATAAAATAGAGAATCAGGATTATTCAGCTCTCCCAAAAGTTTATCAGAAGAAAAGCTTTCCTCCAAATATTTTTGCATATTTTCTTCCGTATTAGTTTGGGAAAAAGTTTCAAAAAAGGTTTGTCTTCCTACTTTTTGTAAAAAAGGAATATCGTTACTATTTACTTTTATAATCTCAAAATTGTCCATAATTCTACTTTATATTTCTTCTTCTAAATTTCAAAAATCCACCCACACTCAACAGCAAGAATATTCCAAATGCACTCATGGAAATCACCTTCCCTTTTTCGATAACTTCCGGCTCAAATACCATTCTAACTTCATGATTTCCAGCAGGAACAAATACAGCTCTGAGCAGGTAATTAGCCTTGATATAAGGGACTTCCTTGCCATCGAGAAGTATTTTCCAGCCTTTCGGGTAATAAATCTCTGAAAACACCGCCAGCTGAGGAGTTTTTGAATGAGTCTTGAATTCCAACTGATTAGGCTGATAATTTTTCAATTCAATCACCGCCGTGCTGTCGCTCTGCAAGTTTTTTCCCTCAAAATATTTTTGGTCTTCCACTGAAACAACAGCCGTTTTCTTATTATCAATTTCGCCCACAGCTTTTATTTCTTCATTTGGAGTTTTAACAAACTGAATATCAGACACAAACCAAGCATTCCCATTTGCATTAGGATTGATTTCAGCTCTTGGCTCTTGTAGAGAACCAAGCAGGATATATTTAGTATTCAGTATGTTAAGGATATTCAGTGTTTTCTTATTGTCTGTTACAGAAAAATATTCGTTAATTAAATCATCGTATCTACGCAGTTTTACGGCATGATAACCACCGACAGATGACTTGAAATAAGAAGTCGTCGTCTCATTGAAAGGACTTGTAATAGAGTTAAAAATCCTATAATGCCCCTTGTCTTTCTCTGTCAAAATAGAAAGCGTTTTATTCATTTCTGCTTGAGCAAGAAGCCTTTGCACCTCAGTATTGTTTCCTGCTTTTTCTATCAGATAATCAGACACTTCCGTAACGAAAGGCTCTTGGACAAATTCTTTATCTACAAAATTATCATTGTTCAAATACCTTTTATTTACCGACCATAAATCAAAGAAACTAACCGCCCCAATGATGATAAGCGCTATATTTTGAGTTAATTTTTGTTTCATCGTTAAAAACAAAACACCCAGCACAGCTCCCACATAAAAAATGGCTTTTATGTTGTCTTCCCTAAACATTCCATATCTTTCATCTATCAGATAATCAAGGATATAAGGCGGAAGGTATCTTTTCTCCGTTTCTGTATAAAATCCAAGTAAAGATTTCCCAAAAATCAGCATTAAAAGTAAGAACGCCAGCACTCCTCCTCCTGCATACATCAATACTTTTTGCTTGTATTCACTTGTCAGATTTTTATTGTTAAAAAACGAATAAAGCCCTACAATAGCGATGAGTGGGAATAAAAGTTCCACAACCACCAAAATGGAAGACGGCGCACGGAATTTATTATACAACGGAACAAAATCAATGAATAAATCACTAACAATCAAGAAATTACTCCCCCACGCAAGCATAATCGTAAGCACAGAAGCCCCTAAAATCCAATACTTGTATTTTTTAGGAGCGAAGAAAAACCCTAAAAAAGCAAGGAAACAGACCACAGCTCCTTGGTAGGCAGGCCCCGCTGTACCAGGCTGTTCGCCCCAGTAAGTAGGGCTAGAAAAGCCTTTCACGATGTTATCCACTTCTTCCTGTGAAGTAGCATTTTCCTGCACCAAATCCTGAATATTCTGCATTATTCTGTCAGAACCTTTTTCTTGGGAAGAACCTCCGTAAATCCTTGGAATAAAAAGATTTAAGGTTTCTAATTTCCCGTAGCTCCACATCAGCATAGCATCCCTATTCATACCGTCTTTGGAAGCGTGATTTTGTTTTTCATCTTCTAAAATTTGTTTCCCTCTCACAGTTTCCTCCGCATATTCTCTATTTGCCAAGAGTCTTTGTGAGTTCATGCCTATTCCCAAAAGAAAAGCCAAGGTCAAAACTCCAGAAGAAATCCCAAAATGCTTCCAATCACTCTTTTTGAGCAAAACTCTTATCAATTCTGAAAGGAATAAAAATCCTATTCCTATGAAAAGATAATAAGTCATCTGAAAGTGGTTCGCAGCTATCTGCAAGCCCATGAACAGAGCAGTTACAGCAAATCCCAAAAGATATTTTTTCCTAATATAAACCAGTAAAATCCCTGCCAAAAGCGGCGCGAAATAAGCGATAGTATGCACTTTCCCATTATGCCCAGCACTTATAATGATATAAAAATAAGTGGACAGCCCGAAAAATGTAGCGCCCAAAAGAGCATATTTCCAGTTTCTAACGGCAGTCATCCCAAGCAGAAAAAAACCAGCAAAAAGTAAAAACAAATAGTTAGCAGGTTTCGGCAGGAAATTCAGAGCATTATCCACATATTTTATAACATCTCCACGAAACTGCGCTCCCGTCTGATAGGTAGGCATCCCGCCAAACATGGCATCACTCCAGTAGGTTTCCTCGCCATTCTTCGCACGATAGTCTAAAAGCTCCTTTGCACCGCCTTTGTACTGGACTATATCATGCTGTATAATCTCTTTTCCTTGGAAAACAGGATTAGTATAAATCAAGGCGATAGCAATGAACAAAATAAGGCTTCCCGCTATATAAAAAATATTTTTATTCTCTTTAAACATAGTTTTAAAACTTAAAAAATCTGCCCAAAAATACTATTTTAATATGGATTTTTATAAAACATTATACAAAAAAGAAAAATTTTGCTGTTTTTAAAAACGAAAAAAGCATAAGATAACTCATTTTATCCTATGCTTTCTCATTATTTTTCTAGATTAAATCTAATCTTTCACTTCTTCGTAATCTACCGTTTCTGCATCCCATTTTATATCTTTCTTGAATTCCTTTTTGGATGCAGAACTGCTGTTATTCCTTTGATTTTGATATTCTCTCTGCTGTGCATTTGCAGCTTTATAAATCTTAAAAAACACAGCCCTTCTGATGAATTTCAGAATCAGATAACATATAAAACAAAATAAAATAAATGCTATCAGTGTTTTCATAACTATTTAGTTTATTGTAATTGTGCTGTCAGAAGTTTGAGTAATGGATTCTGTCTGTTTTCCATCTGTCATACTCTGTTTGTTGGTTGTTTTGATATTGAGGGTAGATTTTTTAATCCATCCTGTATTTTGATCTATCGTGATATTCCCCTGCTGAGTTCCTTGAATGCTTATAGTAGCAGTAACTCCCTGCTGAGTCTGTTTTTCAGATTTTAGAGGAATTCCCCCTTTTATAGAAATCTCTGCGATACCATTTTCCACCTTTGCAAGAGTGTAAGTGACAGAAGATTTCACTTTTCCATCTGGAGTGATGTTGTCCGTCTCTGTCCAGCTCTCTCCTATTTTCACCCCTTTTTTAGGTAAAATATTGATTCCTTTGGAGAATTCTTCTTTTATCATTTTTTCATTAAAACCTTGTTTAAACTGCTCTACGAAAGCCTTTTTAGCATTTGCATCTTTGATTATAGTCGAAACAGTTTTTTCGATTTTTGTATAAAGGTCATTGATTCCAGAAATAGAAATTACCTCTCCATTTTCCTTCATTTTAACGGTAAACTTGCTTCCTGCTAATACCTTATTGATATTCCAGATGTTTTTCAGTTGCTCTTCCTTCGGCGCTGCAGCTTTGGTATCTACTACTACTGTTTTTCCTTCAGCTGTAGAAGACATTTTCTTTCCTACAATATTCAGAGTCAGCTCATAAACACCATTTTCAAAGTTTTCCACCACTATATTTCTCTCATCCACTACTTCCTGCGTTCCGCTCATGGATTTTCCTGTGTGGTCTTTGATGGTTTGGATTTCTTTCTGTGTTGAAGAAAACGGATAAGTTTTCCCTTTCTCCAATATAAATTTCTGTTTATAAGCTCCCGCACTATCCGAAATCGCCATCACCACTGGCGCAGCTTTTTCTTCTTCTGTGGTAGTAGTTCCTGCGTTTTCAGCAGTTGTAGCTTGTTTTTTATCTGTATTTTCAGTTGTCTTTTTATCTTGACTACATGCTGCAAGGGTCATTCCTATGATTCCTATTGCTAAAATTCTCTTTATCATTTTATAATTATTATTTTAAAGTTTAACTTAATCTTTGTCTTACCGCTTCATAAAGCACCGCTCCACAAGCCACGGATACATTGAGCGACTGGGTTTTTCCCTGCATTGGGAGTTTTATTTTCTCATCAGAGTGATGGAGAACTTCTTTAGAAATTCCTGTTTCCTCATTACCCATCACAATCGCACATGGCTCACGAAAATCAACCTCGTAGAGCAACTTTTGTGCCTTTTCCGTAGAGGCATAAACCAATATTCCCGACTGCTGGAGGTAGTCCACCGTATGGGCAAGGTTTTTCTCTTTGCATATTTTAATATTATAAATTGCCCCTGCCGAAGTCTTCATCGCATCAGAGTTGATAGGCGCCGCTCCTTTATCTGGGATAATTACAGCATCTACACCCACACATTCAGCAGTTCTGCATATTGCTCCAAAGTTTCGCACATCGGTCAATCTATCCAAAATCAATAAAAACGGAACTTTTCCCTCTTCAAAAAGCTGTGGGACTACATCTTCCACTTTATAAAAAGCAACATCCGAGATGAAAGCCACCACGCCCTGATGATTTTTTCGGGTAAAGCGGTTTAGTTTCTCCACAGGGACATAATTTGCCCTGATTCCGTGCTTTGAGAGTAGTTTTTTCAGTTCTGCAATGATGTCGCCCTGCAGTCCATTTTGGATAAAAATTTTATCAATGGTTTTTCCTGCCTCTATGGCCTCTATCACTGGTCGCAGACCGAATATAAAGTCGTCTTTTTTATCTTGATTTCTATCTGTCATTTTTCTTTATCCTAATAAAATTTTTCTTTGAGCCATAGCATGTCCGAGATGAATCCCTTCATGTATATTATTATAAATAATGGCATTTTCTATATTTTTCAACTCTAATCCAAAACTCGTGGAATAGGTTTTATACTCAGCAAAATATCCCTCATCATAATCAGAAGCCAACAGCTTGGAAGTTTCTTTTAATATAAAAGCCAAATCTTCTACACCTTCCTCCTCTTCATCAAAACACGGAAAAGTTCCCTTTTTATAGAGTTCTACCCATTTTGGTCTACTCTAAAATCATTTCCTGTAAGGTAATAATGTAAAAGCTGCTGCGTGGCAACACAATGGGCTATATTCCAAAAAATATGATTATTAAATCCATCTGAAACCACAAAAAGAGCATCAAAAGGCGTTTCCAAAAGAAAAGTAGGTATATGAAACTTTAATATTGAATGCCCAAAACACAATAGATGATAAACCTGCTACACCACCCGTACTAATGTCGTTTGGAAGTAAAAATATGGTCCAACCAATGCTGTATAGATACACCCGATAGCAATCATGATGTAATCTAAAGTTTCTCGATAAAGTACCCTTTTTGAAATTGTTATAACCATTTATTAAGTCTATTTATTTTTTGCAAAAGTACTTATTTAAATTGAATAAAGCGATTTTAAAGCACAAAAAATGCCACCATAAAGCATAAATTACAATATGAAGGCATTCGCTTTTGATTTTGATTTTATATATTATATTGTTTTTTGTATTGGCATATTCTTTTTGTGGCGTTAAAAGAATATACTTATTTTACCTTTAAAGCTCGTGTGGCATTTAAAACGGCAAATACCATAACACCTACATCGGCAAAAACTGCCATTCCCATTGTTACTATACCAATGGTGGAAAGTGCAAGTACTGCAACCTTAACGCCAATAGCAAATATTGCATTTTGGCGTGCAATGCCTATTGTTCGACGAGAAATACCAATGGCTTTGACAATTTTGGAAGGTTTGTCGTCCATTAAAACTACATCTGCAGCTTCTATGGCTGCATCACTTCCAAGTGCTCCATGGCTATGCCAATATCTGCTCGAGCTAATACTGGAGCATCGTTTATTCCATCGCCAACAAAAGCAAGCGTGTTGTTTGCCGATTTTTCGTTAAGCAGGCGTTCAACATGTTCAACTTTATCGGCAGGCATTAGTTCACTATAATGCTCATCTATACCTAATTGCTCAGATACAAAGTTTGCAACCTCTTTGTGGTCACCTGTTAACATTACAGTTTTTTCTATTCCCACTTTCTTTAATGATGTAATAGCGTGTGCAGAATCAGTTTTTATTTGGTCGGATATGATGATGTGTCCAGCATATACTCCGTCTATCCCAACATATATTATGGTACCTTTGAAGTGATTACATTTGTCGCAATTTGCTATTTCTGCTCCAATTGATTTCATCATTTTTTCATTTCCTACACATATGTTTTTGCCGTTGATTTCGGCAGAAATACCTTGACCGGCAATCTCTTTTATGTTTTCAACTTTACAATCACAAGAGTTGTCTTTGTAGGCATTACATAATGCAGTAGCAATGGGGTGAGTAGAATATTGCTCTACATGGGCTGCAAGATGCAAGAGTTCCTGTTCTGAAATATTATTTGGATGAATGGATTCCACCTCAAAAACACCACGAGTAAGCGTACCAGTTTTGTCAAATACAATTGTCTTGGTGCGTGCTAATGCTTCCATATAGTTGCCTCCTTTTATAAGAATACCAACGTGTCCAGCACCACCAATACCACAGAAGAACGATAAAGGGATGGAAATCACTAAAGCACATGGACAACTTACAATAAGAAATGTAAGTGCACGATAAAGCCAAGTAAATAAAGCATCAGTATAGCTTGCAGCAAAAAATGGCGGAATAAACGCTAAAAAGAGGGCAGAAATAACTACTATAGGTGTGTAAATTCGTGCAAATCGACGAATGAAAGATTCGCTTTTTGATTTGCTTTCGCTTGCTTCTTCTACTAAATTTAAAATTTTGGATGCAGTAGAATTGCTGAAAGTTTTATTCACTTTCACCTTCAATACTCCTGATATATTTATGCAACCAGATATGACAGAATCCCCAAATGCTACATCCTTGGGAACACTTTCTCCTGTTAGTGCTACCGTATTTAAACTTGAACTACCTTCAATTACTTCTCCGTCAAGCGGAATTTTTTCGCCTGGTTTGATAACAACTACTTCTCCAACAGCAATAGTAGAAGGATTTACCACGATTGATTCGCCATTTCTTAAAACGTTAGCTGTGTCTGGATGTATATCCATTAGATCTGAAATGGAGTCACGAGTTTTATCTTTAGCATAATGTTCAAACAATTCGCCAATTTGGAAGAATAACATTACGAAGACACCTTCTAAGAATTGAGGCTCGCCATTGGGTAAAAAGCCCACGACGAAAGCTCCTATTGTGGCAACAGCTATAAGAAAATTCTCATCAAAAGGGTCGCCCTCCATAATTCCTTCTACAGCTTCGTGTAATACATCGTAGCTGATAAGTAAATATGGAATAAGATAAATGATGAGTATTTGCCATATCGGTAGATTACAGTTACGCTCTGTTAACCATGCTACTAGTAACAGCACAGAGGTTAGACCGATTCTTATTAGTTTCTTTTTCATTGTTTTTTAGATTTGTTACTAATTTCGATGCAAAAGTAAATAAAAGAGAATGCAACCAAGTTGCAAAGTTGCTGTCGCATTTAAATAAAAAACTTCATAAAAAAGGATAAACACCAATAAGTTACCTTGAAAAGCCTGAAAAATAGGTGAAAGCAGAAAATAAATAAACTTTTATTCGTCTGTTCAGCAATTAATACTTAAAAAAGAACCTTTCGTAGTTTTTCCCTTATCTGCTGATGCGCCACAAAGTGATAATCCATCTTCTATTTTTCTGTTTAAAAATCCAAAAATAATCTATTTAATTGGATTAAACAAAATTGAGTTGGCTAGATTTGTTTTTTAACAAACTTTAATACTTATTTTTTGATTATTAAACATTTTTGTTAGAAATTTACCCACTCATTTTAACAATTATGTCAGAATTACATCAAGCAGAAGAAATAAAAATATTAACTGAAAAAATACAAGTTCAGAACCATCATTTCTCCCTTTTGAAGGAAGAAATCAATAAAGCCATCATCGGACAGGAATACATGGTGGAGCGCCTACTCATAGGGCTTCTCGGAAATGGACACATCCTGCTGGAAGGAGTTCCAGGACTGGCAAAAACCTTGGCTATCAAGACCCTTTCCGAGGCTGTAAGTGGAGAATTTTCCAGAATACAATTTACTCCCGATTTGCTGCCTGCGGATGTCATCGGGACGATGATTTATAATGTCAAAGAAAATGACTTTTTAGTCAAAAAAGGGCCTATTTTCGCTAATTTCGTTTTAGCGGATGAAATCAACCGTGCGCCTTCCAAAGTGCAGTCCGCCCTCTTGGAAGCCATGCAGGAAAAACAGGTAACCATAGGCGATGAGACCATGCCGCTGCCAAAACCTTTCTTGGTTTTAGCTACTCAAAACCCAATAGACCAAGAAGGAACTTACCTCCTGCCAGAAGCGCAGAGCGACCGTTTTATGCTGAAATGCCAAATAGACTACCCTTCTTTCGAGGATGAGCGAAAGGTAATGCGTATGGTAGCTACAGCCCACCAGCCAAAGATAAAACCAGTAATTTCACTGGAAAATATCTCCGAAGCAAAGGAACTCATCAATCAAATTTACCTTGATGAAAAAATAGAAAAATATATCCTTGATATGGTTTTTGCGACCCGTTATCCTGAGCAGTACGGACTTGCAGAACTGAAAGATTACATCAGTTTTGGTGTTTCACCGAGGGCTTCTATCAATTTGGCTATCGCCTCTCGTGCTGTGGCATTCCTCAAAAACAGAGCTTTCGTGATTCCAGAAGATGTGAAAAGCATCGCAAAAGATGTTCTTCGCCATCGTATAGGGCTTACCTTTGAGGCAGAAGCAGAAAACATCAGCCCAGAAAATATTATAGATAAAATTTTGAGCAAAATACAAGCTCCTTAACGGAAAAATGCTCCGTTATCATGACATACAAGTGGTGCTGCAGGAAGTCCCTGGGCAGATCAGCCTTTGTTTCAGTATCACGGGCTGTCCTCTGCGGTGCGAAGGCTGTCACTCGCCATTTTTATGGAAAAACGGAAGCGGAGAAATTTTGACCGATGAACTGTTTTCTGATTTTTTGGACAAATACAAAAGTATGATTTCCTGCGTTCTCTTTATGGGAGGCGAATGGGAGGAAGAAGATCTGATAAACAAACTAAAAACAGCCGAAGACAACGGACTAAACACCTGTCTTTACACAGGAATGGAAGATGTTTCCAATGAGATTAAAAATCATCTCACTTGGCTGAAAACAGGACCTTGGATAGCAGAATTAGGCGGATTGGACAGCCCTGAAACCAATCAAAAATTTATAGAGGTAAAAACTAATAAACTACTAAACCATTATTTTATAAAACAATAAAATTTAACACCATGATTCGTCTAACACCTTCACAAATAAATGAAAAAATTGATTTTATCCAAAATTACATCAAAGCAGGTAATGCTGCATCAGCCTCTTCCGTAGATGCAAACGCAAATGTAACCTCCAAAAACATAGCAACCATGGAGGCTGAAATCAACAAGGATATCAATATCCAAATCAACCGCGAACTGGTGCGAAGAAAAATCGCAGATATTTTCGATGAAGAGACTGCAAATGAGTATGTTCGCCAGATAGAAAACCACGAAATCTATGTCCATGATGAGACCTCTCTAAAGCCCTACTGCGTGTCCATCAGCATGTATCCATTCCTGCTTGACGGACTTCTGAAAATAGGTGGAGAAAGTAGAGCGCCAAAGCATTTGGAAAGCTTCTGCGGTGAGTTTGTAAATTTAGTTTTTGCGGTAAGTTCGCAGTTTGCAGGAGCTTTGGCAACGGTAGAGTTTTTGCTTTATTTTGACCACTTTGCAGCGAAAGATTTTGGCGAAAATTATTTAGAAACCAATACGAAAACCATCGAAAACCACTTGCAGCATGTGGTCTATGCAATCAATCAGCCAGCGGCAGCGCGTGGATATCAGTCTGTATTCTGGAACATTTCGCTTTATGACAAGCCTTATTTTGACAGCATGTTTGGCGATTTTGTCTTTCCTGATATGACCCGCCCTGACTGGGAGCGATTTTCTCGTTTCCAAAAATTCTTCATGAAATGGTTTAATACCGAAAGAACCAAAGCTATTTTGACTTTCCCTGTGGTTACCGCAGCCATGCTCACAGATGAAACTAAACCTGTGGATAGCGACTTTGCGGAAATGTGCGCCGAAGAACTCAGCGAGGGAAATTCTTTCTTCATTTATCAGTCCGAAAGTGCGGACAGCCTAGCTTCCTGCTGCCGACTGCGCAACGAAATCAGCGATAATACCTTCAGCTATTCGCTCGGTGCTGGCGGTGTGGCGACAGGTTCTATCAATGTTATTACACTGAATATCAATAGACTAATTCAGTTAAAAAAAGACATTGCTAAAGAAATTCAAAAAATTCATAAATACCAAGTTGCTTTCCGAAAATTAGTAGAAGAATACAAAGCCGCAGGACTTCTGCCTGTGTATGATGCTGGTTTTATCTCTTTGGACAAACAATTTTTGACCATCGGAATCAATGGAATGGTGGAAGCTGCTGAATATCTGGGCATAGAGGCAAGCAACAATACAGATTATAAAAATTTCGTAAGTCATTATCTTAAAATCATTTACGAAGAAAATAAAAAAGCTAAACAGCTCTACGGCTATATGTTCAACACGGAGTTTGTTCCAGCAGAAAACCTCGGTGTGAAAAATGCTATTTGGGACAAGAAAGATGGCTTGTTCTCACCTCGTGAGTGCTACAACTCCTACTTCTACCCTGTTGAAAATGAGAAGATTAATATTTTAGATAAAATTATTCTTCACGGAAAAGAAATCATCCAATATCTGGATGGCGGCTCGGCTCTTCATCTCAATTTAGAAGAAACGCCGAATAAAGAAGGTTTCCTCAAACTACTGAATGCCACAGCATTAGCAGGGTGTAATTATTTCTGTTTTAATATTCGTATTACTATCTGTAACGACTGTGACCACATAGACAAACGAACTCTGTACGAGTGCAGCAGCTGTCATTCCAAAGATATAGACCACGCTACCAGAGTGATAGGCTATCTAAAACGAGTGTCTTGTTTCAGCAATGCACGCCAGAAGGAACATCAGCTAAGACATTATCATCTTTCAAAATAATGAGCAGACTGGACATCAAAGATATTATAAAAAAAGTAAAACAAATAGAAATCCGTTCCCGCAGGGAGACTGATGCCTCCCTCATGGGTGCGTATCACTCTGCATTCAAGGGACAGGGAATGACTTTTGCCGAAATAAGACCCTATCAGTTCGGCGATGAAATCCGCAGAATAGACTGGAACAAAACAGCTCGTTTCCAACAGCCTTTTGTGAAAGTGATGGAAGAAGAGCGGGAACTGACCATAATGCTTTTGGTGGATATATCGGCATCTATGGACTATGGAACGAAAATTTCACTAAAAAAGGAATTCGTTGCTGAAATCTGCGCAAGTATAGGTTTTTCGGCACTGAAAAACAATGACAAAGTAGGGCTCATTCTCTTTGCGGATAAAGTCTATAAAGTCGTCCCGCCACAAAAAGGAAAAAAACACCTTTTGGCTATGATATCTGATATCATTTCATCTGATTACATCGCCTCTGAAACCCATTTGGAAAAGGCTTTGGAATATATGATGAATGTTTTCAAAAAGAAATCTTTTCTTTTCGTTTTATCGGATTTTAATGATGATTTTCAAGAAAAAATACTGAAAACCGCTTCTAAAAAACACCAAATTTTAGGGCTGAAAATCTCTGATGAAAAAGACAGCGAAATCCCTGACATCGGCTACGCTCTGCTATCCGACAGCGAGACAGGAAAGCAGATTTGGGTAAATACATCTGACCGCAGATGGCAGGAAAATTTTAGAGAAAACCAAATAAAAAAAGAACAAAAAACAAAGGAAATTTTCGAGAGTGCTTCGGCTGGATTCATCAGCCTAAAAACAGGCGATGAGTATGTGAAAGAACTAAGAAAATATTTCAAAAAATAACAAAAAAATCAATAAAAGAAGGCATTTAACTATTTTAGTTGCCATAGATAAAAGATGAAAAAATATTTTTTACTTTTCTCTTTCGGAACCGCATTTGGATTTGCGCAGCAGCTTTCCACGAGTTTGGATAAACAAAAAATAGAACTCGGCGAAACGGCTGTTTTCAAAGTTAAAATAGAAAATTTAAATCAAAAAAATGTAATTTCTGCTCCGAAAAATGGGCTTCTGCCGTTTAGTTTTGAGGAAACGAAAGACAGCATTTCCGAAAATCCAAACAGCTACGAACGGATTATAGAATTTACGATTTATGAAGAAGGGAAACACAGCATTCCTGCTTTGGAATTCAAAATCGGCGAAGAAATCCACCGCACCACGCCTTATGAAATAGAAGTTATCAATCCCACCCAACAGGGCGAGGAAATCAACGATATCATGCCGAACGAAGAGGTAGAACTCTCTCTTTCAGACTATTGGGAAATGTATAAAAATTATTTCTTTGGCGGACTTGTTATTTTAGGGATTTTAGGATTTGTCTTTTTATTTATTTTTAATAGAAAAGTAAAAAATCAGCGCGTAGAAAATCCAGCTTTGAAAGCATTGAAAAAATTAGAACAGCTAAAGGGCAAAAACCTGATAGAAAAGAACGAATACCGACTTTTCTATGTAGAACTGATAGAAATCTGCAGAGGCTATCTTGCTGATAATAAACAAATTCCTGCTGACATTCTGCTCACAGAAGATTTGATAGATTTAATGAAAAATAAGCATTATATTTCAGATGAAGAAATAGAAGTCTTTGAAAAAGTGCTGACTCGTGGAGATTTAGTAAAATTCGCGAAGACCATTCCTGAAAAAAATACGATGGAAAGTGATTTTGACTCAATAAAAAACATTATACATACTACTAATTTTAACCCTAAAACTGATATAGACAATGTTTAATTTTGAGTTTCATAGTCCGTGGTTTTTGGCTTTGTTTTTATTATTTATTCCTTTAATTATCAAGGATTTAAAGAAAAGAAAACAAAGAGGAATCCTCATACCATCTACCCAAAATATACAAACAGGCAATGGCTATTTTTGGGTAAATAAAATCCTCACTTTATCCAAATATTTTATCCTCTCTGCCCTGATTATCGCACTGGCAAGACCTCGTACCTATACCATTAAAAACAACTATGAACAGGGCATTGACATCGTTTTGGCTGTGGATATTTCACTCAGTATGCTGGCAAGGGATTTTAGCCCAGACCGACTGACTGTGCTAAAAAAACTTTCCCAAGATTTCGTTTCACAAAGGGAAAATGACAGACTTGGGCTGGTCATCTACGCCGCTGAAGCCTTTATGAAAGTACCGCTGACCACCGACCACGAGGTGATTTCTACCGAAATAGAAGAAATGCAGCCTGGCGATGTAGCCCACGGAACTGCCATAGGCGAAGGGCTAGCAGTAGCCACCAAACACCTGATAAAAAGCAAAGCCAAGAGCAAAGTAATCATCCTGATGACCGATGGAATGAACACCACAAGAAACGCAATGCCTGCCGAGGTTGCCAGCGATTTGGCTAGAAATAACGGGATAAAGGTATATACCATCGGTATTGGGACGGATGGATACGCAGAATCTCCTGCGGTTACTCCTTTTGGGGATATATATTTCACGCCTCAAAAAGTGGAAATAGATGAGCATTTACTCAATTCTATTGCAGAAAATACAGGCGGAAAATACTTCCGTGCCGATTCCAGCGAGAGTTTAGGATATATCTATAAGGAAATCAATCAGTTAGAAAAAACAAAAATCAAAGGAAAGAAAAACTACGAATACACAGAGTTCTTCAGGGTTTTTCTATGGATGGCGCTGGGATTTCTTTGTCTGGATGCTGTTTTGAGATGGAAGTTTTTTAGAAGTGTTCAATAATATTTTTTATTGTTTTTCAAAAAAATACTGTCCCTGCTCCAGCCTTGCATAAATATGCTGCAGCCCGTTGCTTAGGATAATTTTGGGGGCAGAAATTATGGTATTATATCTCGCTGCCTGCTCAAAAACGCTCTCGGTAAGGGCTATATGAGGGGCTTTGCATTCTAATAATATCTGTGGTTCGGTTTTTTCCGTTACGAGCAAATCTATCCTTTTGGTGGTGCCGTTTAGTTCTATTTTTCGTTCCATGATGAGCGAAGAGAGACTTTTGCCCTTTATAAAATGAAAATAATGCACCCAGTGCTGCCGCACCCACTCCTCTGGCGTGAGAACTAAATAAGCTCTGCGAACCAAATCATAAATAAAAAATGTATCTTTGTTCTGCTTTATTTTAAAATCAAAATCCTGCTCAAAATTGAGCTTTGGTAATTGCATATTATGAAAGATTTAGAAATTATTTCCAAAAATATTAAAAATAAAGAATTTTCTCCTATTTATTTTTTCCACGGAGAAGAGCCTTACTACATAGACCTTGCCGTAAAACTCCTTGAAAACGGCATTCTTACGGAGGAAGAAAAGGCTTTCAACCAGATGATTGTCTACGGAAAAGATTCTTCTTATACAGAAATACTTTCTTTGGCTGATCAATATCCTATGATGGGTGATTATCAAGTGATTATCGTAAAAGAAGCCCAAGATTTAAAACTAAATGAAGAAGAGCAGGATATTTTTTTGAGGTATATAGAAAATCCCGTTCCCTCCACGATACTTATTTTCGCACACAAACAAAAGAAAATAGACTCTCGTAAGAGATTCGCAAAGGCATTAGAAAAGGCGAAAATGCTCCACTACAGCGAGCCTGTGAAAGATTACAACCTCGCAAAATGGATTCAGCAGGAGTGTGCTTCCCTTGACATCAAAACTGCACCGAATATTCCTACGCTCTTGGCTGAATATTTAGGAAATGATTTGTCTAGAATAGCCAACGAGCTGCAAAAACTAAAACTCATCTTAAAAGAAAACGAAATTTTAGATGAAAAACTCATCGAAAGACACATAGGAATCAGCAAGGAATATAATGTTTTTGAGCTGCAGAAGGCTCTCGGGACTAAAAATAGTTCAACTGCGTTCAAAATCGTTTATTACATGGGCAAAAACCCTAAAACCAATCCGCTGGTGGCTATCATAAGCAATCTGTATGGCTTTTTTTCCAACATTGTTTTATACCACACTTTAGCAGGACAATCTCCGCAAGTGATAGCCTCTGACTTAGGGATAAACCCTTACTTTGTGAAGGATTATGCTGAAGCGGCTCGGTTTTATCCGCTGAAACACGCCACCAGAACCATCTCCATTCTCAGGGAATTTGATTTAAAAGGAAAAGGACTCGGATCTAACCAAACCGAAGAAAATGAACTTCTGAAGGAAATGGTCTATAAGCTTTTGAACATTGATAAAATCAGCGTTTGATTTATTTTTTCAAAAGTTGTAAAAAATCTCTGAAGTGTTTCTTATATTTATCCTTTAATTCTAAAAACTATCATTATGAAACTTCTAAAAAATATTTTTCTGATATTGTTTTTTGTAGGATTTTCGGTTCATTTGTCCTCACAGCCGAGAACAACAGATAAGATTTTTTCATCAGAAAGTAAGATTTTGGTCATTTCTGGACATCCTAATTTAGAAAAATCTAAGGCTAATAAAGCTATTTTGAAAGAATTAGAAAAACACTTCGGAAAACAAATCAGCATCCGCCGTCTGGATAAGCTCTATCCCAACTATCAAATCAATGTAAAAGCGGAACAAGAAGCCATAAAAAATGCGGATTTCATCATCCTGCAGTTTCCTTTGTATTGGTACGGAACGCCAGCAATTCTCAAGAAATGGATAGATGATGTGCTGTATGACTATTTCAAAGGCAATAGGCTTTCGGGTAAATTCAAAGATAAAGCGATAATCGCTTCTGTAACCATAGGCGGCTCAAAAGAACGATATTCGCCACCAAACAAAACTGTGGAAACCTACCTTATTCCTTTACAAGAAACCTTTGAAGTCATCGGCGCTGGGTGGGCTTCTCCTGTGTATTCGTTTGATGCTGTTCCCTCCAACAAAAACCTGTCAGAGACCGCATTTCAGCATTTTGTGAAACTTATTGATTTAATAAACGAACACAAAAGTGCTGCTGCTCAAGGATGCTGGTAAAGTTTTTTTCATCTTAAAATCATCTTATGTATCAAGAACTTTTGACCATAAAAGAAGGCGAGCGAACGCTGTCTAGTAATATCACGCGGATTAGTAACAACTGGGAACTGCCACCTTCCTATCTTAAATTTACGAGAGAAATGGGATTCGGACGGCTTTTGGGGCTTTTTCTCAGCTATATTCCTATGGGAGCAAACAGCCCTTTTTGTGATGCTTTGGAGCATCGTAACGCTTATTGGAAGAATATTTTTCAGGAATATGTAGATTTGGCCATATTTGATGAAGATGAAGAAATGGAGCTGCTCGCCAATGCTCAGCCCTTTATGGTAAGTGAAAACGGCGAGGTTGTATTTTGGGATATCAGAAAATCTCAAAACGGCGAATATCCTATTTATCTCGTGGATTTTCCTGTGGGAATCTATTTTACAGGGAATAATTTTCAGGAATTCATCACCAATCTGACCAGCGAAACCACTTACCAATCAATACTAAAATTCCGAACCGAACCGCTGCCACCTACTTTTGAACCTTTATCTTTAATAGGATAATTTATTGATTATCAATTATATAAATGTTTTTTTTAAAAAAACTAAACATGATAAATTATCTAAAAGAACTAAAACAAAGTAATGAATTTGAATACTATGAAGGAGCTAACGCGAAAGAAATCAAATTTATAGAAAAAACCTTAGGCATTTGCTTACCTGATGCGTATCTTGAAGACTTTTTATCATTGGGATTGGAAGATTAATTTTGTATTTTTGTTCTAAATAATAATTATAAAATTCATTTTATGGAAAAAGCTCCTACTTATTTAGCCGACAACATTTATAATGTAAAGGACAGCGATTATCTCTCAGTAGATATCCAATCCAAAAATGGAAATACACTCTTTGAAGTGTATTATTATGGCGATTTATTTGAAGTAAAGGGAGAAAAACAGCCTTTTATTGTAGATAATGAGGCTGGAATTCCCTGTAAAATAGTAGCCAAAGACATAGAAACAGGCGAAGAAATATTGCTTTTTGACGGCTACCGACACGGCTATAATGCTATGTTTTGCGAGGAATTTGACCCAGAAGAAGCTGAAAAACGAACTTTGGTAAAATACGATATTGCTCCTTGCAAAATTCATATAGATTTTGGGTATTCTATTGATTACGAGGAAGAAAAAGAAGATTATGAAATAGATGAAGATGACAGAGTAACCCTTATCAACGGAGAAAATATCTCTTGGGAAGAGGTGAAAAGAAACGGATTTGACTATATCTCTATCATCTGTGAAACCGAAAATGGAGAAAAAGCAGAGATTGTATCTTTAGAATTGGCTTAAAGAATTTATACTTCTCTTCACCGAAGCCAAATTATTCATATCTTTGCAGAAATTTAAAAACAAAAAAAGCAATGCACAAAGCAGGTTTTGTCAATATAGTAGGAAAACCCAATGCTGGGAAGTCTACCCTTCTGAATCAGCTCATGGGAGAGAAATTAGCCATCGTTACCCAAAAGGCACAGACTACCAGACACCGTATTTTTGGGATTTATAACGAGGAAGATGTCCAGATTGTCTTTTCGGACACGCCTGGCGTTCTTGACCCTAAATACGAACTACAAGAGAAAATGATGGGCTTCGTGAAAGAAAGCCTCCAAGATGCGGATGTATTTCTTTTCATCGTAGATATATCGGACAAAAGCGAGCCTTCGGAATTTCTCATCGAGAAGTTAAATAAAATTCCGATTCCTGTGCTGCTGCTCATCAACAAAATAGATAAAAGCAACCAAAAGGAAATGGAAGCCGCTGTGGAACACTGGCACAATCTCCTTCCGAAAGCAGAAATCCTACCAATTTCGGCGCTAAATGCTTACAATACGGAATACATCCTCCCGAAACTAAAATCTCTGCTTCCAGAGAATCCGCCATACTATGACAAAGACCAATTTACGGACAAATCGGAAAGGTTTTTTGTCAATGAAACGGTGCGCGAGAAAATTTTACTTAACTATGAAAAGGAAATCCCTTACTCCGTAGAGGTGGTTACCGAACTTTTCAAAGAAAAAGAAGGCATCATCTTCATAGACAGCATCATCTATGTGGAGCGAGAAACCCAAAAGGGAATTTTGATAGGCCACAAAGGTGAGGCGATTAAAAAAGTCGGCACAGAAGCAAGACTTGACTTGGAGAAATTCTTTGCAAAGAAAATCCATCTCAATCTCTTTGTGAAAGTAAAAAAAGACTGGAGAAAGAACGAAAAAGACCTCAAGAATTTCGGATACAGATAACAGAAGATGATAAAAATCCTTGACCAAAATTTCACCGAACTCAATCTTTTTATACAGCACCAAAATCCCAGCAAAATTTTCATCTTGGTGGATGAAAACACGCACGAATACTGCCTTCCTACTCTATTGGGCAATTTAGAAACCACCGTGCCCTTTGAGATTATAGAAATAGAGGAAGGAGAAGAGAGCAAAAATATAAACACCGCTGTACAGCTTTGGGAAATCCTTACGGAATTCAGTGCCGACAGGCATAGTCTGCTCATCTGTCTTGGCGGAGGTGTTGTCACGGATATTGGCGGCTTTGTGGCCTCCACTTACAAAAGAGGCATTCCTTTCGTTTACCTTCCTACCACTCTGCTGGCAATGGCAGATGCTGCTGTGGGCGGTAAAACAGGCATAGACCATTTGTTTTTTAAAAATCTAATCGGAACTTTTGCAGAGCCGAAGCAAATTTTCCTCTTTGCTGATTATCTCCGTACACTGCCCTTTCCACAGCTGAAATCTGGCTTTGCGGAAATGCTGAAACACGGCCTAATCGCTGATGCTGGACATTGGCAAGAGCTGATTTCTATTGAAAATGAACTTTCTGCAGAGAAAATCGCGCCATATCTATTACAAAGCGCCGAGATTAAACAAAAAATCGTGCAGGAAGACTTCCACGAAAAGCATATCCGAAAAATTCTAAACTTCGGGCATACGATAGGACACGCTGTAGAAAGCTTCTTTCTAAGAGAGGGAACTCCTCTGCTCCACGGCGAAGCGGTCGCACTCGGAATGATTTGTGAAACTTATATTTCCTATCTACAGCAGCTGATTTCTCTGGACACAGCGCACCATATTATAGAAAATCTTGTGCGATTTTTCCCGCCTGTGGATATTTCCAATTTCAGTGATGAGGAAATCATTACGCTAATGTATCAAGACAAAAAAAATCAGCAGGGAAACATTAGTTTCTCGCTGATAGAAGGCATCGGAATAGGAAATTATAACCAAAATGTTCCACTGGAAAACATTATCTCTGCATTGGATTTATACCGAAGTGGATTATAAAAAACAAGATAGTTTAACATAAAATTAAACTATCTTTATTTTTTTACATAACAGCCGTAAAAGCAGCTGTAAATCCAAAAATAATCCCTGGACTATTCGCCACGATTATAGGCCAGTCTTTTTTAGGTTTTAGAAACCCATAACCTACCCAAAGAGTGCAGTTAATCCCCGCCACCAAAGGCTGAAGAAAATCTCCTTTCATCCCTTGTAGATTAGATGTAATCTGTGGTATATAAGACACATACATAAGCATTGCTGTTCCTGTAGCTATCCATCCTAAAATGTTTAAGAATTTTTCCATGATATTTAAAATTTAATTGTTGCTTTTTCGTTAGGTGATAATATAAGAAAAATATTTTATATATACAAATAATAAAAACAGCAGGGGTTATGAATCCCTGCTTTGTGTCTCATATGTAATGAAATTACTACTTTTATCCTTAACTATCTGGATAAACTATTTCTTTTTGCTTTCTTCCTTGTACACTACTTTTCCATTGATGGAGAGTGTGCCTTCCTTGTCATCATACAAATATTCACCTTTTTCGTAGAGATTTTCTGACTTTTTATCTAAAATAACCGAACCTTCTTTGTTAGGAAGAACAACCTCAGCTTTGGATTCATCCTCATTAAACAAAACAAATACGCTGATGACTGCATCGCCTTCTTTCACTTCGATAGGATCTAATCTGACACCAGCCTCCCAAAGCTGCACACAAGTCTGCTGCAATTCACTCCACGAAAATCCTGCCGAAGTGATACACCCATGCTCATCTCTATCCGCACCGACCAACAGCTCCTGAGTTTCTTCTATATTTACTTTTTCTTCTTTCATTTCTTCCTTTTTTGGACTGTTACAAGAAAGCATTGACAACACTATTCCTGATAAAATTACTGCTTTTTTCATAATTCAATTTTAGTTATTATTATTACTTCCTCCAAAAGTAAAGTTAAAACTAAGCCCTGCCCGTAGGGTTGATAACGGATAAGCCGTAGAAATCTTATACTTGGTAACCAGCTGGTTATAGAAGAATTTCATTTGGAAATTTTGTGAAAAATTATAATCTGCCGAGAAATTAATTCCCAAAACTCTCTGCCCGCCTGTCACCTGTGAATCATAGTCTAAAATATTGGTGATTCGGGTTTTATTATCTCTTAATGCAAAATCAAATTTAAGATTCAAATCACTTTTTATGGTTCTCTGCTTTCCTCTGAACCTCATCTTAAATTTCAAATCTTTAAAAATATACCCAAATCCTACAACATACTCAGAACCAGACTCTTCTGAAAGTGTATAGTTCTGAAGCCCCAGCACATAGGCTCTATTCTTGTTATACATCGCTCTGAACTGCATGTTATTTCTCATGGTAACATCAGCTCCGATAAGCGGCGAAAACTCCTCCACATATCCCACCTGAGAGAACACATATGGATTTAGGTAGTTGCCATTTTTGTCCTTATCTGATGAAGGTGTCGGCGTAGTTCTGCTCACATCATAGTTATAATAATCTGTGCTGGACTGTATCCCTGCCACGGTATATGTAGCCTTATAGCCGTGCAATACATCTATTTTAGAGAAATATCTATTGAGCATCGGGATATTTTTCAATCCTGAATAGATTACCTGCCAGTTAGGTAGCGGGAATTTGGATTTTGTAGGGTTTTCTTTGCTTAGATTCTTACCACCAACTGCTGCCTTGAATGCAGGAATTAAGATGTATGAATTTCCTAAACCATAGCCATCCACAAAGCCATCAGCCCCCAGAACCCCAGGCATACTTCTTGACAAAACTCGCGCATTCTCTACCATATCCATATAGAGCTGTCCGCCATCTTTGAAAGAAGTCCCCATCAATATATCTGTATGAGAGAAAGCTATAATCTCATTTGCAAAAGACAACCTATTGTTTGTCATTATATTATACCCATTATGAGTCAATGAGCTCGAATAATTTTTGAGGAAGTTCAGGTCTATCTTCAGATCATTCATCGGCTGAATTTGGATGCTTCCTGTAATAGCCTTAGTCTGCAGCTGTACATAAGATTCTGTCATCAGATCTGAACTCGTTACCCAGCCTCTCTCTATCATCACTCTACGGATATCTGCCTGAGAACCTAGCAAGAATCCATATGTAGGCCCTCCTACTCCCTGTCCATATCCATAGAAATTAGGAGATGTAAGTATCCCTGGGAGGGAGATTCCACTAGTCTCATTATAGCTGAAATCTACCTGTTTAAGCGAAGATGTAAGCCCATAGAGAACAGCCTGTAATGGAGTCAGCCTATTTTTGAGGGTGGTGATTTTATTTTCTTTATTTTTTCTAATACCTGCCTGTGCATTAGTATTTTCCATTGCCTCTATCTCGGCTCTTCTCTGCTGCATCGTATTCTCTAGTTTTTGGAAATACTTAAATTTAGAGAATAAATTCGGAATATTCACAGAGGCTGTCGCCATAGTAGTATTATTATTTTGGGCTAAATTCCCTAAATCCTGCTGAGAAAGAACCGTAGAGCGAGCCGACCAGTTATACTGGAAGCCATATCCCACCTCCGCATTGATAAAATCTAAATATGGGAAATGCTCAAACGGCAGCTTATAATTAAGCTGTACTTTGTGGTTATACAAAACAGGTCTTCCTGCACGGAACAAATCTCTAAAAATAGAGCGGTTATTCATTCCATTTACAGAAATATGGTCATTGAGCGTTCGGGTATAGGAATTGATATCCATTTTCAGGGATTTAGTAAAATTAAATCCAAGATTATACTGCCATCCGAAATAGAAAGTTCTTCCCTTTATCATTTGGAAATCATCTCCTGGAATACCTGCCAGCAGTGCATCTATATTTCTATACTGAAGCTCACTGTATGTTCTATCCAGCTCCGCTCTGAAAGACAATCGAGTAGGAATTGGATTAAAATTAACTTCTTTTATCCAGTTCAGGTATTTAGCCGCTTTGGATGTGTCGCTTATCAACTTATTAAACGGCCGTATCACCCAAGGTTTAAAATTAAAATTATAATCCAAATACCCCTTGAAATACTGGCGATAATTCCTAGTCGTATAGACATCTCTATAAAAATCATCATTATAAACAGCCGTAAGGGAAAGGTTTTCTACATCGTAGAATTTGGATTTTTTATCAGAGTTCATTCTCTGTTTCTGCATATTGACCACGCCTATACTTCTCTGCTGAGAGTAGGTTCTCACTATTTTTTTCAGCTGGTCTCTTATCGGACTGTTTTTCAGCTCTACATCATTATCCAGAGGATTATACCTAGGGTCTTCTATACTCTGTGTATAGGAGTAGTTAAACGGAATTTTCATTCCTATTTTCTCTGGTAAAAATTTGTCCAGATTCACCGTCGTGCTGATATGTAAGGTAGAATTGTCCGCCTGTGATCTTTCTGATGGTTTTTGGACAATAGTTCCGAAACCTACCGTAGATACAGATCCGCTGGCATTAACCATCGCAAAATCCCCTAAATTGAAAGTCAAATTAGCATTTGCTGCGTATCCTCCTTGATTCTTAATTCCAGAAGCACGGATTTCATTCACCCAAAGTAAAACATCTTTGGACACACTAGATGCATCTTGGTTTCTTACCCCTAATACTATGGTATTGATATTCCCTATACTTGGGCGACCTTTTACATAAATTTTCTTATTGGCATCGCCATAGTTTCCGTCTGTATATCTTACATCTGCAAGAGCACCATTCTTATCTCTTCTTCCTTTAATGGCTGTCAATTCTGATAATTCCAGACTTACCATATTTTCCAAAGGCCAGATTTCGTAAGGCGTTCTGCTGTTAGAAGAAGTATATTTAAGGGAAGCCTCGTATTCATAGTAGTTATCCGTAGCATCACTACCAAAACGGATAAAGAACTTGGTTTTATCATCCAGAGCCGTAGAGGTCAGATTTCTCAAATCTTGGGCATGAACAAACATTTCCAGCTTTTCATACCTACGCAGATCTAGTGTAGTGTTCTTAAACACCCCACGAGCATCATTACTCAGCCCTGTTACTTTCATGTAAAGAGAGCTTTCATTTTGTCTCTGTGTACCAGCCGTTCCGCTCAGAACCTCTCGGTCTATCCCAGGAGGCAGCACATATGGAGGCGTTCCTTGTCCGTTCTCTTCCAAGTTTACACTTCCTATCTCTAAATTGTCCGTGTTTACCGTTCCAAAACCTTCGTTCGTGGTAGCATCTACAGCGAGTGGTTTGGTGTATCTTCTCCAATCGGAACGAACCAAATCCAAGCTTCCAAATCTAAGCGTAGTAGTCTCATCAAAACCTGTAAGAACCATTCTCATGAAACGAACATTGTTCAGCACATCTGTACTGCGCTCCCCTGCTGTGGTATCAAACTGGCTTACTGGAATACGGAAAAGATACCATTTATTGGTTCCAGATCTTCCGTCTTGGAATCTTGTGGAAACTTCCTTTACATCCACTATATTATTTTGCCCTAAAACCAAACTCGCTCTATCCAGCTTCACTGTGTACTGGTTATAGCTTTCGTTTTGGTCTAGGTTAAAATCTCTATTTACATCCTCGGCATCAGGCGTTTGTGTAGATACTTCTAATGAATTGGCCTCTGAGTTTCCGTCTGGGTTTCTAAAATATCTGTATCGTTCCACGAGTGAACTAGCCTGTGGACCTTGGAATTTTTTAGACAATGGAAATACGAAGTCATCAGACGCAGGGTCCATTACATTGGTCACAGGATTCACAAAAGAAGTCCCGAATTTCGCTGCTTCTGCCTGATTATCAAGACCATCATACCCTAAATCCTGCGTAGACCGCTCTGCTCCCTCTGATGAGAACGCATAGAGCACAGGCGCTTGTTTAGGCTGATTACCCCAGTTAGTAGTCGTTACATTTGATGGATCTGAACTCGTAGGAAGCCCGTTTTCGTATTGTAAAACTCCATCTTTTAGGACATCCTCGGAAACATTCCCAAGATGCAGCAATAGCTTAGGGTTTGTTCCCAATGTTCCACCATCTGCATACGGATCCATCATCCAGAACTCTACATATTCTATATTAGAATTCACAAAGTTAGAAACAGAAATTGACCGCATAAGTCCTCCCCATCTATCTTGTGTCGTTTCTGATGCATTAAAGTTATAAGGCCCTCTTTCTGTAGGATAATATGAAATATCAAAAGTATTCAGGAAACTTTCTTCTCCTGCTACATAGTCTTTTATCGTGTATAATTCTCCTTGATGCACTCTTCGTGAGGCGTGATTAGATAGACTCTGCGCACTTACTCCATTAGGTGCAGACCCGCCTACTCCGTAGAACCTAGGGTCTATATTATACCAAGAAATAAGCCCCCTTCCGTAGCCATAGGTCAAGTTATTACTTAAACCAGCTGTATTAAATATAGGGTCGCTCGTATTTTGCTCCGGTTTAGAAGCCAAACTCCACATAGAAGGCTCTTTCAAAGAAATACGAGAAGTAGCTTGCTCAAAATCATCTATATAAGATTGATTTTGCATATTGTTATTCTCACCTGGGATAAGGTAAGCCGCCTCTGCTCGGAAGCTGATATTAGATTTGGCTTCGGTATTAACGAGCGGAATTTTATTCGTAATTCTCGTAAGGAAAGGCGCCTCGTTATTATAGGCTATATTCATCCCGAGCATCGTATTATTCACTGCTTCCTGCCCGAACTGAACTTTATGAGTCAAAGGCGTTTCTCTATAATTAACCATCGTAGCTCCGATGAGGAAATTATCACTGATTTTCCTTTCTAAATTAAGCCCAATGAACCTTTTTTTCTGTGTATTAAATGCCAACTGGTTTTCCAGACTCACACTGATAGCCTGCCCAGATTGTTTAATCATTTCATTGATAATCGTAACCGTTCCCAACAAATAGTCCACCGTATAGTCCACTCCTTCCACAAGTTCTACGCCGTTAGAAGTTACTTTCACCGAGCCTTTCGGAATATTCACCGCACCGAGGGCAATTCCCTGAGCTCCAGAGCCTTTAAACCTCCCTTCTAATGTATATCTTTGAGCCAAATTAGCCTGTGTAGCCACAGATTTCAGCTGTGTATATAAATCCGAAAAGACAAATTTGGGGTCGTGTCCTCCCAAAACATTTTCTATATACTTACCAAACGGCTGTGTTTTAGTAAATATCAATTTACCATTATTCTCATCAATGGTCAGCCCTGGGACAAAGTCAAACTGCCCGTCGCCATCCTGCTGCCCGTCACCATTAGAATTTAGCCTATCCCAGTTGAACAATTTCAGCAAGTTAATATCCTGAACGCCAGTTCCTGGAAGATAGCTGACCTTACCATTTGATGGGTCACGATAGTAAACATTCATAAAGAAATCTTCTGACGAAATCTGCGTTCCATCCAGAGGATAGATGTTCTTCATCATGAGATCCCACATAGGCGATGTGGTTTTGGTAACGGTATTGGGTTTAAGCAATTTCGTTATCAATACAGTAGAGTTATCCTCTGAAAACTCCCCTACTTTGTATACTTTGGAGTCATCTCCATTTATGGTATATGAGAAAGATACCGCAAGGAGCTGATTATCATTTAATCTTTGGTTTAGGGAAATATACCCCAGCTGTGGATGATATCTAAACTCGTTTTCGCTAAGTTTTCTGGCTCTTCTATTAAAAATAAAATTCTCCCCCTCTTGATATGGCTGGTTGGTTCCTGTAGTGACATCATAGAGAGATTGGTTTTTAATGGAATTATACGCCGTGGTTACATCACGGATTCCTGTCAAATTAGAAACATCTCGATAAACCGTATTCACCGAGTTATCAGGATAAGCCGTAGGCGCTCCTTCCCCTAAATCCCTGACTCCCACTATGGTTTTCTGCGCCTGAAAGTCACCAGAACCTTGGTCCAGCACCCATACTTCTATCCTGTTAATCGCTATTTTAGAATTGATAAGAGGATATTGTAATAGAGCTCCATCATAGTGGTTGTTAAAATACTGTCCTATGAAAAAGTGCTGATTATCCTCATAATCTACTGCATTGATTTTAAAGCTCTTGGATGTTCCTCCATTTTGTGCAACTACGGTCTGCACCTCGCCCTGCTGCTGTGAAAAGACAAGTGTCCCCGTAGTTTTCCCTAGCTGAAACTCTGTCTTTATCCCAAAGAGAGACTCTGAACCTCTAATCAAACTCGTAGAAAGCGGCATATTGATATTCCCCACTTCCACTCTTTTGATGATGCCATCCTCGCCGTTATCTCTGCCTCTGTCATTCAGTTTCTTAGACAGCTTGTCTTGGGCATCTTTCCAAGAACCTCCTGCACTAGTCCAGATAAGATTTACTTTATTCTCAAAAGCAAAACCGCTCTGAGTATCATAGTTGGCTCTCAGCTGTAAGTTTTCTCCTACTTTCCCTACTATCCCTACATTTATCCTCTGCTGAACATCTATCGTAAAAGATTTTCTATTATTAGGAAGTATGAGTGGATTGTCTATTTTTTGTCGTAAAATACCAAGGTCAAAAGTAGCATACCCCTGTGGAATAAGCTCTATTTTGTTCCCTCCGAAAATAGTTTCAAAAATTCGGTTTCTAATCGTGATACTCGGCAAAAGAGCTTTTTTCTTCGCTTCTTCCTCCTTGTCACCTATCTGTGCATATGTTCCTTCGCCAGCCTTCTGACGAAAATACTCACGAATATTTTTGTCCTGCAGATATTGAGAATACTGCAAAGGTGTCATCGTAAGCGGTTCTCCTACCACTAGATTCCCTATCTTAGGATATAGATAATATCTCCCTGTTTTAATGTCATAAAACGCCTCATAACGAGTGGGATTAGGAATTGTAAATTCCTTATTCTCTATGGTTTCTTTCTCTGTCTGAGCCCATACATTATCACTGAATAATGAAAGGAAAAATAAAGGAGCCGCCTTTAGTATAGTCGCTTTTTTCACGAAATCTGCCTTATATATTTTTTAAAACTTGTTTTACCAACTCTTCTACACTCGCTTCTGGATTTTGTTTCAAAATCTTATCCGCTATTTTCTCACTGGTTTTTCTTGGAATACCTAATACCTCCAATGCTGATAACGCTTCTTCTTTTATTTTATTATCAAGAATTGCTGTGCTGCCCGCTTCTAAACCATCAAATTTCTGAACTTTATCTCTCAAATCTATGATGATTCTCTCTGCTGTTTTAGCGCCTATTCCTTTCACTTTTTGAAGAATTACGCTGTTGCCAGACAAAATAGCCTGAGCAATATCCGAAAGCTCTAATGATGAAAGCAAAATCATCGCCGACACTGCTCCCACGCCATTTACACTGATAAGGAGATTAAACATCTCTCTCTCCTCTTTATCAAAAAAACCAAAAAGCAAATGGGCATCTTCACGGATAATCTGCTGAGTGTATATTGTAGATTCTTTTCCTAAATGCAGTTTTTGTGATGTCTGCACACTAATTCCCACATAATAGCCCACACCGCCAACATCCATAACAGCATAAGTAGGAGTCAGCTCACTGACAACACCTCTAAGATAAAAAATCATTTGTATTTTTTTTAAATTCCTACAAAGTTACAAAATAAATTTAATTTTCTTCCTGATAATAAACCTTATAGAATTTCCCTTTTTCATCCTCGCCCTGTTCTATTTTTCTACGGTCGCCATGTACATAGATATGGAAGTTTTTATCCAGTTTTATTACGGATTTATAGTTTCTGGCTTGTTTCTTTACAGCTGCCTCAGAAATAGGAAATTCCTCTGCGATATCCACCTGAAATTCCTGCTCATATTCGGTTTTATAATTAGAGAAACTCTCTATCACATTTTTGTCCTGCAAAACTTCGTTGGTAAATTCATCAAAATCAAATCGCTCTTTTTCTTTGAAAAAATTGATTGTCTTGTTCAAAAAATCAGCTTGGTCAGCTTTCGAAACCTCAAATTCCTGCGGAAGCTGATTCGTTATATAGTTTTTATAAAGGCTCAGCGTGCTCTCCGTGCTGAAATATTCATCATTTCTCTGGCGAATGTGCAGGAACTTATCAAACCAATATTCAGAATCTCCATTTTTATTATTGTCAAAAGCCTTTACCACAAATCCCTCTTCCTTCTGAATGTTGTAAATCATACAGCCTTTGTCTATTTTACTGAGATTAAACCCAAAATCCTTATTTACTTGGAAATTTTCATCTTTTGCCAAAACTTTCAAAAAAGTATCCTTTTTTTCCATCTTAAAAATCCCCAAAGAGTCCATTTTCTCGCCATTCTCTGAATCATCCTCAAAATAGACCACACAGCACTCCCCAGACAAAACTCTCGGATTATCAGTGATTTCATACAGATATTTGGCTATTTTTTGAGAATGTTCATGAAACCAGTCTTTATCCTCAAAAATCTCCGAAACATAGGTATAAAGCTCATTGTTTTCTATATTAGATTCATGATAAAACTGAAATTTCTCTTCTGATTCAAAGGATTTTATGAAAAAATCTGATAAAAACTCTCTCATATTCTCATCCAAAATCAATTCGCCCTCCGAAAGAAAAAGCCCCTCTTGATTGATTTTATTCCCTACTCTATGGATAGATATTTTTGTAAACATTTTTTATTTTATTTTCTACAAAAATATGATTTTTAATTTATCATCTGTGCTAAATTTAAAGTTTCTCATTTGCCTTATTTTTTATATTTTTGAAGCATGAATAAACAGGTAAAATTTGAAGATTTAGGGCTGATAGACTACCAAAAAGCATGGGACTATCAGGGAGAACTGATGCAAGAAATCATTGACATCAAACTAAAAAACAGAGAATTACCCATTGAAAACCAAGATATTACGCCTAATTTCTTCTTATTCGTAGAGCATCCACACATCTACACTTTGGGAAAAAGCGGTGATGAAAGCAATATGCTCATCAACACAGATAAACTAAAACAGATAAACGCCGATTTCGTGAAAACCAATCGTGGCGGAGATATTACCTACCACGGATTTGGGCAGATAGTGGGCTATCCTATTTTGGATTTAGAGAATTTTGTCACAGATATTCATCTGTATATGAGAAATTTAGAAGAAGTGATTATAAGAACCATGGCAGACTATGGACTTCATGGCGACCGCTCAAAAGGCGAAACTGGCGTTTGGCTGGATGTAGGAAAGCCCTATGCTAGGAAAATCTGCGCCATGGGTGTAAAGGCCTCCCGATGGGTAACCATGCACGGCTTCGCTTTTAATGTCAATACCGATATGAAATATTTTGGCTACATTATCCCTTGTGGAATAAAGGGCAAACAAGTCACTTCCCTAGAACAAGAACTAGGACAAAAAGTCAATATAGAAGAAGTGAAGGATAAAATTAAAAAACATTTCTGCGAAGTATTTGATTGTCAATTTATCTAAGAACAAAAAAAAGACCGAAATATTTCGGTCTTTCTTGTTTAATTATGAACTTGTTTTAAAAATTATATGCGTAACCTAAGTTTACAGATCCGATGTTACCACCATCTCTAGCAAATCCTTTATAAGAAAAATACAAATCGTGTTTCTTATCTACAGCATATCCTAACTTAGGCTGATAGTAGAAAGCTCCTGTTGTATCTCCTAAAGCTGATCCAGTAAAGAATGCATAACCTAAATCTACTCCTAAGAAAACATTAGAACCTCCGAAAGTATATTCCCCTGTAGCAGCTACTGGAATCACTCCTAAATCAGGAACTTTGATTTCTTTTGTACCTAGAAACCATAAATCCAATTTTGTCTTTTTACCAAAATAGTGAGAGTATCCTGTAGCAACCCCTAGTCTAAAGTTTTCAGCCAATGGATAAAGATAAGCTACATCTGCTCCCGCTGTAAAACTGTGAGTCTGGTTAAAATCTCCCACTGGAAGACCTACATTTACACCTAATCTAAATCCAGAATCTGTCTTCTGTGCGCTCATCAATCCAAAAAGTGCTAAAGCACCTGTCAAAAACAACTTTTTCATTTTTACAATATTTAATTAGTTAATGATATTTTATTCAATACAAAACAAATGCCAAACTCCATTCCAAAAGGAAAAAACCTTTAAATAAAAGGCAAAAGGCACTTTTAAACTCTTATCCGTTTATTATTTTTTTCATTTCAGCGATGGTTTCTGCTGGTTTTCCATTAAAAATCCCAGACCCAGAAACTATAATATCCGCTCCTGCTTCTGCAACTTCCTGAATATTATTAAGTTTTATTCCGCCATCTACTTCTATTTCTATATGATTATAGCCTTTCTCCATAATCATTTGTTTTAGTCTTTTTATTTTATTTAGTGCATTAGGGATAAAAGACTGCCCGCCAAAACCTGGGTTAACAGACATTATCAACACCAAATCTATTTCTTCCAATACCTCTTCTATAACGCTCAAACTCGTGTGAGGATTTAAAGCGACTCCTCTTTTACAGCCTAAGCTTCTGATATGCTGTAATGTTCTATGAAGATGGGTACAAGCCTCAGCATGAACGGTGAGATAATCTGCTCCCGCCTTTACAAAGCTCTCTACATATCGCTCTGGTTTTTCTATCATAAGGTGAACATCACAAGGAATAGAAGAATTTTTCTTAATCGCTTCCACTACGGGAATTCCTATGGTAATATTTGGGACAAAATGTCCATCCATTACATCTATATGCAAAAGGTCTGCACCAGCACTTTCCAGCATATGGATATCTCTACTCAGATTACAAAAATCCGCAGACAGCAGAGATGGTGATATTTTTTTCTCTTTTTTCATGGTTTATTTTTTAGTGATTTATTCCTTTATGAATTCCTTCTATGAATCTTATAGAACCTGATTTAGCGCTGATAACTACACTTTTAGTAGTAATAGTTCCGTTTTCATGGAATTTAACGCCGTCCAGATAGCCTCCACTCGTGATTCCTGTCGCAGAAAAAACAGCATTTTCAGACTTTATCAATGTGTCTAAATGTATGACTTCACTGATGTCAATATTTTCTTTTTTCAAATTGGCGATTTCAGATTCCAGCTGTGGTGCTCTCATTCCCTGCATTCCGCCGTTAAGGGCTTTCACTGCACACGCCGCCAAAACTCCCTCTGGCGTACCGCCTATTCCCATCAATACATCCACTCCTGTGTCTGGCATCGCCGCCAAAAGCGCCCCCAAAACATCTCCATCTGTATGTAGTGTAATCCTTGCACCTGCTTTTCTAATCTCTTCTATCATAGCCTTGTGACGAGGTTTATCCAAGATATAAACCATCAGATCATTTACTTTTTTGCCTTCCGCCTCTGCTATTCTATTAAGGTTTTCTGTAATGGATTTGGTAATGTCTATCGCATTTTTAGCCTTCTCTCCTACTACCAGTTTATTCATATAAAAGGAACTCCCTGGATCCCACATACTTCCTTGGTCAGAAGCGGCTATTGTAGCAATGGCATTGGGTCTTCCAAGGGCAAGAAGATTAGTCCCCTCCACTGGATCTACAGCGATATCCACACGAGGTCCATTTCCATTTCCCACCGTTTCGCCGTTGTAGAGCATGGGCGCATCATCTTTTTCTCCTTCGCCGATGATGATAGTTCCGTGGACATCTATATACCGAAGAGATTCACGCATCCCATCCACTGCCGCTTTGTCCCCTCCGTTCTTGTCTCCTGTTCCTATAAAAGCTGCTGCAGAAAGCGCAGCAGACTCGGTAACTCTCACGAGTTCCATTGCGATGTTATAATCTAATTTTGACATTGTTATTAGTTTTGGTGTTAAAAATACAAAAAATATCTGGCTGCAAAAAAATTTTTACAGCCAGATTTATTATTTCTTAGGATGAAGCTAATTTTAGCACGATAACTCCACTTATGATGAGCAATATGCCCAGTGTTCGCATGAATGTAAGAGCATCATTATAAAACACTACTCCCACTACAAACGCTCCTACCGCTCCTATACCAGTCCAAACGCCATAGGCTGTTCCCATAGGAATTGTTTTCTGTGCCACCCAAAGCAGAGCACTACTCACTCCCATACACACTACAGCTATGGTCATTCCCTGCCAGCGGAAGTTTTCATTTCCCGCCAGTTTTAGGCCGATAGGCCAACCGATTTCGAAAAGTCCTGCTAAAATCAAATACACCCAAGCCATTATTTCAAACTTTGTCTAACATATTCTAACTGATTAGCAGACAATAGTTTATTAGATTTATCTACGATAAAATCAGCATATTCTTTCACGAACACTTTTCCTGGAGCTCTGAAATCAAACTGCTCTGGTTTTTCTTTGAAAAATTCTCTGTGAACTCTTGTCCAAACCAATCTACCATCAGTATCGATATTTACTTTTGTAACACCTAATTTCACTGCTCTTGCGAATTCATCAGCATTCACACCTTGTGCAGAAGGATCCATAGCACCACCAGCAGCATTGATTCTTTCCACTTCCGCTCTTGGAACAGAACTTGAACCGTGCATTACCAAAGGAAAACCTGGAAGTTGTCTTTGGATTTCTTCGATTCTGTCAAAGTGAAGCCCTTGTTTTCCTGAAAACTTGTAAGCTCCGTGGCTGGTTCCAATAGCAACAGCTAAAGAGTCACAACCTGTAAGCTCTACGAATTTCTTAGCTTCTAGTGGGTCTGTAAGCATCGCGTGTTTTTCATCAACTTGGATATCTTCTTCCACACCACCTAGCATTCCTAATTCAGACTCTACGCTGATTCCCTTAGCGTGAGCTCTTTCCACTACTCTTTTCGTGATTTCTACATTTTTCTCAAAAGACTCGTGAGATGCATCAATCATCACTGAGCTGTAAAATCCTGAATCTATACAATCGTAGCATGTCTGCTCATCTCCGTGGTCTAGATGCACCGCGAAAATAAGGTCTGGATAGATTTCTTCAGCAGCACGGATGATACCTTCTATCATTTTAGGGTTAGCGTAGTTTCTCGCTCCTTTTGATAACTGAACGATGAACGGCGCCTGTGCTTTAGCATGTCCTTCGAAAAGCCCTAAAGCCTGCTCCATGTTGTTAATATTATACGCTCCTACTGCAAATTTCCCGTATGCAGCCTTGAATAATTGATCGGTAGTAACTATCATTTCTTTTATTTTTTATTGGTTATTTTTCTATTTTAATGAATTTACAGCCTCTACGATAGCATCAGTTGTAATTCCGAATTCTTTATAAAGTGTTTTATATGGCGCTGAAGCTCCGAATCTGTCCAAGCCTATCACTCGCCCTTCTAAGCCTACATATTTATACCAGCCCAAGGTAACACCTGCTTCTACCGCTACTCTTTTCAGAATATTTTTAGGTAAAACAGATTCTTTGTATTCTTGTGGCTGTTCATCAAAGATGTTGGTACTCGGCATAGAGACTATTCTTACTTTTACGCCTTGTTCATTAAGTTTAGTTTTTGCTTCTACAGCCAATTCCACTTCTGAACCTGTAGCGATGATAATCGCCTCAAAATCTTTGTCTTCGCAAAGAACATATCCTCCTTTCTGAGCTTCTTCAGATTTTGCCCATCCAAGTCCTGCTCTATCATAAACAGGAAGATTTTGTCTTGTAAGAACTAAACAAGTAGGTCCTTTTTTATTCTTTAATGCTGATTTCCAAGCTTCTGCAGTTTCATTGGCATCCATAGGGCGAATTACAGTCATATTTGGAATCATTCTATAAGCCCAAAGATGTGCTTCTGGCTGGTGTGTAGGTCCATCCTCTCCTAATCCGATGGAATCATGAGTCAGCACATACACCACCTGCTGCTCCATAAGAGCCGACATACGCATCGCAGGTCTCATGTAATCCGAGAACACGAAGAATGTCCCTGAATAAGGCAGAACTCCACCATGAAGAGCCATTCCGTTCATTATTGCTGCCATACCATGCTCACGCACACCGTATCTGATGTATCTTCCTTTCAGGTTTTCTGGTGAGAAAGACTCCTCTCCTGCTGGAAGAGTGTTGTTAGACGGTGTCAAATCAGCTGAACCACCCATCAGCTGAGGAATATATTTAGCTATATGATTTAGAACCGTTCCCGAAGCAGAACGAGTGGCGATTGCTTTCTCAGAACCGAATTGAGGAATATCAAGAGCTTCTTTGGAAATTTCTCCTTTTATGCTGTTTTCTAATTCTTTAGCAGCCTCTTGGTTTTTATTTTTATAATTTTCCCAAAGCTCATTCCACTGATTTTCAAGGTTTTCACCTTTTTCTTGAGTTTTAGCTCTTAAATCAGAAATTTCATCTGGAACGAAGAAAGATTTGTCTTTTGGAAGACCTAATTTTTCTTTCATCAATTCAATTTCTTCCGCTGGGAAAGGCTCTCCGTGAGCTTTGGAAGTTCCTGCTCTATTCGGCGAACCAAAACCGATGATGGTTTTACAAATGATGATAGACGGCTTAGATTTTTCTTTTTTTGCTTCTGCTATAGCAGCATTGATTTGGTCATAATCATGCCCGTCAATCTCAAGAACCTGCCATCCATACGCCTCAAATCTCTTTCTGGTATCTTCCGTGAAAGAAATATGCGTAGGCCCGTCTATCGTGATGTTATTGCTGTCATAAAGCATAATCAGTTTTCCTAATTTATTATGCCCAGCAAAAGAACACGCCTCGTGGGAAATTCCCTCTTGCAGACAGCCATCACCTGCCACCACATAAGTATAATGGTCTATAATCTCACTGCCTTCTCTATTATATCTTGCTGCCAAAGAAGCCTCTGCCAGAGCAAAACCTACTGCATTGGCTACGCCCTGTCCTAATGGCCCTGTAGTGGTTTCCACCCCTGCCGTTACGAAGTTTTCTGGGTGCCCAGGAGTTTTACTTCCCCATTGTCTAAATGCCTTCAAATCATCCATTGACAAATCATATCCGTAAAGATGCAACAAGCTGTAAATAAGCATACTACCATGCCCTGCTGATAGGATAAATCTGTCTCGGTTGAGCCATTTAGGGTTTTTCGGGTTAAAATTCATATGTTCAGACCAGAGAACAGCACACACATCTGCCATCCCAAGCGGCATACCAGGGTGTCCAGAGTTCGCCGCTGCCACACCATCCACAGAGAGTCCTCTAATAGTGTTCGCAATGATTTTACAAGAGTTCATATATTTAAAATTGGTTTTTTATTTATTTTTTTACATAAAAATAGAGAGACAATTATCCTTATCTCTCTTATTATTTCAGCCCAAAAAACAACTCCACAACATGCTTGCCAAGACCATCTCTTTTTATTGGGTACAAAAAACTCATTTTTATTTGAAAAATTACTTGGGTAAAGGTAAGAAATAAATCAACTACAACCAAATTTTGTAATCATCCTTTTTAATTTATTCTTTTTTAATTTAAAAAACTCTGTGTTTTCAGCCTGAATATGAAAGCTTTTCATCATCATTGGATGATTATTTTAGAAAATATTTCCTCGGCTATCTTTTCGCTGCTTTTGATGCTTCCTCCCTCGGTGATATCCACGAAGCCAGTCTTACACTTCTTTTTCTTTTTCGGATCCAATTTATCGTAATGAAATTCTTCAAAACTGCTGTCCGTTTGCCCAGTTTTAGGATAAAGCAACAGCGCTTTTTCGGCATCCCAATGCAAATTATAAACGAACATTTGTTTCAAATCCTCATCCGAAGGGTTATTGGTTTCAATGATTTTCCATTTGGTATCGATGACAAAAGTTCCTTCCTCAGTTTTGAAAATAATATCAGGGCGTATACATTTGTTTTTCCAGAACCTCTTGGATTCTTGGGAAAATACCTTCTCCTCATCCTTCTTATGTTTTTGGAGAATGCGGAAAATATATTCTTCCCACAGAGCGTTCATATCAAACAAAAGTGTGAGTAAATTTTCGCTTCCGTAGTTCAAACTCGGAGAATAATTCAGGATGATGATTTTAGCAATATCAAACGCCTTTTGGTAGTCGCTGTTTTTTCTGTCAAAAACTATTTTTCGGAAATGCTTCTCGCTTATTTCTATGTTTTCAATTTCTTGAAATTCAAAAAGCAGTCGGTTCAGTCTATCCTTCAAAGCATCATTTACAAAGGCTTTCAGAATCTGTAATCCCTTGTACAAAATCTGATGCAGCAGATGATTCCTGTCATAAACCTGATGCTCACAATAAAACCGCTCCCGATGCACCAAATTCTGCTGAATATTTTTCGCAAAAAGCAGTTTTCCTTTTAGTGCATTTTGATTGGATTGATTCTTTTGGTATCTCTTTATCAGCCCTTTATTTACAAGTCGTTCTATCTCAGTGAGATACATCTCAAAATAAACATCCAAAATAGAATGATGCCTTTTTTTGAGCTGGGTTTCCGAAACGGATTCCACCCGAATACGCTCGCAAACTTTCAGCATATTGAGCAGTACGCTCTGCCATAAATTTTTATCTGCATCAGCCTTTTTATCGGCCTTGGGAAGGATTTCTATGGTCAAACCACCGACCTGAATAACTCCGACATAGTTCTTAAAAATAATCCCATTATGACCAATTGTAAAGTATTTATTCTGATGCAAATCATTAAACTTCACCATCGCATCAAAATGACATTTCCGAAAATCTCCCGAATCATCATACTTCAATTTTTGATGCTCAAAAACCTGTATAAACTTCTTACTCTGCATTTCCTACCTCTCCATAAATAGATTTAAAGACTTTCTCATCCCAGTCCTTAGAAAAAGTAATATGGTATATTTTTTTATCTTCTAAAAAGCCTTCTTCGTACTTGAAATTTTTCGGGAATGCTACCTGATTTTCGGCTAGTTTAATAAACGCTCCCCCCAAAACCAAACCTATTTTCCCAAAATCTCCGTAGAAATATTCCTCCAAAAGCGGAATGATTTTATCCTTGAAAGTTCTTCTCAAACCGTCTAAATCCTCAATACCAATAAAATACGAATGACCGATTTGGTGGTCTTTGTCTATCAACACCTCTATTCGCTTGTTGATAGTTTCTAAAAGCTTGGATAAATCAACATTTTCCACCTCGGATAATTTGTTAGGATCAGGCTGCATTTCCACAAAGGAAAATCTTCTCCTAAGGGCGGTATCCAGAGCTTCTACACTTCGGTCGGCAGTGTTCATCGTTCCGATAATGTAGACATTATTCGGAACAGAAAAATTATTTCCAGAATAAGGGAGTTTTGCCTCGGTATGTTCTGGATTTCCTTTTCTTTTGTCTTCCTCTAAAAGTGTGATGAGTTCCCCAAAAATAGCAGAAACATTACCACGATTGATTTCATCAATAATAAGGACATGGTTTTTGGTTTCTTCAAAATCTATCTCTTTATTATTTTCTTTAATCTTATTATTAATATAATTTAAAACCGCCCAATAGGCCGAAGAATTAGAACCTCCAATCACAGAACGAAACTCCTTATCAATGTTTTTAACGACCGATAAGTCCGAGAAAACCCCTTGCAATTTCTTTGTTCGATTATACGAAACGATATAATCAATGTCCAATCGACTATTTTTTGGTTTTATTTTTAAATTTCCGTTATCTGTAATTTCTGTCACATACACTCCTTTATCCTGCGTAAGAATTGGAAGCAAAAGCATAGAATCTGACAATAAATTTTGTTCTACTTCGGCTATTAAATCATTCCAGCCTTTATCAAAATCATAGATTTCAATATCGCTATTTTTGGGTTTTTGTTCAATTGCCCGACTGCACAACTGCTTAAAAATCCCATCTTTTACCTCGTAAGTCACATTGCCATCTATGGTTTCGGGTTTTATTCCTTCAATAAAATCTTCGTAACTCAAACTCTGATGAAAAGTCGTAAAAACGATTTGCCCTGCCTCTATCAGCTCTTCATACTCTTTGTTGATTTCTTCTCTGCTTCTGTCTTGCGCCTTTTTTCCGTTGATAATTTCAACAGCCATTTTCTTCGTGTGGTAGGTTTTCCCTGTTCCTGGAGCACCAAAAAGGATTTGATTTAATGGGACAGCTAGTGTTTTATCAGTATTTTTCATTGGTTTATCAGTAATTGTTATTGTTTTTAATTGGTCTAAAACTTCTTTTCGGAAATCAGCATCAAAAGCCATTTTCTCCAATTCTTCTTTGTTATGCTTGGAATAGCTAGATTTTTGGGTTCTATTAAGCTCTTTCTCAATCGCGTTAAATATAGTTTGCTGGTGTTTTAAGACTTCTGAAATGTTACTAAATCCATTCCAAAAAGCCGTAGGTTTTCCATCAAAATCCGAATATTTATTACTTATTGGTTTTTCGGAAATCACTTCAAATTTAAAATCTTCTTTATTAGTTCCTGTGATCCAAACATATCTCTGCCCGATTGTAAAAACAATCTGACCTTCATTATTTACATTGAAAACCAGCCTTTCATCATCTTCTTGAAGACCAAATCTTTCGATTATTAAATCTAAAAAACTATAATACTCTTCTAACTGTTGTTTATTGAATTTTTTCAAATTGAGTTCCATAATCCTTTTTTCAACTTTTAGTTAGTTACACATCACCTCCTACACCTTTAAACTTCTCTACAAAAGCTGCGATTTTCTGGAAAACGCTCTGTTTTTTAGTAAGATATTGTGTACTGAGCCGGCTCATTTTTGGTAAAATATCATTGAGTTCCGTTCCGTTTTCACTCGCAAATTCTCGCTTCAAAGAATTTTTCAGATATCGTTTTGCGGCCTCTGCATTGAGTTTTTCCTCTTCTATCAGTATGCTGGCTTCTTCTTTTTGTTTTTCTTGGGCGTAGGTAAAGAACGCTTCTATGATATTTTCTTTGCCTTCGATAGCGTCCAAATCAGTCAGATTGATAAAATCTATCACCAAGCCTTCTTTGGCACGGCTGTCTATACTTGCACGGATTACTCGGCTCACCTCATCTATTAAGGCTTCTTTATTCTTTAGTTTTTTATTTTTCTCGTAGATGAGTTCCAGAATGTAATCAAAATTGATTTCCTGCGATTTTAATAACTCTACCTCAAAAACCACATCTTCCCAGCTCACCTTTGAGTCTTCTACTTTTTCGCTTTCTTTTTGGGTCCTTATCCACTCACGAATGTCGTTATATGTAGAACGATAATCCTGATTCAAACGCTCACTAAGCACCTGAACGCCTTTCATCTCCTCTATATTCTCATCAGTAAGGAAATATCTTTCTTTAAAATTATTTACTGCTTTTTCATCTTGTAAATCTATGGTCTGAAGCGCTTTCAGATGGGTGAATTCATCATAGTTCTGCAAGACATTTTCTATCTGCAAGTATTCACCGAAGAGTTTTACGAATTCCTTTTTGTCTGCTTCTTTTTCTATTTCGGCAGGTTTAGGGAATTTTTCGCTTAGTTCTTTCACCACTTCTATATAACCCCTTCTCGTTTTACCTGTGGCAAGGTCTTGGAAACCTTCCAAATACTCTTTGTAGCTCTTTTCCAGCACTACATTTCTGGTATTTTTGTCGCCAAAAAGTGTAATAGCATCCACTGTAGCTTTTTCCAAATCACGGAAACAAACTATATTCCCAAAAGTCTTGGTAGCGTCTTTGATACGATTGGTACGCGAAAACGCCTGAATAAGCCCATGGTAGCGCAAATTCTTATCCACAAAAAGCGTATTGAGCGAAGGTGCATCAAAGCCCGTGAGGAACATCCCCACCACTATCACCAAGTCTATTTCTTGATTTTTTATGCGTTTTGCTAAATCTTTATAATATTGTTGAAAACTATCCCCCTCTATGCTAAAGCTTGTCTGGAACATCGCATTATAATCACTGACTACCTTCCCCAGAAAATCTTTCGCAGTGCTGTCCATCGCCGTAGGTTCGAAATTCTCATCAGGAATCTCCCCCTTGCTCTCCTCATTGGCAGCGAAGGAATAGATAGTCGCTATTTTCAGTGGTTTTTCGCTGTTTTTTTGTAAGTCGGTCAGCGTTTCATAGTAGCATTTGGCAGCCTCCACGCTGCTGACTGCAAACATGGCGTTAAAGCCTTTGTTTCCGAAATTTCTATGCGTTTTTATATTGAAATTCTGTAAGATATATTCAGATACTTCTTTGATTCGCTCTTCGTGGAGCAAGAACCTGTTATACTCGGCAGAGGATAGTTTTTCTTCATCTTGTTCTGTTTCTGCTTTTTTGAATTTTGGGCGGACATCGTTATAATCTACCTTGAATTTCAGCACCTTTTCATCATTGATAGCATCGGTGATGATATAGGAGTGCAGCTGCCTGCCGAATACACTCGCCGTGGTTTCTGAGCCCAAAGCATTTTCAGGGAAAATAGGCGTTCCTGTAAAACCAAATTGGTAATATTTCTCAAATTTCTTTTTAAGGTTTTTCTGTGCCTCACCAAACTGAGACCTGTGGCATTCATCGAAAATAAAAACTACCTGTTTCTTATATATCGGCAGGTCATTTTCGGAGCGCATCAGGTTGTTAAGTTTCTGAATGGTGGTGACTATGATTTTGTTATCATCTTTCTCTATATTTCGTTTCAGTCCTGCTGTGCTGTTAGACCCGTTCACACTATCGGGAGAAAATTTCTGGTATTCCTTCATCGTCTGGTAGTCTAGGTCTTTCCTATCCACCACGAAAAAAACTTTGTCTATAAAATCCAGCTGTGTAGCCAGTCTTGCTGTCTTGAAACTCGTGAGCGTCTTTCCTGAACCTGTGGTGTGCCAGATGAAGCCGCCGCCCTCTGTATTTGCCCATTTTTTCTCTTGGTAGGCGCTGTTTATTTTCCACAAGACGCGTTCAGTAGCTGCGATTTGGTAGGGGCGCATTATCATCAGGGTATCATCTACGGTCAAAACCGAGTACCTGAACAATACCTGCAAAAGCACATTTTTCTGAAAGAATGTCGCCGTGAAATCCTTCAAGTCACTGATGAGCTTATTATCAGATTTTGCCCACTCCATAGTAAAGTCAAAACTATTCTTGTCACGCTTCACAGTATTGGCAAAATAGCGCGTGTAGGTGCCGTTAGAAATTACGAAAATCTGTAAATATTTAAACAAAGAGCTTTCGCTGTTGAAACTCTCCCTGCTGTAGCGATGCACTTGGTTAAACGCCTCGCGGATGGCTACGCCTCGTTTTTTGAGCTCTACCTGCACCAGCGGAAGCCCATTGACTAGGATGGTGACATCATAGCGGTTGAGGTGTTTTCCTTTTTGCTCAAACTGATTGATTACCTGCACCTTATTGCGTGAGAAGTTCTTTTTGTCTATCAAATAAATATTCCCAAGCCTCCCATCATCAAAGGTAAAATCATAAATAAAATCATCGTGGATTTTTCGGGATTTTTCCACGAGGCCATCACTGGGCTTGTCCAAATATTCTTCCACGAAACGGCTCCACTCGGCATCAGAAAACTCCACTCTATTCAGCGCCTGCAGCTGCTCACGGACATTCTCCAAAAGCGCCTTGGGAGTGGTCAGGTGTGTAGGGTTCTCATAGCCTTGGCTGATGAGGTCTTGTATAAACTCACGCTCCAGAGCCGCCTCGGATTGGTAGTCTCCGTTTGACTGAGGTATATTTTCGTATCTGTCTAGTATTATGAAATTATTAGTCTCTGCGATGGTATTCATATCTATATGATTTTAAATGTTTTAGTTTTTAGGGAAGCTCAAAAGTTTTTCCCTGTAGTATTCATATTGTTTTCTTCTTAGTTCTATCTCTCTGGGTAGTCCCTCACTGATGGAATTGACCAAAGTATCAAACTTGTCCAATATACCCGCAATGCGCTCCTGCTCTTCTATCGGTGGGAGAGGAATGGTTATTTTTGCTAATGCTGTTTGGGATATATTAGGAATCGCCCCTTTTGCCAATACTTTCACCTTAATCTGACAACTATTAGTATTTAAATAATGAAATAAATATCTTTTATTACATTTTACATCTTTAAATACTACTAATTGAGGATTCAATGTTGCTTTTTCTGGAAGAAAGTAAACATATGCTAATTTCCCTGCTGTTGAACCTGTTTTTACAAAAATAATATCATCTTCAAAAATTTTTATTTCTGGAGATTCTTCATATTTTTCCCAAGATATATAAGAACATTTTTCAAAATCAAAATGACCATTATTCATATTTCCTGGACTTAATGTAATAGCTCCCTGCCCCTCTTCTACAAAATCTTTTTGGGTATATCCTCTAAATCCAATTCTTCCTTTAATACTCGCTACTTCCCCCAGTGTTTTCCACTCTACCTCGTTTTTATCAGAAGTCAGCAACATATCGCGATAGTATTCATACTGCCGCTTGCGGCAGTCCAGCTCCGCCTCCAGCTCCGCCTCCAGCTGGGTAAACTTGTCCAAAATCCTTACAATCTCCTGTTGTACAGAAAGAGGGGGAATAGGGATTTGTAGTTTTTTTAAGTTTACTGCGTTTAAGGCTGGAATTCCCTGAAAAGTACACAACGCCTGAATATCAAACTGCATTTGAAGCAGTAAATAATACAAAAACCTTGTGTTTAATATTGAAAAGTCTTTAATGCTAACCGAGTAATTTAAATTTCCTCTAAAATATTTACCTTCTTGCCAAGTAATAGAGCCTACCCCAGCTCCCCGAGAAGTAATTCCAATAGGGTCGTTGTCTGTATTCCAAACATTGATAAACCCAAGAGGTTCACGCCCACTATTGATAACGGGATATTCTCCTGCATTATCTGCAATAATATTTTTGTTTACTGATTGCCCTGTTTTAACCTCCGTTACTTCCCCCAGTGGTTTCCATTCTACTTTGGTACCATTTAGGAGATGAGCGGTATAGGGAAATATTTCTTGTTCTCGTTTCATTGTTTTTTGGTTTGTTATTAAATATAAGTTACTACAAAATTGTACTAATAAATTTTCTGTTAGTTTCTATTATAATGTGACTCTATCAATTTTAATATTTTATTTAACAAAAATTTTGACTCTATATCAACCTCACCTGATTTATTTATCATATTGGAGAAAGCAATAAAAACAAGAAAACTTTTTAATACTGCGTTATCAATAGCAATTGATATCAATGGTGTATTATACTGTATCTGTACAAAATTAGAAATGATTAAATATAATAGATAAATAAAATAAATGAGAAAGATTATATTATTTTTGCGTATAACATATAGAGCTAATTCTTCTTGTAACTTTTCATATTTATGGTTTCCCCAATTTTTTAATGGACTAAATCTTTTTATTATCCATTGTATGTATTTTTCTCCATAAGTAGCAATAATAGAACCAAGAGAAAGCATAATAAAAATGGTTGATTCTATTGAAAGATTCATTGAAAATAAAAATTTCAGTAAGAACACTAACATCCTTGGAGGAAAGAAAGAATAAACAATTAAAAAAATATAACTAGTAAAAATAGTAATCGCAGGAGAAATCAAAACATTAAATTCAATTGGTAAGAAAAGAATATTATGAATAAAAATTAGTATTTTATGATTTTTATAGTGAATAATAATTTGCGATAATAAATAAATTGTAAAATATATTAAGAAAGCACACACAAATTTTACAACCCCTAATTTTATATACATATAAAAAAGAATTAAAAACAAAGAAATCCCTAAAAAAAGAATCCCTAATATAATCATTGAAAGTTTTACTCCTTCATTTAATTTAATTGCTGAAAGTTTTTTTGTAAAACTTATTACTTCTATCAATTTTCTATGTTTAGGGTCAGAACATTTTCGAGGTACCTTTATGAATTCATAAAAACCTCCTTTTTGATTATCTTTGAAATAATGATATTTTAACTCATACTCTAAAATATCATTATTTGATAATAATATTAACATATAAGTACCTATCACAATCCCATAAGTTCCTTTTGTTTCTCTATAAAATTTACGCTTCTTTTCATAAATATTTTCTCCTAACTTTTTTATCTCATTATGCAACCGTAAACTAACATTCTTATCCATCATATATTCTATTACCTTTTCATTATCTTTATCTTTCAATAGGCAAAAAGTCAAATATGTGAAAATGAATAAGATTAGAAAAAGCAATATCATCAGAGAATGACAACTATTAAAATACAAGTATTCAAATAATATAATTCCTATGAAAATCAAGGATATCACAATGATAATTATCCCAGAATTCTCCATAGAATTCCGCATGTCATAACTGAAACAAAGATTTCCATTTTTGTTTTTCCAAGTTTTAATATTTCTCTTATTCATTAATGGATTACAATGATTACACTATTTATTTCTCTATCTCGGCTATTATCTGCTCTATCTCGGCACGCAGGGCGTCTATTCGTTTCACGGTCTGGGACACTTGGGCATTTAGAGCCGTGATGTCTATCACCTCGCGGGTGTCCTCGGCTTCCACATAGGCACTCACGGATAGGTTATAGTCATTCTGGGCTATTTTCTCATTATCTACCCAAGCGGAGAGATATTCCACATTTTCTTTTTTCGCAAAAAGGTCTATGATTTTAGCAATATGCTCATCGGTAAGGACATTGTTATTGGTTTCTTTTTTGAAGAAATCTTCGCCGCTGGCATTGATGAACTGGGTTTTGTTTTCGGTTTTGTTTTTAGAAAGTACTAGGATATTCACCGCGATGCTCGTCCCATAGAAAAGATTGGCAGGGAGAGAAATCACCGTTTCTACGAAGTTATTCTCCACCAAGTATTTTCGGATTTTCTGCTCAGCACCTCCGCGGTAAAAAATCCCTGGGAAAGAGACGATAGCTGCTCTTCCCTTGGCAGAGAGATAATGCAGCGCATGAAGCACAAAAGCAAAATCTGCCTTTGATTTCGGCGCAAGAACCCCCGCAGGTGCAAAACGGTCGTCATTAATGAGCGTAGGGTCATCACTGCCTATCCAGCTCACGGAGTAGGGCGGATTAGAAACGATGGCATCAAAGGGCTTGAGCTCGCCGTATTTAGGAGCTATGAGTGTATCGCCCAGAGAAATATCAAATTTATCATAATTGATATTATGCAAGAACATATTCATACGAGCCAAATTGTAGGTAGTATGGTTGATCTCCTGCCCGAAGAAGCCTTCTTCTATCAGATGCTCATCAAACTGCTTCTTGGCTTGCAAAAGCAACGAGCCCGACCCACACGCAGGGTCATAGATTTTATTAACGGATTTCTGCCCGTGCATCGCCAACTGTGCGATGAGTTTGGAAACATGCTGCGGCGTGAAAAACTCCCCTCCTGACTTACCTGCATTGGCAGCGTAGTTAGAAATTAGGAACTCATACGCATCCCCAAAGAGGTCTATATGGCTTTCCTCAAAGCTGCCAAAATCCAGTCCTTCCACGCCTTTTATCACCGCTGCCAAACGCTTGTTCTTGTCTGCCACGGTATTACCAAGGCGGTTAGAAGTGGTATCAAAATCAGCAAAAAGCCCTTTGATATCATGCTCAGAAGCGTAGCCGCTGGCAGAGTTTTCTATATCTCTAAATATGTTTGCCAAATCAATATTGAGCGTCTCATTGGCATTGGCATTTTTAGCGATATTTTGGAAAAGCTGGCTAGGATAGATAAAGTAGCCTTTGGTCTTGACGGCATCATCCTTTATCTCTGGCGTGATGACATCATCAGGAAGGTTGGCATAGTCCACACTATCATCCCCGTTCTCTATATAATCTACAAAATTCTCACTGATGAAACGATAAAAAAGCGTCCCCAAAACGAACTGTTTAAAATCCCAGCCATCTACGGCTCCCCTTACCTCGTTGGCTATTTTCCAAATCTGTGCCTGCAATGCGGCTCTCTGTGCTGTTCCTGACATTTTTACTTGAGTTTAGTTGTTTCTTATAGCTTAAAAAATTATTAGCTACAAATATACTAAAATTCCCCCCCTCCCCAAACCACAAAAAAACCTCCGATTTTCCTGAATTCATTTTCTCTCCGAAAAACAAAAAAATTCCTTCCTCCCAAATTTGGGAGGAAGGAATTTTCTATGAAAAAACTATTTATTTCACTTCTTCGAAGTCAGCATCTTGGACATTGTCTCCGCCTTGCTGCTGACCGCCTGCTGCACCTGCATTTGGCTGTGCTTCGGCTTGGGCTTTGTAGAGCTCTTCAGAAGCTGCCATCCATGCTGCATCTAGTGCTTCTGTTTTAGGCTTAATTTCCTCTACATTTTTAGTTTCGTAAGCTGTTTTCAACTCTGCTAATGCTGTTTCTATTCCAGCTTTTTTGTCCGCAGAAAGCTTGTCTCCAAATTCTTTCAACTGTTTTTCAGTTTGGAAAATCAGTCCATCAGCTTTGTTTATTACTTCTGCATCTTCTTTTTTCTTCGCATCGGCAGAAGCGTTTTCTTCAGCTTCTTTTTTCATTCTTTCGATTTCTGCATCAGAAAGTCCAGAGCTTGCCTGAATTTTGATAGAGTGCTCTTTTCCTGTTCCTTTGTCCTTTGCAGAAACGCTAAGGATTCCGTTAGCATCTATATCGAAAGTCACTTCAATCTGTGGAACACCTCTTGGCGCTGGTGGTATATCTACCAAATCAAATCTACCGATTTCTTTATTATCGTTAAACATTGGTCTCTCACCTTGTCCTACTCTGATGGTAACCGCTGGCTGATTGTCCGCCGCTGTAGAGAACACCTCTGATTTTCTTGTAGGGATAGTCGTATTCGCTTCGATTAGTTTTGTAAATACAGAACCCATAGTCTCTATTCCGAGAGAAAGCGGCGTAACATCTAATAGCAATACATTGTTCACATCTCCTGTAAGAACTCCCCCTTGGATAGCCGCACCGATAGCCACTACTTCATCTGGGTTTACTCCTTTAGATGGCGCTTTTCCAAAGAATTTCTCTACCGCTTCCTGAATTGCTGGAATTCTGGTAGAACCACCTACTAAGATAATTTCATCAATATCAGAAACGCTCATTCCTGCATTAGCCAAAGCTGATTTACAAGGTTCTATCGTTCTTTCGATAAGGTTGTGAGCCAGTTGTTCAAATTTCGCTCTTGTCAATGTTTTCACCAAGTGTTTTGGTCCAGAAGCTGTAGCTGTGATGTATGGAAGGTTGATTTCCGTTTGTGTAGAAGAAGAAAGCTCTACTTTTGCTTTTTCAGCCGCTTCTTTCAATCTTTGAAGCGCGATAGGGTCAGTTTTTAAATCTACACCTTCTTCATTTTTAAACTCTTCTGCCATCCAGTCGATGATTACATTATCAAAGTCATCTCCTCCAAGGTGAGTATCTCCGTCTGTAGCTTTCACTTCGAAAGAAGCATTTCCGTCCACTTCATACATCTCTAGTACAGAGACATCATGCGTACCACCACCACAGTCAAACACTACTACATTCATATCTTTTTTACCTACTTTATCTAATCCGTAAGCCAAAGCTGCTGCTGTAGGTTCGTTGATGATTCTTTCTACTTTAAGACCTGCGATTTCTCCTGCTTCTTTAGTTGCTTGTCTTTGTGCATCATTAAAGTAAGCTGGCACGGTAATTACCGCTCTTGAAACCTCTTGTCCAAGGTAATCTTCAGCCGTTTTCTTCATTTTTTGAAGAATCATTGCAGAAATTTCTTGTGTTGTGTATTCTCTATCGTCTATTTTTACTTTTACAGTGTCATTTGGGCCACCTACCACTTCATACGGAACTCTTGAGATTTCCTCTTTATCTTTTGAGAACTGTGTTCCTATGAATCTCTTGATAGAGTAAACGGTTTTCTTTGGGTTTGTTACCGCCTGTCTTTTAGCTGGGTCACCCACTTTTCTTTCGCCATCCTCTGTAAATGCTACTATAGAAGGCGTTGTTCTTTTTCCTTCTGCATTTGGGATTACTACTGGGTCTTTACCCTCCATTACTGCCACACATGAATTTGTTGTTCCTAAGTCAATTCCTATAATTTTGCTCATAATATTTTATATTCTTTTTTATTAATAATTATTTTAATTTTTACACTTTGATTTTGTCAATATTTATACCATTACTATTTTTGAAGCAAAGAATGACAAATTGTCTTATTTATCAATTTCAAAAAATAAAATCATGACTAAAAACACAAAGAACTTTCATCAATTACTGACAAAAGTTCTTCTTGATAATAAATAATATTTTAAAACTAATCTTTATAAATTCGCTCTATTTCGTGGCGAAGCTTGTCCATCACTACTTTTCTTTTAATTTTCAAAGTAGGAGTAAGCTCTCCCCTTTCGATGGTAAATTCCTCTGGAAGCAGCATGAATTTTTTAATGTGCTCATAGGAAGATTGTCCTTTCTGCACCTCTGCTATGATTTTTTGGAATTTCTCTTTTATATTCGGCATTTCCAAGAGTTTCATTTTTTCTGCAAGGTTCAGTTTAAGATAATCCTTAAACTCAGCCAACTCCTGAGAAAGCGCCTCAAAATTAGGAACGATGAACGATGTCACATACGGTTTTCCCTCGGCTACGACAAGCGCTTGGGAAATGCTCGGATGCGTCTGTAATGGGATTTCTATAGACTGCGGCGCGATGTATTTCCCGTTTGATGTTTTCATCAAATCCTTTATTCTATCCACTATATAGAGATTTCCATCCTCATCGATACGCCCAGCATCTCCTGTTCGGAAATATCCATCCGCGGTAAAAACTTTCGCTGTTTCCTCTGGATTTTTGTAATATTCCTTCATCACCCCGTCATACTTCACCAAAATCTCATTTTCTTCTCCTATTTTTATTTCAACCCCTGGCAGTGGAACTCCCACACTTCCGTGAACGAAATTCACAGTCGGATACGCTGTAACCGTAGCACAAGTCTCAGACAGCCCATATCCCACAATTATAGGCATTCCTATGGCAGCGAAAAACTCTGAAATTTCTTTTTTTAGCATCGCTCCGCCCACAGGCATAAAGCTGAGGTTTCCACCAAGTTCATTTCTGATTTTCTTAAAAACCAAAGCCGAATAAAATTTATATTTCAGTCCTAATAAAAACGGAATTTTCTCTCCTTTTCTTACTCTTTCTGAGTATTTCACGCCTATTCTAAGGGCTCTACGGAAAAACTCTTGTTTCAGACTGCTGGAACCTTCTATTTTATTAAGTAAAACTTGATAGATTTTCTCATAAAGTCTTGGCACCGAACACATTGCCCAAGGTTTCACTTCCTTCAATGCCTGAGAAACATCCTTTGGATTGTCTAAAACCGCCACATGCCCACCTGTTGCGAAAACAAACGAAGACCATCCTCTCTCAAAAATATGGCTCAGCGGCAAAAACGCCATAGAAATCTTATTGTGAAGATTTTCTATATTAAAGAATTCTTTATGCGCTTTGACCACAGCATAAAAATTCTTATGAGTAAGCACCACCCCTTTTGGTGTCCCTGTCGTTCCCGAAGTGTAAAGTATTGTAGCTACGCTGTTTATATCTACATCCGTGTATTGGAATTCTTTATCGTATGCATCTTTCCATTTAGGAAGGTAATATTCCTGCTCTGTCGGGTTTTCCAGCTGAATAGAAGAAACCACCTGTAAATCAGCAAATTCCGAATTTTGTTTAATTTCTCTAATAATCTCCAGCTGCTTCTCTGCTCCTACCAAAATTACCTTTATCTCTGTTTGTCTTAGGATAAATTCTACCTGCTCTTTACTATTCGTAGCATAGATAGGCACCGTAATTCCGCCTAATGACTGATTGGCAAAATCCACCAACATCCAATCTTTGGAATTATCAGAAAAAATCCCAAGTCTGTCTCCTGTCTTTATACCAAGGGTTTTAAGGGCATTAGAAACCTGCGCTAATTCCTCTCCAAACTCCCTCCAGCTCTTGGTTTTCCACGCTCCATTTTCCCTAAAAGACAAAGCTGGTAAATCCCCAATGGTTTTAATATTTTCATGTATTAATTTGAGTACACTCATAAATATGTTATTAAGTCTTGCAAAGATAAAATTTTAATTATATTATGCATCAAAAAAAAACATTATTTTTTCAATTAAAAAAACTAAACACAAAATATCCACCCACTCAACACCTCTATATTTAGACACAAATATAATTTTCTATCATTTAAACATAAAATAAGAAAGTCCCATAATACCGAACTTTCTTATTTAAACTTTTTTCTTAAAAAACTTCATTTACTATCTGCTTCACCCCTTCACTGCGCCCCATAGAGTAATAATGCAGAGCAGGAACGCCCCTTTCTTTCAGTTCTTTACTTTGAGCTGTACACCATTCTATTCCTACCTGTTTTATATCAGCAGCAGTTTTACATTTTGTAATCTCAATCACCAAATCATCTGGCAAATCCACCTTAAAACGATACGGAAGCATACTCAGCTGGCTTTTTGCCGTAATAGGTTTCAGCCCTGGGATTATCGGAATAGTGATGCCTTCTTCCCTGCATTTATCCACGAATTCAAAGAATTTTTGATTATCAAAAAACATCTGTGTCACCACATATTCTGCTCCTGCTTCTTGTTTTTTCTTCAAGTTCATTATATCCTGATGCAGACTCGCCGCCTCCATATGTTTCTCTGGATAACCCGCAACGCCAATGCAGAAATTGGTCGGCGATGGCAGTTCTATATTATGGTCAAGATAAATCCCATTGTTCATTTGTTTGATTTGATGAACCAAATCAGAGGCGTGGGCATTTCCGTTTTTTTCTGGCTTAAAATAGGTCTCAGACTTCATCACATCACCACGAAGAGCCATCACATTATCTATCTCCAAGAAATCCAAGTCTATCAGGAAATTCTCCGTTTCCTCCCTGTTAAAGCCTCCACACAAGATATGCGGAATAGCATCTATGTGATATCTGTTCTGTATCGCCGCACAGATACCCACTGTTCCTGGGCGTTTTCTTACCACTTTTCTTTCCAGCAAGCCATTTTCATGCTCTACATACTCATATTCTTCTCTGTGATAAGTTACATTGATAAAACTAGGCGAATACTCCAAAAGAGGGTCTATAGCATCAAAGAACAAATTGATATTCTGTCCTTTAAGCGGCGGCAAAATCTCAAACGAAAAAAGAGTCTTGCCATTGGCTTTTTCTATGTGTTCTGTTACTTTCATGATTGTTTATTTTGTTGTTTATTTTTATTTTTAAATCTATACGCCACGCCCAAAGCTACGAAATTATCTGATTCTGATTTAAAAACAGAAAATCCAGCTATGGCATCTAATTGTAAATCGTTGGTTAATAAGTATTTAAGCCCAGCAGACAAATTATGTTTTGGTCTTACAGCACCAAATGTTCCGTAATACTCCCCAAATGCAGTCCATTTTTCAGCAAAAGAATAGCCCAGCTGCGAGTTCATCACCATATTTTCAAAACCATCAGAACTTCCTATGTTGTAAGTGAGTGACCATTTCGGCAAAAATTCATAATCCACCGCCAGAAGAAGATCGGCATTGATTCTATCTCCCTCCGTGTCATCATACGCCAGATATCCCACCAGTGTAAAAGCAGGCAGATTTTCTTTATTTAATAATCTCTGCTTCACACTCAGGGTAAAATCATTAAACTGAGTATGCCAAATATCCTTCCCAAAGTCCGTATCTAAACGGATTTCCGTTCCTTTCAACAGTCCATAACGGAGCATCAGACTCGGCGCAAATTCCCCCTCTGAATATTGCAGCCCTCCTTCTATCTGAAAAGTACCCTTCGGCAATACATAAGTTCCCTCGTTTTGGTCTGGTCTATCCGTATTGATAGGCTCTATTTCCTGCTCCTGTCCCCAAACATTTATTCCTAATAATAAGAATAATGCATACAAACTCTTTCTCATTCCTAACTCAAACTTGCTTTAAATACTTTGTTTTCCTGCCAAAATAGGACTCAGCCATTTTTTAGCAAATTCCTCATCTACACCCTTTCTTTCGGTATAGTCTTTCAGCTGGTCTTCACAGATTTTACCAACACCGAAATATTTTGCCTTTGCATTAGCAAAATAATACCCCGAAACCGCCGCCGTAGGATACATCGCCAGACCAGCATCCATCAGCTCTATACCGATAGTCTCTTTCACTTTCAGAAGTTCCCAAATGGTAGCCCTTTCCAAATGGTCTGGACATGCTGGATAGCCTGGCGCAGGGCGGATACCTTTATACTCCTCATCTATCAACTCCTCATTGCTAAGGCTCTCATCCGCTGCATATCCCCAGTATTCTTTCCTCACTTTCCAATGCAGAAATTCCGCAAACGCCTCCGCAAACCTATCTGCCAGAGCCTTCGCCATGATGGTGGAATAATCATCATTTTGGGCTTCATAATATTTCACCAATTCATCCGTACCAAAACCAGCCGTCACTGCGAAAGCACCTATATAGTCTTGTTTCCCAGTGCTTTGCGGCGCTATAAAATCCGACAAAGCGAAATACTCCTTCCCTGCCGATTTTTTCAACTGCTGGCGAAGTGTTCGGAAAACAAATTCTTCCCCATCTTTATCTAAAATAATATCATCTCGGTCATTAGAATTGGCTGGAAAAAGCCCAAAAATAGCCTTAGCTTTAAGCAGTTTTTCATTTAGAATTTTATCTAAAATCACCTGTGCATCAGCCCAAAGCTCACGAGCCTGCTCTCCTACTTTTTCATCTTCTAAAATATCTGGATATCTGCCGTGCAAATCCCAGCTTCGGAAAAACGGAGACCAATCCACGAAAGGAAGAAGCTCACGAAAATCCTGATTTTCAATCACTGTAATTCCTAATTTTTTAGGCTTAATGATGGTTTCGTTTTCCCAGTCTATTTTAAATCTCTTTTCTCTTGCTTCCTCTATGGATACATATTCTTTATCCGTCTGTCTTGCCAAGAATTTCTCTCTGAATTCATCATATTCCTTTTTAAGTTCTTTCTTGTACTCAGCAGATCTTTCTTCGCTCAATAGCGAATTTACTATATTCACCGTTCGCGAGGCATCTCCACCATGCACGACCGTATTGCGGTATTTTGGCGCAATTTTCACTGCTGTATGGGCTTTGGAAGTTGTTGCTCCTCCTACCAGCAGCGGAAAATCCAAATTTTGTCTGTCTAATTCAGATGCCACATATTCCATTTCATCCAGACTCGGCGTAATCAAACCACTCAGCCCAATGATATCCACCTTTTGTTCTATCGCCGTCTGAATGATTTTTTCACAAGGCACCATCACACCTAAATCTATGATTTCGTAGTTGTTACACGCTAGTACCACACCCACGATATTTTTACCAATATCATGGACATCGCCTTTCACCGTCGCCAAAAGAATTTTGCCATTAGAAGGCTTGGAAGTGTCTTTTTCTGCTTCTATAAAAGGCTCTAAATAAGCCACTGCCCGTTTCATCACCCTTGCAGATTTCACCACCTGAGGAAGAAACATTTTTCCACTTCCGAAAAGGTCTCCCACTACGCTCATCCCAGTCATCAGATTGATTTCTATGACATCCAACGGTCGCCTCGCCTCCTTCAAGGCTGCATCCATATCTTCCTCTATGAATTTGTCCACGCCTTTTACCAATGAATAGGTGATGCGTTCCTGCAAAGGCTGTTCACGCCAAGACAGGTCTTCTATTCTTTCTTTTTTGACTGATTTTACTTTTTCAGAATAGTCTAATAAGCGCTCCGTAGCATCATCTCTTCGGTCTAATATCACATCTTCTACCAGCTCCAAAAGGTCTTTGGGAATTTCATCATAGACCTCCAGCATCGTAGGGTTTACAATTCCCATATTCATCCCTGCTTTTATGGCATGATACAGAAACACCGAGTGCATCGCTTCCCTCACCGCATCATTTCCTCTAAACGAAAACGAAACATTAGAAACTCCACCGCTCACAGACACATATGGAAGATTCTGGCGAACCCACCTTGTTGCTTCTATAAAATCAATTGCATTTCGCCTATGCTCCTCCATTCCCGTAGCCACAGGGAAAATATTAAGGTCAAAAATAATATCCTCTGGCGGGAAACCTACCTTGTCCACCAAAATTTTATACGAACGCTCTGCTATCTCTATTCTTCGCTGGTAATTATCTGCTTGGCTTACTTCATCGAAAGCCATTACAATAACTGCCGCGCCGTATCTTTTTATAATTTTCGCTTGGCGGATAAACTCCTCTTCTCCCTCTTTTAAACTGATGGAATTCACCACCGATTTTCCCTGAACCACCTGCAAACCAGCTTCTAAAATCTCCCAACGGGAAGAGTCTATCATAATCGGAATACGAGCAATGTCAGGCTCAGAAGCTATCAAATTAAGAAATTTCACCATTGAAGCTTTCCCATCTATCAGCCCATCATCCATATTTACATCCAAAATCTGGGCTCCTCCTTCCACCTGATTTCGGGCTATTTCTAAAGCCTCTGTAAAATTCCCTTCGCCTATCAGCCTCAAAAATTTCTTTGATCCTGCGACATTCGTCCGCTCTCCTACATTCACAAAATTAGATTCTGGCGTAATTACGAGCGGCTCAAGCCCTGAAAGTTTTAAATATCTCATGTATGGCTATTTTCAGTTAAAATTATAAAAATCCAAAGTTAAGTTTTTTAAAAAACATAAAAAAATAGGAAGGTAAAAATTTACCTTCCTATTCATATGAAACATTGAACAATTTTAAATTATTCTTTGATAGTAGCAATACTTACTCTGTTCCAATCTGGTTCTGAGAACATATGACCAACACCTTCTCCTTCTGCTACGATACGATCTCCATCAATTTTGTATTGCTTAACAAGAACAGATTTAACTGCTTCAGCACGAGCTTTAGCGATTCTTTCGTTAACTTCAACACTTCCTTCTGGTGAAGCAAATCCTTTGATGATAACTTTGCTCTTAGGATATTTCTTCATGTAAGTAGCGATTCTAGCTACATTCGGTTGTTGAGAAGGAGCGATGATAGTTTTTCCTTGTGCGAAAGTAACTACAGATTCTAAAGTTCTCTTAGTTTCCACTACTTTAGTTTCTACTACTTCTGGTTTTCTGTTACGAGCTTCAGCTAATTCTTCTTCTAATTCGTGGATACGCTTTTTAGCATCTCTCAATTCTTCACGAAGTGGTCCAGACTTATCTTCTACTACTGGTGCAGCAGGCGCTTGAGCTGCAGTGATGTGGTGAGCTCCGTTGCTTCCTTTAAATCTGTAAACAATTCCTAAGCTTGCTTGTGTAATAGAGTTGTTGTTGTTAAGGCTATGAGCTTGCTGATCTGCAGGTGTCAAACCATATAGGATTGATGGACTAAGTTTAATAGCCCAAGCTTTAGAAGCACCTAAGTTAAGCAAGAAGTTAGCACCAGCTTTAACAGTCATTTCATTAGAATCATTTCTACCTGGATAATATGAATGGAACCATCCTGGTCCAGCAAAAACTTCTACTTCAAATGTACGAGGAGCTCCTTTGTACCCAGCAAAGATGTTGCTAAGGTTAAAGTTACCTAACATAGCCACATTAGTATGCTCGATAACCAATGGATTACGGTATCCTGCTACATTGTTGTTGATATAAGCAACACCATCAGCACTAAGACGGAAGCTAGGAGAAATTTGTTTTCCTACTTCTACACCGAAGTTAAGTCTTGTAGACTTAAAGAAAGGATAACCTGTAGTTGGAGTGTACCCACCTACATTTACACCTACTTGCCAGTTGTCAAAAAACTTACTGTTACTAATACTACTTACACTTTGAGCATTAGCTGCTATTGCAGCACCTGCTAACATTGTTGATAAGAAAATCTTCTTCATTTCTAAACTAATTTTTATGAATTAATGGCGCAAATATACATTTTATTTTGAAACTATTATCTATTTTATGATTTTTTTAACACTCCTCTACCGTTCTCTCGGTTTATAGTTTTTTGCAAGGTTTACAATAGCCTTTATATGTTCTGGTGTAGTCCCACAGCAACCACCGATAATATTTATCAATCCTTTATCCAAATATTCTTTTATCTGTTCTGCTGTCTGCTCGGGAGTTTCGTCATACTGTCCAAAAGCATTGGGAAGCCCAGCATTTGGGTGAGCAGAAATCCTAAAATGAGTCTGTGGAGCAATAGCCTCTAAATATGGAACAAGCTGTTTTGCGCCCAAAGCACAATTAAAACCTATACTCAGCAAATCCAAATGAGAAACCGAAATAAGGAAAGCCTCTGCAGTCTGTCCGCTCAGAGTACGCCCAGAAGCATCGGTAATAGTCCCTGAAACCATCGTAGGAATACGAATTCCTCTCTCCGCCTGAATTTCATCAATCGCGAAAAGAGCCGCCTTTGCATTGAGCGTATCAAAAATAGTTTCCACCAAAAGAATATCTGCTCCGCCATCTAACAGCGCCTCTGCCTGCTGTTTGTAGGCTTTTCTCAGTTCATCAAAGGTAATAGCTCTGTAGCCTGGGTCATTCACATCTGGGCTAAGACTAGCTGTTTTATTCGTAGGCCCAATAGATCCCGCTACAAATCTTGGTTTGTCTGGAGTTTTAGTGGTGTAATCATCACAAGCTTTTCGGGCAAGTTTTGCAGATTCATAATTGAGCTGATAAACAAAATCCTCCATATGATAGTCTGCCATCGCAATGGTCGTGCTGGAAAAAGTATTGGTTTCTATAATATCCGCTCCAGCCTCCAGATACTGCCTGTGGATTTCATCTATCACGCTGGGCTTGGTAATGGACAGCATATCATTATTCCCTTTCACAGGATATGCCCAATCACGAAACTGCTCTCCGCGATAGTCTTCTTCGGTAAGATTATACTTCTGAATCATGGTTCCCATGGCTCCATCTAGAATCAGAATCCGATGCTCCAATGCATCATTTAGTTGTTTTGTATTTTTCAAGTTTATTTTATTTAAATATTAGTTTCCTATTTCTATTCCTTTATTCTTCAAAAATTCACACACTTCATCATTGATATTAAAAGCTGTTATTCTCTTTAATCGAGGAAAATTTTCCACATCGTCAAAAGACTGAATATTATAAACTTCATCCTCGCCATCCCACTGTGGAGAAATCTGCATATAGATTTCATTTCCTCCATCTTGATAAAGTTCTGTGATTTTTTCCACCCATTTCTTAGGAATTTCCAAATTTCGGAAATATTCCAAAGCTTCTGGAATAGGCTCATAGCCCTCTTCATCTGGATTTATTTTCCGCTCTGCATATTCCACAAAATCATAAATATCAAATTTTGGTTTTAGTAAATCCTGATTATACATCAGTTCTTCTATGACCAATAATTTAAAATTAAAATCCTTAAAATCAATAATTTCGCCTTTTTCCTTTTTAAACTTATATGGATTTTTCTTTTTAGATTTAAGCTTTGGTTCGGTCTGACAAATACAGACACTCATAATTTCCTGCGGCCGACAGTTTTCTTCTTTTTCGCTGGCTATACAGGCAGAAATCTCCATTTTACCAACATTATATTCAACAAAAAGGTAATCCTCTTTTTTGATTTTAATCACTTCTTGATAAGGTTTTCCTTCAATCAAAAATTCTCCAGAAAAAGGATTTTCAGGAGAAAATGGATAAGGCTTGGTTTTTGAAATCTGCAGATTCAGTTCCACCACCTTTCCTTGGGACTTCTCCAAAGCATCAATCCCTAAATCATCCCAAGAGTAGCGCGAAGAAAGCACATAGCCCCCTTCATCAGACTTGCCATCACTCATTAGGACACGAGTAGGCTCGCCCAAAATTTCTTTTAAATCAGAATATAAAAACGGAAAAGAAAAAACTTTTCCATTTATCTTAAAATTATCTTTATCAACATGAATATTGACTGATTTCCTCTCCTTTTTTCCAAAAATTTTATCCAAGAAACTCATGTTTATTTCTTTTTATCCACATACCTACTGCTCCAAAGGTTTTAGGGTCAGTTCCCTTACTGCATTATTATCCGGACTACCATACTTGAGCACATATACATTATCTTTATCCCACCAATAACAACCCTCAATCTGCTCAAAAGTAGCTGGGTATGCTTTTAATTTGGCAAGTTCCAAAAACACATAATTTTTATCCCTACCCAAATCAAGGTCTACATCATTTTTTATAACTTCAAATGTTTCTGCATCAGCATCTTCTACAAGAGTGGTTTCTTTGGACATATTGCCACCGCGTATCCACTTATAGTAGACCTTACCATCCTTTACTTCGTATCCTAAATTACACGAAATAAGAATAATATTCAATATTAAAATAAACTAAAAATATTTTGCTGATTTTTTTCATTCTGATTTTAAAATTTATTCCCAATCTTACTCCAAAGCCTGTTTCAGATCTGCAATAATATCTTCTACATTTTCCAGCCCTACCGAACAGCGAACCAGCCCTGCTGTGATGCCCACTTCGTTTCTTTCTTCCTCGCTTAGTTTAGAGTGAGTAGTAGAAGCTGGATGGGTTACTATGGTTCTCGTGTCACCTAAATTAGCTGATAATGAGCACATTTTGATTTTATTTAAGAAATTTCTTCCACCTTCTACACCGCCTTTCACTTGGAATGCTACGATGCTTCCGCCCAATTTCATTTGCTTTTTGGCAACTTCATGGTTTGGGTGTGATTTCAAAAACGGATATTTCACAAATTCTACATTAGGATGTTGTTCTAAAAACTCTGCTACTTTCAGCGCATTTTCGCAGTGTTTCTCTACCCTTAGAGCCAATGTTTCCAATGATTTAGATAAAACCCAAGCGTTAAATGGTGACATTGCCGGCCCTGTATTTCTCGCAAAAAGATAAATTTCACGAATCAAATCCGCTCTACCCACAGCGACACCGCCGAGAACTCTTCCCTGTCCGTCGATAAGTTTCGTAGCCGAATGCACCACAATATCAGCTCCGTATTTTATAGGCTGCTGGATGTATGGCGTAGCAAAGCAGTTATCCACCACGAAAAGCAAATTATGCTTCTTAGCGATTTTTCCCATTTTCTCCAAATCCAAAACCTCTATCGCAGGATTGGTAGGAGTTTCCAAATAAAGAATTTTGGTCTCTGGGCGAATGTATTTTTCTATATCTTCCTCATGTGCTTCGAAATAAGTGGTATTGATATTCCACTTCGGAAAGTATTTCGTAAAAAGTGTGTGTGTAGAACCAAACACCGAACGGCAGCTGAGTATGTGGTCGCCCGCAGAAAGCAGAGATGCCAGCGTACTATATATCGCCGCCATTCCCGTAGCAAAAGCGTAGCCCGTTTCTGCACCTTCCATTTTAGCGATTTTATCGACAAATTCAGTCACATTTGGGTTGGTAAATCTACTGTAAAGGTTCTTTGGTTTTTCCTCTGCGAAACTCGCCCTCATATCCTCTGCATCCTCAAAAATAAAACTTGATGTAAGGTATAGCGGCACCGAATGCTCATCATACTGAGTTCTTTCTGTCTGTGTACGAATAGCAAGTGTTTCGAAATTTTGTTTATTGTTTTCCATGTTTTTTATTGTTTTTTATCTTTTGTCCAATTCTTTATTAAAAATTCTACTTTCCCTCCAACTCTGCCAGCTCATCTTCATCCAAATCTTCTTTTAGGATAATCCCATAATCTGGGTGTATCACATAGAGTCCTTTTTCTAAATCTTGCGCATATTTCTCAAAAAAATCTTTTAGAGATTGGGCTTCTATACTGCGATCTGCATCATCATGCCACATTTGGATTATCTGTCCTCGTTTTCCTTCTTTTGATGGATCTAGGTCTATCATTTTGCCGTTACCTCCTCCATCGGCTGTTAGAGAAATCCATTTGGGATTCCACCAAAAATCAGGTTTTATCCCTTCTTCTGGGCTGCAGCCATAGTCTTTATCATCTTCTGAAAAATCACCACCATCATATAATTCTTTCCAGATTTTATATTCATCTATAATTCTATCAATAGAGAGCCACTCTTCCCCCATTAGACAATAACCTTCTTTCTCTCCATTATGAACGCGGTAGATTTCCTTAAAATCCTCTGGCAGAGCATATCCTAAAACTTCTTCCAACCTTTCAAAATCCTCCTCTGTCGCTCCATCATTTAAATGATATTCAAAAAAATCATCCTTATATTTTTCTTGTAATATGTTGATTTGCTTTTCTATTCTTTTAAGAATTTCTTTCATCTTATTTAAACTTAAAATTTAATTAATAAAATTTACTATAATTGATTACCAACTTCAATTTTTACCCAATTGGCAAATATTAACAAAGTCTCAATATATCACCGAAAACTCCTCTTGCTGTCACTTTCGCACCTGCCCCTGCTCCCATGATAACTATTGGGTTTTCTCCGTAACTCTCGGTATATATTTCAAAAATAGAATCTGAACCTTTCAGCTGTCCAAGTGCCGAACTTGCAGGAACAGACACCAGTTTCACATCCAAAATCCCTTTGTCTTGGCTCAAATCTCCATGTAAATCCCCCACATAGCGAAGCACATGATTTGGCTCTTGATTTTCTTTAATAGACTGATATTCAGCATCTAGCTCCCCTAATCTAGAAATAAACTCATCTTTGTCTATTTCTCCTAAATTCTCTGGGATAAGGTTCTGAATATTGATATCACTGAATTCATTGATTAAATCTAATTCTCTCGCCAAAATAAGCAGTTTTCTAGCAACATCATTTCCACTCAAATCCTCACGAGGGTCTGGCTCCGTAAATCCTTTGTCCATGGCTTCTTTGACAATGGTAGAGAATTTCTCATCATGCACCGAAAAGTTATTAAAAATATAGCTAAGCGACCCCGAAAAAACGCCTTTTATCCTTGTGATGTTTTCTCCTGAAAGGTGGAGAAGTTTAATCGTGTCTATCAGTGGAAGACCAGCTCCAACATTGGTTTCATAGAGATATCTTTTCTTGTTTTTATCCAAAGTTTTTCGCAGATTTCTGTACTCCTGTATCGGCAAGGTATTGAAAATCTTATTGGAAGAAACGATGTCAAAACCATTTTCCACAAAAGTCGGATAGTTTTTTACGAAATCTTTACTCGCAGTATTATCCACTAAAACCAAGTTTTCAAACTGATTTTCTTTTACAAACTGAAACAAATCCTGCAAAGTGTTTTCCGCACTGCCAAAAAGCACTTTTTGTCGCCAGTCGCTACCAAAACCACCTTTATTGAATACTATATTTTTAGAATTCGCTATCGCTATGATTTTCAGATGAATACGCTTTCTATTCTGAATATCATATGAAGAATCCAAAATCTGCTCTATCAGCGTACTGCCCACATTTCCATGCCCTACCAGCACCAAATGCACAGTTTTCACCTTTCCAAAAATCTCAGTTTCTACAATGTTTTTTACCTTATCTACTTGATTGTCAGAAACTACCAAATTACCCCTTCCTGCTGATGCTACCTGATTGAGAAGCAGAGGGAATATTTTATTTTTTTGTAATTCCGAAAGAATCTTTTGAAAATTATCCGTTACCATACCTATAACAGCCAGATTATCAATACTATAAATCTGACTAACAATTCCGCTTTTCAGTTCCTTATCAAATTCTTTTCTAAGGCTTTCCACTGCTGTTTCTGCCTGATGCTCATCCACCAAAACAGAAATTCCGTTTTCTATCGCCTGCTGAGAAATCACCCCTACGCTGACTCCCGCTCCTTGTAAAGCATTAAAAATACGGGAATCTATCCCTATCTGCCCCAAAAAATCTCTCCCTTCGAAATTAACTATCGCTTTATTTTTGTAAATCGTGATTACATTATTTTCTTCCATATTATATCGTGTTGATTTTTATATAATTTTACCTAAAATTTCGTTTAGCTGTTCATATTCCATCAAAAAGGCATCGTGCCCGTGGATGGATTTTATCTCGTGATGATACACATTTTTACCATTATTTTTCAGAAAATCATAAGAATTTTTAATCTCAAAAGCAGGATAATGTAAATCCGAATCCACGCCTATGAGATGTATTTCCGAATTGATTTTAAGCAAATCTTCTTCCTTGGCATCAATGGTTTTAAGAAGTTGATTCATAAGCCGATACGCCTTTATATCAAACCTATTATCCAAGGCTGTTCCATGATAATTGAGCCAGTCGTGAGATTTTAGAATATTCTTCTGCTCGTCCCGCTCCCTCCTAAATCTCTGGTTAAGAGACTCTGGCGTACGATAGTTGAGCATCGCATGAATACGGGCTTTTTCGAGTGGGCGATCTTCGCTTTCGAGCAGAAATTCCTGCACCAGACACTGTGAATGCAGCCAGTCCGTTGTCTTATAATCCGTAGCCACAGGAATGAAAATTTTAGCCAAATAAGGTGCTATACAGAGCATTTCCCACGCGATAGACCCGCCGACAGAACCTCCCACCAAAGCGTAAAGTTCCTCTATTTCAAGACTTTCTAGCCCCAAAACGAAAAGCCTCGCCATATCTTTTGCGGTAAAGTTTTTATAATTGTCAATGAAAAAACCATCATAACCATTCCCCGCCACATTAAAGCAGACAACGGTATATTTCTGTAAATCTATCACACTCCCATACCCCACGAGGGTTTTCCACCAACCCTTTTCGCCAGCCACATTAGAGTTTCCTGTAAGGGCGTGATTGACCAAAATCACAGGCGCTGTATGCAGTTTTTGCCCAAAGACTTGGTAGCTCAGCGGGAAGTCAGTATACAATACCCCGCTCTGAGTAGTAAAATTGTCTATTTTAAGATGATTAAGCAGCGAACTTTCCAATTTTGTTTATTTTTTTTATTCTTGAAAATGCTACTTTATTGAAAAATGTAGTGTTCGTTATCTCCCTCTTTTAGCGAGTAGAATTTAGCACCTTCTCCACGAGTATTTGGAGGGTTGCTAAGGTTTCACAGAGTCTAATCTCTCCACCTTTCTTGATAACATTTTCAAAATTATTGACTAATGTGAGACAAATATAATACGATTTTTTTGATTTTGCAAGATATAAATTTAGAAAAATTACTCTTTCCCTGTATAGTAGTTATAATCTTTGATAATCTTATCTATAAACTGCTTTTCGGTAAGTTCTCTGTGGTCTATTTCCAGTTTAAGGATTTCTTTTATTTTATTAGCCAACTGATGCAAAATAATCTTGTCATAGGTCACCACAGCTTTCTGAAAATTAGACTTTATAATCCTCATATCATTATCAGACAACAGTACAACTTGCGGAAACTCAGGAACATAGTCCTGCTGAAGATTTTCTAAAATTGTATGAGAAATATTGATTTGATTTTTAAGGGAAATCACCGCCGTTCCAGAGACCATTCCCCCAAATCTTTGATTATTTTTAGAACCAATAACCGTGATAAGCCCCACTATCCCACCACAAGAAAAAATATCTACAATTCTGAAAATCCAGCGGATAAAATAATCCCCAAAACTCGCCTGATAACCGTCTATTTTTACCACTCTGATTCTCATTATTTTCTTCCCAAAAGTCTGCCCTTCCATCAGGCTCTCACAGACCAAAGTATAAAGATGAACCGGCAGGGTAATTATCCCAAAGAAGGCCATCACAGTCCAGTCATCCCAACCTTTCAGCATATTATCTACATTTAAAACCTTGTATAGAATGACAAAAAGGGCAATTAGATAAGCCGCTTTGATAATCATATCAATGAAAAAAGCCAATATTCTATCCCCTATACTAGCAATATTAAAATTAATATTTACATTTTGTGATGTATTTATTGCAATTTTAGACATATTTTTACTAATTTAGCCGAATTATGAGAGAAGTTTTTTTTATTAGGCAAAATAAAGAAAAATGGTTGGAAATAGAGCAGGTTATTGATGGAAAAATTAAAAAAAATCCAGACGACCTGTCTTCTTTATATATAAACTTAGTGAATGATTTGTCTTTTTCGCAGACTTATTACCCGAAAAGTAACACCACCATTTACCTAAACCATCTCTCCAGCCAGATTTTTCAAAAAATCTACAAAACCAAAAGAATAGAGCAAAATAGGCTTTTATATTTCTTCAAAACGGAAGTTCCTCTTTTGGTGTATGAAAATTATAAATTCTTGCTTTACGCTTTTTGTTTTTTCTTGATTTTCACGGGAATAGGCGTTCTCTCGGCTCATTATGACACTACATTTGTAGAGCTTATTTTAGGAGAGAGCTATGTAAATATGACCATAGAAAACATAGAAAAAGGTAATGCTGTGGGCGTTTATCAGCAGGGCTCTAACTTTGGGAGTGCTGTTGCTATTATCCTAAACAACCTCCGTGTGGGGGCGAACCTATTTATTTTAGGAGTTTTTGCAGGGCTGGGAACGCTGCTTTATTTTATGTACAACTGCATTATGCTGGGGGCATTTCAGTATTTTTTCTATCAGCATGGAGCACTGGAAGACAGCTTGAGAGGTATCTGGATTCATGGGGTTTTTGAGATTTTCAGTATGGTGGTAGAGGCTATGGCGGGGCTTATTTTGGGGAGTTCTATTTTGTTTCCGAAAACTTATTCGAGGTTTAATTCCTTTAAAATAGGAGCAAAAAATGCCATCAAAATTTTCATCAGCACCATTCCTTTTACTATTATTGCAGGAATTTTAGAAGGGTTCGTTACCCGCTATGCTTTGAAAATGAACGAGTTTTTCAATTCTGTTTTGATTTTGGGAATGCTGGCGTTCATTAGTTTTTATTATTTTGTGTATCCTCATTTTGTTAATAAAAAATTAAAAAACAATGTTTGAATTTTATAAGAAAAGAGATTTCAGCGCCTTAATTTCTGATTCTTTTATTTTCTTCAAAATCTATGGGAAAAACTATTTTAAGAATTATTTCTTGATAAACGGGCTGCTGCTTATACTGATGGTAATATTAGCAGTGGTGGGCTATCGCGAGCTTTTTTCCCAAATTTTCGGCTCTAATATGGATGGGCAGAACCGCTACTTTGAGGAATATTTTGAGCAGAATGTAGGAACACTGATTTTAACTACATCGCTGATTTTCATTTTGTTTTTAGTCACGGCTATTATCAATTATTGTTTCCCTGTGCTGTATATAAAAAGAGCCAGCGAGACAGGAAATACAAACATCAAAGCTGATGAAATACTGAGCGATCTAAAAGCAAACGCAGGGAAAATACTTGTACTATTTTTGGGGTTATTATTCATCATTTCTCCTTTGATTCTGATAGTTTTTGGTATCAGTATCTTATTGGTTTTCTTACTGATAGGACTGGTTTTAATTTTATTATTAGCACCTATTACGATAAATGTGATCAATTTCCTAATATACGATTATCTCCATACAGAAAGAGGATTTTTTGGTTCGCTATACTATGCCATCTCTTCTCAGTTTAACTATCCAAACAAAGAAGGCAAATCGCCTTTTTGGAAGTATTGGGCATCGACAGTGGTCACATATCTTATCATAAATACGGTGGTTTCTATCATTGCTATTATTCCTGTGTTTTTCTCCATAGCAAGGGCTTTGAGCGTGAAAGATGGAGACTTAGGAGACGGCAGCATAATGGCTTTTATGATGATTATCACCTACGCACTGATTATGCTTGTAAGTTTTATAGCGAATAATTTGATTTATGTAAATATAGGGCTGATGTACTATGACAACCGTACGGACCTTCATAGAAGAATGGATTTATCTGAAATAGAAACTATTGGAAGGAATGAGATTTAAGTTTGTTTCACTTTTAATTTTCTTTAGCTGTTTAGGGCTTTTTCAGGGACAGGTTCCAGTAGATGAAGAGGAATCTGATGATGTCTTTGAACAGACATTAGATGACTATACCTATCAGCGGCAAATGGATTCCTTACTGGGCTCTATGAAAGAGACTGATGATGTAATTTTCCCTAAAACCTTTCCAGAAAATTATAAAAACAAGTATAAGTCCGAAGAATTTGACTATACCGCTACCAAACCCAAAGAATCTATTTGGGACAAAATACAAAGAGCTTTTGGAGAACTTTTAGAATCTATTTTTGGGAAAATCGATTCCAGCAAACCGTTTGGTTTCGCGAAAAATGCACTCTATTTCCTTGCCGTCGTGATCATAGGTTTTGTGCTTTATTTCTTGATAAAATTCCTTATCTCGAAAGAAGGCAGCTTCTTCTTTGGAAAGAAAAACAAAAAAATCAATATAGAAACGCAGGAACTTCATGAAAACATCCACGAAATCAACTTCATGGACAGCATCAAAGACTATGAAAGAAACCGTGATTTCAGATATGCTGTGAGGTATCAGTTTCTCTGGATTTTAAAGATATTAGCCGATAAAAATATCATAGAGTGGAATCCAAAGAAAACCAACCGAGACTACATGACCGAAATCAAAGAAAAACAACTACAAAGAAAATTCCGAGAAGCCGCAAAAATATTTGATTATGTATGGTATGGTGAATTTGAAATCGATGAAAATTCCTACCACAAAATAAAAGAAAAATGGTCGGTTTTTCATGAAAAAATATAAGCTGAATGAATAAAACATTTAGAATTTATGGAATAATACTCGTCATCATTTTGGTGATACTGGGACTACTGGAAGTCAATAAAACCGAGGTCATAGACTGGCGGAAGAATTATGACATCCATAAGAAAACTCCTTTCGGGCTGTATGTTTTCAACCAAGAAGTAAATGGACTTCTCAAAAATGTGGAACGCGTGGAGGTTTCTCCATTTAACTACTACAAACAAAATCCTAACCTTCCCACTCATAACATTCTGATTTTCAATAAACACTTTGATGATGAGTCTTGGAAAAAGATTTTAGAACAGACAAAAAAAGGAGCTAATGTATTGGTTATCAGTAGTGATTTCTACTCGCTGCCTGACACCATAAAGAGATATGATGAGTATATATATGTTAATGACGAAGAACAGACCCTTCGTCTATTAGACAAAAAACTGAAAAACAAAATCTTAATAGACAAAACTCCTTCGAGAACAGGTTTTACGAAACTGTACCCAGGTCAGAAAATTTTAGGCTACATCGAGAGTGATAATAACAAAGTCGGTATCAACTTCATCCAAGTTCCTTTCGGAAAAGGTAATTTTTATCTTCACTCGGAACCGCTTATTCTGACCAATTACCACCTCCTAAAACCCGAAGGACATAAATATGTAGAAAATGTATTTTCATACCTTCCATATAACAAAACTATTTGGTTTACAGAAAATTACAACAAAAAAAGAGAATCCCAGTCGCCGCTGAGATTTATCCTTCAGAATGACAACCTCAGACATGCATGGCAGCTGCTACTGGTGGGATTACTGCTTTTTGCGCTATTTAATATCAGAAGAAAACAGAGAATAGTCCCTATCATAGAACCACTGAAAAACAAGTCTGTAGAGTTTGTGAAAAGCATCGGAAATCTCTATCTGCAAGAGGGATCACCACATGATATGGCTCAGAAAAAAATCCAATATTTCCTCAATAAAGTGAGATTGGATTTAATGATTGACACTCAGTATCTAGATGATAGTTTTGTCAAAAGACTACACCTAAAAACAGGGAAAAACATAGAACTGATACAGGAAGCCGTTGATTTAATAAACAAAATACAAAATCAGCATATTCAAGTAAAACACTCTGATTTGACGAAAATAAACGAAGTTTTAGATAAAATTTTAAAATCATAAAAAATGGAAAATATAGAAAATGAACACCCAGAAACTCCAGCTACACAGTTCCAGTCAAGAATAGATATGACAGAACTCCGCGAAAGTTTAGATAAAATAAAAGCCGAAATAGGAAAAGTCATCGTAGGACAAGAAAGCATGATAGAGCATCTCCTCGCTGCCCTTCTTTCTAATGGGCATGTCCTGATAGAAGGTGTCCCAGGAGTGGCAAAAACCATCACAGCCAAGCTCCTTGCTAAGACTATCTCTGTGGATTTCAGCAGGATACAGTTCACGCCAGACCTTATGCCTTCGGACATTTTGGGAACATCTGTTTTCAATATGAAAACCTCTGAATTTGAGTTCAAAAAAGGGCCTATTTTTTCTAATTTCATCCTTATAGATGAGATTAACCGTTCTCCTGCAAAAACTCAGGCGGCGCTTTTTGAGGTGATGGAGGAAAGACAAATCACCATGGACGGCACCCGCTATGCCATGGAACTTCCTTTCTTGGTAGTAGCTACCCAAAACCCGATAGAACAAGAGGGAACTTACCGACTTCCAGAAGCCCAGCTGGACAGGTTTTTATTTAAAATAAATGTAGGCTACCCTAATCTGGAGCAGGAAATTACCATTATCCAAAACCAGCATCAAGACAAGTCTTCAGACAAAACAGTAGCCATCAATACTGTAATCTCAGGCGAACAGCTGAAAAGATTTCAAAACCTTGTAAAAGAGATTATTGTAGAGCCTCATTTGATAGAATACATCGCGAAACTGGTTATCAACACTCGTGAAAATCAGTTCCTGTATTTAGGTGCTTCACCAAGAGCGAGTTTGGCTCTTCTTACCGCTTCCAAGGCTTTCGCAGCGATAAGAGGAAGAGATTTCGTAACTCCAGAGGACATAAAAGAAGCCAGCTATGCAGTGCTTCGCCATCGTATAATGGTTTCTCCTGAACGAGAAATGGAAGGGCTTACCACAGATGAAATCATCAGACAAATTTTAGAAAATATAGAAATTCCTAGATAATTAGTATCTTTGTAGAAGATAAAATTTTTTCTTTATGAAGAATTTAGAAGTAATTGCATTGATAAAATTCAAGGCTGAACAAGTATCCGAAATCCTTGACAGCTTGAAAGTTTTGGTAGAAGAAAGCCGAAAAGAAAAAGGCTGTATCAAGTACAATCTGATAGAAGATATAGACACCGAAGGGCATTTTATCATGAGTGAAACTTGGGAAAGCCAAGAAGCCCTAAACCTGCATAACCAGACGAAACATTTTATCAATTTCGTAGATTTGGTCAAAGAAAAGAATGCAGAAGTGATTGTTTATAAAGGCAATAATAAATTTCATTAGAAATTCAACGAATAGAACCAATTTCTATTCGTTTTGTTTTTAGCAAAATACACCACACGAGCCGATGAATGAGCATTTATTTGATTTAATAGAAAATACCAATCGTAATGTTTTCCTTACAGGAAGGGCGGGAACAGGAAAAACCACCTTCCTGAATGATTTCGTGAAAAAATCTCGGAAAAATCATATCATAGTGGCTCCCACCGGCATCGCGGCTATCAATGCCGGTGGTGTCACCATCCACTCTATGTTTGGGCTGCCTCTCAGACCTTTTGTCCCTACAGTAGACAGGATAGATGCTAATATTGCTAATAACATTTCAGACCTGCTCCCTCATTTCAGATACAGAAAAGACAAACTAAAACTCCTGCGCGAGGTGGAAATCATCATCATAGACGAAGTCTCTATGCTCAGAGCTGATGTCCTAGATATGATGGATTTTGCCCTGAGAACAGCTAGAAGAAATCAGCAGAAATTCGGAGGTGTGCAGCTGCTTTTCGTGGGAGATTTATTCCAGCTTCCGCCTGTTATTCGGGAAGACAGCGAGTATATCCTTCAGCGGTACTACTCCTCTCCTTTCTTCTTTAATGCGAAGGCTTTGGAGGAAATGGATTTACTAACGATAGAGCTGACCGAGGTTTTTAGACAAAAAGATAAAGAATTTTTAGACCTGCTGAATGCGATTCGTGATGGAAACAGCAAATTGGTGGATTTCAATAAGTTAAACGAAAGGTATTTCCCTGATTTTGAACCTGATGGAGAGGCTTTCGTTCATCTCTGCTCACACAATAAAATGGCGGACAGCATTAACCAAAAGAAAATCAACGAGTTAAAAACGCCTTCATTTTTCTATAACGCTTCTGTTTTCGGAGATTTTAAGGAAAATATGTTTCCAAATGATGAAACTTTGGAACTAAAAGTCGGCGCGCAGGTGATGTTCATCCGAAATGATACCTCTGGCGACAGAAAATACTACAACGGCAAACTCGCCGAAATATCACGCCTGACAGAAGATAAAGTTTTCGCAATTCTGGACGGAAGCGATGAGGAACTGGAAATAAAAAAAGAAGTCTGGGAACAGAAAAAATACACTCTGGGAGAGGACAAACAGATAAAAGAAGAAGTCATAGGAAGTTTTGAGCAGCTACCTATCCGTTTGGCGTGGGCGGTTACCATCCACAAAAGCCAAGGACTCACTTTTGACAGGCTTATCATAGATGCTGGGCAGAGTTTCACCTCTGGGCAGGTCTATGTGGCACTTTCCCGATGCAGGACTTTGGAAGGGATTTATCTAAAATCCAAAATCACGCCTTCGGTTATTTTCAAAGATGATAGAATATCTCATTTTCAGGAAGATACAAAAGCAAACGACAAAATAGAGCAAATCATAGAGGCTGAAAAATACCATTACAACATCAAAAAAGTCCTGAAATACACCGATTGCGGCTGGTTCTTACAATCTCTGGAAGATTGGTATGATATTGCGAAAAGCTCAAAGAAACTCAGCGAAGAGAAAACTCAAACTCTATATATCTCACTGAAAACCAACATAAAAGAATTAATAAAAGTCTGTGAAAAATTTGAGAAAATCCTGCTTCAAAAGGCGACCAAATTCACACACGGACAAGAAGAATGGCAGGAAATAGAAAAGAAAGCAAAAGGCGGAGTCCATTTTTTCTTTGAGAAAATAAAAGATCAAGTTTTTGAGCCTTTGAAACAATTTTATTCCGAGACAAAAAACGAAAAAGGTCTTAAAGAACATAATGAATTTCTCAAAATCTGGCTGAGTGATACGGAAGATTATTTAAATGATTTGAAATTAACGAAACTCTTAGAAACCGAATTATTCGACGCTGATAAAGACGAGAAAATCAGCACAAAAATCGCGAAAATCCCGACTCATATCATCACCTACAAACTCTTTGAAGATGGGAAAAACATTGATGAAATAGCCAAAGAAAGAGCCCTTGCACCCAGCACCGTCGTAGGGCATTTGGCTAAATTCGCTGATCAGGGCGTTTTGGATTTAACCAAAATTATAAGTTCCGAAAAAATAAGTATTTTTGAGAAAACTTTTAATGCACAGCCGCAAAACAGCCTGAATGAATGGAAAGAAATCCTCCCAGATGATTTTGACTATCACGAGATTAGGCTGCTTTGGAATCATTACAAATACCTGAGCAATAAGGAGTTATAATTTTATTTACATTTTACACGAAATATGAGCAATAGCACTATCATAAAAAAATTATTTTTCATCGGACTGAAATTTAAAAAGTGGTTCATCATCACTTTGCTTATTTCCCTTGCAGTGGCGTTTATCTCCACCTACCGACCTATTCTTACCAAAGAAATAGTGGATCTGGTCATCATCAAAGAAAAAAGCCGAACAGAGCTGATGAACGGGATTTATCTGCTATTAGGGATGGTTCTTTTGGAAACTTTTCTGCAAGTGATGCTGTATTATCTTTCTAATTTCATTGCTCAATCGGTAATTCGGGACATTCGTGAACGCCTTTATGCAAAGCTGATTCATTTCAAAACTTCATTTTTTGACAAAACTCCGATTGGGAATTTGGTCACTCGTGCCGTGGGAGATGTAGAAACCGTGGCAGTGGTCTATACGGATGGTTTTCTGATGGTTTTTGGCGATGTTCTTCGTGTGGTGATGGTCATCGGGACTATGTTTATGGTGAATAAGGAACTCAGCTACATTGTCCTGCTGATGCTTCCTCTGATGTATCTTATCACAAGATTTTTTCAGAAAAAACTAAAAGTCTCGTTTTCCACAGAACGAAATCTTACTTCTGTCCAAAACAGCTTCGTGCAGGAAAGACTGGCCGGAATGTCCATTATCCAAGTATTTAACCGACAGAAAGCAGAATTTGACAAGTTTGACAAAATCAATATAGAACTGAAAAATGCCTTACTGAAAACGGTATTTTACTTTTCGCTTTTCTTTCCCGTTGTGGATTTGCTCGCCTCGCTATTTATAGGCACTATCTTGGTTTATGCGGGTTATAATGTTATCAATGGCAAAGAAGTGGGCGCAGGTGATATCATCGCTTTCATTCAGTTTATTTCATTATTAGTCAGACCATTACGACAGATAGCGGATAGATTTAACAACATCCAAAGAGGGCTGGTAGGAGCCGAGCGAGTTCTAAAAATCATGAACGAGGAAGAAAACCTTACTCCGAAAAAAGGAACTATCAAAAAAGAATCTTTGGAAGGAAAAATAGAGTTTAGAAATGTAAAATTCGCCTATGATGAAAAGCAGCAAGTCCTGAAAGGAATCAACTTCACTGTAAATCCAGGCGAAACGGTGGCCATCGTAGGTGCTACTGGCGCAGGAAAATCTACCATAATAAGTCTAATTACAAGGCTTTACGACATTACCGATGGACAAATTTTAGTAGATGATATTGACATCTACGATTACGAACTATACCATTACAGAAGCCAAATAGGCGTGGTTCTACAAGATGTTTTCCTATTCCAAGAAAGCATTGCTGAAAACCTTACATTAGGGAATAAAAACATCACATTAGAAGAAATAAAAAAGGCAGCGGAAGAAATAGAAGTCAATGATTTCATAGAAAAACTGCCCAATGGATATCATTTCATCGTAAGCGAAAGAGGTTCTTCCATTTCACTGGGACAGAGACAGTTACTATCTTTCCTAAGGGCTTATTTAGTAAATCCTAAAATTCTCATTCTGGATGAAGCGACTTCTTCCATAGACCACGAATCCGAAAAACTGATTCAAAAAGCGACAGAAAAAATCACTAAAAACAGGACTTCCATCATCATCGCGCACAGGCTCTCCACGATAGAAAAAGCTGATAAAATCATCGTAATGCATCAGGGCGAAATCGTAGAAATGGGAACTCACCAAGAACTCCTAAACAAAGGCGGTTACTACACCGCTCTGAATAAAAAACAAGAACCTATATAAAGCAAAAAGCCTATTTTCATAGGCTTTTTGTTATTTTTTCTGTGCGATAATCGCCACGGCATTTAGGTTTTGTGCATTATCACGGAAAACTTTTCTCATCGCGAGGATTCTTTTCCTAGCAGATAGATTGGTCATTATATTAAAGAAAATTTTCAGCGTTCTGAAAAATCCTTCATCATCTATTATTCTTTTTGGTTCTAATAAATGCATCGGGTTGGTCTCTACTTTCACCACAGAAAAACCTTCCTTTTCTAAAAGCTCTGTCCATTCAGAAACGGTTAATGGGCGAGCATTGACTTTTATTGCCAGCGCCAATTCCTTTTGGATTTCGGCTTTTTTATCCGCTGGTATCTCATCTGGTGTCAGCCCAAGCTCATGAATTCCGTAGAATCCGCCAGGTTTCAAAATTCGGTAGGCTTCGCGGATAATTTCCGATTTTCTGTGGTCTGCATGCATTGTAAGCATCGCCTCTCCATAGACTTTATCCACACTATTGCTCTCCAAGGTGGACTCTGCTGCATTCCCGATTATAATTTTAAAATCCTTTCCTTTCAGTCTGTTTTTGAGAATTCCTGCCGCTTCTTCATTCAGTTCTACGCCTGTATAACTTTTAGGATTTTTACCAAGTGTAATTCCTGCTGTAAATCCCAATCCTGGCGCGAACTCCACCACATCATCATTCGAGCTGATATTCAGTCCCTCTATCATCTTCATACTCAGCTCCTTCCCTCCTGGGCGCAGCACTCGTTTGCCCATTTTTGCCAAAATCCAATGACCTTGGCTGGTATTCATATTTTGTTCTTTGCTCATGATTTAGGATTTTTCGGCAACGCCTTCTACTCTTTTTGATGAATCTAATTTACTAAGTGTCAAACGAATAACACTTTCTTTTTTCGCAATGAGATTATGCGGAACGCCTCCTGATAAAGTCAATAAATCTCCTTTTTTAACTTCGTAATTCTGCCCTTCTACGCCAAAAATAATTTCTCCCTCCAGTAGTTCCACCACAATGGGAAAAGGCGTCTGGTGCTCTTTCATTTCTTGGTTTTCTCGCATTAGGATTCTGATTTCTTTTGTAAAATCAGTTTCCAAAATCGCCTTTATTGCTGGTTTATTTTCATTAAATTCTAAATCTTGATAAATCGATGCTGTCTTCATTTCTTTTAAACATTTTTAAATTTGAGTTTACAAATGTATAATTTTTTCTTTATTTTTAATCATTCTAAATTACTTTATTTATCTCTACTCTTTCTTATTTGATATAAATTCTTATTTTTGCGAAATGTTTAGATATTTATTTTTAAGCTTTATACTTACTTTTCTTGTTTCGTGTAGTAATGATGCTCAGCCCAAACCAAAGGGAGAGCTGCGTTTGGAGTACCCTGAAGCTAAGTATATTCCATTCTCTTCGGAATGTCCGTTTTCTTTTGAATATTCAGATTTTGCAAAAATAGACCAAGCAAAACAAACCTGCTGGTACAATGTGGCTTATCCTACAATGAAAGCCAATATTTTTGTGACTTATTTCCCTATCAAAAATGATTTTAATCTACATATAAAAGAAGTAGAAAAAATGGTCTATGAACACACCATCAGAGCTTCTGCAATAGATACTAAATCTTTTTCTTATCCAGAAAAGAGAGTTTTTGGGAACTTTTATGAACTAAAAGGGCAGTCTGCGTCTAATATCCAAATCTATATCACGGACAGCACTCGCCATTTTGTAACGGCTAATTTATACTTTAAATCTAGACCAAGACCAGACTCTCTGCAACCTGCGGTAGAACACATCAAGAAAGACTTGATGCACATGATAGAATCCTTCGAGTGGAAACATAAATAATTAAAATACATATACTTACAATCAGATGAATCTTTTGGCAGTAGGAACTGTAGCGTTTGATGCTATTGAGACTCCTTTTGGAAAAACAGATAAAATTCTAGGTGGTGCAGCTACTTATATAGGGCTTTCCGCTTCCGTTTTAAATGCTAATGTCAGCCTTGTTTCTGTCGTTGGTGGAGATTTTCCACAGGAATATTTAGATTTATTGACAGACAAAAATATCAATATAGAAGGAATAGAAATTTTTCCTAATGAAAAAACTTTTTTCTGGGCTGGAAAATACCATAACGACCTGAACTCCAGAGATACTATGGCTACAGAATTGAATGTTTTAGAAAAATTTGAACCAAAAATTCCTGAACATTGTAAAAATTATGACATCCTGCTTTTAGGAAATCTTCATCCTAGCACACAGCTTTCTGTCCTAAACGGCATGTCTTGCCGCCCTAAACTGGTGATTCTGGACACTATGAATTTTTGGATGAACCACACTTGGGACTTACTGATGGAGGTCATTGCTAAATCTGATGTCATCACGATAAATGATGAAGAGGCACGACAGCTTTCTGGAGAATATTCTCTACCAAAAGCTGCTCAAAAAATCCATAAAATGGGACCTAAATATGTCATTATCAAAAAAGGTGAGCACGGAGCATTATTATTCAGCGAAGGAAAAGTTTTCGCTATTCCTGCCCTGCCTTTGGAGGAGGTTTTTGACCCTACGGGAGCTGGAGATACTTTCGCAGGAGGTTTTGCTGCACATCTGGCAGCCACAAAAAGCATTTCTTTTGAAAACATGAAAACTGCTGTGATAGTAGGCTCTGCGATGGCATCTTTTACCGTAGAAAAATTCGGAACGGAAAGACTTTTGGAGGTTTCTCCTATGATTTTGAAACAGAGAATCAAAAAATTCCAAGAGCTTACTACTTTTGAGGTAGATTTGAAAATTTAAGAAATAATTATAATAAAAAATTTAGATTTTCTCACAAAGAAATTTAATTTTGTAAAACTAATTTTGTAAAACTAATTTTAGTAAAAATATGATAAAAAATATCAAAAAGGCATTACTGCTGGGAGTTGTACTATTTTCCTTTCAAATAAATGCGCAGCTGCAAAAAGGACAGCTCGTGGATGGTATTGCGGCAGTGGTTGGAAATGAAATAGTTTTAGAATCAGACATCACAGAGCAAGAAAACCATGCAAAACAAATGGGCGAGAAACTTTCTGGTGACAATTGTGAAGTTGTAGAGAGCTTACTAAACAACAGACTACTTGTCTACCATGCTAAAAAAGATACTCTAATCCCAGATAGAAGCAAGGAAATAAAAGAACAGGTTAATAATAAATACAACCAAATTCTTAGCCAGTTCCCTTCCGAAAAAGCGATGCTAGATACATACAAATTCAGAAATTCAACTGAAATGAAAAGTATGATAGAAAAAATAGATTCTGACAGCTACTACGGACAAAGTAAATTTGCCAGAATTACCGAAAAAGCAGATATCACACCAAGTGAAGTAACGGATTTCTATAATACTTACAAATACCAATTACCAGAGGTAAAAGAAGAAATCATCTTGTCTCAAATCGTGATGTATCCTAAACTAAATGATAAACACAGACAGGAGATTATAGATAAACTGAAAAAAATCAAACAAGACATCCTAAACGGAGAAGACTTTGAAACACAAGCCAGAATCTACTCTGAAGATGAAGGCTCTGCATCCAATGGCGGGCTTTACAAAAATGTTTCTAAAGGAACAATGGTAAAACCTTTCGAGGCGGCAGCTCTCAACCTGCAAGAAGGCGAAATATCAGACCCTGTGGAAACAGAATACGGATATCACATCATCCAGCTAGTAAAAAAATCAGGAAAAATATATGATGTCAGACATATCCTTATAAAAAACACTCCAAATGCAGAGGAAATAGAAGCAGCTAAAAAAGAAATGGAAGACATCCGAAAAAGAATCATAAACGGAAAAATCACTTTCAAAGAAGCAGCCACAAAGTATTCTGATGACAAAAGCACAAAATACAATGCAGGGATAATCCTTGGCGAAGATGGAGGATACAAACAGGAAAAACTAAACCTTTCTCCATCTATCTCTTATCACATTGCAGGTTATAACAAAGGAGATATCACAGATGTATTTGAAGATGAGCACAATAGAAAAAAAGCTGTAATATTCATAAAAATAGAAGATGTGATTCCTGCCCACCAAGTAGACCTTGCTACTGATTTTGAAAGAGTGAAGACTATGGCTCTCAACAAGAAGAAAAACGAAATGCTAGAAAAATGGGCTAAAGAACAGCTTCCTGATACTTTCATATCAATAGATAAGCGTTATCAAAAATGTTCTTTCTACCCTAAATGGAACAAAACTTCAACTAAATAAACTAAAAACCACTCATATTATTGAGTGGTTTTTTCTTTTTATCATAATGGTTTTTTCTTTAAAGCCATATTTTATTATCTTTGTCGCTACACTTTTTTGGAAACTTTATGAACACACCACAACAGACAAACTATACAGAAGATAACATCAGAACCCTCGAGCCTCGCGAGCATGTGCGCCTTCGTCCAGGGATGTACATCGGTAAACTGGGAGACGGCTCTGCGGCGGATGATGGGATTTATATTCTATTAAAGGAAGTTTTGGATAACTCTATCGATGAATTCCGAATGAAATTTGGGAAGAGAATAGATGTTAAAATCAATGATGGAAAAGTCACTGTACGCGACTATGGGCGTGGAATTCCTTTGGGAAAAATCGTAGATGTAGTTTCCAAAATGAATACTGGTGGGAAATATGATGACGGCGCCTTTAAAAAATCCATCGGTCTCAATGGTGTAGGAACCAAGGCGGTCAATTTCCTTTCTACTTTTTTTCAGGTAAAATCTGTGCGAGATGGGAAAACCAGATCTGCACAATTTCATGAAGGTAAACTGGTGGAAGTAACAGAGGAAACAGACACGACTGAAAAGAACGGAACGGAGGTAAGTTTCATTCCTGACAGCACTATTTTCGTAAATTATAAGTTTAGAAATGAATATGTGGAGCGTATGCTTCGCAATTATACTTATCTAAATTTAGGGCTGAAAATCTATTATAACGACTCTGTTTTCGAATCTGAAAACGGGCTGAAAGACCTACTAGAAGAAGAAATAGACGGCGAAATCCTCTACCCTATCATCCACATAAAGGATGAAGACATGGAGATAGCGATTACTCATTCGGATAAATCCCAGTCAGAAACCTATTTTTCATTTGTCAATGGACAATACACATCGCAGGGAGGAACTCACCTAAATGCCTTTAAGGAGGCTTTTGTGAAAACCATCAAAGAATTTTTCGGGAAAAATTTTGAGGCTGCAGATATTAGAAAATCTATCATTGGTGCGGTGTATATCAATGTAGGAAATCCTGTTTTTGAGTCTCAGACCAAGACCAAATTAGGCTCCACCACTATGGGACAGGATGCAAATGGCAACGAGCTGGAAACTATCCGAACTTTTGTCAATAATTATATGAAGAGCAAACTGGACAATTTCCTTCATAAAAATCCTGAAATTGCCGATGCTATTCACCGTAAAATATTAGTTTCTGAAAGGGAAAGAAAAGAACTTTCGGGAATTCAAAAATTAGCAAGAGAAAGAGCAAAAAAAGTTTCTCTTCACAATAAAAAACTGAGAGACTGCCGACAGCATTACAATGACCAAAAGGCAGCCAGAAAGACTGAAACTCAGATATTTATAACAGAGGGAGACTCTGCATCTGGCTCTATCACAAAGAGTAGAGATGTGGAAACTCAGGCTGTATTTTCACTAAAAGGAAAACCTCTCAACTGCTACGGACTAACCAAAAAAGTAGTATACGAAAACGAGGAATTTAACCTTTTACAAGCCGCTCTAAATATAGAGGAAAGTCTGGAAGATTTGAGATACAATCAGGTCATCATCGCTACCGATGCCGATGTAGATGGTATGCACATTAGACTTCTGATGATTACTTTCTTCCTTCAGTTTTTCCCTGATGTGATTAAAAATGGACACCTGTACATTCTCCAAACGCCTTTGTTTAGAGTAAGAAACAAAAAAGAAACCCGCTACTGCTACACTGAAGCAGAGCGAATAAAGGCTTTGGAAGATTTAGGAAAAAACCCTGAAATTACGAGATTTAAAGGGCTTGGAGAGATTTCGCCAGATGAGTTTAAACACTTCATAGGGAAAGATATTCGCCTTGAGCCTGTGGTGGTGGGTAAAGACACCACGATAGACCAGCTCTTGGAGTTCTACATGGGAAAAAATACGCCTGATAGACAGAACTTTATCCTTGAAAACTTGGTAGTAGAAGAAGCTATAACAGAGTAAAATTTAATATTCAACAATTTATTTTTGTATCATGAGATTAAGCAACAGAAAAAAAGCGCCTTTATACAATTTTTTACTGACTTTTTCCCTGCTCTTTGCGATAATAGGCGGAGCTATGACTTTTTTAAACATCATCAAACTGCCTGTTTTGGGGAAAATGGCGAGCATATCCCTTTTACTCATCGGAGGAGCGGGATTAGTGATTATCTTCCTAAGAGGTCGCCAGATATTCGAATACGATAGCGATGGAGAAGCTCTCAACTTTAAAAATCACTCTATCATCCCTTTTTTAGGAAAAGAAGCAAAAGATGAATTCCCAAAATACAAACTCGTTTCATTTGAAATCGTAGATGCATTATTATTCAAAAGATTATACATAAAAATCACAAGTAAAAAACATAAAGAAAGTATCCTAAAATACGATATTTCCTACCTTACAGGCAGTGAAATAAGGGATTTGAAACTTTCTTTACAACGAACAATAAAAGCCAACAAAGAAAACAGCGATAACAACGATAGATAGTATGAAACAACATAATTTATTTAACTTACACGAGGGAGAAGAAAAACAAGACAAGGTTTTACAAGATGTCTTAAAAAACATTTCATTCAAAGGGGCTAACCTTTGGATTTTGGCATGTGCTATATTCATTGCATCTATTGGTCTGAATGTCAATTCCACAGCTGTGATTATCGGCGCCATGCTGATTTCTCCACTTATGGGACCTATCGTAGGAATTGGGGTTGCCCTTGCTATTTATGATTTAACTCTTCTAAAAAAATCAGGAAAAAACCTGCTCACCGCCACTATCGTAAGCCTTTTAGTCTCTGCGATTTACTTTACTCTCAGTCCCTTTAAAGAGGCTCAGTCTGAAATTTTAGCTAGAACATCACCTAATATTTATGATGTTTTGATTGCTTTCATTGGTGGAATTGTAGGAATAATTTCCATCACCCGTGTAGAAAAAGGAAACCCTATCCCTGGGGTAGCTATTGCCACAGCACTTATGCCGCCTCTTTGTACGGCAGGTTTTGGGCTGGCGACTTTTAATTTTAAATTTTTTGCTGGAGCTTTATATTTATATTCTATCAACTGCTTCTTCATCGCCATTGCTACATTTACTATTGTTAAATTCCTTAAATACAAACCTGTTTCTACTCAGGATGAAAAATTTGACAGAAAAGTAAAATATTCCATTTATATTTTGTTTACTATTATGATTGTTCCAAGTATTTTCTTGGCTTACCGTCTCATTAGTGATAATAAATACACCAAAAATGTAGAAAATTTCATCAAAAACGAATTTACAGACAGAGGGCATACGGTGATTTATAAGAAAATAAATCAAAATGATACGCCCAAAACCATAGAATTGGTTTTACTAAACCAGCGAATGGACAGTATTGAAATTCAAGCGCTTAACAAAAAACTTGCCGACAGCTACGAAATCAAGGATACAAAACTCTTGATAAAAAATAATTCATCTAATCTAAAAAGTGAAATTTTAGCTGAAATCAATCAGCAGAACAAGGATTTCTCTGAAAAAGATATCATCATCCAAAATCTTACTGCGGAGCTGAATGAATACAAATTTGATGACCGACAGCTCATCAAAGAACTTAGAATCATTTTCCCAGAGATAGAAAACATATCTATCGGAAAACTAAATAGTTACGAAAAAGATTCTCGTAAACAGGAAAATACTGTCATCTACCAAATCAAAGAAAAAGAGAAGCTGGATGAAGAAAAGCTGAAAAAATGGCTTCAAACTAAGTTAAACGACCAAAATATCAGACTGATAAACACAAAATAAATGCAAGAAAACGAACATAAAGAAGAAACTTTAAAAAAAATATCTGGGCTTTATCAAGATTGGTTTCTTGATTACGCCTCTTATGTGATTTTAGACCGTGCCATTCCATCTGTTTATGACGGTTTTAAGCCCGTTCAGCGCCGTATCATGCACTCCATGCGCGAGCTGGAAGATGGAAGATACAACAAGGTGGCAAACATCGTGGGAAATACCATGAAATACCACCCACATGGGGATGCCTCCATCACGGATGCCATGGTGCAGATTGGTCAGAAAGAACTTCTGATAGACACCCAGGGAAACTGGGGAAACATCTACACGGGAGACTCAGCAGCTGCGGCAAGATACATCGAAGCGAGACTCACACCTTTCGCTTTGGAGGTGGTTTTTAACCCTAAAACCACGGAATGGGTAAAATCCTATGACGGAAGAAACAACGAGCCTGTGGACCTTCCTGTGAAGTTCCCGCTGCTCCTTGCACAAGGCGTGGAAGGTATCGGTGTGGGGCTTTCTACTAAGATTATGCCTCACAATTTCAATGAGTTACTGGATGCTTCTATTCTTTATCTAAAAGGAAAAAGTTTCCAGCTTTACCCTGATTTCCTTACGGCAGGGCTTCTGGATGTTTCAAACTATAACGATGGAAAACGAGGTGGAAAAATCCGTGCAAGAGCCAGAATTATTCAAAAAGACAAAAATACTCTATGCATCACAGAGTTACCTTTTTCTAAAAATACAGGTGACCTGATTGACAGCATTTTAAAGGCTAACGAAAAGGGCAAAATCAAAATCAAAAAAATAGAGGACAATACTTCTGATGAAGTAGAAATCAATATCTTACTGGCTAATGATGTTTCGCCAGACATGATGATAGATGCCCTGTATGCTTTCACGGACTGCGAAGTTTCTATTTCGCCAAACGCCTGCGTAATCGTGGGAGACAAACCGATGTTCCTTTCGGTTTCGGAAATCCTGAAATACAACACAGACCACACGGTTTCTCTTCTGAAAAAAGAGCTGGAAATAGAACTGCACGAACTTCAGGAAAAATGGCATTTTGCGAGTTTAGAAAAAATCTTTATCGAGAATGAAATTTACCAAGAAATCAAAGGTAAAACCAGCAAAGAAGAAGTTTATTCGGCGATTGATAAAGCATTAAAACCATTTGTCAAAAACCTTATGCGTGAGGTAGTTACGGAGGACATTACCCGACTGACGGAGCTTCCTTTCATGCGAATTTCGCGCTATGATAGAGATAAAGCACTGGAAAACATCGCTGCACTGGAGGACAGAATGGAGCAGGTAAAACATGATTTGGAAAACTTGGTGGATTATGCCATCAATTATTTCCAAAACATTCAGAAAAAGTATGGAAAAGACAAGCCTCGCCGTACGGAAATTCGTGTTTTTGACAACATAGATGCGACCAATGTAGCGGTAGCAAACGAAAAATTCTACATCAACAGAGCCGAAGGATTCATCGGAACTTCGCTAAAAAAAGATGAATATGTCTTTGACTGTTCAGATTTGGACGACATCATCACTTTCCGAAAAGATGGAACGATGCAGGTGACCAAAGTGGAAGCGAAAACCTTCATCGGAAAAGATATTCTGCATGTAGGCGTTTGGAAAAAGAACGACAAACGAACCGTTTATAACATGGTCTATCGCGAGGGAAAAGACGGCCCATATTACATGAAAAGGTTCTCGGTAACGGGAGTTATCCGAAATAATGAATACAAACTTGCTTCGGATGTAAAAGGCTCAGAAGTGCTATATTTTTCTGCAAATCCGAATGGAGAGGCAGAAATCATCAGTGTTTTACTAAAACCTAGTGCAAGAATTAGAAAAAACAGAATCGATATAGATTTCTCTGATTTAGCGATAAAAGGGCGTGATTCCAAAGGAAATCTCGTAACGAAATATTCCGTTAAGAAAATAGAACTGAAAGAAGAAGGCATCTCTACGCTGGCTCCAAGAAAAATTTGGTTTGATGAAAGCGTAAGAAGACTGAATGTGGAAGGCAGAGGAGTTCTGCTGGGCAATTTCAAAGGAGATGATAAAATATTGACTATCAATACCAAAGGAGAAGCAAAACTGATTTCATTTGACCTGATGAATCGTTTTGATGATGATTATCTGATTTTGGAAAAATGGCATCCAGAACAGGCTGTTTCGTGCATTTATTATGATGGCGAAAAGGATATTTATTTCATCAAACGATTTTTATTAGAAAACACGGCTAATATTCAGAACTTTATGCCGAGTGAGCATCCTAAATCCTTCATAGAGTTTGTGGGAACCAGCGATGGCTGCACGGCGGAAATTATCTTTGCAAAAGATAAAAACGGAAAGGAAAAAGAGCCAGAAACCATTGATATTGATAACTTTATCTCCATAAAAGGAATAAAAGCAATGGGAAATCAGTTCGTGAAAGAGAAAATAAAATCCATAAATATCACAATTCCAGAACCGAAGGAAGAGGCGGAAGAAGAACCTGTACAGCAGGAAGAAACGGATATTCCAGAAGATGGAGTTATAGGAGATTTATTTAACTGATTTTGAGATGTCTACCGAGTTATTAGAAAGATTTTTGCCTCCTAACAGTATACCCTACCTAAAAAAATGGCTGGAAGGGCATATATGCCATATCAAAGTCACAAAAAACAGGCACAGCAAATTAGGTGATTATAAATCAATGTCTAATAACTCCCACCAAATAACCATCAATGGAACGCTGGAACCAGAGCTTTTTTTCTTTGTCTTTACACATGAAATCGCCCATTTAGTGGCTTTTCATGAAAAGAAAAATATTCTTCCACATGGAAAAGAATGGAAGATGACCTTTCAGAAAATGTTGTTGGAGAGTATTTCGATTTATTCCGAAGAGCTGAAACCTTTGATTTTAAATTTTGCTAAAAATCCGAAAGCCAACTTCATGTCCAGTCCAGAGCTGGTAAAATATTTTGACAGTGAACACTCTGATAATAAAGCCTATGTGGAGGATTTGCCCATTGGAGAAAAATTTATTTATCAAACGGACATTTACCAGATAGAAGAAAAGAAGAAAAAGCGTTACCTTTGCAAAAATCTCAGTACAGGGAGGATGTATTTATTCAAATCCTGTGCGAGAGTGGAGCGGACAAAATAATGACTAACGAAAAAAATGAACCCAAATAATAACTATTGTGTCATAATGGCGGGCGGCATCGGAAGCCGTTTTTGGCCTATGAGTACGGCTAAATTTCCTAAACAGTTCCATGATATCTTGGGAACAGGAAAGACCATGATACAGCAGACCTTTGAGCGAATAAAGCAGGTGGTTCCTGTGGAAAATATTTTTGTGGTAACCAATAAGGAATATTTGGAGCTTACGGCTGCTCAAATTCCTGAACTTGACAAGAAAAACATCATCGGAGAACCTATGATGAGAAATACTGCGGCGTGTAACATCTACATAACCAACAAAATAGCAAAAATAAACCCAAATGCTAACATCGTTGTACTGCCAGCAGACCATCTAATTTTAAAAGAAAAAATTTTTTGTGAAAAGATAGAATTTGCTTTTGAAAAGGCGAGCCAAAATGACTATCTCATCACGCTCGGGATACAGCCCACACGCCCTGACACAGGCTACGGCTACATTCAGTTTTCAGATGAAAAATCAGCTGAAATATGCAAAGTAAAAACTTTCACTGAAAAACCTAATTTAGAAACAGCAGAAAAATTCTTAGCAACTAAAGAATATCTCTGGAATGCAGGGATTTTCATCTGGAATGTGAAATCTATCCAAAAAGCCTTTGAAAACTATCTTCCAAAAATGGCAGAACAGTTCAAAACAGAGGCATATAACACCGAAAAAGAAGCACCATACATAGAGGAAATTTATCCTAATGTAGAGAAAATATCCATAGACAACGGAATTTTGGAAAAGGCCGATAATGTCTATGTGATTCCTGCTGACTTGGGCTGGTCTGATTTGGGAACTTGGACTTCTGTGTTTGAAAATGCTGAGCGAGATGAGAACAACAACACCATCTCTAACAACTGCAATGTTTATAACGCAAAAGGAAATATCATCAGACTCAAAAACCCTGAAAAAACTGCTGTGGTCGATGGACTTACAGACTATATAGTGATAGATACAGAGGAGGCTCTGCTCATCTGCCCAAGGAGTAATGACCAACTTATCAAGGAATATGTGGCTAATTTAGAAAGCAAAAAATAGAAGAAATGTTTCGTTTGTTATCAAAGAAAACCAATTTATTTTCGGTTCCTACCTACATAGGAGCTTTATTGCTTTTTATTCTAATTTCAAACGATTTGGAGTTTACATTTTCTAACATTTTCTCTACCTCCATCGCCTTTGTAGGGCTGGCGATGAGCTATGTTTTGTTCAATAAAATTTCTCTAAATAGAAAAACCCATCTGCCGCTGTTTTTGTACTCTATTTTTATTTTTTCATTTTATGATGGAAATCTGGATGTAGGGATTTCTATGGCATTATTTACCAACTCTATTTTATTATTTTTCTTCACAAATGAAGATGATAGAATCAGGAAAGATTCTTTCCTTTTGATTGGTAACATACTGGCTGTCAGTTATATATTCTTACCGACAACTTGGACGCTTTTTATTTTTGTAATTATCCATATCATTACCAAATCAGACAAAATATTTAAAAATATTTTCCAGCTTGTTTTGGGATGTTTTATGGTAATTTTGGGATATGCCTGCCTGATGTATCTGCTTGAAATAAACATCCTAACGGAAGACTATATCCCATTGATTTCCAATGAAATAATTACGGATTTTTCCTCTTTTTATAACTTAATTCCCATTTTAGTAATGTGTATTTTGGCTGTGGGAGATCATTTTATGAATTTGAATAAGAAGAGTCCGACTAGTAAGTTTAAATACGCTTTCCTGTTGTCATTCTTATTGGTTCAAATCCTGATTTTAATCTTTTATATGGGCTCTCACAGAGAATATCTGCTGCTCATTATATTCCCTATCAGCATTATCCTGAGCCGATTTTTAAGGTTTTTAAAATACCCTTGGCTGCAGGAGCTGGGACTTTGGATTATTATAATTTCTTGTCTTTTGGACAAATTTAACCCTAATTTTATAAATTTAATATGATTCAAATAGATGATAAACTAATTTCTGAAGATTTATTTTCCGAAGAATTCGTGTGCAACCTTGCTAAATGTAAGGGAATCTGCTGTGTGGACGGCGATGCAGGCGCTCCTCTCGATGAAGATGAAACCAAAATATTAGATGAGATTTACCCTAAAATAAAGTCTTATCTTCGCCCAGAAGGAATCCAAGCCATCGAGGAACAAGGCACCTATACACTTGATTTTGAGGGAGATTTAGTTACTCCTTTGGTGAATAATGCAGAGTGTGCCTATGTGATTTTTGATGAAAAAGGCTACACCAAATGCGCCATAGAAAAAGCCTATGAAGACGGCGTTATTGACTGGCAAAAGCCTATTTCCTGCCACCTCTACCCTATTCGTATCACGGAATATTCTAATTTTTCTGCGATTAACTACCACGAATGGGACATCTGCTCTGATGCCTGCACTCTGGGAAAAGAATTGGGCGTGAAAGTATATCAGTTCCTGAAAAAACCACTCATCCGAAAATACGGAGAAGAGTTCTACCAAACCCTGTCAGAAGCGGCAGAAGAATGGGAAAAAGAATTCGGGAAAGGATAAAAAATCCAATTTCCCGAAGTTGTTTTTATTTCTATTTTCTTTATTTAAAATACGCTTTTAGCGGTAAGTCTAGTATTCTTGCCAGTTTCATAATTTCTGGCATATCTTTTTCTGAAAACAGCAGGAACAAATACGCATCTGCTCCTTCATCAAGATGGCACAGCCAAAGATGATATAGGGAAAGCTGTTTTCTCATATATGGGAACAGATCTGCACTATAAGTGTCTGCGGGATATTCCCATTTCCAGTCAGAAAAATCAGCTAAATCCAAAATATATTCTTCCAATTCTTCAGCATAAAATTTCCAGTCAGAAAAGCGGCAGACACCATATTCTCTTATAATTTCTATCACAGGTTCTGCCCTTTGGATTTTATGAGAATATTCCATCATTTCAGCCATGACTTCCGATACGCCCTCGTATTCATCAGGCGTGTATTCCTCTAAAGTCCTTAATAATCTTTCCTTGTTTTCATCAATTACATCCTGCTCCACTCCACAAAAAGCTAGAAATTTCGCCAAATGCTCCTGCGTTGGCACTACTTTTTCTTCCTCTGGAATTGGCTCTATATCAATTTTCACATCTAATTTATCCTCCAAATGAAAATAAATATCTGTTGCCAATTTATTCAGCGCTTCCCACGCCAAAACATCCTCATAGTAATCGCTCTCTGGATCCAGCCATCGGTAGCCTTTCGCCTGTGAATAAAGCTCATGCTCTTCATAATAATCCCCAGTCCCTGCATCATTGTCTAAATCATAATAAGTGACATTAAAATCACCATTAAAACAATGAATTCCAAACATATACATACGATTATAAAAAGTATCATACCCAGAAATAACCGTATAAACATACCCTATTCCATCTTTTTCGAAATTTTCCGGAATAGGTTCATCAATGTTGAGAACTCGCTTCCTGAAATCATCTGCCAAAGCCGTAGATGAAGAAAAACCGTATTTTTCTAATGTTTTTTTCTTAAAATCTGTATTTTCGGACATATCCTGCGGAAGAAAACCTATTCCTGCAATCACATCTGTAAATTCTGATGATTTATCCAATGAGATAACTTCATCATTTTCAATAAAATACCTTTCAAAAGCCAAAAAAAGCTCTACACTCAAATTTGATTTCATTTATTTATTATTTGATAAATTAATTCTAAAAGTCGTTCCTTTCCCAACCTCGGAAGAAACTATGCGCAGGTCTCCGCCATGGTATTCATTAATCACCCTTTTTGCCAAAGAAAGCCCCAGCCCCCAGCCTCTTTTCTTGGTTGAAAACCCTGGGTTAAAGACTTTTCTGATTTGGGAATTTGTCATACCGCAGCCATTATCCTTAAAATCTATATAGATTTGATTATCTTTCTCCACGAGCGAAATTACCGATCGTCCTTTGCCTTTCATAGCATCCACGGCGTTTTTCACTAAATTTTCTATCACCCAGCTCATCAAAATCCTGCTGTGCGGAATGAGAACTTCCCGCTCTGGAAGGTACAGCACAAAATCCACTTGGCTCGAAATTCTCGTTTTTAAATAATCAAAATTCGTTTGAATTGTTTCTGATAAATTGAGGTCGTTCAGCTCCGGAATAGAGCCTATTTTAGAAAATCTTTCAGAAATTACCATCAGCCGTTTGACATCTTTTTCTATTTCCAAAACACCTTCGTTATCAGCATTTTCCATTTTCAAGATTTCCACCCAGCCGATCATAGAAGAAAGAGGCGTTCCTATCTGGTGCGCAGTTTCCTTTGCCAGCCCTGCCCAGAGATAGTTTTCATCTGTTCTCTTTATCGTTCTAAAAAACCATAAACAAACCAACAAATACCCGCCTATCAAACCTGCCAAAATTATAGGATAATAGTCCAGTCTATCCAAAAACAGGGAGTTTGAGTAAAATACATACTGATTCTTTCCATCGGGCATTGTGATAAGGAAAGGCTTATAGGTTCTTCCCATTTTTTGAATCAATGCATTGAGTTTTTTAGGGTCTTCCACGATTTCATTTGGAATATTTCTATAAGTTCCCTCAGCCAAAATAGGCTCATAATTTTCATCTGTCAGAATGATGGGAATAGAGTTATTATCCTTTAAAACTGCCAAAATAAGCTCCAGTGTTTCAGGGTCATTGATATGCTCATCCTGCATGAATTTCATAGCCGTAGCGATGACCTCTATTCTCTGAATTTCCTGCTTTTTTAGCCTATCTACCAGCATTGTAGAAGAAGCAGCCAAAACTACCACTGCGAGAGTGAGAAACAAAAATATAAGCCAACGGACAAATGATGAAGTAAGATACCTCATTTTTATTTCAATATATCTAAAAGTTTAAACAATTTCGCATTTACATTACTTCCATGGTAGTTATTCACTATCACCGCAAAGACATACTTTTTTCCCTCTTTCGATGTGTGGTATCCTGCATAGGCTTTGGCATCTTTTATCGTTCCGCTCTTCATTTTCATGCCGTTATACAGAGGCATCGATTCTTCAAATATAGGGAACCAACTTTGTTTTTTACCCCAAATCAGAGCCTGAACTTCCGCTCTTGCAGAGGCATAGTTCTGTGGCGAAAGCCCGCTTCCGTCAACGAAATTTATCATCGGCGCTTGGATTCCTTTACTTTTCCAAAAATCTTTGAGAATTTTCACGCCATTTGAAAAAGAAGAATTATTATTTTTAACCTTTCCAAAAGTTTTTACAAGGGTTTCCCCATAAAGATTCACACTTTTTCTCATGAACCAATAGACTATTTTGTCCATCGTAGGAGAATGATGCACCAAAATTTCTTTCCCTTGTAAAGGTCTATACTCCTTCTCTTCTATCAAAAGCTGTGAAGCAGAAATCACTTTTCCTTTAAGCTCTATATCATTGTTTGACAACCAATTATACATTTCTAAACCAAGCTGCATAGGTGGATTTGGGACAGAACCAGAAACTACGGTCGTCTTTCCACTAGGAAGAGTTCCATTGATATAGGCTACCTCCGAATACGGCGCCGTGTAGATAATGCTCCTATCCCCTGTCTCTTTCCCTGCTGTCTGGGTTTCGTTCACCCATTTTACCTGCTCTGGAAGATTTACAATTTTCTTGAAAGATGTAGAAGCCCCTGCATTAGCGCCTCCACTTATATGCATATCAAACTGATTTTCACGCCAGTTCACTCCCCAGACTCCCGCTCCGTAATAATTTCCTATATCATTCCAAGGCCAGCCCCCAGGGATAGTCTGAATATCAAAATAGCTGTCATCTATTATCAAATGTCCTCCTATCTTATAGATTCCCAATGACTTAATGGCCTGTATCACTTTATTCTGAAAATCCTCAGGTTTATAGCCTGTATATCGCCAGCTGCCGAGTGTAGGATCGCCATTGGAACTTACTATCAAATCTCCTGACAGCCTGCCTTCCTCTATATTCCCTGTATAAGATACTTTGGTGGTGTATCGGAAATCTTTCCCTAGCATCTCCAAAGCCGCCATCGCTGTGAAAACCTTCTGTGTGCTCGCCGTAGAAAGTCCCTTGTTTCCTTGATATTCATAAATAAAATTCCCCTGTTCATCGGCTACATAGAAAGAAAGATTCGCCGAATACATTTCTGGTTCGTTCAAAAAACTTTTGGTCGCTTGATCTAGTTTTTTAGAAATATCTTGAGAAAAAAAACTCTGAAAAAACAAGGCTAATAAAAAGCAAAAAATATTTTTCATCTTTAATTTTATATACATTTTAAACGCTGTTGGTTGTTATTTTATTTTAATTCCTGCATGTAGATTAAGGTATCTTTTGGTAAAATTTCTGGGTGAAAAATCTTCACATAATCCCTTAAAACCAAATCTGCACGAACAGCTCCGCTCTCAAAAATATCATTAGCCATCCCTCTCCTTCTTTTATTCATCCCAAAAATTTTCCCTTTCTGATAGACATCCAGTTTTTCATAAATAGCATTCATAGCCAAAAGTTCTTTTTTCGTTCTATAATTGCCCGCGTTTACCAAAAATTCAGCATTTTTAGACTTCACAAAAACTTCTTCAAAACTAATCGGCACTGATTTTTTATCTTGATTTTCCTTGAAAATATAGTCCGCTCCTGCATCTTTCAGATAATTAGCCGAAAAAGTTTTTCCTCCAGCGACATACCAGTGATTTCCATACATTTCATTAGCCAAAACTTTTGGTTTATTAGGTGATTTCTGTGCTTTTTGTTTTATGCTTTCATAATCATTTTTGATTTTAGCATAGATTTCCTCTGCCCGTTTTTCCTCTCCTAAAAGCTTCCCAAACAGCTTTAAATAAGCCGCTTTATCTAAAGGCGTTTCCTCCAAATATTCATCTAAAAAAATGATTTTTATCCCATTATCTTGCAGGATTTTATAGGTATTTTCGAAAGTTTCTATGTAATTCGTGAAAATCACATCTGGTTTTAGTTCAAGAATTTTTTCAATATCATACTTTTGGTCAGAACCTACATTCTGAATCTTATTTTTTTCTATAAGTTGCTGAATATCATTGGAATAAACATACTGCACTCCCGAAATTCCTACTATTTTTTCTTCCTGCCCAAGTTCTATAAAATATCCCAAAAGGCTGTTATTAAGCAAAACCACTTTGGAAAAAGGTAGCTCTTTTTTTTCAAAAGAATACTCAAATTTTCTAGATTTTAATAAAAATTGGTCATTTTGCTCACTATATTGAACATTTTCAGAAATCACTTCCCAAGGTTTAATTGACTGGTTATCAGACTTCTTACAAGACAAAACCACAAAAAAACAAATAATGTATAATATTTTTTTCCATTTCATAGTTCAAAGAAAGCAAAAAAGTATTATATTTGCAAAACTAAAATTTAGGACGCGTAGCTCAATTGGATAGAGCGCCAGATTACGGCTCTGGAGGTTGAGGGTTCGACTCCTTCCGCGTTCACCATAACCCATAAAATGTTTATTCTTAAATGTTTTATGGGTTTTTTAGTAAAAAAATAGTAAATTTTTAATTCGCCAAAGGATAAAACAGACTGAAAATTTAGCCATTAAATTATTGTAATGAAAATAGTATTCGTCATTTTAGACAAGTTTGCCAATTGGGAATTGGCTTACCTTTCTGCTGCTCTTGGCAATGAACAATTAGATACAACACAATACACTGTTTTGTATGCTTCAACGGATAAAGAAGTGAAAACCTCTATCGGCAATCTCAAAGCCTTACCCGACCTTAGTATTTGGGAAATTCCCGAGGATATTTCGGCTCTTGTGTTCATTGGAGCAAAAGGTTCTTGGCGCAATCTTTCTAAGGAACAAACCTCTCAACTACTAACCCTTGCCCAAAAGATAAAAGCTAATGACAAAGTATTGGGAGCTATTTGTGATAGTGCATATTTTTGCGCTGTGAATGGTTTACTAAACGATGTGAAACACACTAACAATGATTTTGATGAGATAAAAGATGCTGTGCTTTATACCAATAGTGAGAATTTCATCCTTACTGCAACTGAAGCCGTAAGTGATAACAAGGTAGTAACCGCCAAGGGTGATAGTGCATTACATTTTGCTGTAAGCGTACTGCGTGCTTTAGGCGATATTCCCGAAGAAAACATACAATTTTTCTATATCCTACACACCAAAGGTTTTCTCAAAGCGATACAAAATTACTAATTTAGCATGAGTTCGATATAAGAAAAGCAACTTTTTCTTGTAAAAAATCGATAATCAGGGCTTTTGCTTATAAAAAACTTCTATTAATTTACAGGAGAATTATTGATAAGGAAAAAGCTGTAGCTTAAGTCGAACTCATGCTATTCAATTCCTTTTCACTTGTAAAAAAGGATAAATGATAATCATTCCTGTACTGGCTATACTCACAAATAGATAAAGAATTTTCTCTTCTATCTTTTCAACAAAAATTGAGTAAAATACTACATCTAACAATCCTAAAAAACCAACTATTAAACTCAATACCCCCAGCTTATAAATAATATTTGGTAATTTGATTTTACTGAAAAACACTCCTAAAACAACAACAAAAGGAATATATAACACAACAAACCAAAACTCGGAAATCAGCGCATAAAGAAGAAGCACAAGCCCTAAAACAACACTCACTCCAGCAAAAAAACGAAAGAAGATATAGAGTATCAATAATAAAGTCTGTATGTTTTTCATACTCCTAAATTAAGGATTTATTTTCATTTTACAAAACAAATTACCTCATACTCAAAATATTACTTAAATATAAAAAGCACCCTCATTAGGGTGCTTTACGATATCTTATACAGAAACATTATTTTCTCTAAGAGCATCATTCAGAGAGGTTTTCTTATCCGTAGATTCCTTTCTCTTACCGATAATCAGAGCACATGGCACCTGATATTCCCCAGCTGGAAATTTCTTAGTGTAGCTCCCTGGTATCACTACCGAACGAGCTGGAACTCTGCCTTTTAACTCCACAGGTTCATTTCCTGTCACATCTATAATTTTAGTAGATGCTGTAAGAACTACATTCGCTCCCAAAACAGCCTCTTTTTCTACACGAACCCCCTCTACTACTATACATCTAGACCCCACAAAAACATCATCTTCTATAATCACAGGAGCAGCCTGTAACGGCTCTAAAACCCCACCAATACCTACTCCACCGCTTAGATGCACATTTTTACCAATCTGAGCACAGCTTCCCACCGTAGCCCATGTATCCACCATAGTTCCACTGTCTACATACGCCCCGATATTCACATAAGAAGGCATCAGAATAACCCCCGAAGCGATAAAAGCTCCCTCTCTCGCCACTGCATGAGGAACAACACGAACTCCCTTCTCTGCATAGTTTTTCTTTAATGGAATTTTATCATGAAACTCAAAAGGCCCCACTTCTATCGTTTTCATCTGCTGGATAGGGAAATACATCACCACTGCTTTTTTCACCCACTCATTCACCTGCCATCCATCAGAAACAGGCTCTGCTACTCTTATTTTCCCTAAATCTAGTTCACGGATTACAGAGCGGACAGCCTCCTGATAATCAGCTTGTTTTAATAATTCTCTATTTTCCCAAGCTTCTTCTATTTTTTGTTGTAAACTCATTTTTATTGCTAATTAAAATTTATAAATTCAAAAAATCACATTTTAAAGAACCCTTCTCGCGAAAAGAAAAGCCTTATCCCAATAAGCCTCTTCCAATGAAGAAATAATCACTCCTTTGCTCGTAGAAGCGTGGATGAATTTAATTTCGCCATCATCCGTTATTGTATGCACTATTCCCACATGAGAAACCCTTTTCCCACCAGCCGTAGCAAAGAACAATAAATCGCCATGTTTTACATTTTCTATATTGATTCCTACACCTTCTTTAGCCTGGTCGGCAGAGCGTCTGGTAAGTTTAATATTATTTTCTGCAAAAACCGTATTCACAAATCCTGAGCAGTCAAACCCAGAATAAGTCATTCCTCCAGCTCTATAAGGAGCGCCAAGGTATTTCTCTGCATCAGAAAGGATACTTGCTGCTTTTGCATTAGGTCCTTCTTTTGAAGATTTTTTATTTTTTGATTTTGAAGGATTTTCATTATTTGTATTATATGAATAAGAATTATTATTAGAAATATTTTTATTCCCATAAACTCTAGCTGGCTGAGATGCACTACAAGACCATAAAGCAAATGTAACCGCAGCCAATAACAAGACTTTTTTCATCGTATAAAATTTTGCTAAACGCCAAAGATAGTAAAAAAACAAGGTATTCACAAAAGAAAAACCATACATTTTGCAGAAAAATTGTTTTTCATTGTAACCTTTATAAGAATCTCATCGTATATATGTTTAGTGAATTACAAAATACTATTTATCAAATGAGACAACTAAAAATCACCAAACAGGTAACCAACAGGGAGACCGCATCTTTGGACAAATACTTACAGGAAATCGGTAAAGTAGAGCTCATCACTGCCGATGAAGAGGTTATTTTAGCCCAAAAAATCAGGTCTGGAGACAAGGTTGCTTTAGAAAAACTAATCAAAGCCAACCTTCGTTTCGTGGTTTCTGTTTCTAAACAATATCAAAACCAAGGACTTTCATTGCCAGACTTAATAAACGAAGGAAATTTAGGGCTGATGAAAGCTGCGAAAAGATACGATGAAACCAGAGGATTTAAATTCATTTCTTACGCTGTATGGTGGATTAGACAGTCTATTCTCCAAGCCTTGGCTGAGCAGTCTAGAATCGTAAGACTTCCTCTAAATAAAATAGGCTCTATCAATAAAATCAACAAAGCCTATGCAGAACTGGAACAAATCAACGAAAGACCACCATCTCCAGAGGAACTAGCCGAAGTATTGGATATGAGCGAGGAGGACATCAAGGAATCTATGAAAAACTCTGGAAGACACCTATCCATGGATGCTCCATTAGTAGAAGGTGAAGATTCTAACCTATATGATGTACTTCGTTCTGGTGAATCGCCAAGTCCAGATAAAGAACTGATGCTGGAATCTCTACAAATAGAAATAGAGAGAGCCCTGCAGACCCTTACACCGAGAGAAGCTGATTTAGTAAGGCTTTATTTTGGGTTAAATGGTAAACACCCTATGACCTTGGAGGAAATAGGCGAGACTTTTGATTTAACGAGGGAGAGGGTTCGACAAATCAAAGAAAAAGCCATCAAAAGGCTAAAACACAACAGCAGAAGTAAAATTCTAAAATCCTATTTAGGAAAATAATAGAAGATGCAGTGAAAATTTCACTGCATTTTTATCTCCAATATATTGATTTAAAACAATTTACACAAAATTTTATTTTTTTTTAAAATAATTTTTCTCAACATTTGATTTATATTATATTTGCAACTCAAATTTTAAATAAAAAACAGAAGAACAGAAGAATTTATGATTTACAAAGTACGAGTTATTTTAGATGCAAAGGAGCAGGTTTTTAGAGACATTGAGATTAGAGAAAAACAAACTCTTTGGAATCTGCATTTAGGAATTAAGAGCGCTTTCAGCCTTCAAGGTGAAGAGCTTTCTTCTTTTTATTACTCTGATGACGAATGGACTGAGGGAGCAGCTGTTCCTTTAGAAGACATGTCTGATGATGGAGATGGAGACACTATGTCTGATGTGTACATGAGTGAGGCATTTCCAGCGATAGGAAGTAAAATGCATTTTAAATACGGGCTTTTAGACCTTTGGGAATTTTTTTGTGAACTGTTGGAAATTTCAGAGGAGAAAAACTCTGTAAACTATCCTATTACTGTGTACCGCCTTGGGAAAGTTCCTTTAAAAGCTCCAAGTAAAAACGGCGGCTCTACCACTACTAAAAAACAACAGTCAAACATCATGATGGATGATTTTGATTTATTGGACGAAGAAGATTTCAGCTCTGAATTTGAAGACGGCTATGATGAGGAAGATGATTTCTCTAACGACTACTATGATGAAGGCGTAGACGAGGAGGATGACTACAAATAGTTAAAACCCAGCATATTATGAAAAAATATTTTTTGCTTGTTTTATTCGCTGTTTTTGCTATTTCTTGTTCTAAAAAAGATTTAGTTCTTACAGGAAAACTGCATAACCCTGCACCACTGAGCAGAATAGAGCTTATAGATGTTTCATCTGTTGCCACGCTTCCTATTGCGAATATTGGTATAGATGAAAAAGGAAATTTCTCTGACACCATCAGTGTAAAAAAAGATGGAATTTACGCCTTGGTATACCAAGGAAAAGTAAATTTCTTATACTTAAAAAATGGTGAAAACATCAATCTGGAAGGAAATGGCTCTGTTTTCCCTGAAGACCTGAAAATCAGCGGAAAAGGACAAGGAAACAATGAATTCTTGATTGAAAGTCAAAAATTCATCAATTCATATCTTTCTAAATTGGATATGAGTGTTTTAGCCAAAAATGAAGGCGAATTTATCAAAGATTTAGAGAAATTTCAAACTGATATCAACAAAAAGATAGATGAAATCGCTAAGTCTAAAAGTGCTGACAAAGATGTGGTAGAATGGAAAAAGAATGACCTGATGGTAAATCTCCTGATGATCAGCTCTCAATATGAAATGATGCACGGAAAGATGACTCAAAAGCCTGATTTCAAGGTATCTGCGAATTTCAAAGAAACTCAGAAGAAACTTGAAAAAGAATCTTTCATCAAAGAATTTCCTGCATACAGACAATATCTTTTAGGGAAATTGGAAGCTGATTTCAGCAAATTCGCTATGCCTTTCCTTAGTGATACTAAAACTACACAAACAGAAGTTTTCTTGAAGTTTTTAGACACTAGAAAAGAGCTTTCTCAGGAGCAAAAAGATTACTTGACAGCATTCGTTGCTACTCAGTTTGACCTTCATCCTCAAAATGATAGAATAGAGCAGGTTCTAAAAGCTATCAACGAAAAAATAAAATCAGAGGACATTAAAAAAGATTTAGAAAAAGTTCATTCAGCGATTACTGGGCTAAAAGTAGGATCTGCATTACCAGAAGTGAATTTTGTAAATCAGGAAGGAAAAGATTCTAAAATTAGCGAACTTAAAGGTAAGCCAACTCTGCTAATTTTCTATAGCTCTTTTGCTCCAAATATTGTACAATCTGTAGCTGCATTAAAAGAAATTACTGAGTTTTACAAATCAAAACTAAATGTAGCCTACATCAATATGGATGATGATGCGAAGCAGTTCCAAAAGACTTCTCAGTCTTTATTCAAAGGCTTTGCAGGTGTTAATCTATACGCTAAAAAAGGATTAAAATCTGATGCTGCACAGCAATTTCACATCTATGGATTTAAGCTTCCTAGCTTTATGATTTTAGACAAAGATGGGAAAGTAGTAAGTAAAACTGTTATAGGACTTTCTAGCGTCCAGCTGGCAGAACTTATCGATATTCTAAATAAACAAACAGGTCTGACAGCTCCTGTTCCTCAGGCTTCTGAAACTGAAGAAGAGCATGATGAGCACGATGGGCACGGACACTAATAATAAAACTTTAAGGAATAAATAGAGTCCAATTTTTGGATTCTATTTATTTTTATAAATCAGTTATATTGCATGATAAATTTATACCTGTTCAAAAAAGTTACCCTAAACGGACTTAAGTATTTTTTTTATTTTATTTGTTTATTTTTCATCAATCGTTTTATATTTTTCTCTGTTTATGGGAAATGGGCTCAGCTTGGAGAACATCTTTCTGATATTTTCTATGCTTTTTTCGTTGTAGGCCCTCGTTTTGACATATCTGCTATATGCTACGCTTTTCTGCCTTTGGCTGTTTTTTGGCTGTTTTCACTATTTATTCCTAAAAAATTTACTACTAATTTTGAGAAGATATATCTCACTTTCAGCTGTTTTTATCTAGCTTTTGTTTTAGTTGTTTATGTTTCTCTTTTCATTATAGATTTTTTTTATTATCAGTTTTTCCAATCACATATTAATATCTTATTTTTTGGAATATTTAATGATGATACGAAAGCTGTCCTAAAATCCGTATGGACAGACTATCCTGTATTCAAAATATTTATCATTTATGCTCTCAGCATCGTTAGTTTTCTATTTTTACATAAGAAAATTAAGAAAAACATTAGCGTCAATACTTTCCCTGCATCAAAGAAAACTTTATTTCTCTTAGCTGTTTTCCCTCTATTCATCGCAGGAATGAGAGGTAGCTTAGGCGAATTTACCCTCCGTAGGGAACATACTAATATAGGCACAAATGAGTTTATCAATGCTCTTTGCTACAATCCTGTTTATGCCCTAAAATTCGCAAAATCAGAATTAAATGACAACCTTATCACTCCTGATATTGCCCAAGAATTAAAGATGAGTGGATTTAGTTCATTTGAGCAGGTAAAAGAGGTTTATCGCGAAAATACTATTGATGATTTTGACAAAAACTTGTATTCCACAACGGCTCATAATGAGTTTTTAGAGAAAAATCCGCCTAACATCGTATTTATCCTGATGGAAAGTATGAGTAATCATTATTTTGAACTCCATTCCAAAGAGCTCAATCTTTTGGGGGATTTGAATGAAATTCTGCCCGAATTATACTATTTCAAAAATGGTTTATCATCTTTCAACGGAACCATATATTCATTAGAAAACCTTATGGTAAACACTCCGAAAGGCATCATATCGCAGTCGCCTTATTTTGACACCTCATTCAGCTCGTCCGTTTCAAAGCCTTTCAAAGAGCAAGGCTACGAGACTTATTTCATGACAGGTGCGCATCTTTCATGGAGAAATACGGACAAATTCATAAAAAAACAAGGTTTTGATATTATCAAAGGAAGTTCTCACATCAAACAAAAATTCCCTAACGCTGAGGATTTCGCTTGGGGAACTCACGATGGCTATTTATTTGATTATATAAAAGACCAGCTTCAGCAGTCTCCTTCAAAACCAAAAATGATCTTTTCCCTCACTGTGAGCAACCATACTCCATATGAAATTCCTACTCATTACAAGCCATACCCTATTAAAATAGATGCCATAAAAAACCTTCTTCGGGTGGATGAGAAAATGGCCTATGCTAATTTTTATTCCCACCAATATTCAGCCTCTCAACTGGCTAAATTTATAAAAGACATCAAAAATTCTCCTTTGGGAGAAAATACCATTATCGTAGCGACAGGCGACCATAATATCCGACAGGTATTCGAATATGATGATGAAAACTCCTTCCTAAAACGCAGTGTACCAATACTTTTCTACATTCCAGAAAAATACAAACCTGCCTTTTTCGATTCCTCTGTGATGGCCTCCCACAAGGACATCTTCCCTACTATATTTAATTTAAGTTTATCCAACCAAAAATATATCTATTCAGGAGATAATTTGTTTAAAAAATCGCCAAACTACCGCTTTGCAATCAATGAATATAATTTCATAGCCGATTCCATAGGGGTGATTTCTTACGAAAACGGAAGCCCTGCTTATTACACTTGGAAAGATAAAAATAAAAGAAAATTGAGTTTAGATAATATTCAAAATCCACATGCTCAGTTCATGTTAAACAAAATGAGGGCTTTTTCTGCCCTGCAAACCATCCAAATTTATACGGATATAGAAAAAAGTAAATAATTTTAAGTAAATTCGACTCCTATAAAAATACCGAATGAAAAAAAATAAAAATCTAATTTTAGAAAACATCAAACTAACTTCCGCTGGCGCGAAAGGAGTTTCTGTTGGAAAAACCGAAGATGGCAAAACCGTACTTGTCTCTGGAGCAATCCCTGGAGACACCGTGAATGCTCGTGTAAAAAAAGCTAAAAGTAAATATTACGAAGCAGAAATGGTGGAAATTTTAGAGCCTTCTCCGTTTCGGATAGAGCCAGAGTGCATCCATTTCGGCGCGTGTGGAGGATGTAAGTGGCAGAATATGAGCTATGAAAAACAGCTGGAGTTCAAACAAAATGAAGTTCTTAACAATATTAAAAGAATAGGCGGCATCGAAGATTTTGAGTGCATCCCTATTCTCGGTGGCGAGGAACACTATTTCTACCGAAATAAAATGGAATTTTCGTTTTCCAATGCTCGCTGGCTGACTTCGGAAGAGATAAAATCCGACACAGAAATAGACAACAAAAACGCTCTGGGCTTCCATATTCCTGGGCAGTGGAGCAAGATTTTAGACCTAAAAGAATGCTACCTGCAGGAAGCACCATCCAACGAAATTCGTCTCGCAATCAGAGATTATGCGATAAAAAACAACCTTGATTTTTTTGATTTAAGGAATCAAGAAGGATTTCTACGAACACTGATGCTTCGCCAAAACTCCAAAGGAGAATGGATGATTCTCATTCAGTTTTTCCGAGAAGAAAAGGAAAACAGAGAAAATTTATTGAACTTTATTTTGGATAAGTTCCCTCAAATCAAGACTTTACTCTACGCTATCAACTCCAAAGGAAACGACAGCGTGTATGATTTAGATATCCAGACTTACTTTGGTGAAGGGTTTATCTTTGAAGAAATGGATGGATTAAAATTTAAAATTGGTCCAAAATCTTTCTTCCAAACCAATTACAAACAAGCCCTAAATCTTTATAGAAAAACTCTGGAATTTGCTGATATTCAGGAAAATCATGTAGTGTATGACCTTTATACAGGGACAGGGACAATAGCCCAATATATGGCAAGACATGCCAAACAAGTGATCGGGATAGAGGCAGTTCAGGAAGCGATAGATGCCGCAATAGAAAATGCTGAGCTTAACGGACTGAATAACTGTACTTTCTACTGCGGAGATATGAAAGAAGTCTTCACAGAAGAGTTTCTGGCGCAACATCCGAAGGCAGATGTCCTAATTACTGACCCTCCACGAGATGGAATGCACCCGAAAGTAATAGAGCAGATCCTAAAACTTTCACCAGAAAGAATCGTCTATGTAAGCTGTAATTCAGCGACGCAGGCAAGAGATTTAGCCCTGATGAAGGAGCACTACAATGTAGTAAAAATCCTTCCTGTGGATATGTTCCCACAGACGCACCATGTGGAAAACATTGCCCTTTTAATAAAGAAATAATTTTTTCATAAAATAAAAATGCAGCCCTAAAAGAGCTGCATTTTTATTATTTCATATCATACATGACTAGCGCGGTCACGAGTTTGGGTTCTATGTAAGTACATTTTGGAGGCATTTTCAGGTTTTTATCTGCGATTTCTACTAAATCAGAAAAACTCACAGGATGCACCCCGAATGCCACTATATATCCCTCATTATCAACCTTTTCTTTTAGTTTTGTGATTCCCTCCACGCAAGAACTTCCCCGCAGGTAATCCACTCGTTTGGTGGTTTTCAAATCATCTATTCCTAAAATCGGACTCAGTATATATTTATCCAGCAGATAATGGTCTATAATCCCCAAACACTCTTCACTAGAGCATTCTTCCTTTAGTGTAAGTTTATAAAACTGTCCATCTAAATAAAGACTTATAAAGTGTTTTTGCTCTGGATAATACGGGTTTTTTCCTTTATTTTCAATGATAAATTTACCCTCCAGCTGATGCAAAAACTGCTCCACCGTCAGACCATTCAAATCCTTGACAACCTTATTAAAATCATTAATTTTAATAGATTGATCAGAAACTATAAAACTATAAACAAAGTTATACGGCTCATTTCCTGTGTGGTTAGGATTTTTATCCTTTCTTCGCTCAGAATAGAGCGCTGTAGAACCCATCCTATGATGTCCATCAGCAATGTAGAAAGCCTCTACTTTTGCTAAGATTTGTTCATATTTTTTCAAGATTTCTTCATCTTGAATTTTCCAAACACGATGTTTAGTCCCCTTGCTGTCTGCATATTCCAAAACAGGATTTTTCCTTTCTTCCTCACTCATAAGAGCCTCTAATTCAGCATTTGAAGAATAGGTCAAAAGCACTGGTTCCGCTTGGAGATTCACACCTTCCAGATACTTAGACAGTTTTTCTTTTCTGTGCGTGAGTGTTTCTTCGTGCTTTTTAATCTTTCCTGAATTATAATCTTCTACGGAAACCAATCCTAAAAGCCCTCTGAAAACACTGCCGTCAGGTAATATTTGGCAATACAAATAATATCCTGATTCCTCCTCCTGATGCAGGTTGTGATTTCTCAGCAACTCCTCATAATTCGCCCTCACTCTACCCAGATTCTGCTCCAAATTCTGAGGTTCACCAGACAAATACGGTTCCACCATTCTCACATAAGAAAACTCTCTCTCGGCTTTCTTTGCAATTTCTTCATGAGTATAATTACTCAATGGGCGTGTAGGAAAACTTTTTATATATTCCCCATAGGGCGTTATCCCACGAAATGGCTTGAATACGGGCATAAATCTTGTTTTTTATGCTTTAATAATGATTTTAAATGGATCTCATCACATCTACCAATACCTGTACACTTTCTATCGGTAAGGCATTGTACATACTTGCTCTGTATCCTCCCAAGTTTCTATGTCCATTTAGACCATTGATTCCTGCTTCTTTCCAAGCTTTGTCAAACGCTTCTTTTTTAGATTCATCTAAAAGTTTGAAAGAAACATTCATATTAGAACGGTCTTCTGGACGACAGAAACTCTCAAATAATGGGTTTCTGTCTATTTCATCATAAAGAAGTTTTGCTTTCGCATTATTTCTCTGCTCTGCTGCTGCTATTCCTCCATTTTTTTCAAGGTGCTGTAATGTAAGCAAACTCGCATAAATAGGGAATACAGGAGGTGTATTAAACATCGCATCTTTGCTGATGTGAACCTGATAATCTAAATAAGAAGGAATATCTCTTCCTGTTTTTCCTAAAATATCCTTTTTCACTACCACCAAAGTAGCTCCAGCAGGTCCCATATTCTTCTGTGCACCAGCATAGATAAGGTCAAACTGAGAGAAATCTATCTCTCTACTGAAAATATCCGAAGACATATCACACACTAGAGAAGTCCCTACTTTCGGGAAAGATTTCATCTGTGTACCGAAGATAGTATTATTAGAAGTACAGTGGAAATAGTCATACTCTGCACCCACAGTATAGTCTTTTGGAATGAAAGAATAGTTTTCTTCTTTAGAAGAACCTACGATATCCACTTGTCCAAGTCGTTTAGCTTCTTTAATTGCACCTGCTGCCCAAGTTCCCGTATCTGTATAAGCTGCCTTCCCTCCTACTTTCATCAAGTTAAAAGGAACCATTACAAACTGTAAAGATGCTCCTCCTCCTAGATAAAGTACATCATAATCATCTCCTAATTTCATTAGTCTTTTTACGATGGCTCTAGCCTCATCCATTACTTCGATGAAATCTTTACTTCTGTGAGAAATCTCAAGTAATGACAATCCGATACCATTAAAATCCAAAATAGCTTCTGCTGATTTCTGGAAAACTTCTTGCGGCAAAATACACGGTCCTGCGCTGAAATTGTGCTTTTTCATTGTTTTTAATTTTTATATACGACTTTTTAAATTTTGTTAAACTAAACTTGGGTTTAAAGATAATTATTTTCCTCCATTCCTCCAAAAGAATTAGGAAAATTATTCTCCATGCATGAACGCCTTCTTCGTGAGAAGCTGTTCCTCTGTCTCCACATGGTCTTCATCTGGTACACAACAGTCCACAGGGCACACTGCAGCACACTGCGGCTCACTATGAAAACCTATACATTCCGTACATTTATCCGTTACTATGAAATATGTATCATCGCTCACTGGCGGCTGTGCCTCATCAGCATCCACAGTAAGTCCCGAAGGAAAAGTTACCATTCCTGACAATATTGTCCCATCTGAAGCCCTCCAATCCACTGCACTTTCATAAATGGCATTGTTGGGACATTCAGGCTCACATGCTCCACAGTTGATACATTCGTCCGTTATTTTGATAGCCATTAGTATTATATTTTTTAATTTTGCACAAAGTTAAAAACTTTATTTATATAAAAACAATATTTATGAAAAATGATAAAATAGTTTCCTCTTTATCGCAGTTGGGCGATTTTTTAAACCAATTTCTCTCCGCTAAACCAGAGAATTTCAATGAAGAAGAAAGCAAATTCGCTTCCTTGATAAAAAAATCTGAAATAGAAAATTCTTGGTTCACAGAAGAAAGCGTAAGATTTTGCCTAAAAAGCTGGGCGAAAAACCTTACCGAAGAGAAAATATCTGCTTGGACTGGTCAATATCATTTTTCTTCCACACCGAAAAAAATAGGGCTGATTCTCGCTGGAAATATCCCTTTGGTGGGCTTTCATGATGTTATCTGCGTTTTGCTAAGCGGAAACATTCCTTTGATAAAACTCTCCTCCAAGGACAGGCTGATTTTACCTTTTTTACTGAACAAATGGAACGAGCTCAGCAGTGGGATTTTGGAGTTTCATTTTGTGGAAAAATTAGAAAATTATGATGCTGTCATCGCTACGGGAAGCAATAATACTGCCCGATATTTGGAATATTATTTCAAAGATGTGCCGAATATCATTAGGAAAAACAGAACTTCCATCGGAGTTCTAAAAGGTGATGAAACCAATGAGGAAATCCAAGCTCTCGCGGAGGATATTTTCCGATATTTTGGGCTGGGCTGCCGAAATGTTACCCGACTTTTCATCCCTTCCGAAATGCCTTTGGACAGATTGTTTGAGAATTTTATCAACTTTAAAGAAATCATTAACCACAATCAATACGCCAATAATTACGACTACAACAGAGCCATCTATCTGCTGAATCAAGAGCAGTTTTGGGATAATAATTTCGTAATGCTCAAAGAAGATGAAAAACTTTTCAGTCCGCTGTCTGTCATCAATTTCAGCCGATATGAAACGATAAACGATGTCCAGAATTTCCTTTCAGAAAACGAGGAAAACATCCAGTGCGTTGTGGCAAATTCTACGCTTGAAATCCCTTCGGCTATCGGCTTTGGAGAGGCGCAGCATCCTGAACTAGACACTTATGCAGATAATATAGATACAATGGTGTTTTTAAGTAATTTGTAAAATTGCTTTTCCAAAAAAATACTTATATTTGTAGAATTAAATTTTAAAAACAAAAACTTTTATGGAATTTACAAATCAACTAGTAGCAATGTCCACTGAGGAGCAAAAGGCTTCTTTTTATAGAAAAACTTATATGCATGTGGCGCTGGCTATTTTGGCTTTTATTTTTGTAGAAACTGCTTTACTAATGGTAGTTCCTGCTGAACTTATCATGGGAATGGTTTCTAAAAATTATGTATGGCTGATGATTATTGGTGGATTTTGGCTGGCTTCTATGCTGGCTGAAAAATGGACTATGGCGAGCAGCCGTGCTATGCAGTATGCTGGATTAGGTTTTTATGTGCTTTTGGAAGCGATTGTTTTCCTTCCTATGATATACATCGCACTTATTTACACTGGTAGTGGCGAGGTTATTTTACAAGCAGGATTGATTACTTTCATGCTGTTCATAGGGCTTACAGGTGTGGCTCTTACTTCTAAAAGAGATTTTTCTTTCTTAAGAAGTGTCTTAATCATTGGAGGATTTATCTCTCTTGGGCTAATCATTGCAGGAATGCTTTTTGGGTTTAACCTTGGACTTTGGTTCTCTGTGGGAATGGTTTTCCTAGCAGGAGCAAGTATTCTATACCAGACTAACCAGCTTAAAAATGTCTATACAACAGAACAGTATGTAGGAGCTTCATTACAGCTATTCTCTTCTGTAATGCTTCTATTCTGGTATGTTTTGAGAATTTTAATGAGCAGAAAAGATTAACAAAATAGTTCTGAAACACAGGAAAAACATTGATTCTCGTGTTTTCATTTTTTTATTTTTATTTAATTAATTTATTCTAAAATATTATGTCATACGGACTTTTAAAAGGAAAAAAAGGAATTATCTTCGGAGCTTTAGATGAAAACTCTATCGCTTGGAAAGTAGCAGAAAGATGCCACGAAGAAGGTGCTGAATTTGTACTAACTAACGCTCCTATCGCTATGAGAATGGGAGAAATCAATAGTTTAGCAGAGAAAACAGGTGCGGATATCGTTCCTGCTGATGCGACTTCTATGGAAGATTTAGAAAAATTATTTGACCATGCTATCGCAAAATTTGGGAAAATAGACTTCATTCTACACTCTATCGGGATGTCTGTGAATGTAAGAAAAGGAAAACACTACACAGAGCTCAACTACGACTGGCTGGAAAAAGGCTGGGATGTGTCTGCGGTATCTTTCCACAGGGTGATGAAACTAGCTTGGGAAAAAGACTGTATGAATGAGTGGGGCAGTATCCTTGCGCTTTCTTACATCGCGGCTCAGAGAACTTTCCCTGATTATAACGATATGGCGGACAACAAGTCTTACCTTGAGAGCATCGCTAGATCTTTCGGATACTACTGGGGCGAAAGAAAAGTGCGTGTCAATACCATTTCCCAGTCGCCTACGATGACTACGGCAGGACAAGGGGTGAAAGGTTTTGATGAATTTATCAAATTTGCAGAAGATATGTCTCCACTAGGAAACGCGACTGCTGCAGAATGTGCAGATTACTGTATTTCCCTTTTCTCTGACCTTACGAGAAAAGTAACGATGCAGAATCTCTTCCATGATGGTGGATTTAGCAACACAGGAGTTTCTACAAAAGTAATGGAAAGATACAGCAAAGGATAATCTTCACTAAAACACTCTCTACAAAAGGGAGTGTTTTTTTATCAATTTTTGACAAATATTTCTTACTTTTACCCTCATTTTTTATTTATCAATAAATTTAATACAATGGAACAAATAAAATTAAACAAAGAATGGAGAAAAAAACTCCTTCAGCGCTTTTTGACTTATGTAAAAATATATTCCACCAGCGACCCTGAATGTGAGGAAACGCCAAGTTCTCCGCAGCAGTGGGACATCGCAAAATATCTTTTTGAGGAAATGAAAGCCATCGGTCTGGAAGATGTCTCTATCGATGAAAACGCCTATGTATACGGATTTATCCCATCTAATATAGAGAAAAAAGTGCCTACTGTGGGATTTATCGCCCATTTTGACACTTCGCCTGATTTCAATGGTAAAGATGTAAATCCACAAATTTGGGAAAATTACGATGGAGGCGACCTGCTTCTTAACCAAAAGACAGGCTTCACCCTCTCTCCCAACAAGTTCGAAAACCTGAAACAATACAAGGGACAAACCCTAATCACTACGGATGGAACGAGCCTTCTCGGGGCGGATGACAAGGCTGGTGTAGCAGAAATCATGACAGCTGCAGAATACCTTATCCAGCATCCTGAGATAAAACACGGGCGAATAGCTGTAGGATTCAACCCTGATGAAGAAATCGGGAAAGGAGCGCACAAGTTCAATGTAGAAAAATTCGGTGCGGAATGGGCTTACACTATGGACGGAAGTGATGTGGGCGAGATAGAATATGAGAACTTTAATGCGGCTGGAGCGGTAATCAGAATCCACGGACTAAGCGTACACCCTGGTTATGCTTACGGAAAAATGGTAAATGCTGGGCTTCTCGCTGCTGAATTTATCCAGTCGCTCCCTACTGGCGAAACTCCTTCTACTACGAGAGGTTTTGAAGGTTTTTATCATCTTTTAGACCTAAAAGCGGATGTTTCCGAAGCAAAACTACAATACATCATCCGTGATCATGATGAGCAGAAATTTGAAAACCGCAAGAAATTCATCGCAGAAAAAGTAGCGGAATTCAACCAAAAATATGGCGAAAATGTCTTTGAAATAGAGATAAAAGAGCAATATCTCAACATGAAAAAACAATTCGAAGGCAAAATGCACATCATAGAAGTGGCAGAAAGAGCCATGAAAAACCTTGGAATCACTCCAGAAGTGAAGGCTATCCGAGGCGGAACCGATGGTGCACAGCTGTCTTACATGGGACTTCCTTGCCCTAATATCTTCGCAGGAGGGCTTAATTTCCACGGGCCTTATGAATATGTTCCATTAGAATCTATGGAAAAAGCCACAGAAGTTATCATCGAAATCGCTCAAGAAGTAGAGAAATTATAAAAATAAATCGCCTATAAAAGGCGATTTATTTTTTTGTATTGTAAATTTTATTTCGCTTCATCATACGGAAGCCTGTTGATAATAGACCTTCCGAGAGATACCTCATCTGCATATTCCAGCTCATCCCCCACCGAAATTCCCCTTGCGATGCTGGAAAACTTTACATTAAAATGCTTGAATTTCTTATAAATATAATAGGCCGTGGTATCGCCCTCCATCGTTGCACTCAGCGCAAAAATCACTTCTTTTAGGCTTTCTCCATTGAGTTTTTTTTCAATACTGGAAATATTCAGCTGGTGCGGCCCTATGCCTTCCATGGGAGAAATTTTCCCTCCTAAAACTAGATATTTACCATTATATTTAGAAGTGTTTTCTATCGCGAGAACATCCCTCACATCTTCTACAATGCAGAGCGTTTCGGTGTTTCGCTTTTCATCAGCACAGATTTCACAGATATCAAAATCCGAGAAATTATGACACTCTTGGCAGTATTTTATATTCGTTACCAGACTTTCCAAAGCCTGCGAAAGCGCCATTCCCTGAGATTTGGGCTGTCTGAGAAGATGCAGCGCCAGCCGAAGAGCCGATTTTTTGCCTATCCCTGGCAGTCCAGAAATCTCCTCCACTGCTCTAGATAATACTTTACTTGGGTATTCCATTCGGCAAAAATAAGAAATTCTCCCTAAAATTTACTTTTGGTAATAAATCTTATTCACTTCATCGGCTTTAAGGAAAGTTCCCTGTTTCTGCTCTTTTATCCTTTCTGTGAAGAGCTTTCCTATAAGGTGGTCATACTCATGCTGGAAAATCACCGCTGTGAAACCTTCTACCAGCTCTCGTTTTTTCTCTCCATCCAAAGTTTCGTAAGCCAAATCAATCACGAGGCTGCGGTAGACTTCTCCTCTTTCGTTTGGAATGGAGAGGCAGCCTTCTGCACCAAGCCTAAGCACCGAAGACATCCATTTGATTTCTGGATTTACAAAGAACTCAAAAGGTTTTCCTTCCTTGTCAAATCTCTGTACCCAAATCGCCTTTATATTCAGTCCTACCTGCGGCGCTGCGATGCCCACTCCCTGTTCGTCTTTCACTGTAGCGAGCATTCTCTCGGCTAACAGCTTCAGATTCGGGTCTTTAGCATCCACTGGGCGGGAAACATCTTTTAGTATTTTCAAATCTTTAGGATTGGTAACCTGCAAAACCCTCATCGGTTCAGTACTTTTTCCTGATTTAATGAGGACAACATCCTCTTTTCCTATTTTCTTCTGTGCCTCTACGCTAGTTCCGAGCAGAACCAAACTTAATAAAAGAATTCTTATCATTTTTAGCTAATTTTAATGTTTATTGAAGGCAAATTTAATATTTTTTGGAAACTATCTATCTCCTTATATTCAAAATATCTTCTTATCTTTGGAGAAAAATAAGATTTTATGAGTTTATCAAACATAGAACCGCAGATTATTTGGAAAAACTTTTCTAAACTAAATGAAGTTCCAAGACCTTCCAAAAAAGAAGCGAGAGTAATAGAGTTTATCAAGAATTTTGGAGAAAGCCTAAACCTTGATACTCAAGTGGATGAAATAGGAAATGTCATCATCCGAAAACCAGCAACGGCAGGAATGGAAAACCGCAAAACTGTCGTTCTGCAGTCTCACCTTGATATGGTTTGTCAAAAAAACAATGATGTAGATTTTGACTTTGAAAATCAAGGAATTCAAATGTTCGTAGATGGCGACTGGGTGAAAGCAAAAGGAACGACACTCGGAGCAGACAACGGACTCGGCGTGGCGGCTGTTATGAGTATTTTGGAGAGCAGTGATATCGCTCATCCTGCATTAGAAGCACTATTCACGATAGATGAAGAAACTGGAATGACAGGAGCTTTTAACCTAAAACCCAATGTTCTAAAAGGCGAAATCCTCCTAAACCTAGACACAGAAGAAGATGATGAAATAGATATAGGTTGTGCTGGCGGTGTGGATGTAACAGCTACACAAACCTACAAAACTGCTCCTACGAAAGGAAATTTAGTAAAAATAGAAATCAAAGGACTGCAAGGCGGACACTCTGGAATGGACATCCACAAAGGTTTCGGGAATGCAAATGTACTCCTTGGAAGACTGCTCTATAACAGCATTGAAAGTCAAGAAATAGAGCTGATTTCCATCGATGGTGGCGGACTTAGAAACGCGATTCCAAGAGAAGCCACAGCTGTTTTTTCAGTGAAAAATGCTGATGAATTCATAGCAGAAGCTAATGAGTTAAAAGCTGAAATTTTACAGGAATTTGCCAGCATTGAAAAGGATTTGGTTATCAATATTGAAAAAACTGAAAGCTCTGAAAATGGTCTTTCCAAAGAAAATTCAGCCCAAATCATCCGCGTGCTGAAATCCGCTCACAACGGCGTATACAGAATGTCTCCTGATGTGGCTGACCTAGTGGAAGCGTCCAACAACATCGCCAGAGTGGAACTAAAAGATGGCAGTCTGAAAATCCTAAACCTCACCCGTTCATCTGTGGAGTCTTCTAAATTCAATGTGGCTAACCAACTAAAAGCAGTTTTTGAACTAGGTGGACTAAATGTAGAGTTTAGCGGCTCTTACCCTGGCTGGAAGCCAAATCCAAATTCAGAAATTCTCCGAATAATGGAAAAACTCTACACAGATAAATTTGGTTCAAAACCAAATGTGGTGGCGTGTCATGCGGGATTAGAATGCGGAATCATCGGGGCTCATTATCCTAAAATGGAAATGGTAAGTTTCGGGCCTACAATCAAAGGCGCACACTCTCCTGATGAAAGAGCGAGTATTTCTTCTACACAGAAATTCTGGGATTTCTTGAAAGATATTCTAAAAAATATTCCAAATAAATAACAAAAAATGCCGAGTAATTTTGCTCGGCGTTTTTATTTTGGTTTAAAAAAAATTATTTCTGTTTAGTTACTACAAATAGATTTTCTTTAGACAAACCTACCAATTCGTGCTCCACATCTACTGGTATATCATAGTAGTCATTCGGTTTTAAAATAATCTCTTGGTCGTTTATAATGAACTTAATCTCTCCTTTTAAAACAACCAAAGAAGCAGGCGTAGAAGTTTTATGTTTTTTGAAAACTCCATTCTTCCCTAATGATACTGCAACTTGTTTTACTTTTTCTGTATCGCTAAGTACATTAAAATGAGGTTTATCAGAACTATAATTTACGGAATTATCCAAAGCAATCTTAGTCAAAGATTTTACATTTTCCCAAGTTTTTCCGTTATGCACATTCTTTATTCCCTTGTCTTTAAGAAGTTTTTCGGCTTTTGCGGCTCTTATCCCTGCTCTACAAAATACCACTATATTTTTCTTGCCCTGTAGTTTAGAAAGGTTATTTTCCAATTCTGAAATAGGAATATTTATAGAATTTCTCACATTTCCTTGGGCAAATTCTTCTGGAGTTCTTACATCCACTAAAATAGTTTCTTTTTGATTCACAATTTCTGACAAAGACTGCGCTGCCAATTCAGCAGTTGAAACCAAAAGAAATCCTATAGCAAACAAAATTTTCTTCATAGCTTATATATTTTAAAGTTAGCTAATATACAAATTTTATTTATTCTAAATTAGATTTTTATTTGTAAATTTATATATTACTGAAAATCAATAATTTTCATTCAAAAACAAATTTAATATCTTTGGGCATTATTTTTTTCATTCATCTATGAATATAAAGGAACTAAAAAATGCTGTAATATTATTTGCTGGAGACTCTGGAGACGGGATACAGCTCACGGGAGCGCAGTTTAGCCAGACTGTGGCTTTTTTCGGAAATGACCTTAATACTTTGCCTGATTTCCCTGCCGAAATTCGTGCTCCTTCAGGGACTATAGCGGGAGTGTCTGGATTTCAGATTCATTTCGGAAGCAAGGAAATCAATTCACCTGGTGATGCTTGTGATGTTCTGGTCGCAATGAACGCTGCCGCCCTAAAGAAAAACATCAGCAAAGTCAAAGAAGCTGGAATCATCATATGCAATTCTGCTGGTTTTGATAGAAAAAACCTAAACTTAGCTGGTTACGAGGCTTCTCCGTTAGAGGCTCTATCGGGCGATTTTACGGTTTATGAAATTGACATTACCAAAAACACCATCGAGGCTCTGAAAGAAACTTCTCTTTCTCAAAAAGAAAAAGACAGGTCTAAAAATATGTTTGCCCTAGGGTTCATCTATTGGCTGTTTTCCAAAGATATAGAGCAAACCAAACAACATATCGAAGATTATTTCTCAAAAAAACCAGAAATCCGAGATGCTAACCTCAGCGTTCTAAAAGCTGGATACCAGTATGGTGAAATTGCAGAAATTTTCACAGAGCGGTATTCTGTAGAAAAAGCAGAAATGCAGGAAGGAACTTACAGAAGTATCTCAGGGAATGAAGCTGTAGTTTTAGGGATTTTATCAGCTGCACAAAAAGCTGGTTTGGAAGTTTTTTACGGCGGATATCCCATCACTCCTGCATCGGACATTCTACATCATTTAGCTAAATACAAGCCACTGGGTGTCAAGACCTTTCAGGCGGAAGACGAAATCGCTGCCATGACTTCTATCATTGGGGCTTCCTTTGCTGGGGATTTAGGAGTTACTGCTACTTCGGGCCCTGGAATGGCACTAAAAACAGAAGGGCTGGGATTAGGCTTTATGCTGGAACTGCCCATGGTCATTATAAATGTACAGCGAGGAGGGCCTTCCACTGGACTTCCTACAAAGACTGAACAGGCTGACCTGCTACAAGCCGTGCATGGAAGAAACGGCGAAGCGCCCATTCCTGTAATCGCGCCACAGTCGCCTTCTGACTGCTTTGAAGCTGCTTTTGAGGCTGCGAAAATCGCTTTGGAATACACCACGCCTGTCATTCTTCTTTCCGATGGATATTTGGGGAACGGAACCGAGCCTTGGCTGATTCCGAATTTTGAAAATTTACCAAAAATCCAGTCGCCTTTCATAAAAGAACCTGATGAAAACGAATATCTGCCGTATCTAAGAGGAGAAAACCTTTCAAGAAAAATAGCCGTTCCTGGCACTAAAGGAAAGGAGCACATCGTAGGAGGATTAGAAAAGCAGGAAAACACAGGGAATGTAAGCTATGATGCTGAAAATCACCAAAAAATGGTCAAATTAAGAGCTGAGAAATTTCAAAATATCAAAAACTCTTATGCTCCGCTCGCCCTTGACCAAGGGAAAGAAAACGCTGATATTCTGATACTTTCATGGGGGTCTTCGTATGGGAGCATTCGCGATGCGGTGAAAAACCTGCTTCAGGACAATGTTGCTGTTGCCCATCTTCAATTAAGAAATTTGGCTCCGTTTCCACAGGATTTGGGAGAAAAACTGAGCAAGTTTAAAAAAATCATTATCCCAGAAATCAACAATGGGCAGCTCATTCACCTTATACAAGATGAATATCAGATAAAATGCATCCCTTTTAACAAGATAAAAGGAACGCCTTTCCTCTCTTCGGAAATAGAAGAATTTGTAAAAGAGGAAAGTAAGAAATAAGAAAAAAAAGTTTGGCAAAATATTTGTCTATCAATTAGGAATATTAAATAAAAAACTATGAATAAGATTTTTGCAATGTTTATGCTTTGGGTTTCGGCTATGGTCTCGGCACAGCTGAATCACATTAACAATGGAGAGAAAATATCATACAGAATACACTACGGATTCATCAATGCGGGAACAGCAGAACTTACCACTAGCCAAGTAAATTACAAAGGTAAAGACCATCTCCGTGTGGTAGGAGTAGGAAAAAGCACAGGGATAGTCAATACTTTTTTCAAGGTAAATGATGTCTATGAAAGCTATATAGATCTGGCGACTGGACTACCCAGCTTCTATGTGAGAAACATCTCCGAAGGAAGCTACAGAAGGCATTATGAGACTACTTTTAATCACGATAACAAGACTTTGGTTCTGTATGACAAACTCAAAAAAAACTCACGAAATTTCAATACTTTTGAGGGAATACAAGATATGCTTTCTGCTTTTTATTACCTAAGAAATATAGACAGCAGCAAACTAAAAGTAGGAAACCAAGTAAAACTGAATGTCTGGATAGATGACGAAACCTATCCTTTCCTGCTGAAAATAGTAGGCGTAGAACAAAAGAAAACTAAATTTGGGAAAATAGAATGCCTTAAAATAGTTCCATCCGTACAGAGCGGAAGAATATTTAAAGAAAAAGAAGGAGTGACTATGTGGGTGACCAATGACCAAAACCACATCCCTGTAGAAATGGAGGCAAAACTCCTCGTAGGCTCACTAAAAGCCAGCATCAGTGGATATTCTAATCTAAAATACAATTTGGATTTTAAAAAATAAAATAAATCGTGCTTTTCAGCACGATTTATTGTTTTTAGTTCATTTTTATAGTGTAAGAAATTCCTACATGGAACCATCTTTTAGGAAGTGGAACCAGCGCTATTTCTTCATACTGGGTATTGGTCACATTATTGATTAATCCATAAATGTCCAGCCCATTTTTCTTGAAAGAAATTTTATAATCCAGCAGATGATAACTTAGGAAATCCAACCTTTGGTTGTATCTATAAATCAACTGATTAGAGAAATATTTCAAAAATCTAGCTTCTACCTTACCCACCAGCTGGTGTTTCAGGTTTTCTAGTGCGTATTTAGAAAGTGCATAGCCCTCGGTTTCTCTCTTATTATCAATATAAGTATATCCCGCAGAATAACTAAACCAGTCCACTGGTCTGTGGCTAAACTCCACTTCTACTCCTTTCAGGTTCATATCTCCTACATTTCTTGCTGCCCATTTTTCGGCGGAGGTATTTCTCACCCAGTCTATGGCATCGCTAGAATTTCTCATAAAACCACTCACTTTCGCTGTGATTTTAGGATTTTGGTAACGATAGCCCACCTCTGAGGAAATCGCGCTTTCTGGCTTCAAATCTGCATCGCCTATGTTTTCTCTATTAGAATAATACAGCTCGGTAAAGGTAGGAATTCTATTGACTCTTGCTACATTGGCGTAGATTTTATTATTTTCATTAAAGTTAAATCCTATATCTACACCTGGGTAGAAGAAATTCCCTGCCTTGTCATAATTTGCCCAAGAAATCCCAGGGACAATCTGTAATTTTTCACTGAAAAAAGAGAAATGATGTTCAAAGAAAACCTGAGTCAAAAAACGGTTTCTATGCCCTAAATTATTACTCGCTAAAAACTCTTTTCTAAGTTCTACACCGAGTCCCGTAGTTCCTATTTTAGAGTCATAACTGGCATTCAGCTGGCCGCCTACATTGTTCCCTATGTGCATATTTCTGTATGCTGCTGGGTTTTGTCTTTTCCAAAGATACATGTCCTGCCCTCTACGCCAGTAGGCATTGGCATTCAGCCCCCAGTTTCCTAATTTCTGTCTGTACGCCATACTTACGATAGATGCCTGTATTTCTTCGTACTGGTCGGCAGAAGAGCCATAGAAGCCATTTGAACCAAATTTCTTTTCGCTGAAACCTGCCTGAATTCCAACTTTTCCGTTTTTGATATCAAGTTGATTTTGATAAAAAACATTTCTAACCTGATAGTCTGTATTATAGCGGTATCCTGAGGAATAAGCCGTATTTGCTTGTAAAGACTGAGAGAACTTCTCTCCGCCCAAATTGATATTTGCACCCAAAGAATATGCTTCAAAATCACCACCTTCGGCAGTGATTTTTACTGTTTTTTCTTTGTGTGATTTAGTAATGATGTTAATCACGCCTGCATAGGCATTATTCCCAAAACGCCTTGCAGCAGGGCCTTTTACGATTTCTATCTGCTCTACATTAGAGAGGTCTATGGGAATATTGAAACTATTATGCCCTGTCTGGCTGTCATTCATACGAATACCATTCACCAAAATCAAAACTTGGTCATAAGACCCTCCACGGATAGAGATATCGGACAAAACTCCATTTCCGCCTCTTTTTCTGATATCCACTCCTGTGTACTGCTGTAGGAGCTCGTCTATACTTTTGGCAGGCGACTGCTCTATTTCTTTATGCTGGATGACTACTATGTTTTCATTGACCTTCTGGTAGGGAGTTTCAAAGAATTTTCCCTGTACCAGCACCTCATCTATTTGTTTTTCTTGAGCAGAAAAAGTAGCTAATGTTCCTAAAAACATTATGCTAAACAACTTTTTATTCATTTTTATTATATTTTTTAAGGGAGCAAATATAATACTTTCGTGATAAATGTTGCTACTTATGACTTTTTTCATACAATTTATCCCTCTGAAAAACGCTTTTTATCCTTTTATATTTTATATATTTGCTTGAGTTTAAAAAAGTTAAACAAGCCATGTTTTTCACTCAAAAATATGTGTATAATTCATCTGTTGTGCAAGAGTTTGCACAGCATATTTTATGTTTAGATGATTTTGCTTTTTCCCATGCTTGTGCTGACATTATCTATCTCAATAAATAAACCAACTTTTTCTGTAGCTGGTTTCTAATTCCTAACAAAAATTTAAAATTATTTATATATGAAAAAACTATACTTAGATGACTTACGAGTAACTCCAGAGGGCTTTGACAGAGTGTATAATTATGCAGATTTTGTAGAATATATTACACAAAACGGCTTGCCTGATTTTATTTCTTTTGACCATGACTTAGGCGAAGATGAATCTGGATATGACTGCGCCAAATATCTGGTAGAGTACTGCATAGAGCACAATCTACCACTTCCTAAATTCTCCGTTCACAGCCAAAACCCTGTAGGCAAAGAAAATATAGAAAGATTACTAAATAATTTTTCTGCAAGTTTCTAAAATAAAAGGCGATATCCGAAAAGCCTGAAAAAGAGTAGGAATAAAACGATTAAAAATTTTAATAAAATGAGGAAATATCTTGTATTTCTACTATTATCATGTTTTGCTATAAGCTGTACCCAGCAAGAAAATATAAATGACCTAATAAAAAAAGCGGAGCAGGAAGATGTAGAGGCGCAATTTAATTTGGGATATTATTATCATAGTGGAGAAGGTGTAGAACAATCCGAAAAAAAAGCTCTCTATTGGTGGCAAAAAGCGGCAAAACAAGGACATGCTAATTCACAATATAATTTGGGCGTTACTTACGGGAAGGGATATGGTGTAGAGCAATCCTATAAAAAAGCCATCTATTGGTGGCAAAAAGCAGCGGAGCAAGGACATGCAGAGGCGCAATTTAACTTAGGTGTTGTCCATGAGAAAGGATACGGCGTAGAGCAATCCTATGAAAAAGCTATCCATTGGTACACCAAAGCTGCGGAACAAGGGTCTGTCAGGGCACAAAATAATTTAGGCGCTAGTTATTATAATGGATATGGCGTGGAACAATCCTATCCCCACGCAGTATATTGGCTTACTAAAGCAGCAGAGCAAGGGTTTACAGAGTCTCAATATAATTTGGGAATAGCTTATGAAAAAGGATATGGTGTAGAACAATCCTATGAAAAAGCTGTTTATTGGTACACCAAAGCTGCGGAACAAGGAAATGCAAATGCTCAAAATAATTTAGGAGTTGCCTACCATAATGGAAATGGCGTGGAACAGGACAAAAACAAAGCTATCTACTGGTTTAGAAAGGCTTGTGAAAACTCTAATGACGATGCCTGCAAAAATTTAAACAGAATAAAAAAGTAGTGTTTTGGTTTACTACTTGGTAATTTTTTCAAATAGAAAAAGAATGCTTTTTTAGATTTTCAAAACCATGATAAAAATCATTATTTTTTTAAGGGTTTTAAAAAATCTTTTGGCATGCTTATTGATTTATAGAAAATGTTTTTAATTTAAATTTTATTTTACCATTATGAAAAAAATGATTTTGCCTGTTTTATTAACAGGACTTTTCGCAGTGAGCTGTTCAAAAAAAGAAGAAGCTAAAGCTGAAACTCCACAAGCTGTAGAAGCTGACAGCGCTCAAGCTCAACCAGAAGAAGCTGCTAAAGCAGAAGCTCCTAAAAAGCATGTAGGTGAGTTCTCTGGAAAACTTCCATGTGCTGACTGCCCTGGTATCGAAACTAAATTGACTCTAAACGAAGATGGTTCTTTCCTTTTGGATGAAACTTATTTAGAGAAAAAAGACGGACAGTTCAATGCTAAAGGTTCTTACGAAGTAAGCGAAGATGGTGCTTTCGTTACTCTTAAAGAAGAAGGAAACGACAAACCAAGAGTTTTCTTAGTAGAAGAAGATGCTGCTTACCTTGTTGAGAAAGTAGGTGATGCTAAAAAGCCTGAATACAAATTGGCTAAAAAATAAGCTAACACTGTCTTAAACAAAAAAGAAAAGTCGGAGTTTTTCTCCGACTTTTCGCTTTTAATATTTTTCTGATTTTAGCTCAGACCGCTGATATTTCCCTCTGCATCTATGATCATTCCCTCTGCCATAGGAACTTCTGGAAGTCCTGGCATACGCATAATATCGCCCAAAATAGGAATCACAAAACCAGCTCCAGCTGCGAACTCAAAGCCTCTCACTGTGACATCAAAACCTGTAGGTCTTCCTATTTTTTTCTCATCATCACTCAGTGATTTCTGCGTTTTTGCTATACATACAGGCAGTTTATCAAAGCCGAGATCTTTTATAATTTTAAGGTCTGCTTTTGCTTTCGGTGAATAGACCACGCCTTCCGCTCCGTATATTTTCTTTGCTACAGCCTCTATTTTAGCCTCTATACTTTCTTCTAATGGATACAGGAATTTGAAATCAGACTGCTGTTCTGTCGCTTCCACTACTGTTTTCGCTAAATCTCTCATTCCCTCACCGCCGTGCATGAATTCATCTGCCAAAACAGCATGAACTCCCAGTTTAGCGCATTCATCTTTCAAAAACTTGATTTCTTCCTCTGAATCCGTAGCAAAATGGTTAATCGCTACCACAGGCTGAAATCCGTAATTCTGAGCATTTTCTATATGTTTACAAAGATTTCCGAAACCTTTTTTCAGGTATTCTAAATTCGGGCTTCCGTACTCATCTTTTTTCGCTCCACCATGGTATCTCAGCGCCCTGATAGTCGCCACTATCACATACGCATCAGGTTTTAATCCCGCATATCTGCATTTAATATCAATGAACTTTTCTGCTCCCAAATCTCCACCAAAACCAGCTTCCGTAACGACATAATCACCAAGAGAAAGCCCCATTTTAGTAGCGATAATGGTATTTGTCCCCTGTGCAATATTCGCAAAAGGACCACCATGCAGAATGGCAGGATTTCCCTCCAAAGTCTGAACCAAATTAGGTTTAATGGCATCTTTCAGCAGGATTGCCATTGCGTTTTCTGCCTTTAAATCTCTTGCAAAAACAGGCTTTTTATCATAGGTGTAGCCCACAAAGATATTCCCTAAACGCTGTTTTAGGTCTTCAAAATCTTGGCTCAGACAGAGAATTGCCATCACCTCAGATGCAGGTGTGATATTGAAACCATCTTCCCTTACCACGCCGTTTTTATCGCCCATTCCTATGACAATCTGGCGCAGAGCTCGGTCGTTCATATCCATCACTCGCTTCCAGACGATGGTTTTTGGGTCTATATTTAGATTGTGTTTTTTACTTTGTAAATTATTGTCTATCAATGCAGAAAGAAGGTTATTTGCCTTTTCCACAGCCGAAAAATCTCCTGTAAAATGCAGGTTAATATCCGCCATTGGGATAACTTGAGCATACCCTCCCCCAGCGGCACCGCCTTTGCTTCCAAAAACAGGCCCTAAACTAGGCTCACGAAGCACCAAAACGGCTTTTTTACCAATTTTATTCAGTCCATCACAAAGCCCCACAGACACGGTGGTTTTCCCCTCTCCTGCCGGCGTGGGATTGATAGCTGTCACTAAAATCAATTTTGATTTTTTAATTTTTTCTTCATCGATGTATTTTAGAGGGATTTTGGCTTTGTGTCTGCCATAGTATTCTAAATCTTCCTCCTCAATAGCAATTTTGTCTGCGATTTCTCTAATGGGTCTGATGTCCGCACTTTGTGCAATCTGTATGTCTGTTTTCACAATAGTTTTGTTTTCTACAAATCTATAAAAATTTGATTTAAAATTAAAAAAAAATTCTAGCGAATTAAAATATTAAAATCCCTAAATTTGTAGGCTGTCTATTTTGAAGAATTTTTGTATTTTCGCCAAATATTTTTGAATTCACTATGTCTTTACAAATTACTAATCTAACTAAAAAATTCGGTGAACAAACAGCACTGAACAACATCAACCTCAGCATTGAAAAAAACGAAATCGTGGGACTTCTCGGGCCAAACGGAGCAGGAAAATCCACGCTGATGAAATCCATCACAGGTGTAGTGAAAATAGATGAGGGCGAAATTTTGTTCAACGATAAAGATATTACCCAATATCCGATAGAAAGCAAGAAAAACATCGGTTTTCTGCCAGAAAACAACCCGCTTTACCAAGAGATGTTCGTAAAAGAATATCTGAATTTCGTGGCTGATATCCACAAGATACCAAGCGAAAGAATAGATGAAGTCATCGAGCTGGTGGGCATCACTCCCGAAAAATCCAAGAAGATTTCCCAGCTCTCCAAAGGATATAAACAGAGAGTCGGGCTGGCACAGGCGATTCTCCACCAGCCAGATTTACTTATCTTGGATGAGCCTACGAACGGTCTAGACCCTAACCAAATCATAGAAATCCGAAATGTGATAAAAGAAATCGGTAAGGAGAAAACCATCATCCTTTCCACACACATTATGCAGGAAGTGGAGGCGCTCTGCTCTCGTGTTATCCTCATCCACAAGGGAAACATCCTGCAAGACACCTCTATAGAGGAGTTCAAAGGGCGATACAGCAATCTGGAAGAAGCATTCCAGAGCTATACTAATGGATAAAATTTTTTCATTTTTTATTGTAAAATAGCTTGTCTGTTTTAGGGACAGGCTATTTTTGTTTCTAAAATATCCATCTTCTCTAATTTCATAGAGTTAAAAAAAATTCGTAAATTTCCATTGTTTTTCTTGTTTTATAAAAATAATTAAAATCATGGGACATTCACACGAAGGACACTGCCACCACCATAGCGTGAGCAGTCTAGAAAATATCAACAGGGCGTTTTACATCGGTATCGGTCTGAATCTACTCTACACCGTGATAGAATTTGCGGTCGGTTTTAGAATCAATTCTTTGGCTTTAATCTCTGATGCGAGCCACAATCTGAGCGATGTCGCCAGCCTAGGGATTTCGCTCATCGGTATCATTCTCGCCCAGAAAGCCAGCACGCACAGCCTGACTTACGGCTACAAAAAAGCCTCAATATTAGCCTCGCTTATCAATGCTATTCTGCTGGTGTTCATTGTCTTTAAAATCATCATAGAAGCTGTGGAACGGCTAAATACACCTCCACAAATGGAGAGCAGCGGCATCATCATCACTGCTGCAATAGGCGTGGTTATCAATGCTATTTCGGCGTTTCTTTTTTATAAAGGACAAAAACACGATATCAACATCAAAGGGGCTTTTCTGCACCTGATGGTAGATGCTTTGGTTTCGGTGGGCGTGATTATCTCTGGGGTGATTATCTATTTCACTGGCTGGAATCTCGCAGATGTGGTGATTAGTTTCATCATCGCTGTGGTGATTTTGATTTCTACTTGGGGACTTTTGATGGAAAGCATTAAACTCAGCCTAAACGGCGTGCCAGAGGGCATTAATCCCAATGAAATCCAAAAACTGATAGAGGAAATTCCTGCCGTAGAAAACACCCACCACCTCCATATATGGGCGATGAGCAGCTCTGAAAACGCCCTGACCGTCCATCTGGTGGTAAATGAGGGAATAAGTTTCCAAGAAATGGAACAAATAAAAAAGGAACTCCGCCACAAGCTGGAACATCACAATATCCAGCATTCTACCTTTGAGATAGAAAGCTCTGGCTGTAAATGCGACCAAGAGTTTTGTAAATAACAAAAACAGCCGCTCACACAGAACGGCTGTTTTTATTTATATTTGTTGAACTTTTATCAAAAGGATAATTTATGGAATTAAGTAAAAAAGAATTAGAAATTTTCGAAAAAATAAATCTATACGAAAGACATAGTAATATAAGTAATCAGTATAGATTTGAAGAAACATTTGAAAACTATTCAAATGAAAAAGTTATAGAAATAGTAAAAGAATTGGGATATTCTGCGAAATACAAAAAGAAAGAAAATTTTTTTCAAATAATAGAGACAACCAGCAAAATAAAATTTTACTTTCATTTTTCATTAAAATACGGTTTAGTAGAGATTATTATCTATTGGGAATGTATAAATAATAAAGATAAATGGGGCGGAGGAACATTTGCAGGGATATGCAAAAAAATAGAAATTGCTAAAAATGAAGAAAAAGAAGGTTATATAAAAAAGCTCGCTTCAGAAATTATGAAGATTTAAAAAATATTCTTAGAGAATATTTCCTAATCTATGAAGATTTGAAAACAGAAGTCTTAAAAGTAGATTGGAATGAAGAGGACATGAAAAATTCTGAGTAAATAACAAAAAACAGCCGCTCACACAGAACGGCTGTTTTTTATTTGTATTTATTGTTTGTTTTGATATAAAATTTTATTCAATCGGATGATGAAATCCACATTCCTTACTCCTGGGGTCACATCTTCTAGATCTATTTTATATACCTGATTATTCCTCACTGCATTGGTATTTTTCAAGACAGGATTGGTTTTGAAGAAGTTGATTTTCTCCTCTATCGGCTCTGGACGGGACTGAATGTCTATGATGAAAATAGCATCTGGATTTCGCTCTAAAACACTCTCAGGCGTCACGAACTCAAATCTTTTATCCAAATCTGCATAAATATTTATCCCATGAGCTTTATTGACAAGGTCTGTCGCCAAAGCACTAAAAGCCGCCACTCCTCCTTTATACGAAAGTATCAGAACTTTCTTTTTTTCGCCATCTTTTGGAACTACTAAATCCTTTTGGGCTTCATTATATTTATTTTTCAGCTTAGTAACAAGCGCTTCGGCTCTGTCTGAAACATTAAAAATCTTACCTAGTAGAATAATATCATCATAGACATCATCCAGCGTAGGATTTTGGATATCATCCAAACTTCTAAGGTTATAAGGCGCTATTCCCAATTTCATCAAATCTTCTGGTGAGCCTGCCGTTTCTTCATTAATATTCCCAGCCGCAAAATCTGGCTTTGCAAGTAAGAAAGCTTCTTTATTCATCCTAAATCCGTGGCCTTTCAGTTTCTGAGGCACCTTTTCATAGGCTTCTCTATACTCAGGAAGAAGCTCTCCCTCCGTACTTCCTATGATGATTCTGTCCTCTAATCCCAATGCGAGAAGAATCTCCGTAGTATACGGATTAAACAGCGCTGCTCTCTGAGGCGGTGTCGTGATGACCACAGGAACATCCCTGTCAGCATCTTTATAAATATATTCTATTTTATTTTCTTGTTTGGTATCAGCCTTTGCTGCGGCGTCTTTTTTCTCTGAACAAGACAGCACCGCTACGGCAGTCAAAGCCAAAAACAATTGTTTTTTCATGAAACTATATTTTAAATTTATTAGAAACTATATTTTACATTAAACATCACATTTCTCGGCGTTCCAGGGAATAGTCTTGTGTAATCAAATGCTCCGCCCCAGTATGTTTTGTTAAACACATTTCCTACATTCACAGCCAGCTGCATTTTATTTAATTTATAATAAACTGCTGCATCCACCACTACATAAGAAGGAATGGTTAAAGTCCTGTCTGCCCATGCTATTCTATCTCCTACATAGTTTCCTCCTAATCCTATTCCGAAATTTTTCAGTGCTCCCTGCTCGAAATTATATCTTGTCCATAAGTTGAAGCTGTGTTTTGGCGTGTTTCCACTTCTGTATCTTTCTCCGTTTTCTGTCGTATGAGCATCGATGAAAGAATATCCAGCATTAATCTGCCAGTTTGGTAAAATTCTACCGATAACCTCCATCTCTATCCCTTGAGAGCGCTGGTCACCTCCTTCTATTTTCAGCGCATCATTATCATTAGGATCATCCATTAGTACATTTTGCTGATGAATATTAAAATAAGCAATGTTTGCATTCAGTTTTCCATCCAGCCACTCTGTTTTCAGTCCTCCTTCCAGCATTTTAGATGTCATCGGCGAGAATGGACCACCATAAGCTGTAGTTCCTAGATAAGCATTGGTCTGCACCTCAAATCCTTCTATATATGATGCATATAGATTCATATTTTTAGTCGCCTCATAGATAACGCCTAATCTCTTCAGCAGTTTGTGCTGTTTTGTGGCAGCTTCATTTTTAAGTTTATAATTCGTTTTATCTAAATACCATTCTTGTCTGATACCGAAATTAACGATGAATTTCCCGTAACTCATTTGATTCATTAAATAAGCTCCATTGGTCATAAAATGCAAAGGAGTTATTTCTAATCTTTGGAAAACATAATCATTCAGATTCGCTACATAGTATTTAGGATTTTGTAAATCAAAATGAGGGACATTCGGCACTGGGTTCCCATTAGCATCAGTCAGATAATTCGCTGCATTCGCTGGGTTAAACTTATTGGCAACTTTTCCGTTTGTCAATCTGTATCCTCTCGCTCTATTCCATCCTCCATTTCTACTCACTTCAAAAGCGCTCAGGTCATACCCTGCAACCATTTTGTTTTTCAGGTTTCCGATATTAAAATCAAAATTAAAATACGCGCTAAAGTTATCCGAGTATGTCTTTTGTCTTCTTTGAGAAACCTGCATTTCTACCAAAGTAGGTATAGCCTTCCCTGTAATATCTTGAGCAAATTTATTAGCCGTTCTATGTTCTAATAAATCTTCATCCCAGATATGCTTCATATAGGACATATTAAGACCTATTTTATCTGTAAACTTGTGAGAAAGGCTACTCATCACCGTGAAATTCAGGTTTTTATTGTAGTCATTAGAAGCTCCTATGGCAAAGCTTATAGGTGTGGTGTGCAGATTGGCACTTTGTCCTTTCTTTACCCCAAAAATAGGCTGTCCTCGGTCTAGTTTAGTATCAGTATTAGTCAATACCAATTCTAGATTTACTCTTGTTTTTTCATTAGGGATATAGCTGATAGTAGGCGCTATCATATAGGATTTGCTTCCTTGTAAATCCCTGAAACTTCGTGAGTTTTCATACCCTAAATTCAAACGATATAGTAAAGTTTTTGATTTTTCTAACGGCCCCGTAAAATCCAAAGTGCTTCTTACCGTTCCGTAGCTTCCTATCGTAAGGTCTACTTCTTTTCTAGCAACACTCAAAGGTTTTTTGGTTACCATGTTGATAGTCCCCCCTGCGTTAGCACTCGCAAAAGTGATACTCGCAGGCCCTTTGATAACTTCTATCCTTTCCAAATTGATAGTCATCGGCGGCGAAATGTAGCTCACAAAAGCTGTCATCCCATTAATCAGCCTGTTATTATCTCTGTTTCCCCATCCTTGGGTAACCCCTCTAATCGCATAGTGGCTGTAATAACTGGTGGCATTCACCCCTGTCACATTCTTCAGCGCATCTCCTATCATAAAGACCTGTCTATCAGACAAAAGCTCCTTGGTCACGGTAGAGATTGACTGCGCCACTTCCATATTTTTAAGGGCAATTTTAGAAGAAGAGAAAGAATAATCACTATTATAGTCTTTTCTAGCTCTACCTACTATCTCTACTGTTTGCAGCACATGTTCTTTGCCTTCTTCTTTATTATTTTTTGCCTTAGGATTAGTAGGATCTTCCTGCTCTGGATTATTTTCGGCTAATTTTTCTTCCTTTATTTCTTGTTTAGGCTCTTCTATAGGTGTGCTATCTACTTTATTTTCATTTATAATGATATCTCCTAGGTCTATTGTCTCACTATCTGTTATCATTATATTTCTATCCGATAGTATATTCGTATTTTCTACTACTTGTAGTGTATAATTTCCTCCTTCTGGAAGAAGTATACTAAACGCACCTTTTTCATCAACTGGATAAACCAATTCCTTTCCTTCCTTTTTTACCAATACTTTTAATGGTGAAACAGAAGGCGTTTCCTGCACTATTCTTCCTTTAATAGTCTGGCTATAAGCCATTGCGGAAAACAACAAACTTGAAATCAATAATACTTTTTTATTCATAAAATGATATTTTTTGTTAACTTTTCTTAAAAAAATCGCACAAAAGTAACATATTTTTTCTAATTAGTATTATTTAAAGCTATGAAAAATATCATTATTTTATAAAAAAATAACACTCCTAAAAGTTTTTAGAAGTGTTATTTGGTATAGTTTTATATTTTCCTACGCATCTATATTAGCATAGACTGCGTTCTTTTCTATAAATTCTCTTCTTGGCGGAACTTCATCTCCCATCAGCATAGAGAAAATTCTATCTGCTTCTCCTGCATTTTCTATAGTCACCTGTTTTAGGATTCTATTTTCTGGGTTTAGTGTAGTTTCCCAAAGCTGCTCTGCATTCATCTCCCCAAGACCTTTGTATCGCTGGATTTCCACGCCTCTGCCATCTGCAGAAAGTTCTTTGGTAAGCTCCTCTCTTTCTTTGTCATTCCATGCATAGAGTTTTTTATTTCCTCTCTTCAGAAGATATAGCGGCGGTGATGCGATGTATACATACCCATTCTCTATAAGCTCCTTCATGTAACGGAAGAAGAATGTAAGAATAAGCGTAGAAATATGCGAACCATCTATATCAGCATCGGTCATAATTACTATTTTATGGTATCTCAGTTTAGACAAGTTCAGTGCTTTGCTGTCTTCCTCTGTCCCTACAGAAACCCCAAGTGCCGTATAAATATTTTTAATCTCATCATTATCATAAACCTTGTGAAGCATAGATTTTTCCACATTTAGAATCTTACCTCTCAGCGGTAAAATCGCTTGGAAATTTCTATCTCTTCCTCCTTTGGCTGTTCCTCCCGCAGAGTCTCCCTCTACTAGGAAAATTTCGCTTATAGATGGGTCTTTAGATGAACAATCGGCTAATTTCCCTGGCAAACCAGAGCCTCCCAATGGAGATTTTCTCTGCACCATTTCACGGGCTTTCTTCGCTGCCTGACGAGCTTTCGCCGCTAAAACTACTTTTTGTACAATCTGCTTGGCTTCGTTTGGATTTTCTTCAAGGAAGTTAGAAAGCATCTCTCCCACTATCTTATCCACAGCACCAGAAACTTCGGAATTCCCAAGTTTAGTCTTAGTCTGTCCCTCAAACTGAGGCTCCATTACTTTCACGGAAATCACGGCTGTAAGCCCCTCACGGAAGTCATCTCCTGTAACTTCCACTTTTTCTTTCTGTGGAATACCCAGTTCATCAGCATATTTTTTGAGCGTTCTAGTCAAAGCTCTTCTGAAACCAGCCAAATGAGTTCCTCCCTCATGCGTGTTGATATTATTTACATAAGAATGCAGGTTCTCGTTGAACGAAGTATTATATCTCATCGCTACTTCCACAGGGATATCATCTCGCTCTCCTTCCATGAAGATCACATCCATTATCCCCTCTCTGTTCCCATCGATGAACTCTACAAATTCCTTCAGTCCTCCTTCAGAATAGAAAGTTTCGCTTTTAAATTCTCCGTTTTCCTCTTTTACTCTTTCATCTGTAAGAGTGATGGTAATTCCTTTATTAAGAAAAGCTAACTCACGAAGACGAGCCGCCAAAGTGTCATAGTTATATACTAATTCATTAAAAATAGATGCATCTGGCTGGAAAAACACCTCTGTCCCAGTAATCTCTGAAGTACCAATTTCCTCAACATTCCCAAGAGCCTTCCCTTGTGAATATTTCTGCTGGTAGATTTTACCATCTCTCTGAACTGTAGCGATCAACGATGTAGAAAGCGCATTCACACACGAAACCCCTACACCATGAAGCCCTCCAGAAACCTTATAAGAATCTTTATCAAACTTTCCTCCTGCCCCTATTTTGGTCATTACTACCTCTAGAGCGGATTTTTGTTCTTTCTCGTGGAAATCCACTGGAATACCACGCCCATTATCTTTTACAGAAATACCATTTCCTTCATGAATAGTCACCGAAATAGTATCACAATATCCTGCCAAAGCCTCATCTATAGAGTTATCCACCACCTCATAAACCAAGTGATGAAGCCCTCTAACCCCCACATCTCCAATGTACATCGATGGTCTGAGACGCACATGCTCTATACCTTCCAATGCCTGAATACTACTCGCTGTATACTGTTTTTCGCTCATGTATTTTCAAAAATTTAGTGAATTACAAAGATACATATTTTTTTGATAAAAATCAGTGTTTTTTGAATGAGAAATAAATTTTATATTTGGGAAATTTTATAAAAAATGAAAAAGAGCAACAATCTCTTGCTTCAAATACTGATTGCTATTGTTTTAGGTATAATTTTCGGACAATTTATAAATCAAGAATTTTTAAAAATCTTTCTCACCTTCAATGGGCTGTTTAGTCAGTTTCTCGGATTCTGTATCCCTTTGATTATCATAGGACTAATAGTCCCATCAATAGGAAAACTGGGCGGAACAGCTAGTAAAATAGTGCTTGTAACGGCAGGATTAGCTTATTTATCTACGCTTTTAGCAGGTTTCGTGTCTTATGGCGTGAGTATCAGCACTTTCCCAAGTCTTTTGGAAGGGCAGTCGCTCAGTGATGTTTCAAAAGTCACTGAAATCAAGCCTTATTTTTCGCTGAGCATTCCTCCTATGTTTGATGTGATGACAGCGCTGGTTTTGGCCTTTATGGTAGGAATAGGTATTTCTAAAATCCACAATTCTACATTGTTACAGGTTTTTGAAGAGTTTGAAATCATCATCTCTAATGTCATTGCTCGTGTGCTTATCCCACTGCTTCCACTGTATATTTTTGGTATCTTTTTAGGAATGGCTCATACGGGCGAAGTTTTCACGATTGTTTCTATTTTCATTAAAATTATCGCCATTATTTTTGGGCTTCATATTTTATTTTTGATATTTTTATTTACCATCGCTGGAATTATCGGAAGGAAAAATCCTTTCACCATGCTGGTAAATATGATTCCTGCCTATATCACGGCTCTGGGGACACAGTCTTCGGCAGCTACTATTCCTGTTTCCTTACAGCAGACCATCAAAAACGGCGTTTCGGAAAAGGTAGCAAAACTGGTCATTCCTCTTTGTGCGACAATACATTTATCTGGAAGTGCCCTGAAGATAGTTGCTTGCACCATAGCTCTGATGGTAGTACAGCAGATGCCGATTGATTTCTTGGATTATGCAGGATTTATTTTCATGCTTGGCATTGCTATGGTGGCTGCACCTGGAGTCCCTGGTGGTGCTATTATGGCGGCTATCGGGATTATCGGTTCTATGCTGGGATTTGATGAAAAAAGCCAAGCGCTGATGATTTCGCTCTATATCGCTATGGACAGCTTCGGAACGGCTGGAAATGTCACAGGAGATTGTGCAATAGCCGTAATTACAGATACTATTTTGGGTGAAAAACAGAAAACTAACGACTAAATGAAAGAAAAGTTTTTACAAACTCTTTGGGAAAACAAGGTTTTTAATCCGCTCTTGTTTAAAGATACGGACGGAAACCCTATTGAAATCCTAGATTTTGGAAAACTAAATAGCAATGCTGGGCCTGATTTTCATTCGGTAAAAATAAAAACACAAGGCATCACATTTTTCGGAAATGCTGAATTTCATGTAAAATCTTCCGACTGGCTTCTGCACAAACATTCGGAACAAAAAGATTATCAATCCATTATCCTTCATATCGTTTTTGAGCACGACCAAGAAATTTCGGAACTAAAAAAAAGAAACATTCCTACGCTGGAACTGAAAAACTATATTGAAAACTCTGATTTTCAGCATTATAACTTTAATAAAGAAAAGAATTTTATTCCTTGCGAAGATATTTTCAGCATCAAAAAAATCCCAAATTATTTTTCCGAAGAAATTGTTTTGCAAAAATTAGAAGAAAAAGACAAAGAAATCAAACAGCAGTTACTGGCTACAAAAAACGACTACGAAGCGGTTTTATTCCAGAGAATAGCCTACTCTTTTGGGCTGAAAGTAAATTCGGAAACTTTCCTACAAATCGCACAAAGCATTGATTTTAAAATCATTAAAAAAGTTTCTCAAAATCCTTTTCAGTTGGAAAGCCTCTTATTTGGAAAAGCAGATTTGTTAAATAATTCGGAAAAAGACAGCCAAAAATGGCTGAAAGAATTTGAATTTTTAAGATCGAAATTTGGGATAAATGACATCGTTTTTCCTGCTAAATTTATGCGAATGATGCCTGTTTCGTTCCCTACTATAAGGCTCTCGCAGCTAGCTCAGCTGTATTCTCGGCATCAGAATTTATTTTCAAAAATCATCAATGCCAAAAGCGTGGAGGAACTGAAAAACTTATTCAAAGACATAAAAACCTCGGAATACTGGGAAAATCACTATGTTTTCGGAAAGGAAAGCGAAGCAAAAACCAAAAAACTTTCAGATGATTTCATAGAAATTATTTTACTGAATGCCATCCTTCCTGTGATTTACTCCTATCACAAGGAAAAAACTGATAATCAAAGAATTATATTTAATTTTTACCAAAACCTAAAACCTGAGAAAAACTCCATTATCAAACAATGGAAAAATTTAGGAGCGAAAATAAAATCTGCCCTAGATTCCCAAGCATTCTTATATTTATACAAAAACTGGTGCAGCCAGAAAAGATGCTTAGAATGCTGTCAAACACAATTTTAATTTAAATTTAAACCAAATGATTTTTACTTTAAACGACATACAAATACAACCCGCAAAAGGAGAAGAACACGGACATATTTTCTCCTCGTATTGCGCTTCCTTCCCTGCTGATGAGCGAAGAGATGAGGAGCAGTTTTATAAACTTTTAGAAAATCGCCACAGTAAGATACTGTCCATTTTCAAAGGAGAAAATCTCGCTGGATACCTTATCGTATGGGAGTTTTCAGAGTTTACATTTATAGAGCATTTTGAGATTTTTGAGGCTCTTCGCGGTGCTAATTTAGGCTCTACAATTCTGTCTATTTTGACTGAAAATCTCGGAAACATCGTGCTAGAAACCGAACCCAAAGAGCTGAGCGACATAGCTGAGCGAAGAGTAGGTTTTTACAAAAAAAATGGCTTTTCTGTTTTGGACGAGAGCTATATCCAGCCGAGCTACAGCCAAGATAAAAACCCGCTGAACCTTTGGCTGATGGGAACTTTTGAGCCTGACAATTTGACTCAGACCATTACAGAAATTCATAAAATCGTATATCAAAATTAAGTCTAACCCAATAAAATAATCACTCATGAACCTCAAATCTAAAATCGGAAATTACACCTTCGAAAATCCACTGATGAACGCCTCTGGATGCTGGTGCGAATCGGAAGAAAAACTAAATGAACTTCACCTCTCTGACTGTGGAAGTTTCGTAACCAAAAGTGCCACAGCGAAATACCGCGAAGGAAATCCATCTCCGCGATATGTGGAAGTTCCACTAGGGACTATCAACTCCATGGGACTGCCTAATGAAGGGCTGGACTACTATCTCGACTATGCTCTAAAATTCCAAGAAAAGCACGAACAAACCATTTTCCTCTCCGTGGCAGGAATGTCTTTTGAGGAAAATATGGAAATGCTGAAAAAAGTAAATTCATCTGATTTTAAAGGCATTATAGAGCTTAACCTCTCTTGTCCTAATGTCCCTGGGAAACCTCAAACAGGCTATGATTTTGAGGCTACAGAACGAATTTTACAAGAAGTTTTTACTTTCATCGAAAAACCTTTGGGCGTAAAACTTCCGCCTTATTTTGATATGGCTCATTTTGACAAAATTGCAGAAGTGCTGAATAAATTTCCGCTCCACTATGTGAATTGCATCAACTCCATCGGAAACGGGCTCTATATCGACACTGAAAAAGAAGAAGTCGTTATCAAACCAAAGGACGGATTTGGCGGAATCGGCGGCGAATACATCAAACCTACCGCTCTGGCTAATGTCCGTGCGATGTACACCAGACTAAATAAAAACATCCAAGTCATCGGCTGCGGCGGCGTTCTTACAGGGCAAGATGTCTTTGAGCATATTCTCTGCGGAGCAAGTATGGTTCAGGTAGGCTCTCAGCTGATGAAAGAAAATCCGTCTATATTCAGGCGACTTCTATCTGAATTAAAAGAAATTATGTCCCAAAAAGGCTACCAATCCATAGATGATTTCAAAGGTAAATTAAAATCCTTGTAGTTCATCTGCATGGTTTTTAGTATTTTTGAAAAAAATTTAAATCTTTTCAATGACAAAATTAAGTGTAAATATCAATAAAATAGCGACCCTCCGAAATTCCAGAGGAGGGCTGCTTCCCAGCATAACAGAAGCCGCAGTGAAAATTCAGGAATTCGGTGCAGATGGTATCACCATCCACCCGAGACCAGACCAGCGCCACATCACAAGACAAGATGTCTATGACCTAAAACCGCTGGTACATACGGAATTTAATATCGAAGGCAATCCGCACCGCCCATTCATAGACATGGTTTTGGAAATCAAGCCTATGCAGGTGACTCTGGTTCCTGATGCGGACAATGCCATCACTTCCAATGCTGGCTGGGACACCAAAACCCACCTGTATTTCCTGACAGACATTATATCAGAGTTCAAACGAGCTGGGATTAGGACTTCTATTTTCCTTGACCCTAAACCTGAACTTTGTGATTATGCCGCTAAAACAGGAGCCGACCGAATAGAACTATACACGGAGGCCTATGCTTCTGGATACAAAGCCAATAAAGAGGCGGCTATTAAGCCTTATTTAGAAACGGCTATCCGTGCCAGTGAACTAGGACTTGGCATCAATGCTGGGCATGATTTAAGCCTTGAAAATCTACGATATTTCGCAGAAACTATCCCAAATCTCTTGGAAGTGTCCATAGGGCATGCACTCATCAGCGAGGCTCTATACATGGGCATGGAAAACACTGTTCAGGCTTACCAAAAAAGATTAGAAATCGACAAATAATTTTTTCTTACATGAGAAAGAAAAGAGAATTTCACTCTTCAGAATTGGTAAAAAGTTTGGCCAAAATCTATGGTTTTGATGAGATTTTGGTTTCATTTAAAATAAAAGACTTTCTCCGAGAATACTTGGACGAAAGTCTTTTTAACGAAATAGAACAAGTTAGGCTAAACAAAGGTGTTCTCAGCCTAAAAATAAAATCTCCTTTATTAAAAAACGATTTTCAGATGCGAAAATCGTTCTATGTCAATAAAATTTCTTCTGAACTAGGAATAGAAATCACCCAAATCATCATTCTATAACTACTCTTGAAGGTGGATATGGTTCATCTGCTTCATTATCCAGCTGTGCTTTCTTTTCAGCGCTGGCGTTGGATTTTTTGGGTCGTATTTTTTCGGATTTGGGAGAACTGCCGCTATCCACGCCGCCTCGCTTTTGGTAAGATTTTTAGCCGATTTCTTAAAATAATACCGCGAAGCCGCCTCCACGCCGAAGACCCCCTGCCCCATTTCTATCGAGTTGAGATACCTCTCCATGATGATTTTCTTATTCCAAACCTTTTCAATCACGAAAGTAAAAACCGTTTCCAAGCCTTTTCTAAACCAGCTTCTATTATTCCAAAGGAAAATATTTTTAGCTGTCTGCTGGGAAATCGTGCTTCCGCCTTGTATTCGTTTTCCTTTTTCATTATTCTCCATGGCTCTCTCAATAGCTTTAAAATCAAAACCATCGTGTTTATAATAGTTTTGGTCTTCTGATGCTATGACCGCTATTTTCACATAATCCCCCATTTCATCATAGGAAACATACTCGCGGTCTAATTTCTGATATTGAAACAAACCGCCGAGCTGCGTCCATGTGATGATGGGATTAAAAAACCTGCCCCAAACCACGGCTAAAAGGTAAAATATTAAAATAAAATAAATTATTTTCTTCAAATATTTCAGCATCAAAAACCTATTTTTTTATTTTCTTTTGTAGTATCTTTTAGGGATTTTTCATCCATATTCGTAAGTTCCGCCAGAGAGCGAGGCTCATCTACGGTAATGTCCTTGCCTATTGATTTCAGGTAAGCGTTACATTTTTCCACGGTCAGTTCTCGGAACTTATATTCTGCTATCAGCCTTCCTTTTCTCAACAGGGCAGAATCGATTTTGGATATATCCGAATTAAATGTACAAATCAGCTGACATTCAAGCACATCCGAAAGCATTCCATCTGCTATGTTCAGAATCGAAGAAACCACATCTGTATTGCTGTTGAGCGTTGTTCTCTCTGCAATGTAGTTTTCACAATCTTCCAACACCAAAACCGAATTCTGATTATCCACCAAAACCCCAATAAAACTAGGGTCTGTGAGCGAAGAAATCATCGTAGTCGGTATGAAGATGAATTTTTTATTCGGAATCTGGCTCGTCAGCCATTTGATGTAGTTCGTCTTTCCAGAACCTGCAATCCCGTGAAGCAGCACGATTCCCTTGTTTTCATTGGTTATCGTATGTTTCACTCTGGTATGCACCTCCATAAAATCATCATTGTACATCAGATCCAAGTCTATTCTGTGAGGTTTTATTGTATGAGTTTTCAAGTCAAAACCTGAATTATCTCTTAGCAAGATAGATACTTTAGCTTCTTTAGAAACATATTTTTCAAAATATTCACTGAAAAGTTTTATCAGATTTGCCTTAGAATTAGGAGAATCATTTTTATAATAAACATACTCCACACGATAGAGACCTTCCTCAAAAACTTCTGTATCATAGTCATCTGACAAGTCTCTGGTTAATAGTATAAAAACCTCTAACTCAGGATGAAAATAGCACTCCTCGCTCTCGTAAAGTTCGTTAATTTTTGATGAATAATCCATCGTATGGAAATCCTCACATTTCTGGAATTGAGAGAGTTTTTCTTTGTGTATAACCAGCTCATCATTACCGATATACAGATTTGCCATAAGATTATTCAATAAAACTCTATAAGGCGACGAAGTGTGATAAACATCCATCTTGTTATAAAGCTTTACTGCTCCTGCTTCACCATCATACCCCATTAAATAAAATGGTTTGTAAAATTCTGATTCTTTTATTTTCATTTTTTTATTTTTAATTTATTATACTTTATTTATTCTCTTTATACCAAGAGGAATATTTTACATAATTTTTGCTTATTCGCTGTATTTCAGACTCTATAAGGTCTTGCGAAACATCTTTTATCTTTTTTGCGGGAATCCCTGCCCATAGCTCGCCTTCCCTGATGTGTGTCCCCTGCGTAACCACCGAGCCTGCCGCCACCACAGAATGGGACTCTATCAGACAGCCATCCATGACAATAGCCCCCATACCGATAAGCACATTATCCTTTATTTCGCAGCCGTGAACTACTGCATTATGCCCGACAGAAACATCATTTCCTATAATGGTCGCGTGTTTTTCGTAGGTGCAGTGCACAGTTACATTATCCTGAATATTCACCCTGTTACCGAGCCTGATGCTGTTCACATCTCCCCTCAATACGGCATTATACCAAATACTGCACTCCTCGCCCATGACCACATCTCCGATAATCACGGCTGTTTCCGCTAAAAACGCACCCTCGCCCACGATGGGAGTTTTTCCTAAAACTTCTCTAATCAAAGCCATTTTCTATAATTTTTCTGCTGTAACTATCACAGGCATAGAGTTTTCTGGGATAAAATCAACTTTATTAAATCCGCCATAAAACTGAATATTTTTAAACCCTGCATTCTCCAAAAATACTTTAAGTTCTTGATAATCAATATTTACCAAAACCTCTTCATTTTCAACTTTTTTATCTAAAATAGTTTTGAAAATAATGTTTCCCTCTTCATTCAAATAATAAGTGCGCTCAAAAGTAACTCCTTCATTATCAATCATCGGCAAATTTCCTAAAAAATTCCCTTCTTTATTTTTAGATGTAAATTTCCAAAAATTCACCATCTGGATGATTAGCTTCCCGCCTTGTTCCAGCTGGGCATAGGCTTTCTGCAAAAAAACTGAAATATCTTTCTTGCTTTCCAAATGAGGAAGCGTGTTTCCTATGTTGATAATGGTCGTAAATTTCGGAAGCTGGTCAATATCAAGCATACTCATATTGATGACTTCTACGCCTTTCTCTTTTGCTTTATTGATGAGTTTTTCATTGATATCAATAGCTGTAACCTCATAATTCTCGCCAAGTAAATACTGGGACAAATTCCCTGTTCCTGCGCCCACATCCAAAACCTTTTTGCCTTTTATTTCCTCTGCAAAAAAAGTCTTGTGCAGTGGAGACAATGAAAAAATCAAATCATATTTCTCTGAAATATCATCATAAAATTTTTTCATATTTTTTTGATTCTGTGTAATATCGCTCATAATCAGCGTTTTAATTATTTCACATTTTTCCTTTTCATGAAAATAGAAGTCACTATCACGATGACTACCATGATGCCAAGCATCCAATAAAAGCCGTATTCATGGTCTATTCCGAACATTTCCTGAAAATTCATTCCGTAAAGACTCGCCAAAAAGGTTATCGGCAAGAAATACGCTGAATATACAGCTAAAATTTTCATAGACTCGTTATTTCTCTGGTCAGACAGCGCCAAAAATAGACTTATAAGACTGGTAGACTGCGAGTTAAGATATTCAAAACCACTCATCACCTCCGTATAGGTATCTTTCAAATCATTGAATTCTATTTTTTCTATCGGGAGCTTGTCATAAAAATTAACCCACTCATTAGAAATAGACAACAGTTTCAGATTAAGACTCGCCCGTCTTTTCAGACGATATAGACGCTTGATTTCGTTAGAGTTAGAATCCGTTTTAGTGAAAATATCATTCTCTATTTTTTCCATTTTCTCCAAAAGATTGATATTTTCTTTTCTATAAGATTTCAGAATGCCAGAACCCAGCTCCAAAGCTATTCGATAGGGATTGGCAGCCTGAAAAGTCCCATTTTGCAGTTCTTCAGAGAGTTTTTCAATGCGCTCATTATCAACTCTATGAATGGTTAAAACAAGATTTTCTTTAATAAAAATCCCAACCTTCGTACTAATATCGTTAATGGAATTCAAAAACTTATTGCCTGATTCGGAGCTTATCCTTGCAAGAATAAATTTAATCTCGCCCAAATCCTCTGCTTTGGGAAGGTGGTTGGTATTGATACAGTCTTTTAGGTGTAATATATTGATTTTGTATTGTTTAGATATTTCTAAAATATTTTCATATTTCATATTTTGAATATCAACCCATTCGAAAGCATCATTTTTATACAATGACTTAACTACCATAATATCAAATCTTTACCATTTCTGTAATCTCCACATCATAACCGCTTACTATTGGTTTCTGATCTGTATTTTGAGATAAAATTTTTATTTTATGAATTCCTAACTCCTTGATAATCTGAATTCCTATTCCATAATCTTTAAAATTCTGAGTGCTTTTAACCTCTGTATTTTCTTGATTATTGATGAACTGCTGAAGCTTTCGCAGTGTATTCTCCGTGGTGGAAACATTATTGATAAAAACTATCACTCCTCTGCCCTCTTCGTTTATTTTAGCGGTTATTTTCTCCAATAAAGACTTTTCTCCATTAGCCAAAATACTCAGCACATCGAAGTAAGACCCAGAAGACTGCACCCGCACGAGAACCTCATCATTTACCGACCAGCTTCCTTTGGATAAAGCAAAATGCACCTGCTCCGTGTATTTTTCCTTAAAGGCATAAAACCTGAAATCTCCATAAAAAGTTTTTACCTCTCTTTCTTCGATTTTATCTATCAAATCGCCATTTTTCAGGCGGTATTCTATCAAATCCTCTATGGAAACTATTTTCAGGTTTTGCTTTTGGGCAAGTTCTGCCAGCTGTGGAAGCCTCGCCATCGTTCCATCTTCGTTCATGATTTCGCAGATTACTCCGCCCTCTTTCAGCCCTGCGAGTCTGGTCAAATCTATCGCTGCCTCGGTGTGTCCTGCGCGTTTCAGTACTCCGCCTTCTTTGGCTCTGAGAGGGAAAATATGCCCAGGGCGCATGAAATCAGTCGGTTTGCTCTTTTCGTCCATCAAGGCTAAAATAGTTCTGGCTCTGTCATTGGCGGAAATCCCTGTAGATACGCCATCTCCCAGCAAATCCACTGATACCGTAAATGCTGTTTCTTTTGGGTCAGTACTGCGGGAAACCATAGCCTCCAAGCCCAGTTCATCACACCTGCTTTCGGGAAGTGGCGTACAGATAAGCCCACGCCCATGGATGGTCATAAAATTGATAATCTCTGGCGTGGTCAGTTCCGCTGCAGAGAGGAAATCGCCCTCGTTTTCGCGGTTTTCATCATCTACTACGATGATGATTTTGCCGTTTTTAAGGTCTTCTATGGCTTCTGGTATGGTGTTTAGTGTGATGTTCTCCATTTTTGTTTAATTTTGTACAAAGATAATCAAATAACTCTGATGAATTTATATGAACTTTTTATAAAACCTTACGAGGAATATACTTTTTTTCAAATTTTCTTGGAAATTGTAGCTGCTTTCTTCGGTCTGCTGAGTGTTTTTTTCTCCGTGAAAAGGAATATTTGGGTGTATCCCACAGGCATTATCAGCACTACGATTTATGTTTATATTCTCTTTAATTTTGGGCTTTTGGGCGATATGCTTATCAATGTTTATTACAGCATTATGAGCATCTACGGCTGGATTTCTTGGAACAAAAACACAGAAAACCAAATCATCAGCGTGGATTTTGCCAAGAAAAAAGACTGGCTGGTGGGACTAAATCTGTTTGCGATGAGTTTTGTGGCGGTCTGTGGAGTTTATTATTTTAAACCTTTTATAGACAATCATTTTTCTATGAATGGCGTAAGCCTTGGTTTTCAGCAACTTGACTGGGCAAACTGGCTGGATATTTTCACGACTTCCCTGTTTCTCATCGGGATGTGGTTCATGGCAAAACGAAAGGTAGAAAACTGGCTTTTCTGGATTGTGGGCGATTTAATCTGTATCCCAATGATGCTCTACAAAGGACTGGGAATCACATCATTGCAATATCTAGTTTTTACGATAATGGCGGTAATGGGCTATTTAGAATGGCTGAAACAAGTGAGGAAATAATTTTTTAAAAATTTATTATCTCATTCAATTTATTTTTTCATTATATTTGCTCCCAAAATTCATTGGGGCTGACCGGTTTCGACAGCAAGACCAATGGGTAAATAAGCATGCAGAGAACCGTAGCGCGATCTCTTTAATCCCTTGCTACAAATTTTAACTGGCAACGAAGAGTATGCTCTTGCTGCTTAATCCGAAGTATAGTAAGATTAGCGTTTTTCCCGAAGTATAGTAAGGAAACAAGATGTCTCACGGAAGCTCCGTTCTGCGGCGTCCGATTCTGGGGCATAGGAAATGCGGAAATAAGCCTTTGGGAGCTTCGACCAAAGGACGAAAAAATTTAGAAGATAAGCATAAAGTTGGGTGTTTGTTCTCTGCTTTATGTCGAAAAATAATAACAAAATAAGCATGTAGAAAGTTTATTTGTTGCTTGTTTGGACGAGGGTTCGAATCCCTCCAGCTCCACAACAATACCTGTAAATCAACACATTACAGAGGTAAAAAACAAAAATAGGGACTTCATAAAAAGTCCCTATTATTTTTTTTGGATATTTTTTAATAATCTGAAAGGACAATTTGGAATATTACTATTTTTTTTAAGTAGTAGTATGGTCTATTTATAAAGGGATAATCTTCTATATATATTACTTTTATTGTATCTCCTATTTTATATTTGGAACTTTGTGAATCGCCATTATATATTTTATTATCAATAATAAAAAAATATAAATGAACAGCTTGTTCATCATCTACAAAATGTCCACTTACACCATTATAGCCTCGTTCTTTCACAATGTGTCCTATGGTAGTTTTTCCGTATTTTACTAAATAATAATCTTGTATAGATCATCTTATTATTTGAAACGAAATGTATCCAATAATAGTAATGAATATACATATTTTCAATATGCTTTTTCTATTATTTTTATTTTCTTATTTCATTGTTTTTTTACTTTAATAATCTGGAACATTGTCGTAAAAAATCTACATGGAAATATTATTCATGATATTTCCTTCATAGTCTGTAATATTTGGTTTGTGAAGTTCATACCATCTTTTTATAAATTTATTGATATTTTTCATGTCTGATTGGATTAAAATCTTTAGCTTTTTAAGCTTTGTTTCATATCCAGCCTTTGTATAGTAATTTCCTATCTTATGTTCTGGAAGAAAAATCATATAGAATATAGGAGGACCTTTATAATCATCACTTCGTAACAGCATTCTTGTTATATTATTGGGAGGAATACTGAAATTTAATCCGTCATATTTGTTTAATTCAGTTGCTGATTCTAATTGGGGAGAAATCTCAAAAATATTCAGATAAATTTGTATCCGAGATTCACCGCTAAGTATATAAGTATTTATGATTTCAAGATATCTATTTTGCTGTAATCGAGCGAATTCATAGCAATAGCCTTTTATAGAATGGTTGTATTGTCCATCCCAAGAAGTTTAAAGACAGGATGAATAAAACCATTATCTTCAAGAGCAGGAATACCCACTTCTTTAAAAATTTGATTTCTATCCTTTAAGGATTGCTTGTTAGAAACTTTATAGAATAATCCCATTAAAATTCTTATATCCATTATTATTTATTTCCTTTTTTCATTTGTTTTTAAATCTGGAATATTACCGTTTTATCCATTCTTTTCCTTTCCAATACAGTATGTTTCTGTTTTTAATATACACATTATCATAGAGAGGTTCAAATTCTAGTGTGCATCTTTGAAGACTTGGTAAATCTACTGTAATATAATTATAATCAGTATTGATATTTTCTTTAAAAATATTAAATAACATTCTCTCTTTATATATCTTTTTTCCTGTTATTTTTTTGGCTATACTGAGTTCTATTAAGTTAATATTATCCGTTTTCCATAAATACTCCGATTTAGACACCTTGATATTCAGCTCGTTAGCAATAATATTTTTTTTATTATTAAAATTCAGACTTAAGCCCATATCTGGGAGATTATGAGGAATATTTACATTTATATAAAGAGAATCTTGTGAATATTTTTTCTCCTGATGAATAGAATATGGTATTTTTTCTAAATGCTGGTCTTCGCTTACTAATTCTATTACATCATTAGAGAGCCTATTCCATTTTCCTTTTGAGGCATAATCACACTGCTCTATAACAGGAGAAAATGTAACCTCTGCTTTTTTCAGAATATAATGTCCGTTTTTGTAGAGTTCTATTTGTGAGTAATTATTATCCTCGGATAATGCTTGGTATTTATATTTATTTTTTATGCTATAAATTCCTTCTATATTATCAATAGCAGTACAGCTAATCAACTGAAATAGAGATATAAACAATACGATATTTTTCATTTTTTATCTAATTATATCAATTACTAATAATATTTAATAATAAAAAGCTCCTATTGAGAACATAAGCGCAGCACCATACATTATCAACTTCCTTTATTCTGACAGGATTTTCTTCTTCGTAAGTATCCAATAACTTTTTATACCTTATCTCATCTAAAAATATTTTGGATTTATCTTCAACCCATATTTTTACAGCCAATTCCAAACTATCTGATTTACACTGACTAATATAAGTCCCTCCTCTATATTCCGCAATGAAAGTATATATTTTATCCATTTTTCTTTTGTTTTTTATTTTAATAATATAGATTATTATCACTTTTTTTCATTATAAAATAATTTTATTACTACATATATAGTAACAACGATAATAATATTTATCATTATGTTTTCAGGATAATAACTAAATTGAGTATCACCATCTATAATGAATTCATAATAAATAGTAAGCGGAAAGCCTATTTTCAGAGCGTAGATATGATTATCTATTAATAAAAAATTTAAATAATTTAATAACCCTAATATAACAAGGATAAAGATTAATAATTTAAAGCTTTTCATACTGTTTTTTTATTATAATAATTTGAAAAACATCTGAAACATTACCTACCATTCCCAAGCAAAGGGATATGTATAGTATGGATTTTCATTATATTCTTTATCTGAAATTTTCTTTGGTTTCAGATTTCTATAAATATTAAGAATATCTTTATATTTGATTTTATTAAAGTCTATTTTATTATCATCTATCAAAGCAAATTTTATTTTTTTATTTCTAACATCATGGGTGTACTGATATATCCCTAATTCTCGTATAGCATAGAGAGGAATTAAGTTTTTATCTAAAAATATTAGTTCTTCTATTCCATAGGTAAATTGGTCTTTAGAGTTAAATATAATATCAAAATTATTGGCTTCATTAGTTTTTATGCAGAGTATGATATTTTCTCTTTTATCCACTAAAATTTTTATTTTTTGATTATAATGAAACAAGCTATAATTCTCATCATTATATTCCATCACAAAAGGTTTTCCAAAGTTATAGTACTCATTATCACAGATTTGTTTATTAGAACTCATTATTTTTATGTCCTTAGGAAAATCCAAAATCTTTATATTTTTACATTTGTCTTTACATGCTACTAATAATATTATTATTAATAAATAATGTAGTTTCATTTTTTTACTGTTTATTGATATTTTTAATTGTTGTTTTGATAAGCATATCATTGGCATTGTTTAATATAAATCCGCATATAAAATAGTTGTGCAGAAAAGTATAGTAGAATAGTATATTTTTAACTCATCTTTAGTATTGAAATTGATTTCTAAATGGGTATTATATTTCAGTAAATCCACAGGTTTTACATCTGCAATAAATTTATTGTTCCAATACAACCTACAATAAATTAGAAAATAAAAAAATTCTATTTTGTCTTTTTTTCCAAGTATAAATCTATCATATAAATAAAAACTTACATTAGAAATGGGAAGTCCTAAATTCTGATATGTAATTTTCATTCCCAGCCAAAGAAACGATTTTACTTTAAGCAAAAGTTCATCATCTGCATTATATATTTCGCCATAAACTCTTCCGCCCCACTTGGTTTTTCTAGTCATATAGATAAAAACCTCATCATTTTTATAAAAAATAATAGAATCATCATCTTGTACGACACATTTTATTTTCATTTTCCACTATTTTTGAAAATTAATACCATTTTAATACATAAGGTATGCATATAAAACTTGAAAATATAGAATTATTAATAAATATAATAGCTCCAACCAACAATAATTCCTTTATATTTCTAAATAAATCAAATTTTATAAAAACTCTTAAAACAGATTGATATAATACCTGTATAAATGTCACAAATATTATAGAAAACTGAATTAAAATATCTCCTCCTGATACTCCCCAGTTATGTATAATAATGAGAATCATCATCACTACTGATGGTAATATGTTATAATATTTTATTTTCATTTTCTACTATTTTTGAAAATTATAACTTATTGATAATAAACACTCTAATACCCATCACTATTTTTGTCTATGTAGTAGTTCTTTCCGTTTATATTTACTTTTTTGCATAAAGACCGCAGGAATTTCAGCATTCCCTTGTAGAAATCTTTTAATTCTTCACTTGCTTTGTATTCTATGGAGTAATCGCCTTTATCCAAAAACCGAGCATAATGTCCTACATATGTACTTTTCATTTTTACTGCAGCATCATCTGCCCATCCACGATACAAAGCCAAATCAATATACGGCCCGCCTACTCTCTGAACTATATAATAATTAGGAGGAGCCATAAGTTCATTCTCGTTTACCCACAAATCCCTTTCTTGAAATTTTTTAGAAATGATATAAAATCTAACTGTTTTAGTTTCTATATATTCCATAAACTGATTTACATCTTTTACAATCTCATATTCTGGCTTATCATAGTGTAAATCTGGAACTAATTCCCCTCCTTGTGATTGTATAAAATCAAATAAAAGTTCTCTCGAATGGTCAGTTAAATAAAATTTAGTATCTGGCATATTGTTTCTTTTTGTTATTTATATTTTTCTAATTCTTGTACTATGTGAGCCAATTTATGTATATGCAGGTTTAGAAACCGAATACACAACTTCCAATAAATTTTCTCCTCTAAATTCTATGTACAAATATTTATAATTAGGACGAACCAAAATTTTATTTTTCCCCTTGTTATAGCGGATAATTAAATATTTAGTATTATACGGAACATTAATTTCCACAAAAGTAGTTTTATTAAACCCCAAACCCTTTTGGCTGGTATATAATAGCTCTCCCTTTGCTGACTTTATTTCTATTTCCTTTACAGCATCAGGCTCGTCATATAGATGTAATAATATTTTTACATTTTTATTTTCCGAAATAGGAGGCTCTTTCGGAATTTGTGTAATTCTCACTATATTACTATTACAGCTCAGCATCAGCAATAGCATTAAAAAATATTTAGTTATTCCCTTCATTTTATTATTTATATTTTTTTAATTCCTGCGAAATTTCTTTGGAAAATGTTGCTATTCCATTTAAATCTGTCTGAAACGAAAAATTAATAGAATTCATATAGCTTTCATCATACATTTTTCCCTCTACAGCGATGATTCCTATATCATTGATACTGAAAACTATCTCTATCTTTTCATCTATATTTTGAAAGAAAAATTTTCTTATTTTATATTCACACAAATCCTTTAACTCCCTCGTTAAATCCTCTAAATCAGACCTTTCAATATCCAAATTCTCTTCAGAAACCATAGTTTCCGTAAAAATACGCACCTTCATTTTGACGAAAACAGGCTCTTCTTTATTCAGCCTGACTATATCCGAAAATTTTATTCTGTCTTTTCCTTGGCTATTCTTTAAAATCATACTAAATCACCTTTAAAACACTGATTATCATCTATCTATATCTAAAATCCCGATATACTTCGTTTTCTATCTTTCCATTTTACTCCTTTGGCAATTTAGGATATTTATAACTCTCACTAATCTAACCCGAATAATACTAGTATAAAACATATAATAGCTACCATTATTCCTATAATGACCACTCCCCATGCTCGGATTAAAACAAAATCAGACCTATTTTCTCTTTTATCTTTTATGATCATTTTATATGCTGCATAAGCCAATATAATCCCACTTATTCCAAGTTTAATTCTTGTATCCATTATTATTTATTTTCTATACCTTTTTCATTACAAATATTTATTTCAAAAAATTCCCATCAATGTCCAAAAACAAGCCTTGTGCAATTTACAGAAATTTTAATTTGGTTTAAAGCGCTTTTGTATCGTTTTTTGTTTATCTTTGTCTTACTTAACATTTAAAATTAAAGCAAATGGACACTAACGAACTAAAACAAAAATTCCAAGAACAAATAGAAAACGCTAAAAAAGAACTAGAAATCCTAAAAGGAAAAGCAGAAGAACTTTCTGGTGATGCCAAAGCAGAACTGGAAGAAAAAAGCAAACTTTTAGAAGCAAAACTAGAAGAAGCAGAAGGCAAATGGGATGAAATAAAAGACCTTGCAGAAGACAAACTAGAAGACTTAAAATCTGACTTCGGTAAACTTTGGGATTCCGCAAAATCTAAATTAGACGATTTGTTCTAACATCAAAAAACAAAAAAACACCTCCTTTTCAGAGGTGTTTTTTTGTTTATTAAACGATTTTCCTATTTAAAATACTCCACGCCATTCCTGAAAATATTGTGGTAGTTGGCAGTTGGGATATTTTTCAGCAGTCCTTCCGCGAAGCGCTCTGGATGCCCCATTCTTCCGAAGATTTTTCCGCTTCGGCTGGTAATTCCTTCTATTCCAAACAGCGAATTATTCGGATTACACGGCATTCCGTGAGCTATTTTCCCTTCAAAATCAATGTATTGGGTAGCTATCTGCCCATTTTTGTAGAGTTCTGTCAGCACCTCCTCACTCGCCATGAAACGCCCTTCTCCGTGGGAAATCGGGATGGTATACACCTCGTTTTTCATGCCTTTCAGCCACGGCGAATCATCATTCACCACCTTCACATCCACCATTTGGGAAATATGGCGCCCTATCGCATTGTGAGCGAGTGTCGGCGAGTTTTCATCCAAATCTCTTATCTCCCCATACGGCAGAAGTCCAGATTTTACCAAGGCTTGGAAGCCGTTACATATCCCCAGAATCATCCCGTCACGCTCCAAAAGGCGATGAACAGCTGATTTCATTTGCTCGTTTTTAAGAACATTGACGATGAATTTCGCAGAACCATCAGGCTCGTCCCCTGCGGAAAATCCTCCTGAGAAAACAAGAATTTGAGACTGATCTATTTCCTTTGTCCAAGCCTCTATGCTCTCCTCCAAAAGGCTTTTGGTAAGGTTAATGAGCGGCAACGAGGTCACCTCTGCTCCCTCTTTTCGGAAAGCATTTTGGGTTTCGTATTCGCAGTTTGTTCCTGGGAAAATCGGCGCGAAAACTCTTGGTTTTGCGATGTTATGTCTCTTGATAATGATATTTTTAGGACTCGTAGAATTCAGCTTTTCATCGATGTTGATTTCTATTCTGTCCGGCTCGGCAGTTGGGAAAAGATTTTCAAAAGTCTGCGTATAAGCCGAAAGCAATTTACCAAGGTCAAATGCTTTTTTATTGATAACCAAAGTTTTTCCTTCGGTCACTTTTCCTATTTTATAAAGCTGGGAATGAGCCAGTTCCGTTTTACTTTCGATGATAAAACCACCGATGTTTTTCTCTAAAATCTGGCTTTCGGCAAGTTCCACCTCTGCACCGAGATGATTTCCAAAACACATTTTTGCCAATGAAACTGCCGCTCCGCCCTCTTTTATGGTCTTTACAGAAACGATGTTTCCTGCTTTTATCTGCTGATGAACGAAATCAAAAACCTCTTTCAAAGTTTCATAATCTGGCAGTCCATTTTCTTTATTTTGATGATAAAAATGGTAAATATTATTTCCAACTTCCTTAAATTCTGGCGAAATAATATGCTTTTTCTGCCCATCTGCACAAGCGAAGGAAATCAATGTCGGTGGTACATTCAGATTTTGGTAAGTTCCGCTCATAGAGTCTTTCCCTCCGATGGCCGCCAGCCCAAAATTCATCTGCGCGTCATAAGCCCCAAGAAGCGAAGCCAGCGGTTTGCCCCATTTTTCTGGGTTTTGACCTAATTTTTCAAAATATTCCTGAAAACTCAATCGGATTTTTCTATAATCGCCGCCCATAGCTACTATTTTCACCACGGACTCCACCACAGCATCTGCTGCCCCTATCAGAGAGTTTTGCGAAGAAATTTCGGCATCAAAGCCCCACGCTGCCAGAGACACCGTTTCCACATTTTTCGCGTTCAAAACAGGCAGTGTCTGCACGCTTCCCTCCATCTCGGTAATCTGGTGTTTTCCGCCCAAAGGCATAGCCACCGTAGTCGCACCTACTGAAGAATCAAACATCTCCAACAAACCTTTTTGAGAGGCTGTATTTTTATCCGAAAGTATCTTGATGAGGTTTTCTTCGTTAAATATTTCGGTCTGATTTTCAAGTTTTTGAAGGTGGGAAATTTCGGCATTTTGAGATTTTGCACAGCCGTTGGAATTTAGAAATTCTCGGCTCAAATCTACTATTTTAGTTCCTTTCCAGAACATCTGCATTCTGCCCGAATCGGTAACTTTCGCTACCTCCACGGCCTTGATGTTTTCTCTTTCACAGAAATGGATAAACTGGTCTTTATCCTTGGCATCTACCACCACTGCGATACGCTCTTGCGATTCGGAAATAGCAAGCTCTGTTCCGTTCAGCCCTTCATATTTTAAAGGTAAAATATCCAAATCTATCTCCAAAGAATCGGCAATTTCACCGATAGCCACAGAAACTCCACCCGCTCCGAAATCATTAGATTTCTTTATCAAAGTCGTAACTTCTGGATTTCGGAAAAGTCTTTGGATTTTTCTCTCCTCCACTGCATTCCCTTTTTGGACTTCGGTAGAAAGCGTATGTATAGAGGTTTCGTCCTGTTCCTTGGAAGAACCTGTAGCGCCGCCTACGCCATCTCGTCCTGTGGCGCCGCCAAGTAAAATAACGATGTCGCCATTCTGCGGTTTTTCGCGTTTTACCCAAGTTTTAGGAACAGCACCAACCACGAAACCTACCTCCATTCTCTTCGCTCTGTAGCCTTCATGATAGATTTCATTGACCATCGTAGTAGCAAGTCCTATCTGATTTCCATAAGAAGAATAGCCATTCGCTGCCTGCTTTGTGATTGTTCTCTGTGGAAGTTTTCCCTGCAAAGTCGCAGAAACAGGCTCTAAAACATCCGCCGCACCGCTCAGACGCATCGCCTGATACACGAAAGCACGCCCAGAAAGCGGATCACGGATAGCACCGCCAAGACAAGTAGACGCACCACCAAAAGGCTCTATTTCAGTAGGGTGATTGTGCGTTTCGTTTTTGAAAAGAAGATACCAAGGCTCTTTTTTCCCATCAAACTCCGCCTCTATTTCTATCGTGCAGGCATTGATTTCATCAGAAACTACAAGGTTTTCTAATTTACCTGTTTTATGGAAATATCTGGCACAGACCGTAGCCAAATCCATTAGCGAAATCGGTTTCGCTTCTCTTCCTAAAAACTTTCTTTTTTCTAAATAATCGGCGAAAATTTTGTCTAAAGTTTCTTTAAACTCGCCTTTGAACTGAATGTCTTTCAGCTCGGTTTCAAAAGTGGTATGCCGGCAGTGGTCACTCCAGTAAGTGTCCAAAACTTTGAGCTCGGTCTCAGTAGGATTTCGGTTTTCCGATTGGAAATAATTTTGAATAAACAGCAAATCATCAAACCCAAAAGCAAAGCCGTGCTGCTTATAAAACTGTTCCAATTCAGCCTCATTAAAACCGATAAAACCTTCATGAACAATCACAGGAGTTGGTTTTTCCTGCGCTGGGATTTCCAGTTTGGACAAATCCTTTTCTCTACTCTCTACCTTGTTGATAAGCAGGTCTTTAACCTTATCCAAATCCGCGGAAGAAATGCCCTTTATCTCGATGAGTTTTCCGCTTCGCACGGCAGCGTTATCCGCTCCTGTAAGCAGCGAAATGCACTGCTCCGCCGAATCTGCCCTTTGGTCATACTGCCCAGGGAGAAATTCTGTAGCGAAATAATGCTCTTGCGCTGGATTTTCTGTGTGGATGATGTCCGTAACAGGGTCTGCGAAAACGCTGCCTACTGTTTTGGAAAAATCGCTTTCGGACAGCCCAAAAACATCATAAATATTATAAACTTTTACATTCTCTACTTTGGGAAGAATGCTCTTGATTTCAGTTAGAATTTTAGGACTTTCTACATCGAAAATCCCTTTTTTCTCTACGAAGATTCTCTTTTTCATTTTTAGTTATTATAGGGAGTTCTGCAAATTTACATTTTATCCGCTAAAATAACTACTACAAAAAGGAATAATTATCAATGATTTTTTAAGTTTTTTCTGCTCTGTCTTAGTAGGCGTTTCTCATTTTGTAATCTGAACTACCAAAGCATCACATTTCAAAAAACAAAACTGCTTTGAACATCTATCCAAAACAGTTTTTCCTTTCCACAATCCATTTTCTTTACAATATTTTATGAAATCCCCTTTATTCTCCTCTCTTCTCTCAGTCTTTTGATTTTCTCCGCTTGTTCCACTGCCTGTCTGTGAGCTTCTTCTGATAAAGAATTCAAGTGCTTTTTCATATTTTTCACCTGCTCTTTTGCTTCCAATCTGTTTTGTACCCAATCTTTCCCCATCACCTTTATTTTGTGTTGTAATATCCCTATCTCTTTCTGTATAGATTCTGTATTTTCCTCTATGTTCATCTGATGTAATTTAAATTGGTTTTAAATTTAAGATATTTCTCGCATATCATCATAAAGAATTTCTATATAATCTTCGGAATCATATACTTGACCACTTTGCAACACTTCTGAAAGATTCACTATCAAATATTTGTCTGGACTTTCGTAATATTTCTTTACTTCTTCGAAATCTTTCCTTGCATCTTCATAATATTTCTTTTCAAGTGCATAAGTTTTTATTTCCTCCCATAACAACATATTAAATTTATCTAAAATCAACTGCGCCATACCTTGATCTGGGAAATAAATGATTTCCTTTGCACCCAATTTTTTATATAATTCTATATTTTTCTCTCTAAATTTGAAAAAGCAGTGGTTCGGTGTGTGTTCTTTCAGATTATCTATGAACCCAAACCAACGAAAAGGCTCCACTATAGAAATACTGATAAAGTCTTTCAGTATTTTCATATCACTCAATTCATACAACCCTAGATTCTCAACACCGCAATAAAGCTCATATTCCACAAATCCTCTCTTTGCACTTCCTATATCTTCCATATGCCACTCCTCTATCTTTTCTGCAGAAAGCATATCTTGCAATTCACTCTCTGACTTAATAATCAGACTTTTAACAAAATAAAAATTATCCCATAGCGTAAACCATACTGCTTTTTCATCATAAACCACCTCTCCAAAATCTACCACTTCCTCATAAAACCCATCTTTAAAAGCCTTGCAAGAAATATTAATTTTGAATATTTCTGACAATTGTTTTGCTAATATTCTGATATCCGAAGTGTCTAAGGTATGATTTCCCATAGAACAAATATCCCATCCCATAGTAATTAATTATTATAACTAAAACAAAATAACCAAAATTTACTAAAAAAATCAACTTTATTTCTCTAAAATAACTTAAAGCGTATTCCCAGCACTTTGCGCCGTTCTTTGTTTTATTCTACCAGCTTACAAAATGCAATATAATTCATTTATGCAGATATAAATAATAATTTTCTAATCATCACACTCAAAAAATGCAATATAAAGCATAATTTGTCTTTGTGTCAAGTATAAATTTTTATCCTTTATGTAAATACGCGCAAGAACTATTAATCCAAAATAAATAGGGATATACTCTTTTGCTATCATTTATTTTGTTATTATTTCTTTAGTTGTCTTTTAAATAAAAAAACACTATCTTTATCATTCCAATAAAAAAACATTTTACTTATGGGATATTATATGTTTGCTTACGGAGTGAAAACTCCAGAGATAAAAGCTGTTTTTGGCTCTAAAGATGAAGCCCTTTTGCAAAAGGTAAAAGCCAATGATACTTTTAAAAACTATGCCGATGAAGATGATGACAATGAGACTAGTAAGGCTCTTACTGACATCATTATGGGCAATCAGTATGATGAAGAAGGGTACATTTACGGCTATGCTTTTATCGGCATTTGTGCTACTTTGGGCGTAGAATTACCTTATAATCAGGAAATTAAGTTTTGGTACGAAACAGAACTCATCAGCCGTGTGCTTTTAGAAGACTGGAATATAAAGACTGAAATAGATACAAAACTCTTCCCTGCTGACCATTTTCACCCATTTTCTATCCCAGAGATAGACGATTTCCCTATGATAAGTCTACTCGATAAAAAGCACCTGCAAGCCCTTTCGGATTTATTATCAAAAGTACATAAAACCCCTGAGGAAATAGAAGACTTAATTGATAATGAAACCGAGGAAGAAGAAGGCAAAGGCTATAGCTATGAACATATTATGGGACTAAAAGAAAACATCGCTTTTTGCCTTGAAAACGAATTAGATATGGTGATTTTTTGCCATTAACAAAAAGTAAAAAAGCTGTCGCAAAATAAGATTTGCGACAGCTTCTAGTTTTAATTTCTCTAAAATAACTTAAAGCGTATTCCCAGCACTTTCCACCATTCTTTGTTTTATTCTATCAACTTACAAAATGCAATATAATTCATTTATGCAGATATAAATAATAATTTTCTAATCATTACACTCAAAAAAATGCAATATAAAGCATAATTTGTCTTTGTGTCAAGTATAAATTTTATCCTTTATGTAAATACGCGCAAGAACTATTAATACAAAATAAATAGGGATATACTCTTTTGCTATCATTTACTTCTATTGATTTTGTTATAGTTTCTATCTGTTTATCAACTTCCTATTTTCCCATAAGGCTGATACTCCGAAAAATAAAGAACAATTCTTTTCCCATCTTTTATATAGGGATAAAACAGCTCGTACCGACCATCATTGGCACTGAAGCGTACTTCATCAGAATGGTTATAAAATACCTTTTTGAGGTATTCGCGCTCTACTTTTGTTGTTTTTAGAATAAAATCTCTCTTCATAGGGCGAATAGTATCATTTTCTATGTGGTAATCTCTAAAACCTAAAAACACTTGTGTTTTATCAATACTATCCGACACAATTACCGAAACATATGGAAAATGCTTATCCGTATTTTCATATAAATCAAGAATATTACGAGTATTGATAATCCAATTTTTATCAAATGAATAATGAAGTAATTTATCTGTTTTTTCCTTATTGCTCTCTATGATTTCTTTTGCAGAAGCTATCAGCATTTCTTCTTTTTTTCTGGATGTAATATAATCTCCAGCGAAAAGAAGTCCAAATATCAAAGGAAAACTCAGTCCAAAAAGAAGTCCCATTTTTTTGTTAACCTGTTTAGGAACACTCAATTCATCTTGATTGTGTTTTTCAGCTATTCGAGTGAGGTTGAACATCACATTAATAATAAGAGAACCCAGCATCAACGCTAAAACTCCCACTACACTCAGATAAAAAGTCTCGGTAATATTTTCCCGAAAAATTTTCAATCCAAAGACCGTTATTGAAATAAATACAAAAACCCAATAAACCAACAAGATAATAGAAATTATCCCAATAATATTGCTTAGTTTTACTAATGTTTTGTAGTTCATAATACTTTATGTTTGGCTAGAAATTATTGTTTTTTGAAACCTTAAATATACACTTTTTTCACTAATTTCTGAAACACGATAATATTTTATAAAAAACTAATTTTCTGTTTTTTTAAAATTAATATAATGATGTTTTCATACACATATAAAATTGTACACCTCCTGTACACTTTTTAGATTCAAGGTGTACAAAAGGTGTAACAAATATAACAATAAAAGTGAAAATCGGAAAATTTAACTTTATATAACCATCTGAAAATCAAGTAAATAAAACCAACCCTATTTACCGATACAGAACTTACTAAAAATATTTCCTAAAACCTCATCATTGGTAAATTCCCCAGAAATTTCCCCAAGGTGTTCCAGAGCCGTGCGCAGTTCATACGCCAGAAGTTCTGTATGAATGCCCGAAACCACCGCTTCTTCCACTCTTTCCACGGAATCCAGTGATTTTCTGAGGGCTTCATAGTGACGCTGATTGGTAATTACCACTGCATTTTCGCTGCCTTTCAGAGTTTCCACGAAACTGGACAATTCTGCTTTGAGTAGTTCTATATTGATATTTTCCCGAGCCGAAATCCCCAGAATAGTATCCGTATAATCAGGGACGAGTTCCCGTTTCAATGCTTGGTCTATTTCTGGAAGATTTTCAGCTGAAACTCCCTTGTTTTGGTCTATTTTATTGTGAAGAAGCATCACTTTAAGGTCTGGGCGGTAGAATTCTTTTATAAAGCTGATGATTTCCTCCGCGCTGCTGTCCTGCTCATCATAGAGATAAAGCAGCACCTTTGCCGATGCTATTTTTTCTTTGGCTTTCTTCACGCCTATTTCCTCTATCGTATCCGTAGTTTCGCGGATTCCTGCCGTGTCAATGAAACGGAACGCCGTGCCTTTTATATGTAGAACTTCCTCTATCGTGTCACGGGTAGTCCCTGCTATATCGCTCACTATCGCCCTTTCCTCTTTCAAAAGTGCATTCAGCAGAGTGGATTTCCCTGCATTAGGTTTTCCTATTATCGCCACATTGATGCCGTTTTTCACTGCATTTCCATATTGAAAACTATCAATAAGACTGCCCAATTTGGATTTAAGATTAGCAATAAGTCCCATCAGCGCCGAGCGGTCAGCAAATTCCACATCTTCTTCAGCAAAATCAAGTTCCAGTTCGATAAGCGAAGTAAAATTCAGCAAATCTCCTCTCAGCACGGCTATTTCCTTGGAAATTCCGCCTTTCAGCTGCTCAAGAGCAGCCTTTCGCGAAGCCTCATTTTCAGAAGCAATAAGGTCAGCAATGGATTCCGCCTGAGAAAGGTCTATACGCCCATTCATAAAGGCTCTCATGGTAAATTCTCCTGCTTTGGCGGTTCTCGCACCATTTTTCAGCAGAGCTTCCAAGATTTTTTTTGCGATGTGCGGCGAACCATGAAAAGAAATTTCCGCCGAATTTTCCGCCGTAAAAGTCCTCGGCGCATGGAACACAGAGACCATCACCTCATCTATTATTTCTTCTTTGTCTTTTATAAAACCATAATGCACCGTGTGAGTCGGCACTTTTTCCAAGTTTTTTCCTTCAAAAATTCTATTGACCACCGCCAGAGCATCCTGCCCCGAAACGCGGATGATGCCTATCGCTCCTACCCCGTCGGCAGTTGCAAGGGCGCATATCGTATCTTGATTCATAACGGCAAAGATACTATATATTTAGCGAAAAATACGAGCTGACAACCAAACCGCTTTTCTATAAAAATAAAATTTGGGTTAAAAAAGAAAATCCCCACCGAAAACGGCAGGGAATTTTCCTAGAATAGAACTTAAAAACACTAAAATTCTATTTGGCATTAATTAAAAAAAATTAGTAAATGAAATATCTTTATTTAGCTTAAACTTTCAAATCTACACTCAACCCTACAAGGTCTTGGTATTTATCCAAAATCGGCTGAGCTTCATTCTTGATAAACTCCTCTGTCTGCACAGGCGCAAATCCAATGAAGTTTTTTGGGTCAAGGACTTCCATGATTTTAGACTTATCCATTTTCAGCGAATCATCATTCATAATGCGCTTTATCAGGTCGTTTTCCTTTCCTTCCATTTTCACTTTTTTACTCGCCTCCATAGAGTGTTGGCGGATAGTTTCGTGGATTTCCTGTCGGTCGCCTCCAGCTTTTACCTCTTCCATGATGATGTATTCGGTAGCCATGAACGGAAGTTCTTCCATAATGTGCTTTCTGATACGGTTTTCATAGACCACAAGCCCATCCATGATGTTATTCCAAATAAGCAAAATAGCATCCACTGCTAAAAACGCCTGAGGAATCGTAAGTCGCTTATTTGCAGAGTCATCCAGCGTACGCTCAAACCACTGCGTAGAAGCCACCATCGCAGAGCCTGAAGAAACAGACATTACAAATTTAGCAAGAGCCCCTATTCTCTCGGAACGCATCGGATTTCGTTTGTAAGCCATTGCCGAAGACCCGATTTGACTTTTCTCAAAAGGCTCTTCTATTTCTTTCAAATTCTGAAGCAAGCGAAGGTCATTGGTAAATTTATGCGCTGACTGAGCGATATTTGAAAGCAAAGTTGCAGCTTTTGCATCGATTTTTCTATCATAAGTCTGCCCTGAAACACCAAAAACTTTTTCAAAACCAAATCTTCTGGAAAGTTCCTTATCCAAATATTTTACCTTGGTATAATCTCCACTGAAAAGTTCCAAAAAGCTGGCAGCCGTTCCCGTAGTTCCTTTTACGCCTCTAAATCTGAGGGTTTCCAAGAAAAATTCTAATTCCTCAAAATCCAAAAGAAGAGACTGCAGCCATAGTGTAGCACGCTTCCCCACGGTAGTGAGCTGTGCAGGCTGAAAATGCGTAAAACCAAGCGTAGGAAGGTCTTTATATTTCAGTGCGAAATCGGACAATTTTTTGATAACATTCACCAGTTGTTTGCGGATAATGAGCAGCCCATCACGGATTTGAATCAAATCAGTATTATCCCCCACAAACGCAGAAGTAGCCCCAAGGTGGATGATTCCCTTCGCCAAAGGAGCGGCATCTCCGTAGGTATGCACATGCGCCATCACATCATGACGGAATTTCTTTTCGTATTCGGCCGCTTTCGCAAAGTCTATATTTTGGGCTTGTTCTTTCAGCTGTGCTATCTGCTCATCAGAAATATCTAATCCTAAATCTTTTTCGATTTCGGCAAGAGCAATCCAAAGCTGTCTCCAAGTGCGAAATTTATTTTCAGGTGAAAAATTATAAAGCATTTCCTCACTGGAATAGCGCTCTTCAAGAGGATTTTTGTAAGAATTCATAGTTTATATTTTGATGCCAAAAATAATGATTTCTGATGAATTAAAAAATCATTTCCCTGCTAAAATTTATAAACACTTTTATTTCCTTATGAATCAAATTTATAATAAAAATAAAAAAACTCTCTGAAATTCAGAGAGTTTTGAGTGTAGACCCACAGGGATTTTATTTATATTATAATAAACCACCATAAAGTATCATTTTACTCAAAATCAATGAATTATATCAAATTGTAATTGTGATAAATTATCATAAAATACCATAGACTAACCCTAAAAAAGTCCCTGTTTTTTTAATCAGGGACTCTCTCTATTTTTGAGACTTTTTATTTTTAAGTTCCCAATTCTAATTGATTTTTGTCTTTCCATTCTCTATATCTGAATAGGCTTTTTGACTAATACCTAGTTCAAATGCCATATACTCTTGAGTTAAGTCTTTTTCTCTTCTAATTTTTCTCAGGTTATTGTTTTTGATATTCATAATATATGTTTTTAATTATAAAAGGTTAAATTTTTCCATTGCATTTATTTTAATTTCATCAGCAATGTCAATGTATGGTTTCATTGCCTTGTAATCACTATGTCCTGTCCATTTCATAACAACTTGTGGTGGAATACCCAATGATAAAGCATTACAAATAAATGTTCTCCTCCCTGCATGTGTGCCTAATAAAGCATATTTTGGTGTTTCTATATCAAATCTTTTGTTCCCTCTATAATAAGTTTCCCTTATTATTTCATTTATTTCAGCTAACTCCCCAAGCTCTTTTAGATAATCATTCATTTTTTGATTTGTTATCACAGGAAAAACCTTATCACCTTCCAAATTTTTATATTTTTCTATTAAAGCTTTACTATATTTATTTAATTCAATTACCAAACTATCTGTTGTCTTTATCGTTGTAATATGAATAGAATCATCTTTGATATTACTCTTTTTAAGGTTTGCTACATCAGAGTAACGAAGCCCTGTAAAACACTGAAATAGAAACACATCTCTAACTCTCTCAAGATATTGTTTTTGAGAAGGAATATTACATTCTTTCAATTTTTCAAGTTCGGATTGGGTAAGAAATATGATTTTTTTCTGTGTCGTCTTCAGTTTGGGTCTAAATGTCTCGAAAGTATTATCCGAAATATACTTTTTTCTCAATGCCCATCTTAAAAACCATCTCAAAAATGAAAACCTTTTTAATAATGTTGAATTTTTAAGTTTCAATTCTTCTTGCAAATAATACTGAAACTCTATCAGTTTAGATTCTGTAAAATCTTTAAAACTTATATTGGAATCAAATTCTAAAAGATACCGCTTTTGAGTTTCCATCTTTTGATAAGTTGCCTTTGTCCATACATTTTTCTTCCCTTCCTCCTTAACAAATAAATCATAAACTTCAAAAAATGACAACTCATTTTCACTCTTCTTTTCCTTGCCTATTTCTTTATTAAATTCAGCTCTAAATTCATTATCATTAGGGATTTTATTTTCTTTTTCAAATGATAAAAATACCTTTTCACAGGCTCGTTCATATTCTTGAATTTTCCTATTAATTATATTAGCAGGAATTTTCTTTTTTCCGTGTGTAGTGTTTATTTTACAGCGTTGAGTTTCCTTACTCCACTTATCAACTTCTATTCTATAACCTACATTAAAAGCAACAATAAACCCACTCCATTTTATCCTATAACGGAGTTTGGCAGTGGGGTTGTCTTTTTCTTTGTCTAATAAAAACTGTGCGTGGTATTTTATCATTTATTTAATCCTATCTACTAAATATATCTTCACATCTATTTTTTCCATCCCATGTATTGCAATATAAATATAGCTATATTTTAAATATAAATACAAATTAACAACAAATATATAAAAATTATGGAAATAAGAGAAACATACAATATCTGCCCCCTCTCTCCACCTCCAATGGTTCATCATTAAGAAAAACTTCTATATTGTTACTTTTGACAACTTACCAGCTAAATTACATATAACAAACTGATTAATAGTTTCTTATTATACATTTTCTACCACTCTATTTTTTTTCTGATTCGTTTTATTTCTCCTTTTTCAGAAACAACCCTCATGAACAATGAATCTGGTACTACATCCATTTTTTGAATAAAATTAGGGTACTCTTTTCTAAATTTGTCATATGAAGTAAGATGTATAGTATCTTTACTTCTTTTGATATCATCTATAGAACGATTAATTTTGTATGCCTTCAATAAATTATTTACTTGTTCATCATTAATAATAAATCTTCTATCTAATATATAAATAGAGTGAGGATAGTTAGGATACCCCCATTGTCCTTTTTCAAAAATAGGATTTCCTGTATCTCCATTATAAATAACATAATGATATCCCTCACTCCCATAAGTTTCATTAATGGTTTTATAATAAAATTTGACATGTTTTATATTAGAATGATTAATATTTAAATCAAATTCTATTGGAATATTTATTACGAATACATCTTTATGAGAATTATCAAATGCTTTTCCCAAAGAAATTGAAACTTCTCTTTCTGAAATTTTCCATATTAGCTCCTCTTTTTGCTTTGCTGTATTACAACCAATTAAAAAGATACATCCTATAAATAATAATATTATTTTCTTATTCATTTTAAATTTATTTTGAGCCTGAAAAGTTTTTATTTATACTGATTTATCCCTGTTTTCGTGGGGGGGATATTTCCTGATTTTTCTAAATATTCCCTAATAAAACTTCCTTTTTTTCATGGTTCTTCATAATCAAAATTCTCCAAATCCTCAAAATAAATAATTCCTAAATCAATGGTGTCTTTTTCTGTGATAGGTTTTTTCACATGTACTTTTCTTACTTCATCATTATATTCCACATAAAAAATATTTGTTTTGGAGAGAGTATCTTTGGGATTTATTTTTGTTTTCCATTGATTTAAAAAGAAAAAACCATTATCATCACTACTTACAGAGCTTTTTACTAAAATATCATTTCTAAATTTACTCCCTATATACGGACTATAGAAAGCAGCATTTTCGATAGGTTTTCCTTTCTTTTTGGAGTAAATATATCCCTTTGTATAAGGTAATATCAGGATTTCTTTTTTACACCCTAATAAAAAAGGGAAAACAAGAATAAGTAACAATCTGGATTTCATTTTATTTTAATTTTTAAAACCTATTTTGTAAGTAAATCGTATCTATTCTTATAGTGTCTCTATTGGGATATGAAATAAGGGTATCAGAAATCATATTTTCTTTCCTAATGATAAATTGTACAGCCAAATCTTTTCCATTATTCCCTAATACGATTTTCTTTTTTTCATTAAAACTGAAATATCCTTCTGAATCAGTTTTAGTAACTTCTAAAAAACCTTTTTCATACCCTTCCCAGATACATACAGAAGCTCCTGTTACTGCCTTGTTTGTATTTTTATCATAGACATAGCCCTCTGTAAAACTTCCTGCTTGATTGGTTCTACATGATATCATAAACAAAAAAACTATTGCTCCAAATATCCTTTTTTTCATGGTTCTTTATCATCAATATTCTCCAAATCCTCAAAATAAATAATCCCTAAATCAATAGTGTCTTTTTTATGATAATCTCTTTTATGAAACTTATATTCATAATATTCCTTTGCGTCTATTACCTTATGAATTCCTTCCCTGCTTAAATAATAAAGATGTATTTTAGTCATATATCTATTATCTCTAACTCCTCCATAGCCTTTCACCACAAAATCAGGCGTAATAAAACCTCCCTCATTATCCGTTTTTATAGTATCCATAAAAAAACTGGAAAACTTATCATTATATATTTCCACTCCTTCTATAGGGCTGTTAGTGGTTTTTGAGTAAAGTTTACCCTTAATATGAGGAGCTAAAATATATTTTTTATTATCGCAACTAAAAAGTATTATGATAAGAAACACGAAATTTAATATTTTCATTTTACACTTGTTTTGAGCCTGAAAAGTTTTTATTTATACTAATTTATTCCTGTTTTCGTGGGCTGATGTTTCCTGATTTTTCTAAATAAATATTCCCTAAATCAATGGTATCCATTTTTTCACTAGCTCCTTTTAGTTTTTTCACATAAATTATTTTTTTGATGTATCCTTCTTTTTCTACATGAATATTATATGATAGTTGATTCTGCTTTCTCAGATATTTATATGGCAGCATTTTTCCATCTACGAAAAAACAGCCGTTATTATCCGTTTCTAATACAAAAGCGTTCGATGCAAATTTATCTACATAAATTTTTGCCGCTATCACAGACTGGTTCTCTGCAGAAACTACTCTTCCTTTTACTGCATTATAGATTACATATGTTTTATTTTCACAGGAAGCCATTAAAACAACCATTATAAGAAATCTAATAACCTTCATTTATTTCTATTTTAGTTAGCCATACTAATCCCAGAACATCTGTCTCAGAAGCTATTGTTTTTTTTAATGCGATTTCCCTTTGCGAGTTGTTAAAATTCTTTCCTATAAACCCGCATCAAACCAAAGAAAAACACAAAAACATTATCCTATTATTTGATTGATTTTAAAATAGAATCTCTATCTTTTTTCTTTAATAAAAATATAGTTTCTCCTTTAAATCTTGTGACTAATTTTTCTCCTCTTTGTATATAGAAAGCCTCTATTGTGTCTGAATAATGAGGTTCTTTATAAAACACCAGTGCAGCTGAATTTTCTTTTGGAAATTTAAAATACCCTCTCGAATCAGAATATATACGGATTTCCCCTTGAGTATCCGTTATTCTTACACCAGACAGAGGTCTGTTTTCTATCCTATCATATACATAACCATCACAATAAGAAGGTTCACAGCTAATCAAAGTAAATAAAACTACAACTAATAAAGTTTTTAACTTACTTAGCCAAAGCAATCCCAAAACCCCTCTATTTTTCATATTTTGACATGTCTATGAATAGCGTGTCTTTCTTGCCCTCTACGAAATTATATGTGAGCCTTTCGCCAGCATATGTCGAAACAGGTCTTATTGTATCTATCGGTTGTTCTTTATAGAAAACAATTAAGTATGTTATGAAAGTAGGTCTCATATCAAGTTTAAAATAGCCGTTTGTATCGGTCATAGTACAGGTTGTTAGTTTATGTCCCCTACATACCTTTATGTTTGGTAGAGGCTTTTTATTCCTATCATATATATGCCCTTCATAGTATTTAAAATCACTATAATCACTATTACCACCACAAGATGATATGATAACAAACAAGCTTAATAGAATATATTTTTTCATTTTACATTTATTTTAGTCAGCCAAAAAAACTCCTATTTTTCATATTTTGACATGTCTATAAATAGCGTATCACTCCTGCCTTCAACGAAATAATAATTTAATCTTTCTCCTCCTGATGTTCTGACAATTTGAATACTGTCAATAATGATATTATCTCGCTCTATCATAAGGAAGTGCTCTATCCAGTTGTCTGTTTTTTCCATTTTAAAATATCCTTTTTCATTCGTATAACTAAAAATATACAAATCATCTTTACCATATACTTTTAGGTTTTCAATTGGATTTTTTTGCAAATCACAGATATATCCTTCATAAAAATTTATTTTTCTGTTTTTACAACAGAATAGTAAAAAAGCTCAAGTAAGAAACAATATTTTCTTCATTTTACATTTATTTTAGTCAGCCAAACCCCTCTATTTTTCATATTTTGACATGTCTATGAATAGCGTGTCTTTCTTACCCTCTACGAAACTATACACGAGCCTTTCTCCACCCTGTGCCCAACGAGTTATTATTGTATCTATGGGCTGTTCCTTATAGAAAATAATTAATTTTGATACGGAAGAAGGGTCTTTATTTATTTTAAAATAGCCGTTTGCATCGGTCATGGTGCAGTCAGTTGGGGTATGATACATTTTACATACTTTTATGTTTGGTAGAGGCTTTTTATTTCTATCATATATATGCCCTTCATAGTATTTAAAACTACTATTACCACCACAAGATGATATGATAACAAACAAGCTTAATAGAATATATTTTTTCATTTTATTTTAATTTTAGTGAGCCAAAGTAATCCCAGAACATCTGTCTTAGAAGCTATTGTTCTCGGTATATCATAATAATTTTGATAATATTTCATTAGATCTATTTCTCCTGTTGATGGATATTTTGGGATACCATCTTTTATTTTTTGGGTTACTGTATTTACGGTGTCTTTATGCCCATAGGAATAATATACATCTCCAAAGGCTTTCAGTATTTCATGTCCTATTTCGTGGGCAGCAGTTAATTTAAAAATAACATCTTCGTGTTTTTCACTTACATATTCCCATCCATTAGAGTCTTTTATATACCCTACATTATAGCATACAGCCTCTCGTGAAAAGATGTTGCCAACAGCAGAAATAAACCCCGTAACTGTACCTGGGTTACCAGAACGCATCCAGTCATTATTCGTATTATAGATTAAACTAACATCATCCATAGCTTTATTTTGCGTATTTATGGGATTTACAAAAACTTCGTATTTCTCACTATTTATTTCCACATTTTTTGCTACAGTATGATTTCTATTTCTCCCCCAGTGATAGCTTATCCCTTCCAAAGCCAGTCTTTCTAAATCTTGAAAACTTCTGGTTCTCTCTTTTATAGGCTCTTTTTGTTCTCTTCTAATATCTTTCTGGGGGATTTTATGCCAATCACAAAAAGTAAGTGTAAAATCTTCTTCTATAGGATTTTGTACTTCCATTCTTTGTGCGGCTTCTTCATAGTCACTCTTTCTTACTGTTTTACTACTGCAGTTTAGCCCTTCTGCTCCGCCGTCTTTTAGGTTTACCCTAAGGGTGGTGTCTATGCGTTTGTTATTTTGGTCTATCCGCACATCTACCCAGTTTACTTCCGCATATTCTGTTCTAAATGAGACTTCTGCCGTTTTTTTCTTTTTGCCTTTTGTTCCTGTCAGCCAAAACCCCTATTTTTTTTGATATGTCTATAAATATGGATGTTTTTTCTTTTAAACCACTCCAATATTTTCCAGAGGTCGTTACATCTATTTCTGTAATCCTCTTTTTATTAAAATTCTTTCCTCTAAATCCGCATCAAATGAAAGAAAAAACACAAAAAACATTATCACCAAAAATATTACTAAAAAAGATATAAATAATATTATTTTTGTTTTCTTAGTTATTCGTTTGTTTAATAAAATTACTAAACTTACTATAATATATATAATAAAAAAAATCATTTTATATCAATTTTACTCAGCCAAAATCCTCTATTTTTCATATTTTGACATGTCTATGAATAGGGTATCATTCTTACCTTCGATAAAAGAATACCTATCTAACTCTCCATGTAAAGTCCAAGCAGTTATTATCGTATCTATCGGCTGTTCCTTATAGAAAATAATTAGGTCCGTTATGAAATTAGGGGTCATATTTAGTTTAAAATAGCCGTTTGCATCGGTCGTAGTGCAGGCCGTTAATTTATATCCCCTACATACTTTTATGTTTGGTAGAGGCTTTTTATTCCTATTGTATATATGTCCTTCATAGTATTTAAAACCACTATTACCACCACAAGATGATATGATAACAACCATGCTTAATAGAATATATTTTTTCATAATAGTACCTTTTTCCTAATTTCTACATTTCTATGATTGTTGTTTGTTCCATCAAAGAACAATCCTGCTTCCAAGAAAATTTCTTTTGAATTTTCTTTATCAAATGAACCGCTGTTATATACATAAGTCTGCCCCATTGTAATATTTTTTATCATTAATCAAGTGTAGGATAATCATCATAAGTGTCATCTAAATCTAATCTCTCCCTATGAAAAGGGAAAAATATTCCATCTCCTTTCTCGTTTTCTAAACGAATGGTAAACAGGCTGTTATCCCTATTTACTCTGATATTCAGCCTTGCTCTTTTTGTGTTGGGATACATTTTAAAAAACTCTGCAAAAACCTTCTTGTTTTCTTCCCAGTCAAAATCATATGTTCCCCAATACTTTATACCATTATTGGCTTTGTATATAAATCTTAGTGCTCTTGGCAGTGGATATTTTTTATCAGAGATATCTTCTCCTTTTTGATAAAAAATATCTGGAATTATTGTGATTTCACTGCTGGAATAGTTTTTACGAGCAGGAGTTTCCAGTGTCATTTCATCATAAAAAGTATCCCACTTTTCTCGGTTAAAATATTCTATAAAAACATCCCCTATTTTTGCACCCTTATAAAACTCAAAAGTAGGATACCAAGGGTATTTTATATCTCTATAATCATCCCACAGCCCGAAAGGGGTAGGCTTTTCACGGATATGTTTAGGACGGAAGCGTTCATCTTCCAAAGTTTCTTTTCTTTCTTGTTCAGAAAAGATTAATGCATCATGGTCATCCAAGCCTTCTGGCTGTTTTAGGTTTATTTTCTCTGCTTGGAAACGGCCTATTTCTATCTGCCGCATCGGGCCTTCTACCCATACTACCACCACACCGCCAGGGGCAAGTCCTACGACAAATGTTCTAAAGGTCTCCTCTCCATACCCTTTAGGAAAAGCTTCTAAATTACGAGCTCTTTTTTTATACCCTTCTCTAAAAAGTTTTAGCAGCTTAGGGTAGTCTAAATCTGCTTTTACTCTATAGAAACAGTCTTCTACATATGAATACCAGATGATATCTATGTCCTTGGGGAGTTGTTTTTCTGAGGAATTGGCTGTTCCAGCATATCCCCAGCCTTTTTCTAATGATGCTCTAAAATCACTCATTATACTTTGTTCTCCCACACGCCCTGTGTATATACGCACAGGAAAACCTACGGGAACAGATACGAAAGGTCCCCATTCATATTTTTCATCCATAAAACTACAATTTGATAATAATAAAATAGTGAGTAATAAAATTAGTTTTTTCA
>JABCPE020000002.1 GCA_013333255.2 Flavobacteriaceae bacterium | reverse complement strand
TACCACGCAAGTACTTTTTTGTCTTTTTTATACCTAATCGTTTAACTCACTGATTTATAAGATGAAAAATTTATGACTAATTTCCTATTCACCACTCCGCTGGGTATTTCTGCCAGTCTTCTGGAATCTTTTCATCAGATTTTTTATAAACAAAACATAGCGATTCTGAAGATTCAGAAAAGAACACTTTCTGAAATCTTCGTAAATAAATATAATCTCCCTCTACTTTTAATCTATATGGATATATAATTCCGCTTCTATCCGAAGATAATCCAAATTTATCAACAAACATCTTTTCATTTCTTATATAAAACGCTCCTCTGTTCCCTGACTTTTCGGGATTAGGTTCTAAATAATTGATGAACCTCACTGCGCCATTATTATAAAATTGAATATAATAAGCTCCTAAAACTGGTGATTCTCTAGTCCGTTCAAAATTTTTATCGCAATAACCGACAGCTACTAAATCATATATATAATTAGTATCTATTTCTTTTGGCATATTTCTATTTTTTCGGTTAAATATTTTGTTATTTGTGGGAACTTGGGTCATTTCATCTTGTAAATATCTCTTCCCAATTATCTCACAAGAGGTAAATAATGTTAGGATTATTATTCCATATAATTTATGCCTTACCATCGTAACGAATCTTATATAAAGATAAAACTATTTTTCCATAATAACCGATTCTTTAAGAATAGGTATGTAGATATAGTCTTCCTCACAATTTTCTAATCGTCTAGAATACAAAGTGTCATTTTTCTTTCTTGATAAAACAGATTTGACCCAGCCACCTCCTTGTGGATGGGTGAAGAAGCTCTTAAAATATAATTTATCTTTTTTTACAAAATAAAATCCTCTTTCATATTTTGGTGGTGTTTTCTTTATTACTCCATTTTGTTTATAATAATAAATAACTTGTCCATTATCTTTAAACTCAATGTATGTTTCTATATTTGTTCTTGGACCTAATTTAGGATTAAGCTTTATAAGCTCCTCCATATAGAGAAAATTTGTATTTATTTTATCTATTTTTTCATCATTTGTACAGTCTATTTCTTTATCAGTGTGAATTATACTACAAGAAACACACACCAATAATATTCCAGAAAAGAGGCTTCTTGTTACCATGATGTAAATTTGTTTTTAGAATTTTAACAATTACCCTTATTTAAAAAATCTGATTATATATGCATATCTCTTTTCGGGTAGTATCTACTATTAGTATTCCAAAATCTCTGTCATCATTCTCATTTACGACATATTTATAATATCCATTAGTAATATTTAGAAATTGTTTTGGTATTCCATTCGGAGGCAAATCCTCTTTAATTGGAAGTTTATTCAATTTCATAAAACTACTGTCTAACTGGTCATATGTCAAGATTATTGTTTTCTCCCCATCTCCATTTGGCGCCCATTCTTCTTCTCTGTATTTTTCATCAATATTCATATTACTCATATCGACTCCAAATTCTCCTTCAATCCAAGATCTTTCTATTTTATGACCTGCATACACCACAATTCCTAAAATGACAACTCCGATAGTAAAGATTATTCCAAGCTTTTTTATCATATCGTAAATCTATATATTAGAAACCTATTTAATATTCAAGTGATTCATTTTCAACCAATAGAAAGTTGCTTGATATGTTGATATCGTTTGTTTGGTTGGTTATATTTTTATCTACTTTTTGCATTAATTAATTTGTTTTTTTCACCAAATATCTATCCGCTCACATTCAAATGATATATACCCTTCTTCTATGTCTTTAGGCAAGGGAACATCCAATCGAATAATAAACCTACCTATTTTTATATGTTCTTTATCAATAACTTTTCCTGAGAATTTATATTCAAAACTTTCTCCTTTTTTCTCAACTGAGTATTTTCTTTCGAAAGAACACACTATATTATTTGTATTTATAGCATATAAAGGAAGTTTTACTTCATGATAAAATGGCTGTGAAAAACATACTATCTGAAAATATCCATCAGACAAGCAAACTTCTGCTTCTTGAGCTATTTTTGATAACCAATTTACATTTTCAATTTTTATCATATTGTAAACTAGTGCATTAAAAACCTATTTAATATTTAACTGATTCATTTTCAACCAATAAGAAGTTGCTTGGTAAGTTGATATCGTTTGATTGGTTATATTTTTATCTACTTCTTTGTCTTTTAGCAGATGTTCTTCATAGAAAATATTTATTCCTGACTTTTGCTCTTTGTTTGGCGTCTCTTTCAGCTGATATTGTTTAATGTTTTTAATTGGCGAAATGATGGTCAGTTTATCATCTTTCACATATCCTAAATCCTGATAAGTCGCGATGTAAGCCCTCGGAACATAGTTTTCTGAAAACACATCCTGTCCTATGAATTTACTTTGATAAGTGAAATTCAGCAATCCGAAAAGCGTAGGCATCACATCTATCTGTGACATGAGGGTATTGAACTTCTGTGGCTTAACGAACTCTGGCGAGAAAATCATCCCTGGAATTCTATACTTATCCATAGGAAGCTCTGTTTTACCAGCACTCGATGCGCAGTGGTCTGAAACGATTACAAAAACAGTGTTCTTATACCACGGCTGTTTTTCTGCCATTTGGAAGAATTTTTTGATGGAATAGTCTGTGTATTTCACTCCTCCATCTCGGGATTTGACTGTCCCGGGGATATCTATCCTGCCTTCTGGATAGGTAAACGGTCTGTGATTACTCACTGTCATCCAGTGATGGAAAAACGGTTTGCCTTTTTTGGCATCTTCGTTCATCGTTTCTATGGCTTTTCTTGCCATATCCTCATCACTCACTCCCCAAATATTCGCAAAAACAATTTCTTCTGGTTTGAAATTATCCCTATCTACGATTTCATAGCCATTTCCTCCGAAAAAATCTTTCATATTATCAAAATAACTGTATCCACCATAAAGATACTTGACATTATAACCTTTTGATTTAAAGACACTTCCCGTGGTGAATTTGTTTTTGTTATCTTTTCTTTTTACGATACTTTCCCCAGCTGTCGGCGGAATACAAAGCGTAAGCGCCTCCAAACCACGAACTGTTCTATTCCCCGTGGCATACAAATTAGTAAAAACAAGGCTGTGCTGTGACAAGCTATCCAAAAACGGCGTGACATTATCCTTGTTCCCATACATCGCCATGAATTCCGCAGAAAGACTTTCAACGGAAATAAGCACCACATTTTTCGTGATTTCTGCACTGTCGGATTTTATCATCCTCGGCAGCCTGTCCGTATGCAGTCGGCCAAGCTCTTCATTTAAAGCCTTTTGTGTGTTCATCGTAGGATAAAAGACATCAAAATCCAAAACTTTATTATTGAACGCGTCATAGAATTTGACTAGTCCATTTGCAGAAATTTCGTTTTGGAATATATTTGAAGAATTTAGTTTTATTTTAGATAAAGCAAATACACTCGCAGCCAGCAAAATTCCATAAGCCACAAGCGAAAGCCCTTTGATAAAGATATTTGGCAAATCTAAAAGCCCTTTTCTTGTCTTGAGATAAACCCAAATCGTAAGCGCCAGCGAAACGATGAAAACCCCCGAAAACAAAGGAAGCACAGGATAACTTTCTAGAATATTCCCAATAACCTCATTGGTATAAATGAGATAATCTACCGCGATAAAATTATACCTCACCCCAAATTCATTGTAGAAGAAATACTCGCTCACCGCATTGAAAACAATGACCGAAACATAAAGGAAAATCGTGATGAAATACAATATATTTCTAAACTGAACCCTTCTTTTCGGAAAGAAAAACATCATCCCAAAGAGAAATGTTTTTAATCCTAAAAATGATAAAACAATCTCTGGAACTACGCCTCCGTACTGTCTCGCTATATTATTGGGAACCAACCATATATAAAGGAATAAACCTACAAATACGGATAAAATAATCTGCCCCCACGGTCTTTCATACTTTTGATTTGACAAGAAAAGCAGATAGATGTACAATATCGCACTTGCTATAATGAAGACAAAAATATCCGAAAGCAATCCCAAAGAAAACATTTTAACAACATCCAAAACACCAAATTCCGTAGTAGTTATCGGATGAAAAATAAAAATGCATCTTAATAGAAAAGAGATGACAATGTATATTATTCCTAAATAAACGAATGGTTTCAGTTTCATGAAATGTTTTTATGAGTTGCTTAATTTTCTTTTAAAATCTATCATTTTCAAAGCTGTCACTCCTGCTTCGACACCTTTGTTCCCAAGATTTCCACCGCTTCTCGCGATGGACTGCTCCTTATTATCATCTGTCAAAACACAGAAAATAGCCGGAACATCTGTTTGCGTGTTACAGTCCTTAATTCCCTGCGTCACCCCTGAACAAACATAATCAAAATGCGATGTCTCTCCGCGAATAACACAGCCGATAGCTATCACAGCATCAAACCGACCGCTCTTGCAGAGCTGCATCGCAGCGAAACTCAGCTCAAACGCACCAGGAACATAGTAAATTCTAATATTTTCTGGTTTCACGCCTTCTTTTTTCAGAACTTCCTCTGCTCCATCTCGGAGATTAAAGGTCACAAAATCATTCCACTCAGAAACCACAATGCCGATGGTAAAATCATCGGCATCTGTTATTTGGAGCGGCTTATAATCCGAAAGGTTTACTGTCGCCATTTTATTCTTTTTTTATTTAAAAATGTTTTACCATTTCTATGTACGCATCAGATGCGCCACCATCATAGTCCTGATATTTTTCTTCTATCGTTGTGAAATATTTTTTAGCAACATCATTTTTCTTTAATGAAAGTGCCAGCATTCCAGCTTTTCTCGTGAAGTAATATGATGTGTATTCATCATCCGAAGCAGAAATAGCTTTTTCAAACTGAGAAAGTGCATCATCATTTTTGTTCAAATTCACCATACAATCTCCCATTGCTCCGTGCTTCAGCGCTACCAATGTTTTGTTCTTAGAAGAAAACTCGTCTAACAGGTCATACGCTTTTTGGTAATTCCCTTTGCTAAACTCTATCAATCCTGCATTATAGGCTGAAAGTTTTCCAGCACTAGTTTCAGAAAAATTTTCTGCAGTTCCTTTAAATCCTGGATTTGCAGTTTTTCCTCCCAGAGCCAAATCTTCTTTTCCTTCCACAAGATTTTTCTGAGCTGTAAGGTAAGCCTTCGTAGCCTCTTCGTTCTTTGGATCAACCACAAAATGCTGATAACCAAAATATCCCAAAACTCCCAAGACAACAACCCCAAAAGCCAAACCTATTTTTTTAGCATTTTTCTCAATGAATTTTTCTGAACGAACCACATTTTGGTCCAATTCCTGAAAAATTTCAACCGTTTCTTTTCCTTCTATTTCCTTTTTATTTGACATAGTTTCTACTAAGTTTAATTCGCAAATTTAAGATTTTCAGACTAATTTACAAATTTTAATCAATATTCTAAGATTTTAAACACCTCTGCACCATCTATCTGTTCCAGTTTTTCTCTTCCTCCTAAATCTTTCAATTCTATCAGAAAACTAAACTGTGTAACTTTTCCGCCTTGTCTCTGTACCAGCCTTGCCGCTGCTGCTGCCGTTCCACCTGTTGCCAGAAGGTCGTCATGGATTAGAACTCTTTGCCCCTCTTGGATTTGGTCTGTCTTCATTTCTATCTCGGCTGTGCCATATTCCAAATCATATTTTTCTGCGATGAATGGCGGAGGAAGCTTTCCTTTTTTTCTTATCAAAACAAATGGAACTCCGAGTTTCACAGCGATAGCAATACCGAAAATATAACCACGGCTCTCTATCCCGCAGACTACATCCACTTTGCCTCTGCTGAATTTTACCATTTCATCGACTGCTTCCTCATATAATTTAGGATTGAGGAAAATGGGTGTAATGTCTTTGAACTGTATTCCTTCCTTTGGGAAGTCAGGAATGTTTGTTATTGTATTTTCTAATTTTGTGATTAGTTCTTGATTTGCCATGGTTTTTTATTTCTTTTCTGATGAATTTACTTTATAACTTGATATTTTCCAGCTGTCATCCACTTGTTTCAGACCATAGGAAACATTCAGCATGATGCTTTTTCCTTCTTTGTCTACGATTTGATAAACAGCATTTACACTCGCTGCCTTATCGGAAGATGATTTCACGGAAATGTTTTTAACCTCAACGGACTTCACTGCCCCAAAACCTGTATTAGGATTAGAGAACTTATCGTAAGAACCCCAGTTCGGGTTGTCTACCAATTCGTAAGCAGACCTAAGGCTCTGATTTCCAATTCTATTTAAAAATTTATCTACCACAACTTCAGGCTTTACTTTTGGAGAAGATGATGTAGTCGAAGAAGATGATGATGAATTTTGGTCTTTGTTTTCAGTAGTTTCTCCTGTTTCTGAGTCAGTAGAAGTTTTAGTTTCTTCTTTTTCCTTTTTCTCTTCTTCAGTAGTTTCTTCGGCAGGTTTCAGGCTTTCTTTATTTACTAAAACTCCTGCTTTCAGAAGCTGATATGTTTTTTTAGTAGTTTTTACGCTGACTTTTATATCTATTTTAGAATCAACGATTTTATCTGCCGGCAAAACATCTACTTTTAGGTAAAATCCTTTGAACTCATTACTGCTCATCAGGTTTTTAGCCGTGAGTAATTTTTCGCCGTTGCTATAGACTTCCATTATCGTTTCTAATCCAGCATTAGAAAACTCGATAGGATTTCCTGAGTCATCCACTAGCCTAGGCGTAACTCTCAGTGCTCGCACCCCTGAAACTCCATTCCCATCTATAGGCGTTATAAGAATATTCAGCGCTGAAGCTGTAATGTCATTAGGATCCACTTCTGTCGCTGTGATATTTTGGAAAATGTTCATATTTCCTAAATCTGGCGGAGAAGTGCTGGACCATTCCACATTGTTTTTTTGTGCCACTCCATCTGCCATAGCAAAGATTTCGGGAACTTTTTTACCGTTTATTAATTTTGCTAATGCATCTAATTTCTGAATATCTGTATTTCCTTCTACGCCGAAGGTTTTCAAGATGTACAAAGCTTCATTAAATTTAGTCTGTTCTAATGTACTCAGCGATGTTGACATTTCATTGATACTAGACTGAAAAGCCTTCATAGAAGAGCCGTCCACCGTATCTTTTTTACAACTTGTGAAAACCAATAATATCACAAGAAAGTAAGAATATAAACCTCTCATATTATAAAAATTACGAATGCAAAAGTAATAAATTATTGAAATATATTGAATAATAAAAACTATATTTATACTTTTGCTGAAAATTATAGATAATGAAAAATATTTTAAAAGTAATTTTATTGATATTATTACCTATCGGCTTTTCTAAAGTAAATGCCCAGATTGTTACCAAAAAAGACAGCATAAATGGGAATGAACTTACCATCACGATGGATAAAAGAATAGATGATGTCATCGCATCTATGGAAAACGAATGTAAGAAAAAATCTACCAGAACTGTGAGCGAGGACACCAGCTCCAAACCACTTTCCCAAGCAGAAATCTGTAAGAAAAACCCTAGAATTTTAGGATATAAAATTCAAGTAGGCGTGGTAAAAAGTACCGAAGAGGCCAACAACCTAAGAACAGAATTTAGACAAGCTTTCCCATCGATAAAAGTAGAAATAGACGCTTCTCTAAGACCTAACTACAAAGTATTGGCAGGGAGCTACCTTTCAAAAGAATCGGCAGCAGCAGACTTGAAAAAGGTGAAAGCCAAATTCAAAGGCGCTATCTCTACACAATACCGAGTTTTCTGTGTGGAAGCCAAATAAACTTTAACATCATAATCTATACAATAAAAACACCCTTGCAGAATTTGCAAAGGTGTTTTTTAATATATAAAAGTTGGTGTTAATTTTTTACCAAAAGTCTGAATCCTTCTCCATGAACATTGATGATTTCCAGACCTTCATCATCTTTAAGGAGTTTTCTTAGTTTCGCTATATACACATCCATACTTCGCGCCGTGAAATAGTTCTCTTTCTTCCAAATCTTTCTAAGCGCAAGGTCTCTCGGCATGAAATCATTCCTGTGCATACAAAGCATTTTGAGGAGTTCATTTTCCTTTGGAGATAGCTTATACTCAGCATCATGGACTTTCAGCTGTCTCAAAACTGAATCAAACTCTATATTGCTGATTTTAAAATGCTCCTGCTCGTCTTCTTCCACCACGGTACTTCTCTGCAAGATGGCTTTTATTTTATACAAAAGAAGTTCGGTATCAAATGGTTTGGTGATGTAGTCATCCGCTCCTATCTGGTAACCTTTCAGTATGTCTTCTCGTAAGTTCTTGGCTGTCAGAAATATGATAGGCATATTTTTATTGATTCGCTTAACATCTTCTGCAAGTGAAAATCCATCCTTTTTAGGCATCATGACATCAAAAATACCAATGTCAAACTCATTTTCCATGAATTCTTTTAGCCCCTGTTCTCCATCAGTTGCAAGCGTTACCTCATAATTGTTCATCATAAGATAGTCTTTTAGCACCGCTCCAAAACTTTGATCATCTTCAACCAGCAATATTCTATTATTCATATTTCTTAATTTTAATGTTAATTATTTAGCTCATTGGCAATTTCACTGTAAATGTGCTTCCCAATCCCTTGGTAGATTCTACCAAAACCTGTCCTCCATGAAGCTCTATGATGCGTTTCACATAGGATAAACCTAATCCCTGTCCTTTCACATTATGTACATTTCCTGTCTCTTCGCGGAAGAACTTTTCAAAGATTTTTTTCTTATTAAAAGGTTCCATTCCCATTCCTTTATCAGAAATTTCTATTACATATTTATTCCCTTCATTTCTGGTTTTTATGTTAATTTCTGGTTTTTCAGGAGAGTATTTATTCGCGTTATCCAGAAGGTTTATCAGTGCATTAGAGAGGTGAAACTCATCTACTTTTAATATAAATCTCTCTGCGGTAAAGTCCTCTGTGAGAGTTCCTCCTCGCTCCTCTACAATCAGCCTAAAAGACTCTGCGAGTTTCCGTATCAGTTCCCTTACATCGGTCTGTTTCAGAAACAACTGCATTTCCTTTCGTTCTAGTTTGGACATATTCAGAACGCTCTCCACCTGCTTTTTCATTCTAATGTTCTCCTGCTTTATCAGCTGTGAGTAGTATTTCACTTTCTCTGGATTGGTGGCTATTTTATCGTTATTCAATGAATCTGTCGCGACTGAAATCGTTGCCAAAGGAGTCTTAAACTCATGGGACATATTATTGATGAAATCCGTCTTGATATCGGCTATTTTCTTTTGTTTCATCATATAATTGACCGAGATGATATAAATTCCCAAAATCGTAAAAAGAGAGAGAGCCATTCCCAGCAGCATCGGAAAATTATTCCTTGCCAAAGAATAATCTTTATGCGGAAAAACCAAAGACAAGGTATATATCGTTCTATCCTTACTATCGGTAAAAAGTGGATAGGTATACTGTGTCTTTTCTTCTTCTTTTTCTTTGAAAATATCATTTGCTATGGATGTTCTCTCATTATTTTTATCCAAAATAGCAAATCCAAAATCTCCGCTAATCCCCACCATATGCAGCTCCCTAGTAAGCACAGAATCTAAGACTTTCAGGCTTACCCTTCTCTCTACGGGAAGGTTGTTGGCATTCAGCTTTGCGAATTGTTTCAGCTGGTAGGTGTTATTTCTTACCGTTTGGTTGATTTCCGTGGTTAATTTTTCTGGGATGGCAGGATTTTTTTTGATATTGACCTGTCCTTCATCCGTATACATTTTCATCAGTTCCAAACTATCTCCGCTTTTTGATATTGGGATATTTTGGCTTTCTATGATTTTTTTAGAGAAAAGTATTTGTTTTTTTGTGGCAGAGTCTGTCACCTGCTGGATGTAAGTCTCTGTGGCAGATTGTCCTTTGACAGAAACTACACTCTTCCCAAAATTAGGATATTCTACATTTAGATATTGTTCTATTTCTATTCCTTCTATTTTTTTTGTTGTAATCTCCAGTACATTGTGCACCTTATTAGAAAAATCCTGCTCCAAAGCACGATAATAACCTCTAACCCAATACAACTGCAATGAGATAAATATGACTAATGAAATAGTCATCGCAAAGGACAATATCAGAATAAAACGATTATTCATTTACAACATCTTGTTAAAACTCCTACTTTTATTGTATATAAACAAATATTATACCACAAATATTAAAAACAATATGTTAAAAACGAAATTTTTAACAAAATATTTTTCATAAAACCTATTTTTTTTCTAGCAAATCCTCATCTATGAAATACTGAATTATAGCTTTTTTCATAAGTATCTGCTGTTCATTCGCTTTGAGTTCCGGCAGATTTTCTAGGATTTCGTATTTAGGCCAGCCTTCTTCATCATAACCCTCAAATTTATAATAACCAAAAGGCTCCAGCAGTCTGCACACAGCGATGTGTATCAGATTGATTTTATCATCTTTTGTGTATTTCTGCCAGCCGCTGCCCAGCTCCTGTATTCCTATCAAAAACAATAATGTCTCTATCGGAGGATTTTTTTCTGTGTCAAAATTTTTCACAAAAAATTCCTCTACTTGCTTCCAAATTTCTGCTTCATTCATGATTTTTTTCTTTTATTTTTTCCATTCGTCTAGTGAAACTTTTCTCGCCGTTTCCTGCTTAATGGAATATTTCGGTGCAGACATGCCATGTAGTAATGCCTTGCGTATACTCTGAATTTCGGTTTCTTCCAGCTCATATTCGTTCCCTTGGTCATCTAGAACATATTTTTTGCCATCTCTCTGCGCATTATAATACCTTCTGCCCGGCTTCATGTTTTTATATTGTCCTATTTTCAGCCCATAACCATTGATATTTTCATAAATAGAAGGCACCAATATTTTTTGTTTAAAAAGAACTCCTCGTAAATCCCCTTGTGTCAAAACAAAAACCTCTTTTTCGCCTTCGCTTATCACATCATAGTCTATGGGCGTAATCTCTTCGCCCTGCTTATTGACTATCCCTATTTTTTCATCTTTTACTACATAAAACACAGATTTTGTTCCTCTATCAATGTTTGAAACATCATCATACTTCGGCGGGATAATCTCTTTTCCTCTCTGGTCTAGAAGTGACCATTTTTCGTTTATTTTTGCTTTAATGTATTTTTGTTCAAAGACTTCCGTTATCTCATACTTGGGCTGCACTACAATTTCTTCGCCGAGCACAGCTCCCCAAAGTCCCTCTTTCTCAAAAGGCTTTATGTTAGGATAGTCTTCGTAATGATAAAAAACATTTTTAGATTTTAGCGCATAGCCATCGCCTAAAAACAGTACCCAGCCTTCATTATTGGTGAATTTTTCCATCAAAAGCTGGTTTTTAGTATTCTTTCCTATCCTTACCCTGTCCTTTATGACTCTCCCATAAATAAAGGGAATGTTTACACTTTCGTTCTCAAAATAAACTTCCCAATATTTTCTCCTTTTTTTACCATGAAGATATCTGGTTTCTACCAAAGTCGTATCATTTTTATAAATAGGATAAGAGATTTTCAGTTTTTCATTATCCTCAAATTCAAAATCTATATAATAAGAAGGGCGAATGTCCTCTATCACATTTAACAACCTCAGCAAGTGGTTTTGGTATTCTCCTTGGCTCTCTTTATGAGGCACTGATTTCGTATAATATCTGCCATTCAGCATAGAGACATTATCAATTTTTACCATTTCCGAAACCTTGCAAGAATACAAAAGACTCACTAAAATAGAGAAAAAAAGTATGTTTTTAATCTTTCGCATTCTTTATAATTTTATGTAAAGATAATTTTTTTCTTTCATCTGTCCGCTGGCTCAAAAAATTAAAACCCAAATTGTCATTAAAGAAGAATCAAACTTTCTTTTCTAATTTCAGCAAAAATGCGTATTCCAAAGCATCTTCCTTCAAACTCTCGAAACGCCCCGAAGCACCGCCGTGCCCAGAGGTCATATCCGTTTTGAAAAGCAGAAGATTATTATCTGTTTTCAGCTCTCTCAGCTTGGCTGTCCATTTGGCTGGCTCCCAGTACTGCACTTGGCTGTCGTGCAGTCCCGTGGTAATGAGAATGTTAGGATAACTCTTGGCTTCCACATTGTCATAAGGAGAATAAGATTTCATATAGTCATAATATTCCTTTTCGTTGGGATTTCCCCATTCATCATACTCTCCTGTAGTGAGTGGAATAGTTTCGTCCAGCATAGTGGTCACCACATCCACAAACGGCACCTGCGCCACGATGCCGCAGAACAGCTCTGGAGCTTCGTTCATCACAGCTCCCATCAGAAGCCCTCCTGCACTTCCGCCCATGGCGTAGAGATGCTCTGGCGAAGTATAATTTTCTTTCACCAAAAACCTTGCTGCATCTATGAAATCATAAAAAGTATTTTTCTTGTGGAGCATTTTTCCGTCTTCGTACCACTCTCGCCCTAAATATTCTCCTCCTCTGATGTGGGCAATCGCATAGACAAAACCTCTATCCAAAAGAGAAAGCCTCACGCTGGAAAATGCAGCATCCACAGTATGCCCATAGCTGCCATAGCCGTAGAGCAGGAGTGGAGTTTCAGCAGATTTTTTCGTGTCTTTATGATAGACCAAAGAAATCGGAATGCTGGATTTCCCATCTCGCGAAGGCGCCCATATTCTTTCAGAAATGTAGTTTTCACTATGGAACTTTCCGCCCAAGACTTCCTGCTGTTTCAGCAGTTTGGTGGTTTGAGTTTTCATATTATACTCATAGGTAGAGTTAGGCGTAGTCATGGAGACATAGCCATAGCGCAAAGTTTCGGTATCAAACTCTAAATTTAATCCGATATAAGCGGTATAAATAGGGTCATTAAAGGGCAAATACCATGATTTACCCGACTGGTTATCAATAATTTTAATCTGAAGCAGTCCTCTTTCTCTTTCTTCGAGAACCAAATAGTTTTTGAATATCTCAAACCCTTCCAAAAGCACCTCTTTTCTGTGAGGAATCAGTTCCTGCCAATGTTCTTTCTCTGTTTGTGAAAGTGGCGTTTTCATCAGTTTGAAATTAGTGGCTTTCCCTTCATTGGTCAGGACATAAAAATCGTTCTGGTAATGTTCTACAGCATATTCCAAATTTTCTTCCCTTTTTTGGAAGAGTTTCCATTCCGCAAAAATATTATCGGCTGGGATAAATCTATGCTCATCCGAAATCGTAGAAGAACTCACGATAAAAATATACTCCAAAGATTTGGTCTTAAAAACACCTACATCAAAGGCTTCGTCTTTTTCATGAAAAATCAAAACATCTTCCTCCTGCGGTGTTCCTACCTTATGCCGAAAAACCTGAAACGCACGAAGGCTTTCATCTTTTCTGATGTAGAAAAAATGCTCATTATCATTTGCCCAGACTATTTTCCCTGTGGTGTTTTCTATCGCTTCCGAGAAGTTTTTTTCTTGTTTTAAATCCTTTATACGGATGGTATAAATTCGCCTTCCTGTAATGTCTTCTGAATAGGCGAGAAGCATATTGTCCAGCGAAACGGAAATTCCGCCCACATCGTAGAAATCGTGATTTTGAGCCAAAATATTGACATCGAGCAAAAGCTCTTCTTCGTTCTCTAAAGTCTGATGCTTTCTGTAAAAAACTGGATATTCTCCCCCCTTGTGATAGCGGGTGATATACCAGTATTGATTAAAGAAATAGGGCAGACTCTCGTCATCTTCCTTATAGCGGGCTCTCATCTCTTGGAAGAGTTCCTCTTGGAGCTGTTCCGTGTCCTTCATGATGAAATTACAATAGGCATTTTCCTCCTCTAAATAAGCGATGACCTCTGGGTTTTCTCTCTCATTGAGCCAGTAATAATTGTCTATTCTCTGGTCTCCGTGTATGCTGAGTTTCTTTTCTATTTTTTTGGCTTGTGGTTGTTTCATAGATTTAACCTTTATGTGTAAAAATAACCGCTAATGTATTATTTTTTTGTGATTTTTCAATGATTTTAATAAAAAACACCTCTCTTAGCTCAAGAGAGATGTTAGTAACTAATAGTATTTAAAACAATAAAAATAATATTTATTTACCATTTGAAATGTATTTCTCTATCGCCATCGCCATAGAAGGAGTTTCCTTTGTAGGTGCCATTACATCCACGCGCAGTCCTGCCTCTTCCGCAGCCTGTCTGGTTCCTTCTCCGAAAACACCTATTTTTTTGTCTCCTTGTTTAAAATCTTCAAAATTCTTGAATAGAGATTTTATTCCCTGAGGACTGAAAAACACGAGCATGTCATAATCCTTGGGTTTTATATCAGATAGGTCTGTACTTACCGTTTTGTACATCACAGCTTTGGTCCAGTCTATTCCAGCACTGTCCAAAACCTTAGGGATATCATCTCCCATCACATCAGAACACGGCAAAAGATATTTTTCATCTGGATATTTTTTAAACAAAGGCAGCATGTCCGCCACAGTTTTCTCTCCAAAACTTATCTTTCTCTTTCTGTAAACAATGTGTTTCTGTAAATAGTTCGCAACGGCTTCGGACTGGCAGATATATCTCATACTGTCCGGCACTTGGAAACGAAGCTCTTCTGCCAATCTGAAATAGTGGTCTATAGCTCCTCTACTTGTGAATATTATCCCTGTATACTGTGAAATATCTATTTTCTGCTGTCTGAACTCCCTGGCGTCTACTCCTGCTACTTGTATAAAAGAACGGAAGTCTACCTTTATTTTTTCTTTTTTTATAAGCTCCAAATATGGAGATGATTCTGCACTTGGTGCCGGTTGTGATACCAATATTGACCTTACTTTCATCATTTATCCTTATAGGTTCATAAAAATACAAATTTCCAAACCGCCAGCATAGGCAAAATTTGGAGCGCGCAAATATACAAAATTTTATAATACCATTCCCTCGGCAAAGGCTTTTCTTTGTGAAGGAAATAACATGTGTTTTTTATCACAAAAAACACCATGCCCGCAATGGCATATACTATATAAGCCTGCTCCTTATCAACTCCTAAATAATAATGAGCAATTACCGCCATCATTATTATAAGAGATTCTATAAAATAAAACCGCTGAGCCAAAAATCCCAAAATCAGCCATTTTTTAGGCTGAGCAATCGCTCTATAAAACAGCAAAGTAAGAAGCGTTCTCAGTAAATAATAAATACTTAGGACTATTATCATAAATCCTATCTTATTAAGAACCCAGCCCGAAATATCAATATCCGTCACATAACGAGGAACAATAGGAATATACTGAGCCAGCAGGAGAGCTTGGCTGACAATGAAAACACCGCTGACAAATATCCAGCTGAGCACATTATTCTGAGCCTCTCCATAAGGCTGCAAGAGATATTCCTTAAAAGAAACCTCTTTCTGTATCCAGTTAAACAAAATCAAATATACTACTCCTAGCCCAAGAAGGGTGAAAATAACCCAATCATGGTTTTCAACGATTCTAACCACTCCAAAAAAATTTCAACAAAAATAAGGTTTTATATTATTTTTAAACCTGAAGATTTAAAAAAGATTATATTTGCACCTTATTCTGAATGAAAAAATTAGTTATTATCCCCACTTACAACGAAAAAGAAAATATCCGAGATATTATTTCGGCTATATTTTCTTTGGGACAAGATTTTCATGTTTTAGTCGTAGACGATTCCTCACCAGACGGCACTGCGGAGATTGTAAAAAACCTTCAAAATGAGTTTCCTGCACATCTCCATTTGAGCGTTAGAAAAGCTAAAAATGGTTTAGGAAAGGCTTATCTGCACGGCTTTGGCTGGGCGCTCCGTCACAATTATGATTATATTTTTGAGATGGATGCCGATTTCTCACACAATCCCAATGACTTACCAAAATTATTGGAAGCCTGCCAAAATGCCGATATGTCTATAGGTTCCAGATACTGCAAGGGCGTGAATGTGGTCAACTGGCCCATGAGCAGAGTGCTGCTGTCTTATTTCGCATCGAAATATGTGAGATTCATTTTAGGAATTCCTATTCATGACACCACGGCTGGTTTTGTTTGTTTTTCGAGAAAAGCGCTGGAAAACATCGGTTTAGACAAAATCAGACTAAAAGGCTATGGTTTTCAGGTTGAGATGAAATATCGCGCATTCAAAAAAGGACTAAAATTAGTAGAAGTTCCTATCATCTTTACTGACAGAACGCAGGGAGAATCCAAAATGAACGGCGGCATCATCACCGAAGCCATTTTTGGTGTTATTAAATTAAAATTAAAATCATTATTCGGAACTTTATAACTATGAAAAAAATCTTTGTAATGGTTCTTTTTCTGGCGTTATTTTCTTGTAATAATTCTGCCGAAAAACCCAAAAACCTCATCAGTAAGGAAAAACTATCAGAAGTTATAGCAGATTTTGCCATCTATGAGCAGGCCTATGTGATTCAGCCCAAAATGGACTTGGAAGATGCCAATCTTTTTGTTTTGAAAAAGCATAATATCTCGGCTCGTGATTTTAAGGACAGCTATAATTATTATATCCTTGACTCCAAAAGTCTGAATGAAATATACGACAATGCTAAAAAAATAATTTTGGAGAAAGACCCGAAAATGAATGAATATTTAAAGAAAAATAAATTCGAAAATAAACCTGAACAATAAAATATTGCTCTATGAAGAATTTTTTTGAAGTTGAAAAAAATACCACTGGAAAAGCCCGCGCAGGGAAAATAACCACAGACCACGGAGAAATACAAACTCCTATTTTCATGCCTGTGGGAACTGTGGCAAGTGTAAAAACTGTTCACCAGCGAGAGCTGAAAGAAGACATAAAAGCACAAATCATTTTAGGAAACACCTACCATCTGTATCTCCGCCCAGGGATGGAAATTATGCAGAAAGCAGGAGGGCTGCATCAGTTTATGAACTGGGACAGACCTATTCTTACCGACAGCGGCGGTTATCAGGTATTTTCTCTGGCTGCAAGCAGAAAAATGACCGAAGAAGGCGTAAAATTCAAATCCCATATAGACGGAAGCTATCATTTTATCTCTCCTGAAAAATCAATGGAAATCCAGCGACAAATAGGAGCAGATATTTTCATGGCTTTTGATGAATGTACTCCTTACCCATGCGAATACAACCAAGCCAAAGAATCCATGGAGCTTACGCACCGATGGCTGAAAAGATGTATTGACTGGACATCAGCAAATAAAGAACTCTACGGACATCAGCAGAATTTATTCCCAATCGTTCAAGGTTCTGTCTATCACGACCTTAGAAAAATTTCCGCAGAAGTCATCTCAGAAGCAGGAGCCGCAGGAAATGCCATCGGCGGGCTTTCTGTAGGAGAACCAGAAGAAATAATGTACGAAATCACAGACATCGTTACAGACATTTTACCAAAAGAAAAACCACGATACCTAATGGGTGTTGGGACACCTTGGAACATTTTGGAAAGCATCGGGCTGGGAATTGATATGATGGACTGCGTAATGCCGACACGAAATGCCAGAAATGCCATGCTTTTCACTTGGAACGGTGTGATGAACATGAAAAACCAAAAATGGAAAGACGATTTTTCGCCATTGGATGAATTTGGGACAAGTTTCGTGGATAGAGAATACAGCAAGGCCTATGTAAGGCATCTTTTCGTAGCGAAAGAATATTTAGCAAAACAGATTGCTTCCATTCATAACTTGGCATTTTATCTAGATTTGGTAAGAACTGCCAGAGAGCATATCCTTGCAGGAGATTTTTATGAATGGAAAGACCAAATAATACCTCAGCTGAAACAAAGATTGTAATTTTATATCTCAATTAAACAAAATCCTTTTCTCCTTCGGTTAGTTGTTTAATATTAGACAAATTAATTTTAAACCAAATTTAAATAAATTTAGCTGTTTAAAAAAAATTATTATATTTGCTGACAAATATCATATAATTATGCTGATAGAACATCACATTGAAATAGAACATAATTTCCAGAATATTTTCTGTGAGAAGTCTTTTCAGGAATGTCTTTCGGAGGAAGATTTTCAGAGATATTTAGATGAGAAAAAATCTATTTCTATTCCAAAAGGTAAGTTACTTTTCGCTGAAGGTGAAACGCCAAAAGGTGTTTTCTACATACAAAAAGGTGCTATAAAACTCTATAAAATGGGGTTTAATAAGAAGGAGCAAATCCTACGCTTCGCGAAGGAGGGCGACCTTATCGGCTACCGCTCACTACTTTCAGAGGAGGAATTCGGTGCATCAGCAGAAGCGATGTCTCCTGTACAGGCTACTTTCATTTCTGCAGAGATTTTTCATAAATTACTTATGTCTAATCCGAAGTTATCCTACGCTATGCTTCAGAAGATTTCTTGTGAACTAGGAGAGTATTCTAATACTATCACACTCCTTGCGCAAAAAACAGTGAGAGAAAGACTTGCTGAGATTCTTCTTCTGCTGGAGCTTAAACTAGGAACTGACCCAGAAGGTTTTATAAAAATCTCTTTGACAAGAGAGGAAATATCTAACCTGATAGGAACCGCTACGGAAAGCGCCATCAGACTTATCTCTGAGTTTAAAACCGATCAGCTTATAGAGGTTGAAGGAAGAAATATCAAAATACTAGACCATAACAGACTGAGAAAACTGGGTCATGTAGATTACAATTAAAATTTTCATAAAATAGGCTAATGCCTATTTTTTTATGTACTTTTGTCTTTCATTTAAAAAATAAAAAACTATGTCTATACATTCTGAAATAAAAAAAATAACCACAGAAACCATCCGAAAAATGAAACAGGATGGCGAGAAAATATCCATGCTCACTGCTTATGACTTTACCACTGCCAGAATGCTGGATGCTGGTGGGATAGACACTATCTTGGTGGGGGATTCTGCAGCCAATGTAATGGCTGGATATGACACCACTCTACCTATCACCCTTGATCACATGATTTATCATGCACAGAGTGCAGTAAGAGGAATAAAAAGAGCTTTGGTGGTGGTAGATTTACCTTTTGGTTCTTACCAATGTAATCCTGACAAAGCCCTAGATTCTGCCATCCGAATCATGAAAGAAACAGGGGCGAGCGCCATCAAACTAGAAGGCGGAAGTGAAGTCGCAGATTCTATCAAAAAAATCGTGAATGCAGGGATTCCTGTGATGGGTCACCTTGGACTTACTCCACAGAGTATCAATCAGTTCGGAAGTTATAAACTCAGAGCTAAAGAAGATGCCGAAGCCCAGAAACTCATCGAAGATGCTAAATTATTAGAGAGTTTAGGTTGTTTTTCTTTAGTATTAGAGAAAATCCCTAGCCAGTTAGCAAAACAAGTCACGGAGAGCATTTCCATTCCTACTATCGGTATCGGAGCGGGTGTTCACTGCGATGGTCAGGTATTGGTTTATCAAGATATGGTGGGAATGAATGAAGGTTTCAAACCTAAATTTTTAAGAAAATATCTTGACCTTTATTCTGAAATCACCTCGGCTGTGGGACAATTTGTAAAAGATGTGAAAGAACAAAACTTCCCTAACGAAAATGAAAGCTACTAAATCCATATTAAAAAGCAAATGGAGCCTGCTCCTTGCTTTTTTATTCAGTTTCTCCCTTTCCCATGCTCAGAATACTTCATATACGATGATTAGCGTGGGATACGCTTACCAAAATCAAAGTTTTGGAGAAGTGGGCGGAAAATTATTCCTTACCCAAAAAGACACTGATAATGTGGCTTTTCGCCTCGGAGCATCTGCTCTGGTAGGCGCTACAAATGGTAAATTTGCGATAATGCCAAAAGTCCACGGAGATATTTTATTCAATCCTAGAAAAGAGGTCTATGTCGCCCATGCCTATTATTACATGGCTGGAGTGGAGGCTACCACCAAGTATTTTGCTCCTTATTTAGGGATAAGTTTGCTCGGTTTATTTGATATTACTGGCGGGTATGCTTTTTCTTATCCGAATCAAACGCTTCACGGAAAAGAATTAAAGGGATTTCGTTTAGGAGTTACTTTTAACATCCCAACAGAACCTTTCAAGAATTCAACCAAAAAGGCAAAAGAGTAATTTTCTAGCAAAAAATTTGCTTTTTCAGTGTATTTTTATTTACTTTGTAAGATAGTTTATTAAAAATTCTAAATTACATGAGGTAAAATTCTACATTTTCAATAATTGATATAACGGGAGAAGATTCGTCTTCTCTGTAAAAAATGTAGAGTTATGAAGATATCTGACAGTTGCCTCATTTCACAGTATCAAAAAGGTGATGAACAGGCTTTAGCAAAGTTGATTCAGAAGCATCAGCAGGAATTATTTTCTTTCATTTTTTATAAAGTGAAAGATGATGACTTGGCAAATGATTTTTTCCAAGATACTTTTATAAAAATCATCATCAAGCTAAAAGAAGGAAAATATACAGAGGAGGACAAATTCATCCTTTGGGCTAAAAGAATCGCCTCCAATCTTATCATAGACCATTTCCGTGCAAAATCCAGACACATCACTGTGTCTGAGACATCTTACATGGATGATGAATTTTCTATTTTTGATATCATTAAGGAAACTGATTTCAATGTTGAGGAACAGCTGATTCTCAGCCAGATACATGAGGATTTAAAAAACATCATCGTATTTCTTCCTGAAAACCAACAGGAAATCATCAAAATGCGTTTCTATGACGAGCTGACTTTCAAAGAGATAGCAGAACTGACAAACACAAGCATCAATACTACTCTCGGCAGAATGCGCTACGCCCTGATGAACATTAGAAAAATAATTGCAGAAAATAAAATTGTTTTAACATCATAATAATTAACAGTTTTTTTTCGTTCGAGAAATAAAAGTAAATATCTCACCTATGAAAAAAAACTACAATTTTGCTAAAATTGTACTTATGCCCAAAAAGAAAACCATAGATTTTATTCTAAATTTTTCTAAAAGTATCAGTACAATTAGTTTAAACAAGATGGATTTTATCACCTTCAAAAATTAACAAAAACTCCTTTTAAAAAGGAGTTTTTATTATTTATTCTCTTCCAAAAGAGGTTCTATGTATTGTCTGTCATTGCTAAGGCGCGGGACTTTATTCTGTCCGCCCAGCTTCCCACGAGATGCCATCCAGTCATAGAAAAGATTAGTTCTCGCTTTATGGATAATCGGCGGTTTCAGGGTCATGTTATTGTATCTTTTTGCCTCATAATCAGAGTTTAAGGATTTCAGTGTTTCATCAAAGATTTCAGAAAAACGCCCAAAATCATTCGGCTCTGTGGAAAACTCTATCATCCATTCGTGGCTGCCAGATTCGCCATCTTTCATATAAACAGGCGCACCTGTGTAATCCGTGATTTTTGCATTGGTTTCTTGGCAAGCCTTGGAGAGGGCTGTTTCCACATTGTCTATCATCAGTTCCTCGCCAAATGCATTGATATAATGCTTGGTTCTTCCCGAAATTTTAAATCTAAAAGGTTTCAGGTCTGTAAATCTTATCGTATCGCCTATCAGATAGCGCCAAAGCCCTCCATTAGTGGAGATAACAACTGCATAATTTTTCCCTAATTCTACATTTTCCAGCGAAACCGCTTTTGCATTTTCTGTCCCAAAAGTATCCATTGGAATAAATTCATAAAAAATTCCATAATCCAGCATAAGGAGCATTTCATCGCTGCCAAACCGGTCTTGAATTCCGAAAAATCCTTCCGAGGCATTATAAATTTCATAATAGCGGATGTCCTTGCCTATCAGCTGTTTATACTGCTCTCTATACGGCACAAAACTAATTCCGCCATGGAAAAACACTTCCAGATTTGGCCAGACTTCAGAAATAGATTTCTTCCCTGTATCTTTCAGAACCCTTTGCAGAAGTACCATCATCCAGCTGGGAACCCCCGTGAGGCTTCCCACATCTTTGTTTTTCACTTCTGAAACTATGGCTTTCAGTTTGGTTTCCCATTCGGACATGAGGGAAACTTCTCTGCTCGGCGTGGTGGTTCTCTCTACCCAAAAAGGCAGATTTTCTATCAAAATCGCTGATAAATCACCGAATTTCGTTCCAAAACTTTCATAAAGCTCGGCACTTCCGCCTAATCTTAGATTTTTAAATTTAAATAAATTGCTGTCTTTGTGATTGTTAATATAAATCGCCAAAAGATCTTTCCCTGCCTTATAGTGGCAGTTTTGGAGGCTTTCATCCGAAATTGGGATAAATTTGCTCTTTGCGTTAGTCGTTCCAGATGATTTCGCGAAATGTTTTATTTTCCCTGGCCAAAAAATATCAGGATTTCCCTGCCTCGCCTTCTCGATAAAAGGTTCAAAATCCTCGTATGACACAACAGGAACCTGCTTATTGAAATCCTCATAGGATTTAATTTCTTCAAAGCGATGAAGTTTCCCATATTCCGTATTTTTCGCTTGGGAAAGCAGGGAAAACAAAACTCTCTGCTGAGTCTCGATAGGACGCTCGATAAACTGGTTGATTCCTTCCATTCTTCTGAGAATGAAAAGATTGAATATTTTATTTAAAATAGAATTAAATGCCATAATGACAAAGGTAAGAATATTTTAAAATTTCTGCCCTATTTATCCATTTCTTTGTATCCCACATCTACAAGATAGAGTCCGTGTGCGGGAGCAGATGCGCCTGCTTTATTGCGGTATTTGGCTTGGATGATGTCATGCAGGTCCTCTGGTTTTATTTTTCCTAAACCTACCTCTACCAATGTTCCCACGATAGCCCTGACCATATTTCTCAAAAAACGATTAGCCGAAATGGTAAAAACGAGGCAGCTGTCTTTTTGGTTCCACTGGGCGTGATAAATTTTACAATTATTCGTTTTTACATCCGTGTGTAGTTTAGAAAAACTGGTAAAATCTTCGTATTCAAAGAGGATTTTACACGCTTCGTTCATTTTTTCTACATCAAGTTTTTGTCTCCACATCTGCCACGAAAAAGCCTCTGTGAAAGGGTCTTTTTCTAATGAAATATGATATTCATAAGTTCTATAAACAGCGCTAAATCTCGCGTGCATCTCTTCCTCAACCTGAAAAATTCTCTTAATGGCGATACTCGGCGGAAGAAAAGCATTCAGTCTCTTTACTAAATCCTCGCTGATAGGCTGCTCTGTATCAAAGTGGGCAAATATCTTTCGTGCATGTACGCCCGTATCGGTACGCCCTGCGCCTGTGGTTTTTATATCTTCTCTCAGTAGAGTAGAGAGAGCTTTTTCTAAGACTTCCTGCACGGTAATCTGCTTTGGCTGTATCTGATAGCCAAAAAAATGAGCTCCGTTGTAGGAAAATTCTATAAAATACCGCATAATTTGCAATTTAAGACTGCAAAAATCGTAAATTTCTATTACATTTGCCTTGTTTTGGTGGTCATTTAGCAATGAAAAAAATATTACTTCTCTCGGACACGCATTCTTATATAGATAATCGCATTTTGGAATACTCCTCACAGGCGGATGAGATCTGGCATGCGGGAGATTTTGGAAATCAGGAAGTAATAGACAGCCTCAGCGCAGTAAAGCCTCTGAAAGGTGTCTTTGGGAATATAGATGACGCAGGAATACGGAAACAATTTCCTGAAATACTGAGATTTACCTGCGAGGAAGTGGAAGTTCTGATGACGCACATCGGCGGCTATCCGAAAAAATACGCTCCCAACATCAAAGCAGAACTGCTCCAGCACCCGCCAAAACTCTTTATCTCTGGGCACTCTCATATTTTGAAAGTTATGTTTGACCAAGATTTGGGACTGCTGCACCTCAACCCTGGCGCGTGTGGAAATGTCGGCTGGCACAAGGTAAGAACGATGATGAGATTCGTGATAGATGGACAGGAGATAAAAGATTTGGAAGTAATAGAACTCGGCACAAGATAAAATTATGAAAATAGGCGATAAAGTTTCGGTGATTGATGAGGATTTGGAGGGAACTCTGGTCTCAGTAAAGGATAAAACGGCTGTTTTTGAGGATTCGCATGGTTTTCGGCACGAATATCCTTTGGCTCAGCTTGTTTTGCGCGGAAATTTGATTTATGATGAAGTTCCTTTGACCCAAAAAGAAGAAACGAAAAAAAATATTTCCCAAAAGCACCAAAAAAACGCGATGAAAATAGACCTTCACTTTGATCAATTAGTGAAAAACCCTCATGAATATGACTCTTGGGAACGGCTTTTCATCCAAAAAGAGCGACTAATGGAGGTTTTGGACTTCTGCAAAGCAAATAAAATAAAACAGCTGGAAATCATCCACGGACTGGGCGAAGGCGTCCTGCAAGAGCTGGTCTATGATGTACTGCGAGGTTACACTGGGATAGAATTTGAGGAAAATGAATTCTTCAAGCATCAGTCTGCTTCGGTGGAGGTGGTTTTTGTTTAAGCAAGGAGAAGTTTCGGTTGTTTTAGGGCTGTTATTGTTTCATTTTGCCATTTTAAAAGCTGGCAAATACCGCTATCATAATCATTTTTTATAATATACTCTTTTATTAATTCAGCTTTTTGAATAGCTTTTTTGAACCACTCTGCATTTTCATGCTTTTTTAATGCTGTTATTTTTTCTATATATTGTAATGCTTCAGAATATTTCCCAAGTATAAAATATGTATATGCTAAATATTCATCTCTTCCTATTTTATGCCCACAGTAAGAATTATTTAATATATAGGGTATAATATCCTCAAAAGAGTTTAGAAAGTTGAATTTTTTGAAATTCTGTAAAGATAAATTTATGTCATTTATTTCTTCTTTTTTCCAATGATTTCCTATTCTCTCGCCTAAACTAAAATTATATGTTAAAAACGGAACATATAAGCACTGAACAAAATATTGTAAGAAAAAAGCGTCTTTGTCTGCTGATGAATCTAAATAAAAACCTATTAAAATAGCTACTCCGGACTTATCTTTTATTATGTAATAAGCCAATCTTCCGTTTTTAATAAACTTATCTGCGAATTTTATTTCTTTTATAATTTTGTTCAGTTCTGTAGTTTTCATTGGTTTTTAGGATTATACAAAATTAGAATTTATTTTTCACAAATAGATGCAATACAGCAGATTGTATTATTTTCAACAGGGAAGAATATAAGGTTTCCTTTTGTATTTTCTTTTAAAAAATTATTTTCTTCATAGATAGCAGAATTTATTTTGAATAATTCGTTGCTGTCTTTCACAAAATATTTCTTCACATAAGGAGGATACCAATCTCTACAATCTTCTTTTTTCACTATTAAAGGAAAGTTATGCTTCTTATCAGCAGATTTGAAAATTATTTTATAATCTTGGTTTGAAAATTTTATTACTGCATATATTTCAATGATTTGGCTGCAATCTTGGCTGAGTTCCCCAAGTTTTGTTTTGGATATTTCATATTCTGCTTTTTGAATGGCAACAGGAAGATTTATATATTTTTCAAGCTCTTTTGTGTCCGTATATATGTTATTTTCGGTTTTATTTGGCTTAACACAAGACATACATATAAAAAACAATAGTATTTTTCTCATTTTTCGGATTATTTCACTTATTTTATTCAACCTTACAAAGATATTTCTTAAAAACAATCTTTTCACAAAATTTTCTCTTATTTTTGTGGAATGCAAATAGTTATTATCGGTTCTGGGAATGTTGCCTACCATCTGGCGAAAGCTTTTATGGAAAACCAAATTCCTGTAAAACAACTTTTCGGCAGAAATGAGGCGAGTTTGGAGAAAATCTCCTCCGAGCTTGGGATTTCGTATTCTACGAAGCGTTTAGAACCTGCGGATTTATACATCATAGCGGTGAAAGATGATGCCATCGGTGAAGTTTCCAAAATCATCACGGACAAAAACAGCCTCGTAGCCCACACTTCTGGCTCTACCCGAATGGAAATTCTGGCTGGAGAATACCGAAAGGCGAGTTTCTATCCTTTGCAGACTTTTTCAAAGGAGAAAAAACTGGACTATTCTAAAATTCCATTTTTCATCGATGCTGAAAATGAAAACGATAAGGAAATTTTGATGAATTTAGCCAAAAAAATTTCTTCAAAAGCCATGCTCGTAGATGATGAAAAAAGAAAGTACATTCATCTCACGGCCGTTTTTTCTTGTAATTTTGTCAATCATCTCTTTGCCAGAGCAAAAGAAATTTCTGACAGCCAAGACATTCCTTTTGAGTTTTTTCTTCCGCTGATAGAAGAAACCGTTGATAAAATCCATTTCATCAACCCAAAAGATGCCCAGACAGGGCCTGCCAGAAGGAACGACCAAAAAATATTACAAATGCACGAAACTCTCTTAGAAAACGATGAACAGAGAGAAATTTATAAAATAATGAACCAATCGATAAAAAAAATGTATGAGTTATAAATCAAAATTAAAAGATATAAAAGCCTTCGTATTTGATGTAGATGGCGTTTTCACGGATGGAAGCATTGTTCTGATGCCAGATGGCAGCATGAGCCGGACGATGAATGTCTTAGACGGCTATGCTGTGACCAAAGCCATAAAAGCTGGTTACAGAATCGCTTGTATCACAGGAGGAAGCGACCCGATGGTGAAACACAGGCTCAATTATTTAGGGATAACGGATTATTACCCAAAATCCAGCTACAAACTTCAAAATTTTGAAGATTTCAAAGACAAATATGATTTGAAAAACGATGAGGTTTTGTCAATGGGAGATGATATTCCTGATTATGATATGCTTAGGCTGTCGGCTATCGGTGCTTGTCCTATCAATGCTGTTCCAGAAATTAAGAAAATTGCCGATTATATTTCGCCTATCCACGGCGGAAAAGGCTGTGTGCGAGATGTGATAGAACAAGTGATGAAAGTGCAGGGAAAATGGACAGAGGAGGACGATACCGCTTCTGTATAAATCAAAAAAATATGAAATTATACTTAGGTTCGCAATCACCGCGCCGCAGGGAATTACTCGGTTCTTTGGGATTTGATTTTGAAGTAATTAATATAGAATGCGATGAGATTTATCCCGAAAATCTCCCTGCAAGTGATGTTGCTGCTTTTCTTTCGGAGCTGAAAGCCAAAGCTTTCCGAAGTTTGGAGAAATCTGAAATTCTTCTGACTGCTGATACCGTGGTGGTTTTTGAAAATAAAATTTTAGGAAAACCAAAATCCAGCGAGGAAGCCAAAGAAATACTCAAAATACTTTCTGGGAAAACGCACCAAGTATACACTGCCGTAAGCATCAAAACTCATGATAAAATCCTGACACAGACCGATGTGGCGGATGTGAGTTTTTTGGATATTTCAAAAGAGGAGATAGATTTTTATGTTGATAAATTCCAGCCGATGGACAAAGCAGGAAGCTACGGAATACAAGAATGGCTGGGAATGGCAAAAATTAATAAAATAAATGGGAATTTCTACACCATCATGGGACTTCCTACGGCGGTGGTGTATTCCTTATTAAAAAAGGCTGAAACTGAATAATTATACAATAAAACACGAAACAATAGAGTTTAAAATAAACGATGAAAAAAAACATATTCTTATTGTCCGTTTTTGTCTTGGCTGTGGGCTGTTCCACAAGAAAGAACAAGTTTGTCAATAGAGCTTATCATAATTTTACAGCTTATTATAATACTCTTTTTCATGGAAAAGAAGCCCTGAAAGCCGAACTAAAATCACAGAAAACAGGGCTTAGGGACAATTTCCAAGAAGGATACTTAGAGGTTTTTAGCCAAAATTCTTTGATTCCTTCCAGTGAAGAGGAAGATATTGATGCTAATTTCTTTGGGGATGTGATCTCTTCTCCTATCCAAAAAAATAACATTGGTAATTTCCAAAAAGCAGAAGAAAAAGCCCTAAAAGCGATAGAGAAACACTCTATGGTTTTCGGGGGACAGCAGAAGAATAAAGAGATTTTTAATGCTTATCTTCTCCTGATAGAATCTCGCATCTATCAAGGGAAATTAAGCTCTGCCTTAGAGGCTATCAGCCAAGTTTATCAGACTATGCCAAAGGACAAAAGGCTTCCTTTGGTGAAGATATACGAGGGGCTGATTTACTCCAAGATGAAAAACAACATCCGTACGGAAGAAATTTTCTATGATTTAGATAAAAACTATACTCTTACCAAACAGCAAAAAGCGGTTATGAGTGTCTATCAGGCTGAAAATCTGCTGCATAGCAACAGAAAAAAAGAAGCCATAGACCATTTAGAAAAGGCTTTTGTCCTCAATAAATCCCGACAAACGAAAAGCAGAATCGCCTATCTACGAGGACAGATTTTGGCAGAATTGGGAAATATGGAGGAAGCCAGAGAAAGCTTCGTAACGGCGTATAAATATTCTAATGATTTTGAATTAGAAGTAAAATCACAAATAGAAATTGCCAAGACTTTTAACAATGACAAAGACTATGAAGAGGCTAAAAAATATCTGGAAAACATAAGCAAAAAAGGAACTTACGCTTCCAGAAAAAATGAATTTTACTACGCTCTAGGGCTATTGGCAACCAAAACAGGAAAAGAAAGCGAAGCCAATGAGTTTTTCCAAAAATCCCTCAGAGAGAAGATATCCGACCCGCATATCCGTGGGATGGCCTATTACGAAATCGGAAAATCACATTTCAAAAAAAGCGATTATATAAAGGCTGGAGCATACTATGATAGTGCTGTGAGTGTCATAGAGCACGCTCCTACAAAAGATAAAATAAAAGAGCTCTCTACCAACATCAAAAATATTTCTAAAAAATACTACCTCATCAAGAAAAACGACAGTATTTTGGCTCTTACCAAAATGTCTGAAAATGAGCTGAATGACTTCTTTCAAAAACATATCAATAAACTGAAAGAAAAAGAAGAAAAAATAGAGCTGGCAAAAAGAAAGGAAAAGAAAAATAAGGAACTAGAAAACTTTTTCTCTTATGACAACAGCTCTGATTTCAAAGGATTTGAAGATAATTTCACCAGCCAAAAAGGAAATAAATTTTATTTTGCTAACGAAATTACTGTTGCCAAGGGAAGCAATGAATTTAGAAAAATCTGGCAAAACAGAACGCTGAGGGACAACTGGAGATATGGCGAGGATAATAAGCCGAGCGGTTCTTTGGATGATTTAGAAAATGAGGCTCTGGGCAGAACTCCTGCTGATGCGAGGAGATTTGAGGTGGCTTTCTACACAGAAAAAATCCCGAAAGAGGAAAAAGTGATTTCAGCACTGAAAAAAGAACGAGATAATACAAGTCTGGAACTAGGCAGAATGTACGAAGCCTATTTCCAAAACACACCTCTTGCTACCAAAACATTGTACGACTTGGTGGACAATCAGCCTGAAAAAGATATAAAACTACAAGCTCTATACCTCATATTCTCTATGAATCATGAGAAGACTCCTAGTCAGGCAGAAAGAGCCAAAAATATCATCATTCAGGAATTCCCAGATACACCTTATGCCATTTTTGTGAAAAATCCTAGAAATACCAATTTCACAGAGTCCGAAGAAGAGGTGAAAAAAGTCTATCAAGAGGCCTATGCTCTATATAGTGAAGAAAAATACAAAGAAGCACAGAACATTGTAAATCAAGCCGTTGAGAAATATCCGAAAGATGCTCTCATTCCTAAATTTGAGCTGCTAAATGCGTTCATCATCGGAAGAAGCGAGAGCAAGGAGAAAATGATTTCTTCTCTACAGCAGATTGTCCTAAACTATGAAAGAACCAACGAAGGGAAAAAGGCCAAAGAGATTTTAGATTTCTTAGTTCCACCTAAAAAAGAGGAAAACAGTGACACAGAAAACGAGGATACAGAGAATAATGAACAAAATCCTGAACCTGAAACCACTGAAAACGAAACGGACTTCTCTATAAATGAATCTGAAACTTCAGCTAAAATAGAGGAAATACCGCAAGAAAAACCAAAAGAAACTCCAAAAGAGGAACAAAAGAAACAAAAACCTAAAAAACTAGAACGACCAGTCCAAAGCTGGGAAAAACAGTATTTAGATTAATCATAAAACCAGCATCAAATATTTCTCTGATGCTGGTTTTTTATATTTTACATTAAAATTTATGTTATAAGAAATTTACTTTTTCTTCACTCCGTGAAAGTCTTTCAAGTAAAATGGCTCAAAATAGACAATATCTTCAAAGTCTTTTTGTTCGTACTTTTCTACGGCTTTTTTTATCAAGTATTTCGCTGATGGATAGATATTTTCATTATATTCCGCCTGCGAAAGTTTTAGTATTTGCTGTGCTTTCAAAGAGCCATCTCCTACGAAAAGTATTTTTTTGCCCTCATATTCTTGGAAAGATTCTTCATCCAAAATCTTCGCGTTTGTCTCTACCAGCATCTGCCCTGATTTCCCATCAAAAACAGCCGTATAGACCTCCATTCTACGAGCGTCTATGAGCGGAATTACCAAATCATAACCGCCCAAAAATGGCTCTATCATAGTTTCCAGAGAATTTACCGTTACCAAAGGAATACCAAGCCCAAAACAAAAGCCCTTCGCCGAGGCAGCTCCTATCCGAAGCCCTGTATAAGACCCTGGCCCTTTTCCTAACGAAACTACATCCAAATCCTTCAATTTTATTTCAGCGCCTTCCAGAGCCCATTCTATATAAGAGTGGAGGTTTTCGGATTGTTTATAATCCTGCGATACTTTCTCACAAAGACAAAGCAGTTTTTCATCAGACGAAATGGCAACAGAGCAGTTTTTAGACGAAGTCTCTATGTGTAGAATTTTCATTCAGCAAAATTAATTTTTTTATTTAAAATCCTCAAATATCTATAATTTCAAAAGCATTTTCTATATGCTTGATTTGGAATTGATTTTCTTCATTCGGAAGAATGGCGATTATATCAAACCTTGCTTCCTTGTCTATTTCGTTTTCTTCCAAAAAATGGCTCGCAGCGGAGATGAGCAGCCTGATTTTCTTCTTATTCACCGCCTCTTCTGGATTGATAAAAGTATCTGTGCTTCTGGCTTTTACTTCTATTATAACAATCTGATTTTCAGTCTCTGCAATGATGTCTATTTCGGCTTTTAGATAGCGGTAATTTTTGACTAAAATTTTATAGCCTTTCTTTTCCAAAAACTCTACCGCCAGATTTTCGGATTCCTTCCCAAAGTCATTATGCTCAGCCATTGATGGATTTATAAGAATTCTACTTTTGCTTCCGTTTCGGAAATGTTCAGTTTTATTTCAGAGCCTAAAATCAGCGGCACATTATCAAAAATATGCCCATTAGGAAAAGCGAACAGCTTCGGGAAAGAATATTTCTTGAGCCTTTCGGCGATGATTTCATAAGCCATAGCATCATAACTATACTCATAATCAGGGTTTTCTGCCTCGTTTCCCATGTTAATCATCCCTCCGATGATGATGCCCTTTACTTTCCTAAAAACACCAGCCAAATCAAGGGAAATGAGCATTCTGTCCAGCGAATAAAAATTCTCACCGATGTCTTCTATAAACAAAATTTTGTCCCTGAAATCTACCGAATACGAGCTTCCCAAAAGCGCATAGACCAGCGCCAGATTTCCACCGACCAAAATTCCCTCTGCACTTCCGTGGTTATTCTGCGGATGTGGAGCGACCTGATATTTAGGCTTTTTCCCGCTGAAAATATTGAAAATCTCTTCGTAACTTTCCGCTGAAACTCCAAAAGATGAGGTCTTCAGTGTCTGTCCGTGGATACTCGCAAAGCCCTTTTTCAAGAGGAAACTTTGGATAACGGTATTATCCGAATAGCCGATGTACCATTTCGGATTTTCTTTGAAATGATTTAGTTTTAGATGTCCCAAAAGATGCTGACAGCCATAGCCGCCGCGCGTAGCCCAGATGGCAGAAACCTCATCACTATTCAATGCCCAGTTCAGGTCAGAAATTCGCTGTTTTTCCGTTCCAGAATAGCTGTACCCAAAGGAAAATCTGCCCAAGCAATGAGGACTGAGAACAGGCTCATAGCCTTTGGATTTGATGAGTTCCAGCGTGGATAAAATCTGCCCTTCTTCTACTGAACCAGCAGGAGAAACGACTGCTATTTTATCGCCTTTTTTGAGGGTTTTTGGGAATATGACCGCCATAAGTATCTGTTATTGAGTGTCTTTTTACTTTATTTCTTCTCGTTTGATGCCTTTTTCTTCTAATCTTTTGTCCAATTGGTTAAAGGATTTAAAACTTTGAAGAAAAATAAACACGCTCAGAACCAGCAGAATAAAGCCTACGCCTTTTCGGATTTTATTGGCTACCTGCTGATTGAGTTTATTGTGAAATTGTTTCGCCAAGTAGATTTTTGCCAAGTCTATCAAAAGATATGTCCCGATAACCAAGCCGATGTAAAACAAAAAACTGCCCGTATCGGGATAGTTTTTTCTAATGAAAATGACGGTTACCAGCCAGAAAAGCACCACACCGATGTTCAGAATATTGAGCAGGAAACCATTGAGAAAAGTTTTCAGATAGTTTTGGTTGATGAGTCTTTCCTCGCCTGCGATGTGCATTCTGGTTTTGGAAATAATCATATAAATCCCATAAACAAAGATAATAAGCGCGGAAATCCTATAAAAACTCGGGTATTGGTCTATGATGTGGATAATGTCCTGACTACTGAAATACGCCGCCACAATGCACACTATATCCGCAAAAACCACGCCCAAATCCAGCGCCAATGCATGCCGAGGCCCTCGCGAAAGGCTGGTCTCCACCAAAAGGAAAAAAACAGGCCCGATGAATACCAAACTAAGCATAAAACCCAAGCCGACAGCAGAAAAAATAAGCTCTATCATAGGATGTGAATTCTTAATTGAAACTCCAAAAATACGGATTTTATTTTTAGATAAAAATCATTATATTTGTTCAGCTTTTTTAAAACTAATAAAAAATGAGAAAAATTTTCTTTACAGTTCTCGTGGGAGCGATGATGATTTCGTGCAGCAGGGATAATGATGATAATGGCTCTGTAACTAATGATACAAGTATTCTGCCAACTAAAATTATATCTTCTTATAAGAATAGGGAAGATATTGAAACAACATATACCTACAATGGGAATAAATTAGTAAAAGAATCTTCTAAATATGGAGACAATATATTTTATACCTACACGGGAGATTTAATTACTTCTATAAAGGGAAAAGGAGGGTTCCGTACATTCACCTATGATTCCAATGACAATCTCATATCTGAAAAATATGTGTATAACAATGGCAGGATCAAAACTTTAGAATATAATGTAACATACACCATCAATGGTTCTACTGTAACAGCACATAAAATATCTAAAGGATATGATAAATCTGATGGAATGCTATCTTACACAATTACCACTAATACCACTTACACATTAGACAAAAAGAAAAGACCTATAAAATATACTATTGCTTTACAAAAAGTAGGTGAAGAAAATGTTAACCTTAATGGAACCTATACCTATTCCTATAACAACCATATGGGTGTAATGGAAAATATAACAGGAATGGATAAATTAGCCTATTCATCTTTTGCATTAGGATTGTCATACTACAGTAAGCGTAAAAATTTCACTGTATATATTGAGAATTATCTTTTATTACCTTTTTCTTATGTAAAGGAAGATTTGAGTTCTTTTAGTTATCCACATGAGGAAAAGATAGAATATACCTTAAATGCGAACAACTATCCTACCAGAACGAAGAAGTTAAGTTATAATCCTTACAATGGACAATATGAAGATATGGGCTATTATTACACCATAGAATACAATAAATAACACAAAAACTCCCTTTATTAGGGAGTTTTTATCTTTTAGCATAAAAAAATTATTCTTATCTTTGTTATACTAATTTTAAAACTAGTAAAAAATGAGAAAAATTTTCTTTACAGCTCTCGTGGGAGCAATGATGATTTCGTGCAGCAGAGATAATGATGATAATGGCTCTGTAACCAATGACACAAGTATTCTGCCAACTAAAATCACCTATTCTGAAACTTATTTAAAAGAAGCTGCAGTATATACTTTGAGTTATAATGGAAATAAGCTCGTGAAAATTACTGATGGCCGCCATGATGAAATTTTCACTTATACAGGAGATTTGATTACTTCTATAAATTATACTGATAAAAAATTTTTTGTATTTAATTATGATTCTAATGGAAACCTTATATCCGAAAAATATGTGAATTACGACAGTGACAAGATTAAAACTTCAGAATATAATATAACATACGCCATCAATGGTTCTACTGTAACAGCACAGAGCGTAGCTAAATATTATAGTCAATCTGATGAAGTGCTATCAATTACCTCTAATATCACTTATACATTAGATGAAAAGAAAAGACCTATAAAAAAAGTGGTAGTTTATGAAAAGAAAGATATAATAAATAATATCACTTATAGAGGCACTAATACCTTTACTTTCCAATATCCAAATCATCACGGTTTTTCAGAAAACATAAAAGGAATGGATAAACTTTACTATTCATATTTTGCATTTGGAATTAATCGTGCCAAAGACTTAAATTATCCTGTTGCTTATTGGGTATACCTTCCTTTTTCTTATTTCAAGGAAGAAATGTATGTTACTAGGCTTTACCCTGCTGGTATTCCCTCTCCTCATGGGTTCGCAACAGATGAAGGTAAAATAGAATATGTTGTAAATGCCCATAACTATCCTACCAGAATAAAGTATAAATTTAAATCTGGCTCAGGAGAATTTGAAAGTACAATTAATGATGGCTATTACACCATAGAATACAATAAATAACACAAAACTCCCTAAAAAAGGGAGTTTTCTATTTTTGGTGCGAAGGCATTTTCTTATCTTTGTATAAATAATTATTAAAACTAATAAAAAATGAGAAAATTTTTCTTTACAGCTCTCGTGGGAGCGATGATGATTTCGTGCAGCAGAGATAATGATGATAATGGCTCTGTAACCAATGACACAAGTATTCTGCCAACTAAAATCACCTATTCTGAAACGGGTAAAGCAGATAAAGTAACTACTTTTAGTTATAATGGAAATAAGCTCATGAAAGTTACTAATGGCTTCTATGATGAAATTTTCACTTATACAGGAGATTTAATTACTTCTATGAATTATACTGATGATTATTCTTTTATATCTAATTTTGTATTTAATTATGACTCTAATGGGAACCTTATATCTGAAAAATCTGTGTCTTACTACAAGCGCAATATTATATTTTCAGAATATGATATAACATACACCATCAATGGTTCTACTGTAACAGCACAGAGCGTAACTAAAAAATATAGTCAACTTGACGGGGTGCTATCTTCCATAAGTACCTCTACCATCACTTACACATTAGACGAAAAGAAAAGACCTATAAAAAGAGTAGAAGTTTATGAAGATAAAGATCTGATAAGAAATACCACTAGTAAAGGCACTAAAACCTTTACTTACCAATATCCAAATCATCACGGTTTTTCAGAAAACATAAAAGGAATGGATAAACTTAGCTATTCATCTTTTGCAATTGGATTTGAGAGGGTTTTTGACTTATATAATCCTTATTCTTATATGATATACCTTCCTTTTTCTTATATCAAGGAAGATATAAACTCAACTACTTATCACTCTGATGGTTTTTCCTATCGTGGGTTCGGAACAGATGAATTTAAAACAGAATATGTTGTAAATGCCCATAACTATCCTACCAGAATAGAATATAAATCTACTATAGAAGAATCTGAAAATAGAGATAATGGTTATTTCACAGTAGAATACAACAAATAACACTAAAAACTCCCTTTTTTAGGGAGTTTTTTTATTGCTGTTATTCTACTATTTTAAAATCTAATTGTTTCTGGATGAGGTTGGCTTTTACTACTTGTATTTTTATCTCATCACCGAGGCGGTAGGTCTTGCCTGACTTGGCACCGACAATAGAATGCGCCTTCGGATCATGGAAATAGGAATCATCCATCAGGTCTCTCAGTTTTATCATGCCTTCGGCACCGTTTTCAGGTATTTCTACCCAGAAGCCGTAGTCTGCCACACCCGAGATTACCCCCGTGAAATCCTGACCTACTTTGTCTTCCATGAACTTCACCTGCATGTATTTTATAGAATCCCGCTCTGCATTGGCTGCCAGTCTTTCCCTATCGCTGCAGTGTTTGCAGTATTCTTCGTATTCCTCTCTATTTGGCGATTTTCCACCATCTAGATAATGCTGGAGCAGTCTATGCGCCATGAGGTCTGGATAACGGCGAATAGGCGAAGTAAAGTGCGAATAATATGGGAATGCCAGTCCGTAGTGTCCTATATTCTCGGTAGAATAGACTGCCTTGCTCATACTTCTCATCGCCAAAGTTTCCACCATATTTTCCTCGCCTTTTCCTGCCACATCTTTTAGGAGCTTATTCATACTTTCGGCTATTTTTTGGGAATTGGAAATATTCATTTTGTAGCCGAGTGTCTGCACGAAATCCCTCAACGCTTCTAGTTTGGCTGGGTCTGGGTCATCGTGGATACGATAAATAAAGGTATTGTGGGTAGGTTCGCCCTTTCTGGAAAGAGATACATACTCAGAAACTTTTCTGTTTGCCAATAGCATAAACTCCTCTATCAGGTGGTTAGAATCTTTGCTGATTTTAAAATAAACCCCGATAGGATTATTATTTTCATCAAGGTTAAATCTCACCTCACTGCGGTCAAAGGCGATAGCCCCTTTCTTTAATCTCTCTTTTCTGAGAATCTTTGCCAAGTGGTCTAATGCCAGTATTTCCTCAGCCAAATCTCCTTTTCCTGTTTCTATACGCTCTTGGGCTTCTTCGTAGGAGAATCTTCTATCAGAGTGGATGACTGTACGCCCAAACCACTGCTTCACTATCTCTGCCTTATCATTCATCTCAAACACTGCCGAAAAAGCGTATCTATCGACCTCTGGTTTCAGCGAACAGAGGTCGTTACTGAGAATCTCTGGGAGCATGGGAACTACCCTATCCACGAGATAAACGGAAGTCGCACGGCTGTATGCTTCCTCATCCAAAAGCGTTCCTGGCTGCACATAGTGGGATACATCGGCAATGTGTACGCCTATTTCCCAGTTTCCGTTGTCTAATTTTTTCAGCGATAGTGCATCATCAAAGTCCTTGGCGTCTTTCGGGTCTATGGTGAAAGTAAGCACCTCCCGCATGTCTCTCCTTTTTTTCAGCTCTTCGGGAGTGATTTCTCGGCTAATTTTATTCGCGAAATCCTCTACTTCCTCAGGGAAATGGTAAGGCAGCTCATACTCGGCAAGGATGGAATGTATTTCCGTTTCGTGTTCGCCTGGTTTTCCTAATACTTTGATGATTTCCCCTTCTGGGTTTTTGGAGTTAATGTCCCATTGGAGCATCTTTACGACTACTTTATCGCCGTCTTTGGCTCCATGGATTTTAGATTTAGGAATGAAAATATCGGTATTGATGACCTTTTTATCACAAATCACAAACCCGAAATCCTTATATTTCACATACTCAAATGTCCCCACGAAAGAGTCTTTGGCTCTCTCCAAAACCTCTAACACAGAGCCTTCCAGCTTTCGTCCTTTGAAGTTGTAAGTGATGATTAAGACCTTATCCCCCTGCAAAGCATCTTTTACATTTTTCTGATGGATGAAGATATCTTCATCTAGTCCTTCCACGCTTACATAGGCATTTCCGTTGAGGGCAAAATCTATCGTCCCTGTCAGCGTTTCTTTTATCTGCAGGTTCACCATATATTTGCCTTTTTCTACTTCTTTTATTTTATCTTGGGCTCTCAGTTTGTGCAGAGTCTGGATGACCAGCTCTCTCTGGCGCGGGTTTTTGTAGTCTATGCCATCCGCTATCTGTTTGTAATTGTATATTTTTGAATTTTTCTTATTCATAAATCGGAGAATGAGTCTTCCGATACTCTCCAATTTGTATTGTTGTTTTTGTGATTTATTTTTTTTCTTCATAAATGTTTTTCTTAAAAATTTTGTTCTTCAAATATAACATTATTTATGCTTTTTTCACCAAAAATCCCCCTTCATCTTTTTATAAGAAGGGGGATTGAATTACAAAAAACAAAAATCGTTATTTTCCTATGGTTTTATTTTATCCACTCTCAGCTGGTGTCTACCTCCTTCAAATTCCGCGGTAAGGAATGCTTTTGCAATTTCCAAAGCCTCTTCATTGCTCACGAATCTTGCTGGAATTGCCACCATATTAGCATCATTGTGCTGTCTTGTTAAAGCTGCAACTTCTGGGTTCCAAGCCAGTCCAGCTCGGATACCTTCATGTTTATTGGCTGCCATCTGCATACCATTTCCTGTTCCACATACTAAAATTCCCAAAACGCAGTCTCCCTTTTCGATAGAAGTAGCGGCTGGATGAGCAAAATCTGGATAATCTACACTTTCCTTAAAAAATGTCCCAAAATCCACCATGTTATAATCTGCTTTTAGTTTTCTTTTTAGAAAATCTTTCATCTCGTGACCTGCGTGGTCAGATGCTATTGCTATGTTTATCATATCTATTCTATTTTTCTTTTTGCAAAAATATTATTTTAGCAAGGTTTGAGACAAATTATTTTTTATGATTTTTGTAATGTTTCAGTCCGCATTCCAAGAATTTCTTGAAATCTTCTTTGTCCATGTATCCAGAAACAGGCGTGTTAATCACCTTATTATCAGGCGTTACCAGAACATAGTGCGGCTGGGAATTGTTCTCAAAATTTATCTGCTGAAACATACTCCATCTATCGCCTATTGTTTTTATCTTCTTCATCTGCCCATTTCCCATGTCTATTTTCATCTGCTGGTCTTGTGGAAGTTCATCTTTATCATCTATATAAAGAGAAGCCAAAACCACCTCGTTCTGAAGAATCGGTAAAATATCTGGCTGTGACCAAACGAATTCCTCCATTTTTCGGCAGTTTTCGCAGCCATGCCCTGTGAAGTCTATCAGGATAGGTTTGTTTTCTTTTTTTGCTAATTCTACTGCTTCGAAATAGTCATGAATAGGGTGTATTCCCAAAATCCCATCTTTTTCATTATGAAAATAGCTTACATTAAGTGGCGGCAAAATTCCACTCAGCATAGAAAGTTTCGGTCTGTCGCTCGGTATCAATCCTTGAACTAAATACACCAAAAAGCCTATTCCTGCTGCACCAAATAATTTTCTCGTAAGGGAAATTTTTGGCTTTTTATCATCATAAGGAAATCTTATTAGCCCAAACAAATATAATATTAAACCAATGGTAAGGACTATCCAAATAGCGATGAACAATTCTCGTTTTAAAAATGCTGTTTTTGTCACCAAATCGGCTTTGGAAAGGAATTTCAGAGCCAATCCCAGTTCTATGAAGCCCAGCACTACTTTCAGCGTATTCATCCAGCCTCCTGACTTCGGCAAAGACTGTAATGCCTGTGGAAACAGCGCCAACAATCCGAAAACAATCGCCCAAGCAAAACCAAAACCTGCCAAAGCAAAAGTCAACAGCATAGGCACATTAGACGAACCCGTAACAGCACTTCCCAGCAATGACCCCAGAATAGGCCCTGTACATGAGAACGAAACAATCACCAAGGTAAGCGCCATGAAGAATATTCCTACAATTCCTCCTGCCTCTTCCGCCTTTGAAGATTTATTGGCTATGGAACTCGGTAAAGCTATATCATAGTATCCAAAAAAACTTCCCGCGAAGAAAACAAACACGATAAAAAATGCCAAATTAAGCCATACGCTGGTAGATATTTCATTAAAAATATTTCCAGCAACACCACTTATTAGGTGAAATGGCAAACTAAGCAAAGTAAAAATCAACAGAATGAAGAAACCATAGAGAACAGCATCTCTTCTGCCCTTCGCTTTGTCTTTTGCTCCTTTGGTAAAGAAAGAAACCGTCAAAGGCACCATAGGAAAAACACATGGCGTAAGCAAAGCGATAATCCCTCCGATAAATCCTAAAAATAGATAAGTCCAATAGCTCTCATCTGTATTCGCAGTCTGCTCTGTACCACACTGAACAAGAGGATTTTTATAATCAAGTCCTTGTATTTTTAGGTTTTTCGTGTCTAATTTTTGGTTTTCAGCCAATGTCTGCGAAGCCTGTGTTTCATCTGTGGATGCATCTTTGGGAGTTTCGGAATTTTCTTTCTTGTCTAAAATTTCTTCGTTCTTTATGTCACTTCCCTCTATCTTTATTTGATGCTGAAGCTCAATGGTATTGGGAGCAAGACAGACTCTGTCATCACAGGTTTGATAAGTAATTTCTGCTGAAACATTGGTAGATTTTTTAGCATCTTTTAGTTTGAATTTTTGTTTAAAAGAAACTGTATTAGAATAATAGACTATTCTAGCACCAAACACCTCCGAAAACTCATCTATTTTTTTTCCTACCTCGGTTACCTTTCCTATGGGTTCTATATTTTTCCCTAAGAGTCTCATCTCTGTGGGAATACCACTGTCCTCAGGAATATCTTTAGAATAAATATGCCACCCGTTTTCTAGTTTTCCTACGAGGATGGCTTCGTATTCATTTTCGCCTAATTTATTGACTTCTAGTTTAAATTTTACTGGGTCTTTTATCTGAGCATAAACTCCTGTAATGATAACACTAAAAAGAACAAGTAAAAGCTTTTTTATGCTTTGCATTGTATTATTTCTTTTGTTAATATTTTTTATTCAAAATCTTGTAATTCCACGAGCTTTTTATAAGCTCCATTTTTGTCTATAAGCTCTTTGTGAGTTCCCTGTTCTAATATCATTCCTCGTTCCATCACTACTATCCAGTCTGCTTTTTGGATTGTAGAAAGACGATGGGCGATAACCAGTGAGGTTCTGTTCTCCATCATTTTTTCTAATGCTTCCTGCACGAATCTCTCGCTCTCGGTATCCAGCGCGGAAGTTGCCTCATCCAGAATCATAATCGGAGGATTTTTCAGCACGGCGCGGGCGATGGAAACTCTTTGTTTTTGTCCGCCAGAGAGTTTATTCCCATCATCGCCTATATTGGTATCATATCCATCAGAAAGATTGGTGATGAAATCATGCGCATTGGCGATTTTTGCGGCTGCTTCTACTTCTTCTCTATCTGCATCTGGCTTACCCATGAGAATATTGTTATAAACGCTGTCATTGAACAATACAGACTCCTGAGTAACCATTCCTATCATTTGTCTATAATCCCTTACTTTTAGGTCTTTTATATTATTCCCATCTATCAGGATTTCTCCCTCTGTGGCATCATAAAATCTGGCTAAAAGATTGGCAATCGTAGTTTTTCCACTTCCACTTTGTCCCACCAAAGCAACTGTTTTTCCTTTTGGAATAGTTAAATTAAAGTTTTTCAGGATGGTTCTTTCTTCATTATAATAAAATCCTACATTCTTAAACTCTATGCTGTTTTCTAATGTCTGGATAGGAATAGGATTTTCTTTTTCATCTATCTTGATATCTGCATCCAGAATCTCTATCACACGCTCCAGCGCTGGCCCTCCCTTTTGTATGGTAGAAATGGAATTGGCTAAACTTTTAGCAGGAGGCAGAATTTGGAAAAACATCGCTAAAAATACCAAAAACTCCTCAGGTGAAAGACTTTGGTTTTCTATAATTTGTTTCCCTCCATACCATGTTATTATAAGGAAAGTAATAGAACCCAAAAACTCACTCATCGGAGAGGCAAGTTCTCTTTTTTTACCTACGCCTACTGCGGCATTCAGCCACTTATTGATAGAAGTCGTGAAACGATTGTTTAGCAATTTATCTGCATTAAAAATTTTAATAACCTTCGCAGATTTCAGGGTTTCATCTACGATAGAAAAAATATTTCCCATTTCGGTTTGGGCTTCGTGGGCTTGTTTTTTTAGGCTTTTTCCTATCAGCGCTATCAGAGTTCCCATCACTGGCAAAACCAATAAAGTGAAAAATGTAAGCTCTGGACTTAGATAAAACAAAGTAATCAGCGTACTTATCAGCATAAAAGGCGCATTGAACAACTCTGCCAAACTGCCCAAAATACTTCCTTCCACATCTCCCACATCATTAGACATTCTGGACATCATATCTCCTTTTCTCTGCTCTGTAAAAAACGAAACAGGAAGTGTCAAAATCTTTTGATATATAGAAGTACGAAGGTCTTTGGCTACACCTACACGATAATAAATAAGCATCAAAGAACCTATGTAACGGAAAATATTTCTCACCAAAAACGCAAACGCTGTGATGACACATAACCACGCCAAAACCGTCAAAGCTCCATGCTCTCTTGCTTTCACCTCTACCAGATAATAGGCATAGTCCTTCAAGTAGGAAAAATAGTCTGACATATTCCCGCTGTATACGGGCTCTACGGATACTTTGTCATTTTTGATTGTCCCAAAAAGCATCCCCAAAACAGGAAGTATAGTACCCGCAGATGCTATCTGGAAAACGGAATAAAGAATATTAAAAAATAAACTACCGAAAATATATTTTTTATGAGGGTTGGCAAATGCCAAAATTCTTCTATAAGGATTCATCAAATAAAAATTTCAACTGACCAAATTACAATTTTTTTTCTTATACAAAAAAACCAGCCAAAAAAGACCGGTTTTTCACTCAAAATAAATCGTTGCATAGCTATCGGAGTCTGTCTACTGATTTTACAAGCCTCTCATCTCTACGGATATTTTTATTTGCCATAAATAAAAACACAATAGAAATCAGCGGAAATATCGGCTCAATACCTTTCTCAGGAAAATCCATTCCTCCAGGTAAATTTAGTAACCAATAAACCAATAACCCTATCAACAAAGCGTTTATAACAATACTGAAATTATTCAGCAGTATTTGTCTTCTTCTATTTTTGTACATAAAAATACAGATAAATTCCAGTACTCCTAAAAATCCTGCTCCGCCTAAAAACCCTAGAATTTCAACATCTTTTGATGTCAAAAAAAGTCCTCCAGTGGCAAGCACTGCGATGAGAATGAATATGGTCTGTATCCTTTGTAACATGATGCAAAAGTAAAATATTTTTTTGTATTTATCAAAAATAATGTAGATTTGCAGCATATATTTCGATTAAAGGAGCAGTGGACTTCTATCATTTGTTCCTATTTACATCTTAATTTTACATTTAAAATTAATTACATTACTAAAAATTTATATGTTTAACATTGAAAGCCTACAGTCAAAATCTACAACAGAATTGACTAAAATTTGTAAAGATTTAGGCATTAAAGTAGCAAGAAACAGCACAGAAAATGATAAGGTTTTCGCTATTCTTGACTTTCAAGCTGCAAATCCTAAAGTAGCAAAAGAATACTATAATGCAACCGAAGAAAAACCTGAGAATACCACTGAAAACCAAACTCCAGAGAAAAAAACTACTAAAAGAAAAAGAGTAGAAAAACCAGCAGAAGAAAATATTTCGGACAAAAAAGAAGAAACAGAATCAAAAACCGAAAAACCTGCCAAAGAGGAGAAAAAAACTACTCCAAAAGCCAAAAAATCTCCTAAAAATACAAAAGAAAAAGAAGCTAATATTCCAGCTTCAGCAGTAGAGGAAAATATTTCGGAAGAGAAAACCAATGAAGGAGAAAAACCTCTAAAAAAGAAAACCAAACAAAAAGAAAACACAAAAAAACCTGAAAACAAAGAACCCGAAAACGAAGAGCAAAATCCTTCTAAAAAGGAATTTAATTTTGACAATATTGTAATCGTAGAGGGTGTCTTAGAGATTCTTCCTGACAACTATGGATTCCTCCGTTCTTCGGATTTCAATTATATTTCTTCTCCAGATGATGTATTTGTCTCTACCAACCAAATCAGAAACTATGGTTTAAAAACTGGTGATACTGTGAAGGGTATTGTCCGACTTCCAAAAGAAGGAGAAAAATATTTTTCGCTCCAAAAAGCATTGGAAGTAAATGGCAGAGACCTGCATTTCATCAAGGACAGAGTAGCTTTTGAATATCTTACTCCGCTATTCCCACAAGAGAAATTTAATTTAACTGGAAAAAATTCCACCCTTTCTACCAGAATAGTAGATCTATTCGCTCCAATAGGAAAAGGACAAAGAGCAATGATAGTAGCCCAGCCTAAAACAGGGAAAACTATGCTCCTAAAAGACATTGCCAATTCCATCTCGGCAAATCACCCAGAAGCCTACATGATGATTCTCCTGATAGATGAAAGACCAGAGGAAGTGACTGATATGCAGCGAAGTGTGAATGCAGAAGTAATCGCTTCTACCTTTGATGAAGCGGCAGAAAAACATGTAAAAGTAGCCAATCTGGTTCTGTCAAAAGCCCAAAGAATGGTAGAATGCGGACATGATGTAGTGATTTTACTAGATTCTATCACTCGTCTGGCAAGAGCCTATAACACGGTAACTCCTGCCTCTGGGAAAATCCTCTCTGGTGGAGTAGATGCCAATGCACTGCACAAACCAAAAAGATTTTTCGGAGCGGCTAGGAAAATAGAAGGCGGCGGTTCTCTGACCATCATCGCTACAGCTCTGATAGATACAGGTTCTAAAATGGATGAGGTGATTTTTGAAGAATTCAAAGGAACAGGAAACATGGAGCTCCTGCTGGATAGAAAAATCGCTAATAAAAGGGTTTTCCCTGCAGTGGATCTGGTGGCTTCCAGCACGAGAAGGGACGACCTGCTGCATGATGAAACCACTCAGCAGAGAATGTGGATTTTGAGAAAATATCTTTCTGATATGAATCCTGTAGAAGCTATGGAATTTGTAGAAAAACAAATGAAAGCAACTCTGAACAACGAAGAATTCCTAATGTCTATGAACAAATAAAAAAACCTCGGAAATTCCGAGGTTTTTCGTTTTTAGGAGTTTTATTTTGCTGAGATTTTGTCCATCCATTCGAAAAGTTCTTCCAAATCATAGTCGCCTCTGTGTCCTATGTCCCAAGACATAGCAAAATCTACAGCTTTTTTATGATTTCTAAGAGTAGTTGCTAGAATTGTAGAAATCGCAAAGGAAGTATCTGCATCTTTGGCTCCGTGTCTTATTCTCCAGTTTTGAGTGGAAGTGTTTTTAATGAAATTCATCGGGTTCATCATTTTTACGATATCCACATCTGCCATTTCAGCTTTTACAGAAGATTCTGTTGCATAAAATTTTGTAAAGTGCTTATTATCAACTGTTAAATCTCCAAACAAATTGTTTTCTCCAGCAGATAAATCCAAAGCATCAAACGCAGGAGCGGATTTACTTCTAGAAAGATATTCTTTGGAATAAGTTTTAAAATCCAGCCCTACTACTTTTTTATTTTTAAACTCAAGCCAAGAATATTTACTCAAATCATTTCCTTCCGAGATGGCTTTATTAGCTGAATTTATCACATATTTTTTTATATATTCTTTGAATGTTCCTTCTCCTTTTTCATTGAGCGTCAATGTTTTTCCGTTTTCATCTTTTAGTTTTAAGGAATTCACATATTTAGGAAACATAGCAGCCAGTTTGGGCTGAACAGCGATTTGTTCCTCAGTCAAGGTTTCTGTGAATATCTCAATATAACCAGGATGGACAAGATTTATTACCTTATAATCCTTCACATGTCCATACTGCCATTCGTAGGCTGCATCAGCATTGTCAAGATTGGTAATTGGGCAATAGGCAGAGACCGCAAAAATATCATCTCTCGCAGCAGCAGCGCCTAATTCATTCAAGTAAGAATGATAAATTTTCTGATTTCCACTCGCTCCCAAAAGCACAGAAAGGGCTCCACCTGCGCTTGTCCCATTAGAAATGATTTTTTCGGCATTACCCGGCATTATTTTATCATTAAATCTAAGATACCTCACCGCTGCCTTCAAATCTACTATCGCAGCAGGAGCTTTGCCAATGTATTGTGCTTTATCATTAGTAAGTTTACGCCCTCTTGCTCCTGGAGATGCCACTACATAGCCTTTGGACAGGGCGACAAGGATAGCATTGTCCTTGCCTGTTCTTCGGTCTTTTATTGGCGCTCCTGCTTGGGAGGACATATATCTACCTACATCATTTGGGATGAAAATAGGCGCTGTATCAGCATTATACTTTCTGATGTTTTTCCCTTCATAGTATTCCACAGGGATATAAATGTTCATACTCTGATATCGTACATCCACAGGATGGCTGACATAGACTACATCTTCGTAAGCTCTGAAAGAAATTTCTTTTCCTGCGACCTGAGCCGTTTTTATGGTGTATTTTTCTGAATCAAAATTCAGAGAATACTCTTTGGACTGGGCGTGCATCATAGAAACCGCCACTGCCATAATTCCTATTGCTGTTTTTTTCATTTGACTAATTTTTCATGTAAATATAATTTTATTTAAAAAAATCATCTTCTCGTGGCTACCCAAGTGCCTCTTTGTCCCTCTTTTTTCCACTCGCCTTTACCGAAGCGCAGACTTCCTTGAATCATAAATTTAGAATCTCCCGAATACACCTGCTGTAATGTTCCATCATGCATCACACATCCCATACTTTGTTCTTCATAAAAAGTTCCCGAAGTCCTTGTCACTCTCTTTATATAGCCGCTTTTTCCTACTTCCAGAGTGAAAGTCCCTCTTTCATCTCCTGTGTAAGTTCCTGTCCAAGTTCCCATATAGGGCGAGGTATAGTTTTTTCTTTCTTGTTCCTTCCAATAGTTGTCTATAATTCTTTCACAAGAAAATAAACTCATCAATAGAAAAATACCATAAAATAATCTCTTTTTCATTGTTTTTTTTGAATTTAAAATCAATTTTAAAAAGTACAAAAAATTATACTCAAAATTTATCTCAAAGTTAATGTATATATTTCAATCATTGATAAAATCTCTTAGGAAAATTGATTCTAATATTTGATTTTTATTTACTTTTGGCGGAATTTTTAAATAGAATATTATGTCATTTAACTTACCTAAACTAGAATATGCATACAATGCACTAGAACCTATCATAGATGCCCAAACTATGGAAATCCACCATACCAAGCATCATCAGGCGTATATAGACAATCTTAATAAAGCCATAGAGGGAACCAACCTAGAAGGGAAAAGCATAGAAGAAATCTGTAAGGCGGCAGAAGCACCTGCGCTGAGAAACAATGGAGGAGGACACTATAACCACTCTCTTTTCTGGGAAATTCTAACTCCCAACGGCGCAAAAGAACCTGTGGGAAATGTGAAAAAAGCAATAGAAAACTACGGCGGTTTTGAAAAATTCAAAGCTGATTTTTCGGAGGCTGCTAAGACAAGATTCGGTTCTGGATGGGCTTGGCTGTGTAAAAAAGAAAACGGCGAAGTAGAAATCTGTTCTACTCCGAATCAGGATAACCCGCTGATGCCAAATGCTGGCTGCTCGGGAACACCTATTCTAGGGATAGATGTCTGGGAACACGCCTATTATCTAAATTACCAAAACAGAAGACCAGACTACATCAGTGCATTTTTTGAAGTGATTAACTGGGACAAAGTAGAGGAACTTTACAACAAATAAGAAAGAAAAAATTGGGATGAATTTTATATGAATTTGTTCCAATTTTTTTTATTAAATTTAAACAAAAATTTATTGTAATGAAAAATAAGATTTATTTTTGGATGATAGGTCTAGTTATGACCTTGGTTTCGTGTAATGTAACCGCTGATATTACCCTGCACAAAGATAAAACACAGAGTATAGTGATGGACATCGATGGGAAAGAAGCAGCGAAAATCTTTAAAGATGAGAATAAAAAGGGTAAGAAAGATAAAGATGACCTCCCAAAAGAATGGACCAGTTTGTATGAGATGAACCTAAAAAAGGATAAAAAAGAAAGAATCACCGCTCCAGACACCATAGCAGTAATGAAAAAAATATATGTAAAAGGCAGCTATGATAAGGATGATCTTACAGATATTTCCTTTAAAACTGATAAACTGACTAATAAAGAATTGTCCATTATGTTCAATAAAAAAGAGGAAAAATCCTTACCAATTCTTGATTTGTTCTCCAGAAATGAATGGGACGGAAAAACCTTGAAAATAAACACTTCTGTATTAAATGATATACTTGTCAAAAAAAATAAAGATAAAGAATCTGATTTAGATTGGATGATATTTACTAAAGACTATCGGGTAACTTTCCATTTCGATTCGGAAATCAAGAAAATAGAAGGAAAACATGATTTGGTAAGAAAAGTAAATAACAACACGGTAGAAATAAAGTTTAATATAGATGATGTAAGGGAAAAAGGATTTAAATTCAAAAATGATGATTCTTTTATAACAATTACTACGAAATAAAAACCAAGCCAAATAGATACTTTTCATCAGGTTCAGCCTCAAAAACTGAATCTGATTTTTTTATTAACAATGTCTGTGGCTAATGAGGAAAAACTATCTTTATTCCATGTGGAAAACTTCCAAGAAAAAATATTTTGAAATCCGAAATAAAATTCTAATGAGAAAAATTTTCCCGCCAGTCAAGAATTATTTTCAAATAAAAACCTTTGTTTTTGAATAGGCTTATTCACATTACACTTGGTCACATTGTCTTTATTTCAGACTTATTCACAAATGTTGATAAACTGTTTTATAAATTTAAAATCAATGCTTTATGATGTGAATTATCTATGAATTTCAGCTAAAATATTTGTGCTAAACTTTCATAAAAAATTTATCCACTAAACCCAGCTCTATAACAATATACATCATATATCTTTTTTAAATAAATAATAAAATGAATAATGTAATAGTGTGATGCTTGGGGAATTTTTTGTCGGTTAAAATTTTTATTGGACGAATTTATAATTTAACTTTGCAGAAAGTAATCAAATAAAAATATGTACATATGAAAACGATTAAACAATTTGATTTTTCTGGTAAAAAAGCCTTGGTAAGAGTAGACTTTAATGTTCCTCAGGATGAAAACCTAAAGGTAACGGATAATACCAGAATCACGGCTGTGAAACCTACTATTGAAAAAATTCTTTCCGATGGCGGTTCAGTTATCCTGATGACCCACCTTGGACGACCAAAAGGAGAGAAAAATGATAAATACTCACTAAAACACATTCTTCCTGAGATAGAAAAGATTTTGGGTAAAACGGTGAAGTTCGCTGAGGACTGCATCGGTGAAGAGGCTGTAAAACTGGCTTCTGAGCTGAAAAGCGGAGAAATTCTCCTATTAGAAAACCTTAGATTCTATAACGATGAAGAAAAAGGAGACAAAGCATTTGCAGAAAAGTTAGCCAAGTTAGGCGATGCGTATGTGAATGATGCTTTTGGTACGGCTCACAGAGCGCATGCTTCTACGGCTGTAATTGCTGAATTTTTCCCTCAGACTAAGTTTTTCGGGCTGCTTATGGCGAAAGAATTAGAAGCGATAGATAAAGTCCTTCACTCTGGCGAAAAGCCTATTACGGCGATACTTGGAGGTTCTAAAGTATCTACTAAAATCACTATTATAGAAAATATTCTGCCAGTGGTGGATAATCTGATTATCGGTGGTGGAATGGCTTTCACTTTTATCAAAGCGCAGGGCGGAAATGTAGGAAATTCTTTGGTGGAAGATGACAAGCTGGATTTGGCTTTAGAAATTTTAGAAAAGGCTAAAAATCAGAATGTTAAAGTTTATATTCCTGTGGATGTTATCGCAGCGAAAGAGTTTAACAATGATGCCGAAAGAAAAGAAGTGGCAGCAAATGAAATTCCTGACGGTTGGATGGGGCTGGATGTAGGAAGTAAGTCACAAAAAATAAATAACGATGTGATTATGAGTTCCAAAACTATTCTTTGGAATGGTCCTTTGGGAGTTTTTGAAATGTCTAATTTTGCTGAAGGAACTAAAGCTCTGGGAGACCGCATAGCAAAGGCTACTAAGGCAGGTGCGTTTTCTCTCGTAGGGGGAGGGGACAGTGTAGCATTCGTGAAGCAGTTTGGTTATGCAGATAAGGTTTCTTATGTATCCACAGGTGGTGGAGCGATGCTGGAAAGCCTCGAAGGACTGGAACTTCCAGGAGTATCAGCTATTAACAAATAATTGTAATTATAAAATGAAGCGAACTCTAAATTTTAGGGTTCGCTTTTTTATGAATATTTTTGAGTAAAATTTTTGTGCGTATATAAAAACTTAAGTGCATCCCCAATAGTACATAACATCATCAAACTGACATTTCGCCAAATCTTCTGGACTTATAAAAAAGTTAGCCACGCCGTCAACCCATGAGATAGAAAAATCATCATTGTATTCAGAATTGATTTGTAATAAAAGTATTTTATGAGGATCGTCTACCTCTCTTGGGTCTTCTTGTGCAAAATCAGGATAGCCGCCTATTTTATGCCCAAAACCAGTGGAAAGAAATTTGTAAAAAATACTTAGTATTTCTTTAGATAATCCCCAAAATCCTGAAATTTTATTAGGAAAAGTTTCATTCCATTTTTCTACTATTAATTTATTAAAGTTTATGTCTTGAAGAGAAATACTTTCGTGAGTACTTTCAAAATTCAGAGCCAAACTTTTATTCGGGTCAAAAGGAAGTTCAATTTCATATTCTTGTCCGATAAAATTTTTTCCTATTTCCTTTGATAAAATAGCTTTTTCGTAGAGTTTCTTAATCTGTTCCACAGGAAGATTATCTGAAAATTCAGGGAAATAAAGCACTTTTTTAGTATTGTTTTGACAAAGATTTTTAAAATCTGCACCAAAATAATCATCCTTTGCTATCCAGAACTGCAGTAGACCTTTTTTAGGGTAGATATTATTTTCAGGTAGTTGTTCACAGTTAATTTGCGCCAACATGAATAGAGGTTTATCTTCAGCACTTGTAGGCAATGAGCCTCCTTTTGGAATATAAGGCATTCCACCGAATTTACTATCGGTAAGCGCTAAACTATCAGATAAAGATAGTTTGATACGAATCATCTCCCGTTGCGTAGTAGCATTAAGGTCAGCAACTAATTGCTCAATTTGTTCTTGTGTAGGAATCATTTTAATAGCAAATTTAAAAAATATTAAAAACTCATATCTTTTACCGATTTTATATTATTTTTTGAGGAAAGAATCATCACGATTTCGGCGATGTTGTTATTATTTTCTTCGGTGGTTGCATTGAATGTTATAATATTGTTTTTCAGGTTTTTATCAACTTTATTGATGTTTATTTCTTTTTGTAGAAAAACAGCCTGGCATTCGGAAATTATTTCTGAAACAGCGGCATTTTCATCAAATTCAATTTCAAAAATCAGATTAGAAGATTTTTTCATGAAAACGGTTTCTACCTTTTTCAGTGCTATCATAATGATGAGCATAAAAATAATGGCAATGAGTGCAATGTTGTAAAATCCCCAGCCGATTCCTAATCCCACACAGCCAGTTGCCCAGATTCCAGCCGCGGTGGTCAGTCCGCCTACTTCACCTTTTTCTTTGATGATGCTCCCAGCACCTAGGAAACCTATTCCACTGATAACCTGCGCCCCAAGACGCCCCAAGTCTGTTTTCATAATGGATGCGAGACCATGGAAATCTTTTTCAAATCCATAGATATTCAATCTTAGTTGGTCCTGAACCATGGAAACTATCGCTGCACCGAAGCAAACAAGAATGTAAGTTCTGAATCCAGCAGGTTTATGTTTTCTTTCTCTTTCGATGCCGACAAGCCCTCCGAAAATGACAGCCAGTAAAAGTCGTAAGAAAACTACATCCACTGTCAGTTCTCCTACAAATTTAATTTTTGATATGTTGCTAAAAAATTCAAACATGATATTTTATTTTTAATTTAAAAATTTCTTGAAAAAGTTATTTTTGAGTAAAAAAATGACTTTAATAAACCTATTAAAAATCTATTTTCTAAGTTTTTTCGATAATATATATCAAACTTGAAAATTCTCCCGTTTTTGATGCTTTAAAATTAGAAATCGCTCCATGAATTGCTCCAAAAAGCCAAAAAAGAGGATTTTTCTTATATTTTTCACTCAGCATAGAGATATAATAAGAATCGAGCAGGAGAGGTTTTATTTTTCTGATTTTCCAATTTTCATTATTCATTAATTTTTCCATTCCTGATTTTGAGAAATGCCAAATGTGTCTCGGTACATCATAGGCAGCCCAAAATTCTTTATATTTTTTTCCGTCGTAGGAAGTGTGGTTCGGAACGGCGATGATGAGAAGTCCATTTGGTTTTAATTTCTCATGAAAAATTTTCAGGTATTTTTCTCTTTCTTCTATATGCTCGAAAACATGCCATAGGGTGATAGCATCCAGACTTTCGTTTTCTATTTCTGTGAGTTCTGGATTGGAAATGAAAACTGTTTTTTCGGATTTTTGTTTTGCAAAATTTCTTGCATTTTCATTTGGTTCAAATCCGAAAGTGATGTATTCGTTTTCTATAAATTTTACAAACTCTCCCGCGCCGCATCCGTAGTCTAATATTTTCAGATAAGTTCCTATTTCATTCTTGATTATATTTTTTTTATAATTAAGATTAAACTTCTGTAAAAATTTATATACTTTTTCTTTCAAACTTCCCGAATCCTGATGATGCGAAATGTAATCTTTACTTTCATAATATTTACCTAAATCATCAGGCAGGGGAGAAGTTTTATAAATCCCTTGGATTTCTGTTTCTATAATTTCAAATTCTTCCTGTGAGAGAAAGTGGTCTTTTATTTTCATTTTAATTTTTCATAAAACAATCACAATGTTTCACATGAAACATTGTGATTTTATTTACCTAAATAAATTAATAAAACATTAATATCCGCTGGTGACACTCCTGATATTCTAGAAGCCTGTGCTATATTTTTTGGACGAATATTATTCATCTTTTGTAGAGCTTCTGAAGAAAGTGAAGCTACCTTGCTAAAATCAAAATTATCTGGAATTTTTATATTTTCCATTCTCTGGAGTTTTGCTACATTTTCTTTTTCTTTTTCTATGTAGCCTTTGTATTTTATATTGATTTCTGCTTGCTCTTGTATCTCTTCGGAATATTCTCTTGCTTTATTTCCTATGATTTCTATTTTAGAAAGTTTTTCTAAATTTATATTAGGACGAGTTAATATTTGAGATGCTCTGTATGCTTGGTCTACAGGGTTGCTTTCATTTTCTTCAAGAATAGGATTTATAATATTTGGTTTTAATGATAATTCTTTGAGAAATTCTTCCAGCTCTCCAGACTTTTTAATTTTTTCTTCTACTTTTCTGAGTCTTTCTTCTGATGCTAAACCTATGTTATAAGATTTTTCAGTCAGACGAATATCGGCATTATCTTGTCTTAGGAGTAGTCTATATTCTGCTCTTGAGGTGAACATACGGTAAGGCTCTTCTGTTCCTTTCGTGATGAGGTCGTCTATCAGTACACCTATATAGGCTTCATCTCTGCTGAGGGTAAATTCATCTTTGCCGTGAACTTTATTATGCGCATTGATTCCTGCAATCAGGCCTTGTCCTGCTGCTTCTTCGTAGCCAGTAGTTCCGTTGATTTGTCCAGCGAAAAATAAATTTTCAATCAGTTTAGTTTCCAAAGTATGTTTCAGTTGAGTAGGAGGGAAGTAGTCGTACTCTATGGCATAACCTGGGCGAAATATTTTAGCATTTTCAAAACCTGGTACATGTCTTAGCGCTTTGGCTTGAATATCTTCTGGAAGCGAAGAGCTGAAACCATTTACATAGATTTCAACAGTTTTCCAGCCTTCTGGTTCTACGAAAAGCTGGTGTCTGTTTCGTTCAGCGAAACGATTGATTTTATCTTCTATACTCGGGCAGTATCTTGGTCCTATACTTTGTATAGTTCCGTTGAACATCGGGCTTCTATCAAACCCAGAGCGGAGAATATCATGTACAGTTTCGTTTGTATAAGTGATATAGCAGCTTCTTTGTTCTTTGAGTTTAGGAGTATCGAGGTAAGAGAATTTTTGTGGATTTTCATCGCCTTTTTGTTCCTCCATTTTGGAATAATCCAGGCTTCTTCCATCTATTCTTACAGGCGTTCCTGTTTTCATTCTTCCTGATTCAAAACCTAAACTTACTAATTGCTCAGTAATTCCAAAGGCTTTTGGCTCGCCCATTCTTCCGCCGCCGAATTGTTTTTCTCCGATATGTATCAGTCCATTTAGGAAAGTTCCATTGGTAAGAACTACTGCTTTTCCACGGATTTCTACACCGATGTTGGTAATTACTCCTGTTACTTTACCATTTTCTATAATGATGTTTTTTACCATGTCTTGGAAAAAATCAAGATTAGGAGTGTTTTCTAAAGCTAATCTCCATTCTTCTGCAAAGAGCATTCTGTCGTTTTGAGTTCGTGGCGACCACATAGCAGGTCCTTTTGATAGGTTAAGCATCTTAAACTGGATAGCAGATTTATCGGCTATAATTCCAGAATACCCGCCAAGTGCATCTATTTCACGAACGATTTGTCCTTTTGCTATTCCGCCCATCGCAGGGTTACAGCTCATCTGTCCGATGGTCTGCATGTTCATAGTAACCAGCATAGTTTTAGAGCCGAGATTGGCTGCTGCTGCCGCTGCTTCACAGCCTGCGTGTCCTCCACCTACTACGATTACATCGTATATTTCGTTTATCATATATTGTAAATAAGTTTATAAATAATAAAAATGTTTCACGGGAAACATTAAAATAAATTGATATAAAAATCTTCTTTTGCTCTCATTTCTTTTTCTTCTTCATCGGATTTGTCTTTATATCCGCAAAGGTGAAGAACACCATGAGCCAGAACCCTTAGTAATTCCTTTTCAAAACTACTGGATAGAGTAGAGGCGTTTTCAGAAATGCGTGTCAAAGATATAAAAATATCTCCGCTTATGGTTTTGCCTTTTACATAGTCAAAAGTGATGATGTCCGTGTAGTAATCATGATTAAGAAAATCCTGATTTACTTTTAGCAGGTATTCGTCATCACAGAAAATATAATTGATATTTCCTACTTTTTTCTCTTCATTTAAAATGAGTTTTTCAATCCATTCCGAACAATTTTCAGGAAGGGTAATTTCCTCTACATTTTCAAAAAAATACTGTATCATTCTGCTTTATTTATTTCTAAAAAATTAGAACCAATGTCCTAAAATCACACTAAAAATTCCTTTTCCTTTATCCAGAGCTCTGCTGTAATTTAGTTTTATCTGCCCAAAAGGAGATTTGTATCCAGCAGTAATTCCACCAGAAACATCGCGCACTTTTAGAACATGATTTAGCTTATGCTCATCAAAGGTATTGATAAGATTAATATGCCCTGTGATGAAATAGTTTTTCTTAATTCTAAACTGAAAATCATTTCCAGCAGTGATAATATTATCCGCACTAAAATTCCCAAACTGATAGCCTTGGAAACTTACAAAATTCCCTAAATTCTGCTCGAAAATTCCACCAGGGTAGAAATGATAATAGTATGGAACATCTCTCCCAAAAGTAAATCCTCCGAAAAGATTCAGTCTATAAGTTACACGGCTGGAAATAGGGAAGTTCATTCGTATATCTGCTTTGGTCTGGAAAATCTGTTTTTCAATTTTCTTATTAAAAATATCTAATAATTTTCCTTCTATATTAAGGTAGAACCCTCTCGATGCGAAGTCCTTGTCATTTCTCGTATCACTTTTAATGAAAGCGTAAGGATTGAGAAAGTTTTTTTCATTACCATAGTGGGAAGTTCCTACTTTGGATTCAAAATAGTCATGGCTCATACCTCCACCAATGGCGTATCTGTCTTTCCAAATAGACTGGATATAAATCTCATTTCTGAACCATTTCCATTTTCCTATTTCATTTCTATCGTGATCATACAACTGAAAACTCATCCCAGAGGAATAAACTCCAAAACCAGGGAGGTAGCCATTATCCACGAAATAATTAAAATAATATCTCGGTCTATTTCCTCCCACGATGACATCGAGAGAAAGGATAGAGTTTTGGAATAAAAGTCTTTTGATGGTTGTATTGATGAGTAATCCTGTTTTAAAAATCTCATCATAATGCAACCCAAATTTTAGCATAAACCTAGCATCATCTTCTTCTAATTCCAGTTTTAAAATATTTTTTCCTTCATGATATACCAGATCATAATTGATAAGTTTATAATTATTAGTAGCGTATAATTTATCAATCATTTGGTTTATCCCAGCATAAGTCTGTAAGGAAGGAATTTTAAGGTTCATTTTCCCTTTTACATAAGATTCATTAAAAATCTTACTATTCACCAAAACAAGGCTGTCTACTTTATAAACATCAGCATAGACAGGTTTATTCATTACTCTCGGCAGAGAATCTCTTTTTGGCAATTTATTGAGTATATCGATGTATTTTTTAGCCTCTACATATCCTAAATTTAGGATTTTTTCTTTGTCGCCGTAGCTTGTAGAAGTGTAGCCTCTCAGGTCGGGATGAATTTTTATATCGGTATTTTTATACTGAGTTTTATTTTCGTTTTGTATAGTGAAATCTATCACTTGGTCTAAAATCTTTATAGCCGAATTCAGCTCATCTTTATTCGCCAGAGGAAGACTTAGATCCACTCCGATAACGATATCCATTCCTTTGTCTTTAAGTGGTTTTGATGGAAAATTCACCGTCATCGCACCATCTATATACAGACTGTCATTTACTTTCACGGGATTGATCAGCGAAGGATAGGCGGTACTCGCCATGATAGAATTCACTAAATCGCCTTTTTCAAAAATTTTTACTTTTCCATTTTCCAGATTTGTTGCCACACACATGAAAGGAATATTCAGTTTGGAGAAATCTGTGACATTAGAAACATTGTTAAACAAATCCTTTAGGAGGAAAAGATTTTTCTGTCCTTGTGAAATGGCTTTTGGCAAGACATTGAATTTACCTTTTTCAAAAGGAATATTCAGCAGGTATTTGTCATTATTTTTATCAAAAAACGAAATTTCTTTTCGGTCTTTTTCATTGGCAAGAATTTCATAAAAATCCGTTTCTTTAATGATTTTTTCTATTTCCTTTGCCGAATAGCCCGAGGCATAGAGTCCGCCAACTATCGCTCCCATGCTGGTTCCAGAGATGTAGTCTATTTTTACTCCCAGTGAGTCTATCACTTTCAATGCACCTACATGAGCAAAACCTTTCGCGCCGCCGCCCGCCAGAGACAGTCCCACTTTTGGTCTTTTCGGAATTTTTAGATTTTCTTTTACCTGAGCTTTATACAAAGTCAAAGAAAACATTATTATAAATATTTGAAGAATTTTTTTCATAATCAATCTTTTACATAAATTCTTTTGACTCTTCGTGAAATGGAAGTAAGAACCTCGTAAGGAATAGTCTGGCAATAGTCTGCAAACTCTTCCAAAGTCTTGCAAGAATTAAAAATAATAACCTCATCACCTTCCTTTGCAGGAATTTCGCCCAAATCTGCCATCAGCATATCCATGCACACATTTCCCACGATAGGAACTTTCTGTCCTTTGATGATGACAAATCCCTTTTTATTTCCTATCAGCCGAGGAATTCCGTCTGCATAGCCTATCGGAATGGTGGCGATTCTGGTATCTTTCTCAGCGATGTATTTTCTACTGTATCCTATGGAATCTCCTTTTTCTACTTTGGAAATCTGAGAAATCACGGTTTTAAATGTAGCCACATTTTGGAGCTGTTTTTCTATTTGAGGAACGCAGGAAATGCCCATCATCCCAATGCCTATTCTTACCATATCGTATTGATAATCAGTGAAATTGATAATTCCAGCTGTATTGAGAATATGTCTAATAGGTTTATAATCAATATTTTGGATGATTTTACTTGAAACTCGTTCAAAGGTTTCCAGCTGCTGCAGTGTATATTCCTTTTCTTCGGGAATATCCGCACAAGATAAATGGCTGAAAATACTCGCTATTTTGACATTGTATTTTTTCAAGGTTTTAATCAAATCATCTATTTCATCTTCTTTAAAACCAAGGCGGTGCATTCCTGTTTCTATCTTGATATGGATAGGGTAGATTTCTTGGATTCCTTTCGTTTGGAGTTGTTTCCCAAATAAATCCAAAACCCTCAGGCTGTATATCTCTGGCTCCAGATGATAATCTATGATAGTGTCATAGCTGCTCTGCTCAGGATTCATCACAAGGATAGGCGTAGTGACGCCATTTTTCCGTAAATCCACTCCCTCATCTGCATAGGCAACTCCCAGATAATCAATGTGGTGGTGCTGCAAAAATTCGGCAATTTCGTAGCCGCCCAGTCCATAGGAAAAAGCTTTCACCATCGCGCAGACTTTTGTCTCTGGTTTCAGCAAACTCTTGTGAATGTTTATATTATGCACTATGGCATTAAGATTTACTTCAAGCGTAGTATCGTGCTTTTGGAGTTCTAAAAGTTTTTTGATTTTTTCAATTTCAAAAACTCTCGCTCCCTTTAATAAAATCAGCTGATTTTCAATCGTATTGAGATACTGGCTGTCTATAAGTTCCTGAGTATTGTCAAAAATTTTGACTTTCCCTGAAAACAAATCTTTATACTTCGTGATATGTTCGCCGATGAGAATGATATTTTCAAAATCCTGCTCTTTGGTAAGTTCCGCTACTTTTTTATACAATATTTCATCCTCTTCTATCGTGTCCAAAATATCCGTAAGGATGAGCGATTTTTTCTGCTTTTGATATTGGTTAATGAACTGATATGCAATGATTAACGAATCCAAATCCAAGTTAAAAGAATCATTGATAATCAGATTATTTCTAATGCCGTTCACACTCTCCAGACGCATCTCCACTGAATGCAGGTCTTGGATTTTGGTCACGATTTTTTCGTTGGAGATTTTCAGTGATTTTAAAACGGCTACAATCGCCAGAATATTGGAAAGTGTAGCCTCATCTCGTTTTTGGAGAGAAATACTGATTTCTTCATCAAAATATTTTATTCCGATGCGTTCATTAGGGTTTTTATAATCGGAAGAAATACGGACATCATTTCTTTGATTTAGTCCGAAACTGATTAAATTTTTACTTGAATAAAGTTGATTTACTAAATTATAAACCAATTCATTATCTCCGTTATAAATAATAGTTTCACTTTCTCTGAAAAGAATGATTTTTTCGTTTATTAGTTCTTCTTCGTTTTTAAAATTAGAAGAATGAGCAGAACCGATGTAAGTCAAAACGCCAATTTTCGGAGCGAAAATATTTTTCAATTTCGCCATTTCGCTCGGTTTAGAAATTCCGACTTCAAAGATTCCCAACTGGTGTTCCTCATTGATTTGCAGCAGCGAGATAGGAAGCCCAATCTGCGAGTTGAAACTTTTGGGAGATTTCACCGTAGAAAATTCATCCCAAAGACACTGGTAAAGCCATTCTTTTACAATGGTTTTGCCGTTGCTTCCTGTAATGCCGATGGTGTTTTCTAAATGTGAATTTTCTAAATGTTTTTTGGCTAAAATTTGTAAAAACTCGATGGAATTTTTAGTAATAATCCATGTAATATCTTCGTATTCAGGATAGTAGTTTTCAGAAATAATGACTTTCACACCTTTTTCTACAACGGAAGAAATGTATTTTTCGCCAGAATTATTTTTGGTGTTAATGGCAATAAACGCCGTATCCGAAATAGAATAAAGATTTCGGCTGTCAAAAGAGATATTGCTGATGAGAATATCTGGATTCCCTATCAGTTTAGAATCTGTAAGTTGCGAAATTTGTAATGTGCTGTATATCATTATTTTTTATTCAAAACTTCTTCTGTAAAAACTTTTCTGCTCACAGCCTCATAGCTGTCAGTTTCTCCTAATTGTACCAAATCATCACTCCCTGAGGTTCTCATGGAATAATTCGCCAAGTTCCCTGTTCTCTTGCAGATGGCATGGACTTTCGTAACATATTCTGCCGTGGCCATCAGATTGGGCATCGACCCGAAAGGTCTTCCCATGTAGTCCATATCCAGCCCAGCAATCACCACACGAACGCCGTTGTTCGCCAGCTGATTGGCTATTTCTACAATGCTTTCATCAAAAAACTGCGCCTCATCTATGCCCACCACATCACAGTTAGACCCTAGGAGCAGAATCTCATCGGGAGTTTCTACGGGAGTGCTTTTTATTTTATTTTGGTTGTGGGAGACCACCTCTTCATCGGCATAGCGGTTGTCCAGCTTTGGTTTGAAGATTTCTACCTGCTGTCCAGCCATCTCTGCACGGCGGAGCCTTCTGATGAGTTCTTCGGTTTTTCCAGAAAACATAGAACCGCAGATAACCTCCATCCAGCCGCTTTGTTTGGCATGATTGATTGTATTTTCTAAAAACATTGTAAATTAGCCTTTTGATTTTGATGTAAAAAATTCAAAATTAAATCCCAAATTTAAACAATTTTAATAAAAGAATTTATGAGCGGTATACTTTATTTTGTTCCTACGCCTATTGGCAATCTGGAAGATATGACTTTTCGGGCAGTAAAAATTTTGAAAGAAGTGGACTATATTCTTTGTGAAGATACACGGACTTCGGGAATTTTACTCAAACATTTTGAGATTTCTAAACCATTGAAATCATATCACTTACACAATGAACATCAAGCAACACTTAAAGTGATAGAAGACCTGAAAAACGGTCAGAATATCGCCATCATTACCGACGCAGGAACACCTGGAATTTCTGACCCTGGCTATCTGCTGGCAAAGGCATGCGCAGACAACGAGGTGGAAATGCAGTGTCTGCCTGGTGCTACGGCTTTCGTGCCAGCGCTGGTGGTTTCTGGACTGCCTAATAATGAGTTTTTGTTCGTAGGTTTTCTACCACAGAAAAAGGGAAGACAGACAAAACTGAAACAGCTGGCGGAGGAGAAAAAAACGATAGTCCTCTATGAAAGCCCACATAAGATAAATACCACACTGGAGCAGATAAAGGAGTTTTTCGGAGAGGGAACGAAAATCAGCCTCAGCCGAGAAATTTCCAAAAAATTTGAAGAAACCAAACGCGGAACCATAGAAGAACTCATAGAATTTTCCAAAAGCAAAACCTTGAAAGGCGAAATGGTTTTGGTGGTGAATAACCAGATTTGATGGATTTTAATTTTTTAGAAATTGAGAAAAATATCTGAATGAACCAATTAAAATTAGAAAAACATAACAGCAGAAAAACAAGTATTTTACTGATAATAAAATTGTTAATTATATTGGTGTCTTTATTAGGTTGTGCAAAAAATGAAACATATAGGGATAACATTGTGCCAGATATAAGTGTTAATGATATAAAATTATCAGATACTACTGCTGTAGTTTTGGGATATAGTGATTTGAAATACAATATTATAGAGGGTAAAGAAGAATTACCTTATGTTATTTTTACTAATGAAAATAAAACCGAAATACTGAAACTTTATCTTTTCTATGGAACGAAAATAAATGAATTTTATCAAGCAGAAATAAGTCCGTATGATAAGAAAACTATCCCAAATCCTACTAAATATAAAAACTTTTCCACGGAAAGTGGAATAAAATTAGGCATTACTAAAAAAGATTTGATAAAGATAAAAGGAAATAATTTTGTAGAAACTAATCATATTCTTCGGTATGAAATCTCGGATTATGAAAAGTCTCATTTTTTAGAAAAGTATAACTTGCCAATTTATTTTGCAGAATATACTTTTGATCAAGATAAGCTGTGTAAAATTTATTTTGGTTTTGAGTATCCATAGGAGATTTATTTAAAGTAAAAGATTAAATAATTGAAAATTTGTAAATAATATCAGAAATTATGTTGTCAGAAAAAGTTAAAGAATATTTGAAGGAAAAGGGTCTGTATGATGAAACGGAAGATACAGATTATCAAGAAGTAATGAGTAAATTAGGAATTGAACTAGAAACCGACTTTGCTCAGTTTAATCTTTATACAAATGATATAACATTTTCTGGAAAGTATAATGATTTATATAATGTATGCTGGTTTGCTATAAATTCTACATATTTTGAACAGATAGAGAGCATGCGCTCTGCTCTAAATTTACCTGAAGAGTATATCCCGCTGGATAGTTTTGAGGGAGAAGGCGGTTTTTTCTATAATCGAAAAACAGGGGAAGTCTTGGAATTAGAACTTGGACAAAAACTAATTGATTTTCAGAGTGGTAAGTTACAGCCACAGTGGAAAGATTTTAATGCTTTTTTGGAATGGTATTTTGAGTTGGGGGATTTTTCATAGGAACTCGGAAAAAAATCACAAAATGAAAATTAAAAATATTTTAGAATCCAATGGTCTGTATGATGCAAAGATATTATCATCATCTGATAGCATTTCTGTTCCTAAGCAATGGCATTTTATACTAAACGAAGAGGACAAAGATTTAAGGAAAGATTTTATTCTGAATTATTGGAAACCTTTTGACCTTTTTCTTCCGAAGACCATTAGGATATTTGAGCAATATCTTGATGATGTATTTCTAATTTTACATAAAGAACAAGTGAAGATGGTTTATTTGTTCTTTATTGATAATGAATACATTACATATGTAGGAAATCCTCCAAAAACGGAAAACACGCTCACTATTCTTCCCGAAAAATTGCTGGACTTCTACACGCATATACATGATGGCTGGTTTGAGAGCATTAGTGGAGGAGTAGGGCTGCTTCCTATGGAGAAAATCCAGTTTCTTGATGAATCAGAATGGGGACTTACTGATGAAATATTGCAGTCGGTAGATTTATCAAAAACTTACTATGTGTTTCATAATGGCGGAAATGGGTTTCTTTGTATCAATATAGAAGACACTGAAAATCCTAAGTCGTTAGTCTGGTGGACAAATGATAGACCAAAGCTGGGCATAGAGTTTTGGAGCTTTTTGGACTCTTGGATAGAAATCGGTTTTCTCTAAAAAACAATATCTGATTATCTTTAAAATAAAAACTCAGCGCTTTTAGATAAATAAAAACAGCATCAAAGATTAGATATAGACAGTAGATATACCAAAATTTTAAGAAAAAAATGTATCTTTGGTACATTAATAAAACAAAAACTATATATTAAAAAGTTATGGCAAATTTGTTAGACGAAGTGACAGGACCTGTAAATAATTCAGGACGAGATGTACATGTGATAGATAGACAGCTGCCTGTCGAGATAGGCTTTGGCTCTACTCTTTTTCAGATAGCATTATGGGTTGTGATACCGATATTGGTATTACTATATGTGCTGGTTATGGGCAGTACGCTGCAGAATCCTTTGCTTGTCGGTGGTGTGGGCTGTCTGCTGGGCATCCTGCCTGGTTTTATTTTCATCTTTATGAAGATATCGGCTCGTAATTATTTCCAGCAGCTGGAACAACGCATTCAGGCGGAGGCATCTAATATTGACAATTATTTAGAACAAAGAGTACAAATCCTTCAGAATGTCGTAGGACTTGTTGAACGGGCTGTTGACCTTGACAAAGATGTGATGAAAACAGTGGCAGCTCTTCGCAGCGGCAGTGTGAATGAAGACAACAGAAGCGATGTGAACGCACAGATTAACACCGCTTTCGGTAGACTTTTCCCACAGGTAGAGGCTTACCCAGAATTAAAGGCGCACAACGCCATTGCAGATGCGATGCAGCAGAACAGCTACCTACAGCGCGAGATAACTGCAGCGCGAACTGTGTATAACAGCCGTGTAACACAGTGGAACACAGACATTTTCTCATGGCCTACAAAAATGATAGTAGCAGCACAGCAGGGCTACACCACGCGTATACCATTTACAGCATCAGCCGAAACACGCGAGGCAGCAAGAGGTAAATTCTTCTAAGACTTTGGAATATAGATGATTCAGGATATCTATGACCCATTAAACGAATACATCAATACCTTTCGTGACAAGTTTAAGAAGGTGGCGGAAGAAACCTTCGATGCGCTTGCTCAGGAAGCACAGGTTGATGTAGAAGCAAATCGCACTACATGCCAGCAGATTTATAAAGGCGAGGCAGACATGGCAGATATAGCAAGCCGCATCACACGATGGAAGGTATTATGTGTCATTCTGTGGATAGGTGCGGTGATAGGATTTGCTGTTGTCTATATTAAGAGAAATGAGTTCCCGATGGAGCAGCTCTTATTAATAGGCGGCGGCTCAGTCTTGGCGGTTGTCTTTCTTTTGGTAAAGGTACATCCTACCTTGAAGTCTTTACGAAGTGAGCGAAATGATTTAGCCCAAAAAGTAGATGATTTGAGAAATACAGCATGGGAGCAAATGGCTGAACTAAATAAACTCTACGACTGGGATATTTTGACACGAATGATGTCCAAAACAGTGCCAAGGCTGGAGTTTGACCCATATTTCACTACACAGCGATTGGCTGACCTTCGTGCTACATACGGCTGGAATGATTCCTTTAATGAAGGGCGTTCGGTGCTTTATTCCCATTCTGGTCTTATCAATGGTAATCCGTTTGTCATTTGTAGAACAAGGAAAATGGAAATGGGGCAGAAGACCTACTACGGCGAGAAAACCATTTACTGGACGACGAGGGAAACTGATTCGGATGGGAAATCCCGCACTGTGAGTCATTCGGAGACACTGCGCGCGAGCGTGACAGCGCCTTATCCCGAGTATTATGAGCGTACCCGCCTTATCTATGGCAATACAGCTGCGCCCGATTTGATATTTAATCGCAAGCCAAGTGGATTGGCAGGCAGGGAAGGTTCACTTCGTTTTAAGTGGGATAAATTCTGGCTAAAGCGTAAAGCTCGTAATCTGGCAGATGGAGATTTTGCCATGCTGACGAATGAGGAATTTGAGGTCGCATTCAATACAAGTAACCGTAATAACAACCAGCAGTTTGCCTTACTCTTCACGCCATTGGCACAACAGAGTATGATGGCGCTTTTGCGGGATAATACCAATGGCTATGGTGATGATTTTAACTTTGATAAAAATCGTATGATAAACACCATCACGCCTTTGCATATACAAGAGCTGGATCTCGATATGAACCCAGATCAGTACTGTAATTTTGATTTTGAAAGAGCCAAGAAAGACTTTTACGAAATTAATGCAAGATATTTCCGAGCGATTTATTTTAGTTTTGCGCCGTTATTATGTGTGCCGATGTATCAGCAGATACGGTCACATAAGGATATTTATGGGCGTGATATGGAGCAGAGAAGTTCGTTCTGGGAGCATGAAGCACTGGCTAATTTCTGGGGGCAGGAGCGTTTCAAACATCCTGACTGCGTGACGCAATGCGTCTTGAAAACTTCCGCAAAGGTGCAGAACGATGGCAGCACGATGATAGATGTCACGGCTCATGGTTTCCGTTCAGAACCTCGTCTTTCGTATATTAGTAAATTTGGTGGAGATGGCTCTTGGCATGATGTGCCAGTGAACTGGTATGAGTATTTTTCTGTCGAGGGAAATGGACATATTACGATGTATGAAGATAATCACCAAGAAGATACCGCCATGACGCAGACCCAGCGTTTGAACCGCATCGGAGAGGTGCTTGAAAAAACGCACTTAGATGTGTATAGAAGGCATATAGCATCTAAAGCGTAGTCATATGGAATTCCCTAAAATTAAAAAATCAGAATATGCTGTTTTGATGGCAGATAGCAATACAGGAGTTGTATTAGATATATATTTTGATATTTACTATAAGAGTAGTAATCAGATTGCATATAAAGTATTTTCAAGTCTTGATGAAGTAGAAGAATTTATAAAAGAAACCCTCAGACAAAAAGAAAATATTGAGTTCATTGTGTATGATAATAATGAAAATGTAGTGAGACTCGAACAAAATTGATTATAGTTGTAAGTAAAATCTATAATATATATTATGCTCCTCATTTCATTACTATTAAAAAAAACAGCAGCAAAACCTTAAGATTATTCAAAATAAATTATCTCACTTTGATAGGATTTTTGGTCGTAAATAAAAAGATATGATGAATTTATATGGTTTATTTTAAAATAAAATTGAATAATGAAAAATAAGTGAGAGAAAGTAAAATAAAAATTAAAAAATATAAGGAATGGACAACTTAATTAAATTTAAAATAATACTTTTGTAAAAAAATCTATGAGAAAAAATTTTTATATTATCACTTTAGGTTTTATATTAACTTCCTGCTTTGTTTCAAATGAAAATAGTTTGAAATCTGTTCAAGATTATTCAACAGAAAATGTAAATATAAAATCAAATAAAGTTGTAGATGCAGAAATTATATTTGTAAATGGAGAGAAAGTAAAAACTAAATTACAAGCATTAAAGTCGGTTGATGGTAGTTTGGACGAAGCTTCTATAACACAATATTTTGCGATTTATGATAAAGATGGGAAAAGAAATTTTTTAACTAATAAAGTCGTAAAGGAAATGAGAATTTTGGATTATGCTAATGAGGAAAGAATTTTTGTAAATAGATCAAATTACCCAAATGCTTTGCAAGAATTAGTATATGATGGAAGAATAAAATGGTATGTAGAATATACTTTTAAAGGATTAGGAGATAAAAAAATAGTAAATTATTTTGTTGATGAAGAGGCGAGGAGAGAGGTTCGATGGGATCAATATGATTTTAGAAAGAAATTTAAAGAATTTACAAATTCAAATATAGAAGTTTTGGAAGATATTGAAAAAGTAGATAAAAATAATAAATTAGAAGTAATAAAGATTCTAAGGAAGTATGAAAATTTATAAAATAATAAGAATATGAAATTATTAGAAGGAAAAGTAGCTCTCATCACAGGTGCGGCTACAGGTATCGGAAAAAGAATAGCAGAAGTTTTTGCAGAGCAGGGAGCTAAAATAGCATTCTCCCACATCGGTCCAGATGACTTAGCAAAACAAGTAGAAGCAGACCTAAATAAAATCACTACAGCTAAAGAATACCACTCTAACGCTGCCGATTTTGATGAGGCTCAAAAACTGATAGACGATGTAATCGCAGACTTCGGGCAGATAGATATCCTTGTGAATAATGCAGGAATTACCCGAGACAATCTTCTCCTTAGAATGAGCAAAGAGGAGTGGGACATCATCATGAAAGTGAATTTGGATTCTGTATTCAACCTTACAAAAGCAGCTATTAAACCTATGATGAAAGCAAGAACAGGGTCTATTATCAACATGGCTTCTGTGGTAGGTGTGAAAGGAAACGCAGGGCAGGCAAACTACGCAGCTTCTAAGGCTGGTGTTATCGGATTTTCTAAATCTGTTGCTTTGGAACTTGGTTCTAGAAACATCCGTTGCAACGCCGTGGCGCCAGGTTTCATAGAAACAGAAATGACAGCTAAACTAAGCCCAGAAGTGGTACAAGGCTGGAGAGATGCCATCCCGTTAAAGAGAGGAGGGCAGACCACTGATGTAGCCAATACATGCCTATTCTTGGCGAGTGACTTATCTTCCTATGTTACAGGACAGGTTATCAATGTAGATGGCGGTATGCTTACTTAAAATATTACAAAAGGCTTTCTTCAAGAGAGTCTTTTTTTATTTAAAATATAATGAAAGTTCATTTTTTTCGTTCTAATAGAAAAATCAAACATAATGAAAAATTTATTATCAGGAATTTTATTCCTTTTCGGTGTGGCGTGCTCTTTTGCACAGAATGATAGAAATGTCGGCGATTTTACTTCTCTGAAAGTCTATGACAGAATTTCCGTAGAGCTTATAGAATCCAAGAAAAACAAAGTAGAAATCATAGGCGATGGTAGTTCAAAAATACAAGTAATCAATAAAAACGGAGAACTAAAAATCCGTACCCAAACCATGAAACTCCTGCAGGGAGATGATGTTAAAGTAAAGGTTTATTACAATGACCTTAGCGATATTCAGGCGAGCCAAGGTTCAGAAATCACTTCTGATGATGTATTGAAAGCTAATCTACTGAAAATCACTGCCAATGAAGGTTCTAAAATCCAAATGAAAGTAGATGTAAAACAGCTGAATGTAAGAGGAAACTCTGGCGGCGAAGTAGAGCTTTCAGGGAATGCAGATATTCAGGAAATCGTGATGAACTCTGGTGCAAAATACAAAGGTGATAACAACGAGGGCGAAAATGTTTCCGTAACTGTAAATGCAGGCGGAAATGCTGAAGTCTATGCTTCCAAAGCTGTAAATGCCACCGTGAGAGCAGGCGGAAAAATAGAAATCCACGGAAACCCGAAACAAAGAGATGTAAAAAAAGTAGTAGGCGGAGTTATAGAGTTTAAATAAAAAAATAAGCACCCAGATTATTCTGGGTGTTTTTTTATTCCGAAAAAAGATTTTCTTCTTCCTTTTCGAAGAAAGTATCTATCAGTAGATTTTCCTTTTGTGATGCTGCTACAGCAAGTTTGTCGGCTCTTTCGTTTTGTGGATGTCCTGCGTGGCCTTTTATCCAATGGAAAGCAGGCTTATACTTGCTGAAAAGCGGGATAAATTTTCGCCACAGGTCAGGATTTTTTACATTTTTAAAGCCTTTTTTTATCCAGCCGAATATCCAGTTTTTATTTACCGCATCGGCTACATACTTACTGTCGGTAAAGATATGAATATCATGCCCTTCTTCTTTGAGGTTTTCCAGAGCTGTGATTACCGCGAGAAGTTCCATGCGGTTGTTGGTTGTCAGCCGAAAGCCTTCCGAAAAACATTTCTCATAGTTTTTCTCTGGAGCCCGCATGATGATACCATAGCCGCCTTTCCCAGGGTTGCCGCTGCACGCTCCATCGGTATAGATTTCTATCCTCATATTTTTAGAAAGGCATATCATCTTCATCGTTCATAGATGAAGCAGTAAGATTGTTTTTAGGTAAATCAAATGCTGCCGAAGGGTCTATGCTTACTCGGATATTATCAAAAGCATTCTGGTTTGGCTGAGCATAAGAAGGCTGCTCATTAGTTCCAAATAAATCCAAATCCGAGAACTTTGCTAAACTTGATTGGAATGAAAGCCTTACATCTGTAACCGCTCCATTCCTGTGCTTTCCGATGATGAGTTCCGCCTGCCCAGCAGATGGGCTTCCATCTTCCCAGTTTTCTATTTTATAATATTCAGGACGGAAGAGGAAAGAAACGATATCGGCATCCTGCTCAATCGCTCCTGATTCCCTCAAATCCGAAAGCTGCGGGCGTTTGTTAGGTCTGCTTTCCACACTTCTAGATAACTGAGAAAGAGCAATCACAGGGACATTAAGTTCTTTTGCTATGGCTTTTAGGGAACGCGAAATAGTAGCAATTTCCTGCTCTCGGTTTCCTGAGCCTTTTCCGCCATTGTTTGCGGTCATCAGCTGGAGATAGTCCACCATGATGATTTTCACGCCGTGCTGCATCACGAGTCTTCGGCATTTAGCCCTAAAATCAAATACAGAAAGCGCAGGCGTTTCATCTATGTAGAGAGGAGCATTTTCCAGCTCAGATACATTGTTAAACAGCCTTTGCCATTCCTCATCGCTCATTTGTCCTTTTCTCAGTTTTTCGGATGAAATGCCCGTTTCAGAGGCGATCATCCTTGTGATGAGCTGTACAGAGGCCATCTCTAATGAGAAAAGCGCCATTGGAATTTGATGCTCAACGGTGATATTTCTTGCCATAGAAAGCAGGAATGCCGTTTTACCCATCGCAGGACGCGCAGCAATGATGATGAGGTCAGAATTCTGCCAGCCTCCAGTTTCTTTATCCACATCTCTAAAGCCCGAAGGAATACCAGAAAGCCCTTCCTTGTCTTTTAAAGCTTTGATTTTATCGATGGCCTCCTTTACCAAAGAGTTAGCCGTATCGAAACCTTTTTTGATGGTTCCGTTTGTAATTTCAAAGAAACCTTGTTCGGCTTTATCCAAAAGCTCGAAAACATCGGTAGATTCTTTGTAAGAATTGTCAATAACATTGGCAGAAACATTGATAAGTGAGCGGAGAATGTATTTCTCCAAAATGATTCTCACATGGTATTCTATATGTGCCGAAGAGCTCACAGCTGTGGTGAGGTCTATGATGTAGTGGTCGCCTCCTGCTAGGCTGAGTTTTTCGGTGCGTTTCAGTTCCTGAATTACGGTCACCATATCCACAGGATGGTTGTTCTCATAGAGTTTTAGTATGGCTCTGAAAATCTCCTGATGTCTCGGATCGTAGAAAACCTCTGGTTTTAGCAAGTCTATAGAGTGGTCTAGACCTTTTTTGTCAATTAAAAAAGTCCCGATTACGAGTTTTTCAAATTCCACTGCATTAGGCGGAACTTTCCCTTGAGAAATAGACAGTTCCTTTGCAAAATTTCCATGCGTGAGAGATGATAATGTTTCTTTTTGTACCATGGGACAAAGATAAAGATTAAACTCTCAAAATTCTACGCAATGTTGAAAAGTAACTATAAATTATAACAAATAATTATAAATCAGTCAATTATAAGTTTTAAGAATGTTAATAAAATTGCATAAAAAAAATCCAGTAACGCATACTGGATTTTTCTGATTTTTTTAAAGTTCCTCTTCAGGTTCATTGTTTTCAATGATGATTTCCTCATTTTTTATCTTTGGCTCTTGATGAGGAATTTCGCTTTTTCCTTTTAGATATTCAGGAAGGTTAAGCCCAGCCATATTAAATAAATCATTCAGAGGCGGTACAGTTTTCATCATTCCTGAAACGAAATTAGCCGTGGAAGTATTTCCGTCAGGATTGTTCCCGCTGTCCCAAACTGTAACTTTATCAATTTTAATATTTTTAACGGCTTCCACCTGAGTTTTAACCAATTCAGGAAGTTTTTCAATAAGCAGCAACTGGAACGCAGAGTTGGTATCTCCACCGGCAGCTTTTACGACTTGGTCATAACCTTCGGCCTGTTTTGTAAGGATTTCAAGGAGACCTTTCGCTTCGGCTTCCATCTTTAGATAGATAGCATCAGCTTCCCCTTTAGCTTTCAGTCTGATTTTTTCAGCTTCTGCTTCCGCATCGATGATGGCTTTTTGTCTGGAGATTTCCGCAGGAACTACGATGTTGGCATTTTGTGTAGAACGCTCTCTTTCAGCTCTCGCAGCTTCCGCTTTTTGTTCAGCCAAATAAGATTCCTCAAGGGCTTTCGCAGCCTGAACTTTCTCTGCTGTGATTGCTATTTTGAGGGCTTCGGCTTCTTTTTCTCTTCTCTGTGCATCGGAATTAGCGATGGTTATTTTCGCTTCGTTTTCCCCTTTTACGGCAAGGGAATTTGCAAGTGAAGTCGCAATTCTCGATTCTTTTTCAGCCTCGGCTTTACCGATGGATTCATCTTTTGCAGCAGATGCGATGCTGATTTCTCTATCTTTTTGAGTAATCGCAATTTTTACATCTCTGTCTCTGTTGGTTTCCGCGATTTGTACATCTTTCTCTCTGTCGGCCTCAGCTTTACCTGTTTCCCCGATTTTTTCTTGTTCGGCAACGGAAATTTTCGCTTCGTTAATCGCTTTCGCAGCAGCTTCTTTCCCTAAAGCTTCGATGTAGCCAGACTCGTCTTTGATATCGGTTACATTGACATTGATGAGTTTTAGACCTATTTTTTTAAGTTCGGTATCTACATTTTTAGAAATATTTTCAAGGAATTTGTCTCGGTCAGAGTTGATTTCCTCAATGGTCATCGTAGCAATTACCAAACGAAGCTGTCCAAAAAGAATATCCTTAGAAAGTTCCTGAATCTGCTCTGGAGAAAGTCCTAAAAGTCTTTCAGCGGCATTTCCCATCGTGTCTGTTTCAGTGGAAATAGCGATGGTAAATCGGCACGGCACATCCACACGAATATTCTGGCGCGAAAGGGCGTTGGTAAGATTGGCTTCGATGGAAATCGGCTTTAAATCAAGATATGCAAAGTCTTGAATTACAGGCCATACGAATGCACCGCCGCCATGGATGCATCTCGCAGAGCTTCCGCCTGTTTTTCCATAAATTACCAAAATTTTGTCTGAAGGACATCTCTTGTAACGCGAAATAAGAGAAACAAGAGTCACAAAAAGCACAAAAACTAATGCTACAATAATAATAAACGGGCTCATATAATTTTACTTTAAATTTTTTCTACAATTAAAATTTCATCTTTTATATCCACTACTTTTATAAGTTCGCCAGATAAAATATCTGTGCTGGAATTCGTTATCGCAGAGAGCTCATGATTGGTTCCTTTCAGAGAAATAAGGACTTTTCCTTTGCCAAGGCTCTGAGCAGGAATTTTGAGATAGACTTCTCCTGTTTTGCCTTTTAAATCATTGATTTTAAAAGTATTGTCTTCGGATAATTTGAGTAATTGTTTAATGACTAAAAAGAAAATCAATACAAAACTAACGCCCACAGCTGCCGCAATAATGGTAAGTAAAAATTTGTTTTCTACCATTGGGTAAAAAGCAACACCAGCCCAGCCAAAACCTAGTAGGAAATTGGTAAGATTTCTCAGCGAGAAAAGCTGAAAAGGTGCATCGACACCATCAAAATCTCCATCAAAATCAGGCGCTGTACCATCCGTGCTGTCACTGCCAATGAAAGTGAGTACAGCCTGAACCACAAATACTAAACTGCTGAATAAGGCTACATACCAAAAAGAACGATGTAGAACTTCTAAAGTTTCTAAAAAATCAAACATTTATTTAAATTTTAACTCCCTAAAAATACAATTTTTAATTTAATTAAAAAAATAAAAAGGAGTTTCAGAATAAAAAAAGACCAAGCGAATAACAGTAGAGAAAATATAGAATTTTGATGGCTTTATGTTTCTCTATTTTGAACTAATATTTAGAGAATAATAAAATAATCATTAAATTTGCAATCCTAAAAATATTTTGGAATGAATAAGTACATAAAATTAGTGATTGCAGGGCTAATGGTAGCAGGAGGAATATTTCTAATGTTCAACAGACAGATAGGCTGGGGGATAGTATGCGTAGTTCTATCAATAGTTCCTATTGTATTGTTTTTTAAGAATGAATATATTCTTTTATCACTTTGGAAGATGAGAGACCAGAAGCTGGATGAGGTTGCTAGGCTGCTTTCTAATATTACAGATTATAAAACTCAGCTGCACAGAAGCCAATATGGATACTATCACTATATGCTGGGGCTTACATATGCTGAAAACCCACTGAAAGCAGAAGGACTGATGAAAACAGCTCTTGAGTACGGATTGAGTATGAGGCATGATAGAGCTTTGGCGAAGTTTAATCTGGCGATAGCGGCTCTTTCTAGAGGTAATAAAACAGATGCGCAGAGATTGCTAAATGATGCTCAAAAACTAGACACAGCAGGAATGCTTACAGAGCACATCAGAACAATGAAGGAGCAAATGAAAAAACCAAACATGCAGAAACACATGCATAATCCTAATATGAGACATAGAGGTAAATACTTCTAATTTTTGAGATTTGATAACAAATAAAAAATGGAGATTAATAATTAATCTCCATTTTTCTTAATATATCTTTAATATCAATGCTATGCAGGCAGGCCCAGTCGCCGCGATAGCATTCTTTATTCCCAAAAACAGAACACGGTCGGCAGGAAAGGTCATTCACTTGGACAATGTCTTCTTCGCTTTGCCCATAACCGAGAAAACCAGCATAAGGATGCGTCTGCCCCCAGACAGATATACAGCGGGTTCCTACCAGACTGGCCAAGTGCATATTAGCCGAGTCCATAGAAATCATCAGTTCTAATTGTGAGATTTTTTCTAATTCTTGTTTTAAAGAAAGTTTCCCTGCGAGGGATTCTGAATTAGGGATTTGTTTTTCCCATTCACTGAGGATTTCCACTTCCTTTTTTCCACCACCGAAGAAGAATAGCGGTTTTTCTTTGGCAATTTCTTTCGCTAATTCAAAAGATTTTTCCAACGGAAGCATTTTCCCGAAGTGCTGTGCAAAAGGCGCAAATCCTACGCCGTTTTTTATTCCTTGCTGAGGTTTGAGCTGATGTGAAAGCGTCAATGAAAATCCCATTTTTCTCAAAACATCGGCATATCTTTCGGTGTTTTTTTTGAGTTGGGTTTTATTAAGGTTTTTGGTGTTGATGAGTTGTTTTTTCTCTTTTCGCCCTTTGTCTATTTTATGAATAGGAAGTCTTTTTAGCCAAAAGAAAAAATTGAGAATATTGGATCTGAGGACATTATGAAAGTCGGCAACCATATCTGGCTGAAATTCAGATAGGATTTCGCCAGACAGTTTTTTTAGTCCAAAAAAACCATTGTATTCCTTTAAATCCACTCCTTTAAATTTGAGTCTTGGAATTCCATCAAATAAATCTTTGAAATTTTTTCTGGAAACCATCAGGATTTCTGTATCAGGATTTTCATCAAGAAACTCTTTGAGAACGGGCGCCAGCATGGCGATGTCGCCAAATGCGGAAAAACGGTAAGCGAGTATTTTGGTCACGATTTTAGTTGATAAGCTACAGCGTAGAATTTTATTTGTTTTATCATAGAGGCAAGTCCATTTGCTCTGGAAGGAGAGAGGAATTCCTGTAGTCCGATTTTGGAAATAAAATCAAAATCAGCCGCCAGAATTTCTTCGGCAGTATGTCCGCTATACACTCCTACCAAAAGAGAAATAATTCCTTTTGGCAAAATTCCGTCAGAATCAGCAAGGAAAAAAATCTTGCCGTCGCGCAGTTCGGCATCCAGCCAGACCTGAGACTGACAGCCTTTTATTAAAATATCCTCTTTCTTTTTTTCTTCTGGAAGACCTTTTAGTTCTTTGCCCAAATCTATGATATATTCATACTTTTGTTCCCAGTCCGAAAGAAAGGCGAAATCATCTATTAGTTCCTGTTGTTTTTCCTTGATACTCATCGCGTGATTTTTGCAAAAATAAAAAATATAACAGATTTCAGGGCAGAAAATTTCTAAACAACTTTAAAAATAAAAACATGACATAAAGTCAGCCAAAAAAAATGGTAAAATATTTGATATTGTTTGTTGAATAATTACTAATTTAGTAATATAATTTATGATGATTATGGAAAATAAGTTTTCGGAGGGAATGGACAGGGTGCTTCGCCACAGTAGACTTGAAGCAAATAGGCTGAAAAGCGAGTTTCTGAATACAGAACATTTTTTGCTGGGAATTATCGGCACGGAGAATTCTGCAAGAAATATTTTGGAGGCACTAAAAGCAGATTTGGTTCAAATTCGTAGAAAGATAGAAAATATCAGCATCAATAATAATTTTAATTCAAATCCTGATAGGAATGTTATGTTTACTAAATTGGCAGAATATTCTTTGAAAAGAGCGGCTTTGGAGAGTAAGCAGTATCGTTCTGATGAGGTGAATACGATTCATCTTCTGCTGGGTATTTTATATAAAATAGATGACCCTACTACGCATATTTTGGAGGCGTATGATATTGATTATGAAAGTGTAGCGGCTGAATATAGAGCAATGCTCAAAAATAGCGGACAGCTGCCAAAAGCTTCTTTTGATGATGAGGAAGATGATGCTGAGGATGCTGCATTTCCACAAACCAATAAACCAACGGGAAATATCGGAACAGGGAAAAGCAAAACACCTACGCTGGATAATTTCGGAAGGGATTTGACAACGATGGCAAAAGAAGGGAAATTAGACCCTGTGATTGGTCGTGAAAACGAAATTGAAAGAGTTTCCCAGATTCTGAGCCGAAGAAAGAAAAACAATCCGCTGCTCATCGGTGAGCCAGGGGTAGGGAAGTCGGCAATCGCAGAAGGTTTGGCACTGAGAATTCATCAGAAAAAAGTTTCGCGAGTTCTTTATAACAAACGAGTGGTAACACTTGATTTGGCGAGTTTGGTTGCAGGAACTAAATATCGTGGGCAGTTCGAGGAGCGAATGAAAGCCATAATGACCGAGCTGGAAAAAAACAGAGATGTCATTTTATTTATAGATGAATTGCATACCATCGTAGGAGCGGGAAGTTCCACAGGAAGTCTGGATGCTTCTAATATTTTCAAACCTGCTTTGGCGCGAGGAGAAATCCAGTGCATCGGGGCAACGACTTTGGATGAATACCGCCAGTATATAGAAAAAGATGGAGCATTGGAGCGTCGTTTCCAAAAAGTGATGGTAGAGCCTACCAGCGTGGAAGAAACCATCCAAATACTAAACCAAGTAAAAGAAAAATACGAAGAGCATCATAATGTAACCTATACAGATGAGGCGATTAGAGCCTGTGTAAACCTTACTACAAGGTATATCACAGACAGATTCCTTCCAGATAAAGCCCTTGATGCGATGGATGAGGCAGGCTCTCGTGTTTATATCAAAAACATGAAAGTTCCTACGGCAATTACCTCGTATGAACAACAAATAGAGGAAGTTAAGGAACTTAAACAAAAAGCTGTGAAAGCCCAAGACTATTTAGAAGCAAGAAAATACAAAGAAGAGGAAGAGCACCTGATGATAGAGCTAAACCTTGCACAGCAGGAATGGGATAACGAAATCAAGGAGCGAAAACAAATCGTTACGGAAGAAAATGTAGCCGAAGTGGTTTCTATGATGAGTGGTGTTCCTGTGACTAAAGTGGGCAAAAACGAACTGGACAAATTGGCACAAATGGACAATGTGCTCAATGGAAAAGTTATCGGGCAGGAAGAAGCCGTAAAAAAAGTCGTTCGCGCTATCCAAAGAAACAGAGCAGGTTTGAAAGACCCTAAAAAACCAATAGGAACATTTATTTTCTTGGGAAGCACAGGGGTAGGAAAAACTGAACTAGCAAAAGTGATGGCTCGTGAGCTGTTTGACTCTGATGATGCCCTTATCCGAATAGATATGAGCGAATATATGGAGAAATTCGCGGTGTCTAGGCTGGTAGGTGCACCTCCAGGGTATGTAGGCTATGAAGAAGGCGGACAGCTTACGGAAGCGGTAAGAAGAAAGCCTTATGCAGTGGTTCTTTTGGATGAAATAGAAAAAGCACACCCAGATGTATTCAATATTTTATTACAAATTTTGGATGAAGGTTTCGTGACGGATTCTTTGGGTAGAAAAGTAGATTTCCGAAATACGGTTATTATCTTGACTTCTAATATTGGTTCAAGAGACTTGAAGGATTTTGGAGATGGAGTAGGTTTTGGAACAGCAGCGAAAAAATCCACTTCTGATGCCAGAGCCAGAAGCACGATAGAAAACGCCCTGAAAAGAGCCTTTGCGCCAGAGTTTCTTAATAGAATAGATGATATTATTTTCTTTAATGCTTTACAAAAAGAAGATATTCACAGAATAATAGATTTGGAGCTTGGCAAACTATATTCTCGTTTAGAAAAACTGAACTATAAAGTGGAGCTTACAGATGAGGCCAAAGAATTTATCGTAGAGAAAGGGTGGGATAAAGATTTCGGTGCGAGACCACTGAAAAGAGCTATCCAAAAATACATAGAGGATATCCTTGCCGAGATGCTGGTGAATAAGGAAATGCAGGAAGGAGATACGGTGATTTTGGAGGTGAATGAAAATAAAGACTCCCTCATTGGAAGAGTAAAATCAAAAATATAGTTTAAAACAAAAATAAAAAAGACACCATTTTTTGGTGTCTTTTTTTATTGATGAGGTTTAAAAATTAACAGCGCTTCCTCCGCTATTTTCTAATTTTTTATCAATTTCATTATTTTTTCCTTTGGAGAAATCATAAGCAACTCCAAAAACGAGCATGTTCTTATTGTTCTGAATTTTAGTGTGATTTGTGAATTCAACTAAACTTTTACTATAACTTTTTGACTTGTATTCAGAAGGGACACCTATCCAATACATTCCCGATGTGAAAGTCCAGCCATTTTTTCTGTATTGTAAAAACAGATGGTTCTGATTTTCATTAGTATACAAAAATGCACCATCCAGCGAAAATACAGGAACATTAAACTGATATTGAAGCGTGAAATTCTTATATTGAGAAACCAGCGTAAGCCTGTTGCTCAGGTACGAATTCTTAATTTCTATATCTTTTATTTTGATTTTTTCCCAAATAGGAGCCAGCAGCGTGGTTATTCTCAGATAATTGTTCCCAAAAGGTTTGATAACTCCCACAAACTGGGCGCCTCCTTTGGTGTATTGGTCTGCGTTTTCGTAGTTTAGAACATATCGGTTGGCAGAGTGGTCAAATGAGTAATACTCCGTGATTGCACTTTGGGTGTTGTTATAGAGAGCAATGATATTAAAGTCAAAATACTTATTGTTAAATGAATATTTCAGTTGGTTTTTCCACAGATATTCTGGTTTTAGGTATGGATTTCCCTGCTTTACTATATTGGGAACGAGCTGTACGATATTGCTGCTCAGCTGCTCGCCGCTGGGAGTGTTGGGCTTATAAGAGCTTATCAATTGTAACGACTGACTTTTTGATAATCGGTATCCTAAAATCAGATTGGGAGTGAAAGACCATTCGTTTGTTCTTTCGTATTGGGATTTATTGTTAATATTGGTAATCCCAGCACCCAGACGATACATCAGTTTTTTTATTTTTCCAGAAAATTCGGTGTAGAAATACTGCTTGAAATAATTCACCTGATACTCGGAATGTCCTGCAAGGTTGGTCAAGTCATTAGAAATATTCTCATTGCTGAATCTATACCCAGAGTTTAATTTACCTATCTTAAAGGTATGAATATGAGCGAGTTCTACGACGGAGTTAAACTGCCTGTTGCTGAGGTTCATATCGTTTTCAAAAACATTGGCGCCAGTATTTGTTACCCATTCTTTAGCCAATTTGGAATTTTGGGTTCGGAAAAAAGAACCGATTGCATTTAGAACAATTTCATCTTTTTGACCAAGATTTTTATTAAAGTAAAGGTCTAAAACAGGATTGATATATTTTTCATTATCAGAGTTTAGTAATGAGTGCTGTGTAGCGAGCACTCCTTGAATGAATTCACTTTCTCCATTTGCCCTCGAAAAATAATGGTTCATATTCAAGTTTAATTTAGCTTGAAATGAATAGCTGTCTTCCTTTGAATTTGAATATGTTGCGGAAATTTCTTGGATTGCATATCCAAAATGTTCCTTTCTAAATTCATCGGAACGATATTTCTGACCATTCAAAAGATATTCGTAAGTACTGTGATAGTTTCGGTCATCATAGTCTCTGAAACCCAGATTGTAATCCAGCCCAAAAGTATTTTTGCCTCTCGTGTGGGTGAAATACGCAGAACCGTTCACAAATCCTGTAAAAGTGGCATTTTGTACGCTGGCTCCTCCTGTATAGCCGTTTTCTGGATTTCTCGTAATTACATTAACCACCAAATCAGCCTTGTTTGCCCATCTTGTAGGCGGAACATCGTAATAATCAATTCTGACAACGGTTTCGGGTTTTATTCCTTGAAGCTGTAGATTAGAGGATTCTCTTCCATTGATAAGAATGAGGATTTTCCCGCCGCGGATACTGCTCACATTATTAGAAACAGGGTCTAATTGAAGCTGTGGAACACTCACCACCAAGTCTTTTGCGTACCGTGCAGACTTTATTGCATTTTCATCAAAAGAATAAGAAACATGGTCAGAAAACACTTTTCTTTTCTGAGATTTTATAATGACTTCTTGGATTTCTTTGACATTAGAAATACTGTCTTTCACCGTGTTTTCTTGACAAAAACCTTGCAAAGGTGCAAGGAAAGCTAGGGCGTGAAGTGTTCTCTTGTTCATAGGGTTTGTTTTTTTGACTCAAAAATACATATAAAAAATTAAAATTAAAATGTAATAGCGACTAAATCAAAACGGTAAAAAATTGATTTATAGAGTTTAATGTGGTTTAATTCAACCAGTTTTTAAAATCCTTCACTCGCTCTCGGCTGATGCTGATTTCTTCCGTTGGCTGGAAACGGAGTTCTACTTTATAATGCGGCGAAGTGTGGATGTTTTTAATGTAATTAATGTTAATAATAAACTGCCTATTTGCACGGAAAAACGATGAAGAATCCAAAACGCTTTCCAGCTCTTCTAAATTGAAATCCGTAGGGAAAGTCCTTTCAGAGGTCTGAGCGTAGACAATTTTGTTTTCGGTGTAGAAGCAGGAAATTTCTTCCACTGGGATTATCTTTAAATTATACCCGATTTTGACCAAAACTCGTTTCAGAGAAGGTTTTTCTTTTTGGATAAGTTCTTTGAAATTCAAGTTGTTATAAAACTGCTCTTTTGGAAGAAAATTTTTAAATTTATCAATTGCTTTAGTTAAATCTTTTAAAGTAATGGGTTTCAGTAAGTAATCAATGGAATTGAGTTTGAAAGCTCGCAGCGTATATTGGTCAAAAGCTGTGGTGTAAATGATGAAACTTTGGGTGGGAATCTGCTCAAAAATATCAAAAGAAAGCCCATCGCCAAGGACGATGTCAGAAAAAATAAGCTGTGGATGCTCATGCGTTTTGAACCATTCTACGCCTTCCTCCACCGAGTGAATAACCGCCACGATTTCTAAATCAGGAAACTGCGAAAGCATTCTTTGGAGCTGTCTCGCAGCTGGTTTTTCATCTTCTATAATGATGACTTTCATGTTTTTGTTTTTAAAGATAAATATTTTTTTTAATCCAAAACGAATGCCCACTCGTTTGAAACGAATAAGCATTCATTAGGAAAACAATCGTTATTAAATTTCTTTTTTCTCCTTTTCCATGATTTCACGAACTTTTCTCTTTTCCCAAGAATTCCCAAAAGGAGAGAACACACTCAGTCCGTTCATCACCACTCCGAAGCCCCAGCCTACAAGCGGCCACCAGAACCAAAGGTGGTTAGGATTGTGATATAAATTAAGACAGATAAAGAAAGTGTTCATAACCAAGTAAGTGATGAGGTGCATGTAGAAAGATTTGATTTCTTTCATTCTTTTGTAAGCTCTGTCATAAGCTAGATTTTCATTAGTTGTTTGCATAATTTTAATTTTTGAAGTTAATAAAATAGGGATTTTTACACTGAAATGATTTTCTGTTTTTTCTATAAATACTTTTTTGTTTGTAATTAAATTATACCGAGCTGAAATATTATTTAAACCGATTCCAGAGGACTGATGGATGGATTTTCGTGGCTGCAGATTGTTTTCTACGATTAAATATTGATTTTCTGAATATACTCTGATTTTCAGAGGTTTTTGTTCTGTGGCGAAATTATGTTTGATGCAGTTTTCCAAAAGAAGCTGTAACGAAAGCGGCACAATGAAGGCTTTTTTGACCTCTGGTTCTATTTCAAATTGAAAAGAAACGCTGTCTTCAAAACGAGTGGTGAGCATCTCACAATAGGTCTTCGCAAAGTCCAATTCTTCCTCAACACTTACTAATTCTTGGTCTTTTTTATCCAAAATATATCGGTAAATTTTGGACATTGATGTGGTGAATTCCTGCGCTTTGTGCGGGTTTTCATCAATCAGGGAACTCAGCACATTTAGCGAATTGAAAAGAAAATGTGGGTCAAGCTGGTTTTTGAGACTTTCAAAACGGACATTCGCCGAAGTTGCGATGATTTTCTGCTCCACCACCTGCGTCATTGCAGATTTTTTCCACTCTATCATAAAACTTCTCGCATGGAGAAAAGCAGAAACTCCCAGAGAAATAAGGATATTAAAAACATGAATCCACCACATTTTCTCTGTCCAAAAAACCTCAGCGGGCATTTTTTGTATCAAAATGAAATTGATGTAGTTGCACAAAAGAACACTCGCTACACTTACCAAAATAGTGAAAATAATTCCAAAAGTCACACGCTCATAGGTCTGTGATATCCAGTCCCATCTTTGGCTGAGAAAATTATTGAGCAGCATCTGGCTGAACCCAATGGTATAAATGTAAAGGGCAGAAATACAGAAATCCGAAAAGAATTTTTCTAAAGTGGGATTCTGCACCCAGAACATTCCTAAAAAAGCAGCGACACCAAAGGAAATGAAAAGACAGATGAAGAAAAACTTTTTCATAGTTCTTGTTTTTTTGATGATTCAAAGGTATAACAGATTTCTGATGAAAACTAAAAAAATAAACTGAGCTGTCATTTTTAAATACTGAACTGTATTTTAATGTAAAATAATATTAAATTTATTGAAACAAAACTGATAAATAAATTATTTGTATTAAAAAGCCTGAATTTTTAAAGATAAATAAAAATTTGTTGAAAAACAACAAATTTCAATATCTTTGCCGGCTTAAAAAATATTTACAAAATGAATAGAATTTTTATTTTAGTTACAATGTTGTCTGTAGGGTTTGTTTTTGCACAAACGGAAGGGAAAGTAGGTATCAATACAGCTACTCCTACTGAAACATTGGATATAAAAGGAACTCTTCGTGTAGAAGATATCCCAGCAAGTGGCACAGGAAAAATATATAATGGAACGAAAAACAAAGGAACTACCTTTAATGCAAATAGTTTGGTAGCTACTGATAACAGCGGAAATATAGGGAAACTCTCAGCAGGAGCAGAAGGACAAGTGCTGTCTCAGGGAGCTGGCGGAGCGCCTACTTGGATGGATGTCAAACAGCTTCCGAAAACGGTAGCAGATATATTATATGCACAGGGTACCCTTCCTATGAATATAAGTTCTGGCTCTCAAGCTGATGTCCCAGGTGTTACTCAGACTATAACTGTTCCTGCAGGTAAAAGGCAGAAGCTGCTAATTACTGTAACAGGATATGTTACAGGTCAATCAGCTAACGACCAAAATGCGCAAGGGTCATTTAACTTATTCCAAGATGGAGTAAAAATCTCCTCTGCATTTACAGGATATGTTACCAGTGTAGATGGTGTAGATGGCATAAATGGTCGTCCTTTTGCTAAAAGAGGACTTATGCTGCTTCCTATTCCTGCTACTATTGTAAAAGCAGTAGAGCTTACAGCAGGAACTTATACATTTAAAGTAGGAGTTAAATCTTGGTCAGGGAATATGAGAGTGAATAATAATCCTGCCGCTGCTCCTCTTCAGTATACTGGTGCAGATGCTAGAGATAGTGAAGCAATGCTGACCAAAATGCAAATATTAGTGTATAATGTAGATTAACAATAATATAACGAAGCCTCCTAAATTTAGGAGGCTTTTTAATAATCTTTTAAAAACAAAATCCCGTTCATTCTGAAATGAACGGGATAGAATATTTAGTAAAGAACTGATTTTATTTTTTCAGTTGTCGGATGCCCATTTCATAGAACCCGAAACTTAGCAAATCAGCGTTTTCATTGATAACTTGGTCTGTAGAACGCCCAGCACCATGTCCAGCATTCATTTCTATTCGGATAAGAATAGGATTTGGGCAGCTTTGTTTCTCTTGTAGTTCGGCTCCGAATTTAAAGGAGTGTGCAGGAACTACACGGTCATCATGGTCGCTGGTAATAATCATTGTAGAAGGGTAGCACACACCTTTTTCTACATTATGAACAGGCGAGTAGGATTTCAGGTATTCGAACATCTCTTTGCTGTCCTCAGCTGTTCCGTAGTCATAAGCCCAGCCGGCACCAGCAGTAAATTTATTATAACGAAGCATATCCAGTACTCCCACACCAGGGAAAGCCACTTTGGCAAGGTCTGGTCTCATAGTCATCGTAGCACCTACGAGAAGTCCGCCATTAGAACGCCCAGAAAGAGCCATGTATTTCGGCGAAGTATATCCGTTCTTTTGTAGGTATTCTCCTGCCGCGATGAAGTCGTTGAATACATTTTTCTTCTGCATTTTGGTTCCCGCATCGTGCCATTTTTTGCCATATTCACCACCACCACGGATGTTTGGAACGGCATAGATTCCGCCATTTTCCATCCAGATAGCATTTACAGGCGAGAAAGAAGGCGTAAGACTTACATTAAACCCTCCGTAAGAATATAGAATAGTAGGGTTTTTACCATCTCTTTTTAATCCTTTTTTGTAGTTGATCATCATCGGTATTTTAGTCCCGTCTGCTGAGGTATAAAATACTTGTTCGGATACATAGTCATCAGGATTAAACTTCACTTTCGGTTTTTGGTGAATTTGGTATTTTCCTGTAGTCAAATTATATTTATAAATTGTGCTAGGCGTGATGTAATTTGTAAATGAAAAATACAGTTCTTTTTCTCCTGTTTTTCCTTCGAAACCATCAGCCTTCCCAGCTCCAGGAAGTTTGATGTCGCGGATAAGTTTCCCATTGTAGTCCAGCTGCTGCACGAAAGAAATAGCATCTTTCATATATTTAGCAAACAGATATCCGCCGCCAGTAGAAATAGACAGTACATTTTCTTTTTCTGGGACTACTTCTGTCCAGCTGTTAGGATTATTGATATTGAATTTTACTATCTTTTTGTTTGGAGCATTTTTGTCCGTGATAGCATAGATGAAATCGCCTTTGGTGTCGATTACATTTGTATTAAAATCATACCCAGTCTGTACAGGAACGAAGTCTGTTTTTTTCTTTAAATCTTTGATGTAAAGCTCGTTCCCGTTCGTAGCATTCGCCGCAGAAATGATTAGAAATTTCTGGTCATCAGAAACGCTGGCAGAAAGATATCTTCGTTTAAAGTTCTCTCCACCGATGATGAGTTGGTCTTCGGACTGCTTAGTTCCCAGTTTGTGGAAATAGATTTTGTGCGTGTCTGTCTTTGCAGAAAGTACGCTTCCATCAGGTCTGTCGTAGCTGGAATAGTAGAACCCTTCATCGCCAAGCCATGCAATTCCGCTGAATTTCACATCTACAAGGGTTTCATCGATTTGCTTTTTGGTAATGGCATCTAGGATGATGATTTTGTTCCAGTCGCTGCCTCCTTCGGAGATTTTGTAAGCAATGAGGTTTCCTTTTTTATTAAAGCTGATTCCTGCCAAGGAAGTTGTCCCATCAGCCGAGAATTTATTAGGGTCAAGGAATACTTCTGTTTTTCCGTTTTTGTCCTTTCTGTATAGAACATACTGAGCCTGAAGCCCATCGTTTTTATAGAAATAAGTGTAATCTCCCTCTTTGAATGGAGCAGAAATTTTCTCATAATTCCAGATGTCTTTCAGCTGTTTCGCTATGTCTTTTCTGAAAGGGATTTTGGCCAAATAATTATTAGTAAAATCCACCTCGCTTTTTACCCAGTTTTTGGTGTTTTGGGACATGTCATCTTCCAGCCAGCGGTAAGGGTCTTCCACCTTCGTACCGAAATACTCATCGGTGTGGCTTATTTTCTCTGTTTTAGGATAATTGTGTTGAGCGTTCATAAATGAAATGGCAGCTAAACCCACTGCGCAGAATAATGTTTTGTTAATCATAACTAAAGATTTTTCCCAAATATAATTAAATTTCCCATTGTAAAAAGTAGTTTTCATTAAAATCTTTATTTTTGTCTTATGATAAATTTTTTAAAGACTAAAATTGCCTTGCTTTGGGCAAAAAAACATACCCAAAATGCTGAAATTTATAAACAAAATGCAGCAGCTGACCAAGAAAAACTTTTGTTTTCTTTACTAAAAACAGCCGAAAATACGCTTTTTGGTAAAGAACATCATTTTGGAGAAATCCAGTCTATCAGGGATTTTCAGGAGAAAGTTCCTATCAGTGATTATGAGGATTTAAAACCTTATATAGAGCGCATAAAAAACGGAGAAAAAGATATTCTATGGACTTCCCATCCAGAATATTTTGCTAAAACATCTGGGACGACATCAGGCGCGAAGTACATTCCCATTTCAAAGGAAGGAATGCCTTACCAAATAGCCGCTGCACAATCAGCGATATTCCACTACATTGCCCAAAAAGACAATGCAGATTTTGTGGCAGGGAAAATGATTTTCCTGCAAGGTTCTCCAGAGCTGGAAGAAATCAACGGCATCAAAATAGGCAGGTTGTCAGGAATTGTAGCGCATCATATCCCAAATTATCTTCAAAAAAACAGACTGCCTTCTTATGAAACCAACTGTATAGAAGACTGGGAAACCAAGGTGGATAAAATCGTGGAAGAAACTGAAAACCAGAACATGACTTTGATTTCTGGCATTCCGCCGTGGCTCATTATGTATTTTGAAAAATTAATTAATAAAAAAGGCAAAAAAATAAAGGAAATTTTCCCAAATCTTCAGCTCATCATCACAGGTGGAGTGAACTATGAACCTTACCGAGAAAAAATGGAACATCTTTTAGGCGGCGAGGTGGATATTATCCAGACTTTCCCTGCGAGTGAGGGTTTTTTCGCTTTTCAAGATGATTACACACAGGAAGGGCTTTTGCTTTTGACTAATCATGGGATTTTCTACGAATTCGTTCCGTTAGAAGAATTTGGAAAACCTAATGCGAGGAGATTGACTTTATCAGAAATTGAACTAAATAAAGATTATGCTTTGATTATCAGTACTAATTCAGGGCTTTGGGCGTATTCCATCGGCGATGTGGTTCGTTTTATTTCTAAAAAACCTCACCGAGTTTTGGTGAGCGGGCGAACGAAGCATTTTACCTCTGCTTTTGGGGAACATGTGATTGCTTTTGAGGTGGAAGAAGCCATGAAAGCCACTGTGGCAAAGCACCCAGCGCAAATTACCGAGTTCCACCTTGCGCCACAGGTAACACCTGAAAACAATGAACTTCCTTACCATGAGTGGTTTATAGAATTTGAAAAACAGCCAGAGGATTTGGAGGAATTTAGGAAAACACTGGATTTGGAGATGAGGGAGCGAAATGTCTATTATGATGATTTGATTTCAGGGAATATTCTTCAACCATTGAAAATCAGCTGTTTGGCTAAAAATGCTTTTCAAGAATACGCCAAAGCAGAAGGAAAACTGGGCGGACAAAATAAAATCCCACGGCTTGCCAATGATAGAAAAATAGCCGAGATTTTGGAAAAGTTTAAGGAAATGGCGTAATCAAACGATGAAAAATATAAAAATCTTATTGCCCAAAGATAAGTTGGATGATAGTAATTTAGAGGAAATAAAATTGTTAAATGACTCTGATTTGTCTCAACTTGTAAGCGAACTGCTGACTTGGACACAAGATGCTAATTGGCCTATATTTCCTAAAATTGTAGAAATTATTGTGGCAAGACAAGATTTGTTCATTAGTGAAATTTCCAAAGTTTTCCAAACTGATGATTGGATTTGGAAATATTGGATTTTGACGAATATCTGCCCTAAACTTAGTTTAGAAAACAAAGATTTCTTGAAAAAAGATTTTGATAATATGGCGAAGGTTTTACTGACAAATATGGAAGAAGAGGAAATTTTAGAATTGATAAATACATTAAGAAAATAAATAATGAACCTAAAAATATCACTTGATGCTCTAAAAGCTTTGAAGAATCAGGAATTTAGAAACCTTATTACAGGGCGGTTTTTCATTATTCTCGCCTTTAAGATGACCTCCACGCTTTTGGGCTGGTGGGTTTATGAGCTGACAGGAGATCCGTTTTCTATCGGGCTGATTGGTCTGTCTGAGGTGATTCCTGCGGTGGGATGTGCCTTGTATGCTGGGCATTTCATTGATATGAACGAAAAGAGAAGGCTTCTGCTCATTTGTAATTTTGCTTATGTTGTTCTTCTTGGGTCGTTGCTTATTCCTGCATGGTTTCAGGGGAATTTAGGATTTACTAATGATGAAGTCACTTATTTTATTTATTTCGTGGTTTTTCTTACAGGGATTTCGCGGTCTTTCCTTGGGCCTATTGTTCCTGCAATGATACCTAAAATCGTGAGCAAAGAACTTCTCCCAAGAGCCATTACTATCAATCAGACTACATTTTTGGCGGCATCGGTCATGGGGCATGCGATGTGTGGATTTTTGGTTTCGCTGTTGCAAATCAAAGGAACATTAGTAGTGATAGTTTCTTCTTTATTTGTGGCTTTCTTTTTTTATTTTAAAACAAAACCACAGCATTCAGAATTTAAAGACCAAGAAGTCAATGTTTACGAGAGTATAAAGGAAGGTCTGCATTATATCTTTAAGACAAAAGAAATTGTGGGTGCTTTGACATTGGATTTGTTTGCTGTGCTTTTTGGTGGTGCTGTGGCTCTTATTCCTGTTTTTGCAAAGGATATTTTACAGTTGGGTGCTGTAGGTTACGGTTTTCTGAACGCAGCTTCGGACATCGGGGCAGGGATTTCTATTTTCACACTGACTTTCTTCCCTTTGAGAAGAAATCAAGGTAAGCTTCTGCTTTTCAGTGTTTTTGGATTTGGGGCATGCATTTTGCTCTTTGGAATTTCAGAATATTTTATTTTATCATTTTTAGCATTGCTGATGAGTGGTATTTTGGATGGTGTCAGTGGAGTTATTAGAGGAACGATAGTTCAGCTGAAAACACCTGACCATATGAGGGGAAGAGTGATGAGTATCAACAGCATGTTCGTGATGTCCAGCAATGAGCTGGGGCAGTTTGAGAGTGGAGTGGCGGCAAGGCTTTTCGGGGCAGTAAATGCCGTGGTTATAGGCGGATCTATCACGATGCTTATCGCTGTGGTGGTGAGACTTACTTCTCCAAAACTAAGGGAAATGGAGTATTAGATTTGCGAGAATGAAAAAATAATTTTAATTTTAACCTATAAAAAAGTTGAATTGTATTCAAAATTCATATATTTGCACAAAAATAAATTTAAAATTATATTGTTATGTCAGACATTACATCTAGAGTAAAAGCTATCATTGCTGATAAGCTTGATGTTGAAGAAACAGAAGTAACTCCAGAAGCTAGCTTCACTAACGATTTAGGAGCTGATTCTTTGGATACAGTAGAATTGATCATGGAATTTGAAAAAGAATTTAACATTCAAATCCCAGATGACCAAGCTGAAAAAATTCAGACTGTAGGTCATGCAATCGCTTACATCGAGGAAGTGATTAAATAATTGTTTTACTGAAAAACTAAAAAAATTATGGAATTAAAGAGAGTAGTAGTTACAGGTTTTGGAGCCATTACGCCACTGGGTAGTAATGCGCAGGAATATTGGGAAAATCTCACTAAAGGCGTAAGTGGTGCTGCACCTATTACTCTTTTTGATTCTACTAATTTTAAAACTCAATTCGCTTGTGAAGTCAAAAATTTTGACCCTCTTGCTCATTTTGATAAGAAAGAGGCGAAGAAAATGGACAGAAACACGCAGTTGGGACTTGTTGCAGCAAGAGAAGCTGTGACACATAGTAGAATAATAGAAGATGAGGTAAACAAGGATAGAGTAGGTGTAGTTTGGGGGTCTGGAATTGGAGGATTAGGAACTTTTGAAGCCGAAGTTTTAGGCTGGGCAAATACAGATGTTCCAAGATTTAATCCGTTCTTTATTCCTAAAATGATAGCTGATATCACGCCAGGGAATATTTCTATAGAATATGGATTCCATGGGCCGAATTATACTACTGTTTCTGCGTGTGCATCATCGACCAATGCTCTGATAGATGCTAAAATGCTTATCCAGTTAGGTAAAGCAGATGTTATCGTGTGTGGAGGGTCAGAAGCTGCTGTTACAGCTAGCGGTGTAGGAGGCTTTAATGCCTTGATGGCTCTTTCTACAAGAAATGATGACCCAAAAACAGCATCTAGACCATTTGACAAAGACCGTGATGGTTTTGTCCTTGGGGAAGGGGCAGGGTGTGTTATTCTTGAAGAATATGAGCATGCCGTAAAGCGAGGAGCTACTATCTATGCAGAACTAAAAGGAGCAGGTCTAAGTGCCGATGCTTACCACATGACAGCTCCACATCCAGAAGGATTGGGTGCGTATCTTGTGATGAAAAACTGTTTAGAAGACGCTGGCGTTCAGCCTAATGAGGTAGATCATATCAATATGCATGGTACATCTACACCTCTTGGGGATATAGCAGAGTCTAGCGCTATCGCTAAATTGTTCGGAGAACATGCTTATAATATTCAGATAAACTCTACAAAATCTATGACAGGGCATCTTCTAGGTGCAGCAGGAGTTATAGAATCTATAGCAGCGTTAGGGACTATCATCCATGGTGTGGTGCCACCTACGATCAACCATTTCACTGATGATGAGCAGATAGACTCTCGTCTTAATTTCACATTTAATAAAGCTGTTCAGAGAGATGTGAAAGTGGCAATGAGTAACACTTTCGGTTTCGGGGGACATAATGCCTGCGTTCTATTTAAGAAAATCTAATGAATAAGATTAGGAGGTATATTTCGGACTTTCTATTAAAGAAAAGAAGAGATACAAAATACCCCGATAGGGATCTGAAATTTATTGCCGATATTAGTAAGCTTGTTGGATTTAAAATTCAAGATGTAGAGCTGTACAGAGAGGCTTTTTCCTTAAAAAAAAATTCTAAAGATGGTGGCTATTCCAAGAACTACGAGAGACTCGAGTTTTTGGGAGATGCTATGATAGGAAGCATCATTTCTTATTATCTGTATGAGAACTATCCTAATCACAATGAAGGTTATCTCACGCAGATGAAGTCTAAGATAGTCAATAGACAAAACCTTAATCGCTTGGGCGAACAGCTGTGTTTGACCAGCTATATTCAGAATTCTAAATTACAAGTTTTAGGAGAAAATATCTCGGGGAATTTATTGGAGGCTTTGGTGGGAGCGGTGTATTTGGACGCTAATTACGAAATGTGCCAGTCCGTTGTCGAGCGATGGCTCCTTAACCCAAGTGAGATTACCAGAATAGAAAACAAAATAGTAAGCTACAAGAGCCTTCTTCTGGAATGGGGACAGAAAAAGAAAGTGAAAATCCAGTACGAAACAGCTGAGGAACTTCTGCCTAATAAGAGTATCTGTTTCAGGTGTTCGGTCTTGCTTAATGAAGAAAAAATAGGCTGCGCCTCTGAGTCTTCAAAGAAAAAAGCCGAAGAAAAAGCGGCTAAAAGAGCGTTTTATGCATTAAATAAAAGAGAAAATATCCTTGAAAAGTAACAAAATTTTCCTTGATTTTGAAGAAGAAGAAATTCTAATAGGGTTGATAAAATTGAAACAACAAATATCTCATCACGAGCTGTTTTTCAAGGTAAATCAACTCAATTTGTTTAATTTTTATAGAGCCAATGACTTGATGGCGGAGGATTATTTTAGACATTATAAGTTTCCAAAGTTTGAAACTTATGATGAAATTACACAAGCTAAATTTACTATCTTTGCTAACAAGTCTTTTTGGTCCGAAACAAAACAAACAAGTCCAAATGAGCTTTTTCAGCAGGGAGACGAAGAAAAATATTTTATAGATAAAGAAGTAGATTATATAATCTTTTCAAAAAATGGCTGGGAGGATTTTTCTAATATAAATTTTCCTCAGGATTGGGTGGATTCCGTAGAAGAATTCCAGCTGTCTTCAGAACATGAACTATACCAAATAATAATTTATGATAAATAGAGATTTGAAAAAAACAAAGATAATAGCGACATTGGGGCCTGCATCTTCTAGCAGAGAGACCATGATAGAAATGATAAAAGAAGGAGTGGATGTGTTTAGAATTAATTTTTCTCACGCCGACTATGATTTGGTGAAGAAAAATGTGGAACTTATCCGTTCTATCAACCAAGAGTATGGCTTTAATACAGCTATTCTAGGGGATTTACAAGGACCTAAGCTCCGTGTAGGCGTGGTGAAAGAAGGTTCTTTTATCAACCCTGGGGACATTCTTACTTTTACCAATGAGAATGTAGAAGGCGATGCATCCAGAGTGTATATGACTTACGAAAGATTTGCGAAAGATGTAAAAGTAGGCGAGAGAATTTTGATAGATGATGGTAAATTGGTTTTTGAAGTTATAGAAACCAATCAAAAAGATATTGTAAAAGCAAAAGCAATACAAGGCGGCCCGCTCAGCTCTAAAAAGGGAGTAAACCTTCCTAATACGGCGATTTCGCTTCCTGCCCTTACAGAAAAGGACATAGAGGATGCTAAATTTATGCTGGATAATGAGTTTGACTGGATTGCGCTTTCCTTTGTGAGACACGCACAGGATATCAAAGATTTGAAAGATTTGATTCAAAATCATACCAATGGAAAGCTTAATACTCCTATTATTGCTAAAATAGAAAAACCCGAAGGCGTGGAAAACATGGATGAAATCCTAAGAGAATGTGATGGAATCATGGTAGCCAGAGGAGATTTAGGAGTGGAAATCCCAATGGAGGAAGTTCCTGTGGTTCAGAAAAAATTAGTAGAAGCAGCAAGAAATCACGCCAGACCTGTAATCATCGCTACACAAATGATGGAAACTATGATCAACAGCCTGACGCCGACTCGTGCAGAGGTGAATGATGTGGCTAATTCCGTGCTGGATGGTGCGGATGCAGTGATGCTTTCTGGTGAAACTTCTGTGGGGAAATATCCTGTGGATGTGATTAAAAACATGGCTAAAATCGTGAGCAATATCGAGAAAGATAAACTCTATATGAGCAGCAATAAGCCGATTGAAAAAATACAAACCGAGGAAGAAGACCGCTACATCACAGATATGGTCTGCTATTCTGCGGTGAGAATCGCTAAAAAAGCCAATGCAAAGGGTATCATCACACTTACCAATTCAGGCTATACAGCGTTCCAGATTTCGGCTCATAGACCTCATGCTCACATCATTGTATTCTGTTCAGACAGAAGGGTTTTAGCGAAGCTTAATCTTCTTTGGGGAGTTAGAGCGTTTTACTATGATATGCAGAAATCTACCGATGAAACGGTTATCCAAGTGAATATGCTGGCAAGTAATTACGGTTTTGTGAAGCAAGGAGATTTCGTGGTAAATCTAAATGCGATGCCTGTATATGAAAGCGGAAAAACTAACACACTGAGACTTTCAACTATTTAAAATATTGTTTAATCCAAAATTGATAAAAATAAAATTATGTATCCAGAAGAATTAGTAATTCCTATGAAGGAAGAACTTACAGAAAATGGTTTCAAAGACCTTACAACGGCAGAGCAGGTTGTAGAAGCACTTGGACAGAAAGGGACAACACTATTGGTTATCAACTCCGTGTGTGGTTGCTCTGCTGGAGCAGCAAGACCAGGGGTGCTTTATTCCCTTACAGGAGATAAGAAACCAAATCATTTGGTGACTGCTTTTGCAGGATTTGATACGGAAGCTGTAGCGGAAGCGAGAAAGCACATGGCACCATTCCCGCCGTCTTCTCCATCTATTGCTTTGTTCAAAGATGGTGAGCTTGTTCATATGATAGAGAGACACCATATAGAAGGGCATCCAGCAGGAGCTATCGCTGCTAATTTACAGGCAGCTTATGAAGAGTTCTGCTAAAAAGATACTTTTTAGAAAAAGAATAAAGCCAATCTTTAATTACAAAGATTGGCTTTGTTTTTATGAGAAAATTATTTTTAAAACTATTTTAAATAGATATAAAATTTAATAAAAGGGAAATGTTATAAAAAGAAAAAACCTTGGCAATCAGTGGATCATCAAGGTTTTAGAGTACCCCAGGCGGGACTTGAACCCGCACGCCAAAAGAGGCACAGGATTTTAAGTCCTGCGTGTCTACCAGTTCCACCACCAGGGCATGGAATGGAGCGAAAAACGGGATTCGAACCCGCGACCCCAACCTTGGCAAGGTTGTGCTCTACCAACTGAGCTATTTTCGCAACTGTGCGGATGAAGGGACTCGAACCCCCACGCCTCTCGGCACCAGATCCTAAGTCTGGCGTGGCTACCAATTACACCACATCCGCGGAAAAAATGAACTACTTTGTTCTTTTGTGATTGCAAATATACAAACTTATTTTTAATCTGCAAGCATAAATATGTTTTTTTTTATTTTTTCCTTTTAAAAGAGTTTTTTAACTTTACCAGCTAAAATTTATATTTCTATGGAATTACAAGGAACAGTGAAGAAAGTATTTGAAACTCAAACTTTTCCAAGCGGTTTTCAGAAAAGAGAGATGGTGTTACTTACAGAGGAACAATATCCGCAGCCCATCAGTATAGAGTTTTTATCTGAAAAAATATCTCTTTTGGACCAAGTGTCAGAAGGAGATAAGGTAAAGATAGGAATCAATATCAGAGGAAGAGAATGGACAAATCCAGAAGGACAGGTAAAGTATTTTAACTCTATCACAGCATGGAGATTGGAAAAAACAGATGGAAGCAGCTTTGATGAGCCTACATATGCAGCGCCTGCAGCATCACAGTCTTCCGCGGTGAATGACAATCCGTTTGATGAAGAATCAGATGATGATTTACCATTTTAAATAAAACCTTATCATAAAATAAATCCTGCTGTTTAGTAGGATTTTTTAAATTTTAATAAATGTATCAATTAGATTCGGAAATTTGGTTTCCAGACCCATATAAATATCATCCCGAAAGCGAGATTGTTGCCGTAGGAGGAGATTTGTCTGCTCAGCGGCTGATTTTGGCGTATTCTTTGGGGATTTTTCCGTGGTTCAATGAAGGTGATGAGATTTTCTGGTGGAGTCCAGATCCTCGGTTTGTGCTTTTTCCAGAAGAGCTGAAAATTTCTAAATCGATGCGAAAAATCCTGAGAGATGGTAAATTTGTTTTCACAGAGAATAAATGTTTCGAAGAAGTGATGAGAAACTGCGCAAATATTTCACGAAGAGGGCAGGAGGGAACTTGGATTTCGGAGGAAATGATAAAAGCATACACGGAACTAAATCAGCAGGGAAAAGCCAAAAGTATAGAAGTCTGGGAAAATGGGGAGCTGGTAGGAGGTTTTTACGGAGTGGAAATGGGGCATGTTTTCTGTGGCGAGAGTATGTTTAGCAAAGTGAGTAATGCCAGCAAAGCAGGATTTATTCAGTTTGTAGAAAAAAACGCTGACCGATACAAACTCATAGATTGTCAGGTCTATACAGAGCATTTGGAAAGCCTTGGGGCGAGAGAAATTCCTAAAATAGAGTTTTTGGATATTCTCCGTAAGCCTACGAATTGATTTTGATAACCTTAAATTCTCCTTTGAGATAGGCTATCTGCATCTCGTTTTTTATTTCTTTGGGAAGTGTGGTAACGGGAATGGTAAGTTTTAGGATTTTTTCCCAAGAGAGCGTTTGGTGATAGAGTTCATAGAAACCATAGCCGATGAATTTCCCGCCTTTGAAAGCCAGAAAAGAATGCTCGCCGAGTTTTCTCCCTTGTCCTACCCATAGCTCGTTCCTTCCAGCGAAGGAAATTTTCTTTTTCAAGGTTTTATAATCTAAATTTTCTTTTTGTAGAAAAGCCAATACTTTTTCTGCCTGAGAAGGATATTTGAAATTAAATAAATCCGTTTCACCTTCATTTTTTTTAGATGAGGAAACGAAGAAAGAGCCTGTCTGCACGCTGTATCTTATGGCGAAAGGTTTAGAAGTTTTTCTTTTTATCAAACTTTTTTCTTTCAGCATCAGCTGGGCGATGATGTCCATGCCTGTGAACTCGTAGTAGATTTGCTCTACATTGTTCTGAAACTGAATGTTTCTTTTGGATTTAGAGTTCAAAATTCCTTTTGCAGACTTGTATATATTGTCGCTGAAATCGCAGAAAATGATTTTTCCTGCTTTATCTTGTAGGTAGAAAATCCCTTTTTCGGAAGGCAGATTTTCGGTAAGTTCGTTGATTTTATTGATGTAGAGCTTGGATTGTGTTTCTTCTTGATGCTGTTGAATAATCTGGTTTTCAGTGTCTTTTGAGATTAGAAGTTTAAATAAATCCAATGTCGCTCTGGCATCGCCGCCAGCACGATGAGCATCTGAGAGTGGAATGCCCACAGATTTACAAAGTTTCCCAAGCGAGTAGCTCTCTACATCGGGAATCAGTTTTTTTGCTAATGGAAGGGTGTCTATGGTATTGATTTTAAAATCAAATCCCAATCTTCGGAAAGACTGGCGCAGCATACGATAGTCAAACTCTACATTGTGTCCCACGAGTGTGGTGTTTTCGGTCATTTCTATTACTCGTTTCGCTATCTCGTGGAATTTTGGTGCTCTTTTGACCATTTTGGGTGTTATCCCAGTGAGTTTTTGGACATATTGGGTGATTTCGGCTTCGGGATTAATGAGCGTGATGAGCTGATCTACCACCTCATGCCCATTATAAACGAAAATGGCAAGCTCTATGATGCATTCTTCTCTGAATCCTGCGCCGTTACTTTCTATGTCTATTACCGAATACATTTTATTTTAATCAAAGCTACAAAGATAAAGTTTTAAAGATAAATGGTCAATGTTTAGTCGTGTCCCTGCTTTATTTTGGCAGGTTCTTTTTATTTATAAAAATAAATTCCCTCCGAAAATGAAGGGAATTTTAAATCAAAAATTATTTTTTTGAGCTTTTTTTGGAGGCAGCTTTTTTCAGTCCTATCATTCCCATGATGGCTTTTGCGCCCTCTCTCATTAGGGTTTTCCCGAAAGTCTGTATCATAGGGCTCCCTAAGATGCTTTCAAACATAGAAGGCTCTTCCTTGGCAGGTTTGCTCTGCTGAGGTTTGCTGGTTTCTGTATTTGTGGAATCTCCCTGCTCTTCGTTCATTCTTCGTAATAAGATTTCGTAAGCAGATTCTTTATCAACAGTTTGGTTGTATTTTCTTACCAATTCAGACTGGTTTACAAGATTGTTAATCTCTTCTTGGGAGAGGATGTCCATTCTACTTTCAGGAGAGATGAGGTAGGTGTGAACCAGCGGAGTAGGGATTCCTTTTTCGTCTAATGCCGTTACGAAAGCCTCTCCGATACCAAGGGACTGGATCAGTTCACTCGCTTTATAAAACTCACTCGAAGGGTAGTTTTCTACAGCTTTGGAAATTTCTTTTTTGTCTTTTGCGGTGAATCCTCTCAGGGCATGCTGTATTTTTAGTCCCAGCTGGCTCAAAACAGATTCTGGAATATCGCCAGGCACCTGCGTGATGAAATAAATTCCCACACCTTTGGAACGAATAAGTTTTACCATCGTTTCTATTTGTTCTAAAAGTACTTTTGGCGCATCTTTAAAGATTAAATGTGCTTCATCTATGAAAACAGCCAATTTAGGTTTATCTAGGTCACCTGCTTCTGGAAGAGTCAAATATATCTCAGCAAAAAGCGACAAAATAAAAGTAGAGAACAGGGCTGGTTTGCTCTGGATATCTACTACACGAAGGATGTTTACCACACCCTTTTCGTTTCTGGTTTTTAGTAAGTCTAAAACATCGAAACTAGGTTCCCCGAAGATTTGTGTAGCGCCCTGCTGTTCTAGTGCTACTATGCTTCGTAGAATAGCGCCTAATGATGCAGGAGCGATAGAGCCATAGCCGTCGGCAAGTTCTTTTTTACCACGCTCATTATCAGTTACATATTGTAATACTTTTTTCAAATCCTCTAAGTCTATCAGAGGAAGACCTTTGTCATCACAATATTTGAAAACTATAGACATGATGCTGGTCTGTGTATCGTTTAGTCCTAGAATTTTACTCAAAAGCACAGGTCCGAACTCGGTAACGGTAGCTCTAAGCTTTACTCCTTTTTCGGCAGAGAGAGACATTAGCTCCACTGGGAAAGCCTGTGGCTGGTATGGTAGTTTGGTTTTTTCATATCTTTCTTGGATACGGCTGTTCATTTCTCCTGTGGCTGCTATTCCAGAAAGGTCCCCCTTGATATCCATTACCAAAGAAGCTACGCCATGGTGGGAGAGCTGCTCCACGAAGGCTTGTAGTGTTTTGGTTTTACCTGTTCCTGTCGCTCCAGCGATGAGGCCGTGTCTGTTGATAGTTCGTAGAGGGATATTTACATCTACTTCAGGGATGACTTCTCCATCCAAAATACCTTTTCCTAGGGTAAAGAAATGCCCTTTTGCGGTGTAGCGAGGCGTAGTTTCTGCTATAAATTTTTCCTTTTTTGACATTATTTATGATTTTAGGGTTTAAAAATAAAAAAAGAATTTATAAAATAACTAAAAAAGGAGATAGAAATTTCTATCTCCTTTATGTTGGTTTCTATATTTTTTTAGAATTTGTAAGTAATACCAAGTTTACCACCAGCAACATTACCTCCACCAGCTTCTAGGTTGATACCGAAGTTTTTAGTGAAGAAGTAACGACCACCAATCTGTGCATAAAGCCCTAAACCAGACGCATAATTTCCGCTATAAATGTAGTCCCCATCTCCACTATATTTAGTGTTCCAGTTGAAGTATCCTACAGATAGACCAGCGTAAAGGTCAAATGCAGAAGGAAGTTTTAATATTCTGTTGAAGTGGTAGTTACCATTAGCAGCAATACCAAAAACAGTGTGTCTATATTCACCTAAATAAGAGTAAGACTCTTTTTTAGAACGGTAAGACAATTCTGCTCCGATAGTGAAGTCTCTAGCAACTCCGTAATCTACACCTACAAATACAGGCACACCCCAGTTAGAAATTCCTACACCAGCATTAATTTGTGCTTTGTTTTTTCCTAAAGTTCCTTGTGCAGATGCTGTAGCTACAGCAAAAAATAAAGACGCACATGCTAAAATCTTTTTCATAAAAAATAAAATTAATTTTTAAAACAGAGACAAAGATATACATATTTTTTAGATAGAAAAATATTTCGTATCAAAATAATATTTAATAACTTTATTAAATGTAAATAATAATATACAATTATGGATAAAATAAAAAATCACATTGGGCTGATTATTGTTTCGGTGGCAATAGTTTTTTCTACTTTTTTGGCAGCGAATGCTTTTAAAAATAGAAATTCTAATAATGACACTATCAATGTTACAGGGCTAGGGAGTAAAGACTTTGAGTCTGATCTTATCGTATGGAATAGTTCTTTTACAAAGAAAAGCACAGACCTGAAAACAGCCTATGCTTCATTAGAAAAAGACAGAGAGGCACTTAAAAATTATCTATTGTCTAAAGGTGTGAAAGAAAAAGAAATCGTGTTTTCTTCGGTGGGGATTTCTAAAGATTTTGACAGAACCTATGATGAGTATCAGAATGTGCGTTCAGAAGTGTTTACAGGATACACACTGAAACAAAATGTACAGGTGGAGAGTAAGGAAGTGGAAAAAATAGAGAATATCTCTCGCCAAGTTACCGAGCTTATCAATTCTGGTGTGGAGCTGTATTCTGATCAGCCAGAATATTATTATACTAAATTAGCCGAGCTGAAACTACAAATGATAGCCGAAGCAACCAAAGATGCGAAACTTCGTGCCGAAAAAATCGCCGAAAACGCAGGAGCAAAACTCGGTGATTTGAAAAAATCTGAAATGGGAGTTTTCCAGATTATTGGGCAGAATTCTTCAGAGGACTATTCTTGGGGAGGTTCGTTCAATACTTCCTCTAAAAAGAAGACGGCTAACATCACCATGAAGCTCTCCTACAATATTAGATAAATTTCATACCTTTGCGGTTTTCAGATTATTTATGACAAATACAAGTCCGAAAACAGTAGCATTTCATACACTCGGGTGTAAGCTTAATTTTGCAGAAACATCTACTATTGCGCGCCAGCTTATAGGGGCGGGATATGAGAAAGTGGAGTTTGATGACCCTGCACAAGTCTATGTGATTAACACATGCTCAGTAACGGATAATGCCGATAAAGAATGTAAGTTTCATGTGAAACGAGCAGTGAAAGCCAATCCAGATGGGCTGGTGGTGGTTTTGGGATGCTATGCACAGCTGAAACCAGAGGAGATATCTGCAATAGAAGGCGTGGATTTAGTTTTAGGGGCAAAGGAGAAATTTAATTTGCTTAATTTCCTTGATGATTTAAGGAAGTCCGAAAGCTCTGCGCAGGTTCACTCTTGTGAAATAGAAGATGCAGATTTCTTTATAGGTTCTTATTCTATTGGGGATAGGACTCGTGCCTTTCTGAAAGTTCAGGATGGGTGTGATTACAAATGTACTTATTGTACAATCCCGATGGCGAGAGGAATTTCGCGCTCTGATACGATAGAAAATATTGTCAAAAATGCCCAGCAGATTGCCCAGCAGGATATTAAGGAAATTGTCCTCACGGGAGTGAATATTGGTGATTACGGAAAGGGCGAATTTGGGAATAAAAAACATGAACATACATTTTTGGATTTAGTGACGGCGCTGAATGAAGTGGATGGCATCGAGCGAATCCGAATTTCTTCCATAGAGCCTAATTTGCTAAAAGATGAAACCATAGAACTTGTAGCGAAGAGCAAGAGTTTTGTGCCGCATTTTCATATTCCGTTGCAGTCGGGCTCAGATGAGATTTTGAAAAAAATGAAACGCCGTTATCTCACGGCTCTCTATACAAGTAGAGTGAATAAGATAAGGGAAATTCTGCCTGATGCGGCTATCGGTGTGGATGTAATCGTAGGTTTCCCAGGTGAGACCGAGGAGAAGTTTTTGGAAACTTATAACTTTTTAGCAGAGTTGCCAATCAGCTACCTGCATGTATTTACATATTCTGAAAGGGACAATACAGAGGCGGTCAGCATGGAGGGCGTGGTTCCTATTTCGGAGAGAAAGAGAAGGAATAAAATGCTCAGAATTCTTTCTGAGAAGAAAAAAATGGCTTTCTACCAGACGCAATTAGGAAAAGTTCTGCCTGTTCTTTGGGAGCATGAGGAGAAAAACGGAATGATGTTTGGCTTTACGGATAACTATGTCAGAGTTCAAAAACCATATGACGAGAAGTCCGTGAATAAAGTAGAAAGAGTGAAATTAGAAAAAATTTCAAAGGAAGGGAATGTAGTGGTTTCTAGTTCTTTTGAGGAATTTTTAACAAAAGTTTAACCTCTATTGTCATTACAATGGAGGAAGTTTTTTTATTTTAGTGGATTGAATTTTCTTAAAATATTATGTCACAAAAAAGCACATACGAAGACAATGTCATCTCTCTGAGAGATGTAAAAATAGTTCAGAAGAATTTCACGGTTCTTTCTAATGTTAATCTGACCATAGAAAAAGGTAAGTTTAACTATCTCATTGGGAAAACAGGTTCTGGAAAAAGCAGCCTTCTCAAAGTTCTTTATGGGCATCTTCCGCTTCGTGAGGGAGAAGGAGAGGTAGTAGGTTTTGATTTGAAAAAACTAAAAGTATCTCGTATCCCTGATTTGAGAAGAAAGCTGGGAATTATTTTTCAGGATTTCCAGCTGCTTATGGATAGAACGGTAGAGAAAAATCTTCTTTTCGTTTTAGAAGCTACAGGCTGGAAGGACAGAAGTCTGATGGAGGAGAGAATAGATGATGTTCTCAGCAGTGTAGGAATGAAAACTAAAAAACACAAAATGCCTCACGAGTTGTCTGGTGGAGAGCAGCAGCGTGTTGCCATAGCGAGAGCTTTGCTGAATCATCCCGAGCTTATCTTAGCGGATGAGCCTACGGGAAACCTAGACCCAGAGACTTCTAATGATATTATGACTTTGCTGAGACAAGTATCCGAGGAGAGAAATTGTGCTGTGCTGATGGCTACGCATGATTATCATTTGATACAGAATTTCCCAGGGCAGGCGATCCGTTGTGAAGACGGGACAGTGTCTGTTTTGCAGGATACAAGTACACTTTTTGAATAAAAACAGGATTAATTTTAACTTTTTTCAATAAAATTCAATTTTAATTGGTTAAATGATGTTAAATTGTATAAAAGTTTAGTTAAAACCTAAACTAAATGCAATATCGTTAATAAAAGTTCGTTTTTGATATTAGTAACCAATTAATTTTTAAGAATCATGAAGAAGTTAGTTTTTGCAAGTTTATTTCTTGTATTAGGAACATTCGCAGTAAATGCACAGTCTACTCCACTAAAAAAGAAAGCTCAGCCTTCTAAGAAAACGGCTAAGCAGCTGCCTAAAAAACCAAACCAACCAAGCGAGCCAGAACATGCACTTCCAGCAGTGCCTGAAAACGAAAATCGCCCTGTAGAGGATAAAGAACAGCCAAAGCAGGAGGTACCGGCGGAAAGAAAGGAGGAACATCCTGTTAATCCACAGAAATAAATTTAATTGCTTCATAGGTAGCCACTTCTGAAAAGAAGTGGTTATTTTTATGGGTAAATTCTTATCTTTGCGCCCAAAGTTTTAAAAGATGAGTAAAATTCGCGTTCGTTTTGCCCCGAGTCCTACGGGTCCTCTGCATCTTGGTGGAGTGAGAACAGCACTATACAATTACCTTTTTGCTAAAAGCCAAGGAGGAGATTTTATTTTAAGAATAGAAGATACAGATACTGCCCGCTATGTGGAGGGAGCAGAAGACTACATCATGGAGGCGCTGGACTGGCTGGGAATACAGCCTGTGGAAAGTCCTAAAAAAGGAGGACCATATGCGCCGTACAGACAGTCTGAAAGGAGAGAAATCTATGATAAATATACTGAGCAGATTCTAAAAACGGATTATGCCTACTTGGCGTTTGATACTCCAGAAGAGCTTGATAAAATCAGACTGGAATACGAAGCCAAAGGAGAAGTTTTTTCTTATAATAATGTTACCAGAAACAGCCTGAGAAACAGCATCGCACTTTCAAAAGATGAGGTGGAGAGACTTTTGGCTGAAAAAGTTCCTTTCGTGGTTAGGTTTAAAATGCCGGAAAACCGAGTGATGGAGCTTAGCGATATTATTCGTGGGGATTTTAGCGTAAATACGGATACTCTGGATGATAAGGTTTTGGTGAAACAAGATGGGATGCCGACTTATCATTTCGCAAATATCATCGATGACCACGAGATGCAGATTACCAATGTGATTCGTGGAGAAGAGTGGCTGCCGTCAATGGCTCTGCATGTATTGTTATACGAAGCCATGGGATGGAAAGCGCCAGAATTTGCGCATTTGCCACTGATACTAAAACCAGAAGGAAAAGGAAAACTCAGCAAAAGAGACGGCGATAAATTCGGGTTTCCTGTATTTCCGTTGAATTTTACTGATAAAGAAACAGGAGCAGTATCCAAAGGATATCGTGAGGAAGGGTATTTCCCAGAAGCGTTTGTTAATTTCTTGGCACTTTTGGGCTGGTCGCCATCTGATGATAAAGAAATCTTGTCATTAGAAGAGATGGTTCAAGAGTTTAATCTGCACAAAGTTCATAAATCTGGAGCAAGATTTAGTAAAGAAAAAGCAGAATGGTTTAACAGTCAATATCTTAAAATGAAAACAGATGATGAGCTGCTAGTTTTACTTAAAGAAATAGAAGCGGTGAAAAACTCTGGAGTCAGCGATGATAAGCTGATTACGATTATCGGGCTGATGAAAGAAAGAGCAGTTTTCGTGAAAGACATCTATGAACAGGGACAGTTTTTCTTCTCTGCGCCAGCAGATTATGATGAAAAAGCCATCAAAAAAGCGTGGGCAGATACCACAGGAGAACTTCTTGCAGAGTTTGTTCAGAAATTAGAAAATGTGGATTTCCAATCAGAAATTCTCAAAAATTTTATTCATGATTTCGCTGCCGAAAAAGAATTAGGAATGGGTAAAGTGATGATGCCGCTGCGTTTGGCTTTGGTAGGAGAACTGAAAGGGCCGGATGTTCCTGATATCATGAATATTATAGGAAAAGAAAAAACTATAGAACGAATCGAGAAATTGATAGAAACTCAAAAAAAATAAATTCATATTTGATTTTTAAATTTATTAGTATTTTTGAAAACTCAAATATTATTCAAAATTAGAAATATGGAATACTTGGATTTTGAACAACCGATAAAAGAGTTGATGGAACAATATGAAAAATGCACTATCGTAGGCGAAGAAAGCGGCGTGGATGTTTCAGCGACTTGCAAACAGATAGAAGAAAAAATCATCAAAACTAAAAAGAAAATCTATGGCAACCTTACGCCATGGCAGAGAGTGCAGCTTTCTCGTCACCCAGACAGACCCTATACATTGGACTATATCCACGGAATAGCGGATGAGGGAAGCGTTGTCGAGCTTCATGGCGATAGATGTTTTGCGGATGACCCAGCAATGATAGGAGCGATGATAAAAATAGATGGTCAAAGCGTGATGGTTATTGGGACACAAAAAGGAAGAACTACGAAAGAAAGACAATACAGAAGATTCGGGATGTCTAATCCTGATGGCTACCGTAAGGCTTTGAGATTGATGAAGCTGGCAGAGAAATTTAATATGCCTATTGTGACTTTGATAGACACTCCTGGTGCTTATCCTGGTCTTGAAGCAGAGGAAAGAGGACAAGGTGAGGCTATTGCAAGAAATATTTTTGAGATGAGCCTTCTGAAAGTTCCTGTAATTGCTATCGTTATCGGTGAGGGAGCTAGTGGAGGAGCTCTGGGAATAGGTGTAGGGAACAAGGTTTACATGATGGAAAATACTTGGTATTCAGTGATTTCGCCAGAATCATGTTCTTCTATTCTTTGGAGAAGCTGGGAGTACAAAGAAACTGCTGCCGATACGCTGAAACTTACAGCGCAAGATATGCTGAAAGAAAAATTGATAGACGGCATTATCGCAGAGCCTCTTGGCGGAGCGCACTATGAACCTGCAGAAGCGTTTGCTAGTGTAAAAGATACAATTTTGAAAAGCATAAAAGCATATAAAGGCTTTACTGCGGAAGAACTTGCTTCACAAAGACAAGAGAAATTTGTGGAAATGGGACAATACAAAGGATAATTTAAATAAAAAAGCTGGAAGAAATTTTCCAGCTTTTTGTTTTTATTTTACGCCTAATGTTAGTTGATAATCGGCTTGGATGCTTCTTGATTGTTGGTATTTTCCTCCACATACTACGGATGAAATAGTGTAAGAGCCTTTGGCTATAGACATTCTCCCTGTAGAGTTTGCGGGAACATTTAGTTGGTAATTATGTTTCCCTGTGAAAGTCACCACGATAGGGCACTTTGATATGTTTTTTACGGTCACATGTGCATTAGGCCCTTTACTGCTTCCGTTGAGTATTCTAGTGGCTTCTTCAGCGGTTTCTTGGTGGCTTCTGTGGTTGCTTTGAGGCTGATGAGAAGTCGAAGTGTGCGAGGAAGAACTGCTGACACTTAAACGGGCTAACTTCCTTTTGAATTCAGGAGTTTTAGGGTGGGTAGGATAGTTTACAATGAAATTTGCAACTACCTTTGGGTCGTTGGATTTTTCTGTCTGTTCTACGGTATATTGGGACTGAGCGAATATACCTGTGGACAGAAATCCAAAAAGAAGTAAAATGGTTTTTTTCATCTTTATAAAAATTTGTATCTTTGCCAATTAATTACAAAAATATAAAAAATATTATAATTATGTATACACCAGTAGCAGCAGATGTAGCTAAACTAAGAAACACAACAGGTGCAGGAATGATGGACTGCAAAAAGGCTTTGGTAGAAGCTGAAGGGGATTTTGAAAAAGCTATCGAAATCCTTAGAAAAAAAGGACAAAAAATCGCAGCAAATAGAGCAGATAGAGAATCTACTGAAGGAGCTGTAATCGCAAGAGTAAATGAGGATAACACACTAGGTGCTATCATCTCTCTAAACTGCGAAACTGACTTCGTTGCTAAAAATGATGCTTTCGTAGAATTGGCTTACGAATTAGCAGAACAAGCAATGAACTATGCTTCTAAAGAAGAGTTCTTAGCTTCTGATTTCCACGGAATTACAGTTGCTGAAAAACTTATCGAGCAAACAGGAGTTATTGGAGAGAAAATAGAAATCGGTGCATTTGAAAGAATCGAAGGACCTTTCTTGGGAGCTTATATCCACGCAGGAAACAAAATCGCAGCTATCACAGCATTGTCTGCTAAAGTAGACGGAGTAGCAGAGGTAGCGAGAAACATCAGTATGCAGGTAGCATCTATGAGCCCAGAAGTTCTTTCTTACAAAGATTTCTCTCCTGAGTTTATAGCAGCAGAAACAGATGCAAGAATTGCAGCAATCGAGAAAGATAACGAGGAGCTTGTAAGACTTGGAAAACCGTTGAAAAATGTTCCTAAATATGTTTCTTATGCACAATTGACAGAGCAAGTTCTAAAACAAGCAGAAGAAGATGCAAAAGCTGAATTGAAAGCTGAAGGTAAGCCAGAACAAATCTGGGATAAAATCTTACCTGGTAAAGTTCAGAGATTCATCAGCGATAACACTTCTCTAGACCAAGAGAAAGCATTGCTTGACCAAAACTACATCAAAGATGGAGATATGAAGGTTTCTCAATATGTGAAATCTGTAAATCCAGACCTTGAAGTAGTAAGATTCATAAGAGTTTCTCTTTAATTAAAAGTATAAATTTTACTCAATTCCTCTTAGCCGAAAAGCTGAGAGGAATTTTTGTTTTATGAGTAGCATGTTTTTATAAAACTTAGTGATAAATATCAGTATTTTAAATAATCATTGTATGTTTTTTATCGTTATTTTTGCTAATAAATTGCACTTTTTTAACACTAAATAAAAGAAAAAATGGCTGAAATAAGCGAAATGATCAGAGATTACTGGACAGAGCGTTCCAAAACATACAGCGATTCTACATTGCAGGAGCTTTATGGGGACAATGCCCAGAACTGGGAAGATATTCTCTATGGAGATATTGATAAAAACCAGAAAATGAAGATATTAGACATCGGAACAGGACCAGGGATGTTCGCGGTGCTGCTGGGAAGAAATCCGAATTTTGAGGTGTCCGCAGTAGATTCCAGCAAAGGGATGATAGAGCAGGCAACGCAGAATGCACAGAAATTCGGGGCGAAGGTAAATTTCCAGCTGCTCGATGCGCAGCAGCTGCCTTTTGAGGACGATACCTTTGATGTGATTGTCACTAGAAATGTGACTTGGAATCTTCCTCACCCAAAAGATGCTTACAAAGAATGGAAAAGAGTACTGAAAAAAGGAGGAAAAATGATAAATTTTGATTCCAACTGGTATTCTTATCTTTTTGATGAAAATCTACATAAATACCACGATGAGCACCCAGACAAGAAACTGCAGGAAGTTCTGCCAGACGGAATGGAAGCACGAATGGAGAATATCGCAAAAACGCTTCCGCTTTCCAAAGAGAGAAGACCTGCTTGGGATGTTAATTGTCTTTTGGACTTAGGGTTTTCTAAAATGGCTTTTGATTATAATATTAATGATGAGGTCTATGATAAGGAACATCAGGAAATCAATGCTTATGCACCGATGTTTAGAATTATAGCCGTTAAATAAATATAGAATTAAATTTAAATTATGCATAAAATATTTTGTTCAGTTGCACTAGGAGCACTTGTTTTGTCTTGCTCAGGGAAGAAAGAATCAGGAGATAATAAGGCGCAGGCTAACGCTCCTAAAATGGAGAAAGTGGAATATATCTATCACGATGGAACCAGAGATCTGAAAGTAACCATCACCACACCGCCACAGCGCGCGGCTCTTTTTACACCTCATATGACAGAGATGCTTTTAGCGTTAGGTCTGGGCGATAGAATAGTGGTGGGAACTACGGAAGGCCCTGTTTCTAAACAGTTTGAAAAGGAGTATGAGAAAGTTCCAGATGAATATAAATTCATAGGGCATAGTTTTAAAATGACCAAAGAGGCTTTCCTTCTCAGAGAGCCAGATTTCGTGTCTAGTGATGGAGACCTTAGCTCAGAATCTACTGGTTCGCCAGAGGAACTTTTGGCTCAGGGAATAGCGCCATTTACGCCAAAAACTATCCAGACTCCAAACGCTACGATAGAAACTGTGTATGAGGATTTCTATATGCTGGGAAAAATATTTAATGTAAATGACAAAGCGAAGGAAGTGGTAGAGGGAATGAAATCCAAACTTGCTGAGGCTAAAAAAACATTCGTAGTTAAACCTGAAAACGAAAAGAAAAAAGTAATGATACTTTCTTCTATTAATAATGGGATTTGGGTTTTCTCTTCTTTGGCGGCAGATTTGGTTCGTCAGGCAGGAGGTATTAATATTTACGAAGATGCAGGAACGGCGTATGAGTTCGTATCTTTTGAGAGTGTGGTGCATAGAAATCCAGATGTGATTTTCATCACGGACACGCAGTCCAGAAACATGACTCCCGAAGAAAAAGCAAACTTCATCAAAAATCACCCTATCTTGAAGGATATCAATGCGGTGAAGAATAATCAGATTTATGAAGTGAATTTTGCGGATGTTTCGCCAGGGGTCAGAAATGTAGATTTTATCATCAGATTAAATAAAGTTCTTTACCAAGGAGGAAAATAGAATATTGTTTGCAAATAGTTGTGTAAATTTCAATAATTTCGTTAAAAAATCATATTTTTATTGGTTTTTTAACGAAATTATTACGATATTAGCAAGATAAAAATTAATACAACTATGGAACATTGGCTAGAAAAGATGAGCGGACTTATCTGGTCCGATGTCTTTATCGTATTGTGTGTTTTCACGGGAATTTACTTCTCTATTAGACTTGGTTTTCCTCAGTTTACCCAAGTAAGGGAAATGCTGAGACTGCTTTTTCAGGAGAAAGAATCGGAGAAGGGACTGTCTTCTTTTCAGGCGTTTTCATTGGCTATTTCGGGGCGTGTAGGAACAGGGAATATTGTGGGAGTAGCCACAGCGATTGCTATGGGAGGGCCGGGGTCTATATTTTGGATGTGGCTGATAGCGATTTTGGGTTCTGCATCGGCATTTATAGAGTCTACTCTGGGGCAGGTTTATAAAAGAGAAATAGACGGAGAATACCGCGGAGGGCCCGCCTATTACATAGAAAAAGGGCTGGAAATAAGGTGGTATGCTATTCTTTTCGCTGTGATTACAGTGGTGTGCTGTGGATTTCTTTTGCCAGGGGTACAGAGTAATAGTATAGCTCAGTCTATGAATAATGCCTTTGGGATAGTCACACAGACGGATTATTTCATTCCTTTCAATATCTTTGGGGCAGTTATCGTAGGACTTTTAGTGATGATAATATTTGGAGGGGTCAAAAGACTGGGGCACGCTTCAGAAGCGATAATTCCTTTGATGGCGGGGGCTTATATTTTGGTAGGGCTGATTATCATTATTCTTAATTTTCATAGAATCCCAGAAGTATTTTCTACAATTATTTCTTCGGCTTTTGGGCAGGATGCTGTTTTCGGTGGGATTTTAGGCAGCGCTATTGCTTGGGGAGTGAAAAGGGGAATTTATTCCAATGAAGCAGGGCAGGGGACAGGGCCTCACGCAGCAGCGGCATCGGAGGTTATCCATCCAGCAGAACAGGGACTGGTGCAGGCTTTTTCTGTGTATATAGATACTCTTTTTGTTTGTACTACTACGGCATTTATGATTTTGTTTACTAATCAATATCATGTAATGGATGAGCAGACTAAAATGATGGTGGTGGAACATATAAAAGATGTAGATTATACAGGTTTTACACAGGCTGCGATTTCTTCTCATTTTCCTTCGTTTGGAAATGAATTTGTAGCGGTAGCATTATTTTTCTTTGCTTTTACTACCATAATGGCTTATTACTACTATGCAGAAACCAATCTCACCTTTATTATTTGTTCTAAATATCACCATTGGGCTACTTTTGTTTTGAGAATAGTTTTTCTTATAGGCGTATATATGGGAAGTGTGCGAGAGGCTAAACTAGCGTGGATAATAGCAGATGTAGGGTCTGGGCTGATGGCGTGGGTGAACATTATAGCAATTTTACTGCTGGGAAATACAGCGCTGAAAGTATGGAAAGACTATAAAACCCAAAAGGAAAATGGTATAGCAAAACCAACTTTTGATGCTAAAAAACTCAATATTAAAAACGCTGATTTTTGGGAGAAAAAACAAAATCCCTAAAACTTTGGTTTAGAGACTTTGACAGGTTATAATATATGAATGGATTCCTATAATTAGTGTCTTTTAATTAGAAATTGTTACAAAAAAGATTGTTTTTTTTACTTTTTGGCTATCTAATGCGCTGATTTAGTGGAGATAATTTGTTAATATAATATGTAAAATCGCAACGCAAATTCCTACTAAAAACGAGATTAATAAGACTAAAATTAGAAGAAATTTAATATACACTATCTGACCATACTTTCCGAATTTTTCATTGCAGAAATTTCTTGTCTTTTGTAGGAAAACGAATTCTTTTTGGATTTTTAGGAAACTTCTATCGTATTCAAAACCATCTTCTTCGCCTGTGATTTCGGCTACGATTTTAGAAATCTGCTGAATGTATTTTCCGTAATTCTCATACAGCCAGTATTTTCCTATAAAATATATAAGCACACAGAATGATAAAGATATTATGCTAAAGAAAGAGAGGTTAAAATCCTTGTTATCCACATATGAAGCATAATAAAAGCCCAATATAAAGGGAATGGATGCTATATAAAAAGATTTATAAAGTTCTGAATTTAAAACCAATTCGTACCTTAAATCCAAAATATTATGATAAGTATTGAGGTTTTGGGTATTCAGTTTTTTATAAAAAGTATAGAATTTTAGATAATAATATCCTATAATGACAAATGCTGTAAGTATCAGTATAACAAGGAGATATGTGTGCTTGGTATCCATCCCTGAGAAAGGGGAGGACACAGCCCACAAAAGAAAAAAAACAATACTTGTCCAAAATTCTGTCCGCATATTCTTCCGAATCATTTCCAGAGGCGTATGAATTTCTTTTTGTTTTTCCAAGGAAATTTCAGGAATGGATTCTATTTTTTCCTCGTTCCATACTTGTTTTAAATTTTCTAAATCCATCAGATTTTTTTATTAAATTTTTATGATTCTTTGTGTATCAATTCGTTTACTAAGTCGCTCAGCTTCTGTTTGGCTCGGTTTAGTTTTACACGGCAGTTCCCTTCCGTTATTCCCAGCTGTTCCGCCATTTCCTTTCCAGAATAATCCTCTAAATAATAGAATATCAGTGCTTTGTCTATTGGGCTCAGCAGGTGGATGGCATCATACATTATTTTTACTTTGTACTCTTCTTCAGCGGTTTCTTCATTTTTGATGTCAAAATTCTGAATTTCCTCTTCCCGAGAGATGAACCCTCTTTTCTTCTCAGATTTCAGGAAAACTATCGCAGTATTCAGGGCTACACGGTACATCCAAGTAGAAAATTTGCTTTTTTCCTCAAAACTCGGATAGGCTTTCCACAGCTGATAGGTAATTTCCTGAAACAAATCACTCTGGTCTTCCGGCTCGTCCATATACATTTTGGAGATTTTGAAAAGCACGCCTTTATGCTTTTCTATTCTCTCTAAAAATTCCAGCTCTAATGAAGACATTGATTGATTTTTATCTAATTAGTATTTAAAATAAAAATTTGTTACACATTTATTTGAAAAAAAATAAAACCACATTTTTTATGTGGTTTATTTTATTCTTAGAGACTCTTTGACGAGTTCTATCATTTTTGGGTCGCCTGTCTGCTTTCCTTTTTCATCGGAGAATTTCACGGTTGGTATCCATTCATCATTTGCGCCAAGAACTCCTGTGAGTTTCATCACGATATTCATCGGAGTGAGTCCTACATCATTGGTCAGATTTGTTCCAATTCCGAAGGAAAGTCCCACTTTTCCTTGGCAGGCCTGTGTGATTTCGGAGATTTTCTCTAGATTAAGATTATCCGAGAAAATAATGTATTTGAACAAAGGATTGATGCCGTGTTTTTCGTAGTGTTTGATGGTTTTTTCGGCGAAAGCTATCGGGTCGCCGCTGTCATGCCTTACTCCATCGAAAAGTTTAGCAAATTTTTTATCAAACTGTTTGAAAAACACATCAGTAGTATAAGTGTCCGAAAGCGCAACTCCCAAGTCGCCGCGGTAGACATCCACCCAATGCTCCAGAGAAAGGGCATTTGCCATCTTAAAGCCATACTGCGCGCCATGGAACATGAACCACTCGTGGGCGTGGGTTCCGATAGGTTTCACGCCGTATTTCATCGCAAAATGAACATTGGAAGAACCGATGAAAAAGCTGTTGGAATCTTGGGTAAGGGCTTTCATCACTACATCATGGACTTTGTAGGAGTGTCTTCTTCGTGTCCCAAACTCCGCGAAATTTACTTTTAGCTCGAAGAGATTTTTAGCCTTTTCTAAAGTTTTTTGGGTGATTTCCTCATCGGTTTGGCGCTCCATGCCGTTCGTTTTGTAATAAAGTTCACTGATGAGTGACAGCAGCGGCACTTCCCAAAGTATGGTTCTGTACCAGAGTCCTTCTACGGTGACTTCTAAATCGTTCCCTATTTGGCTGATTTTCACCTCGGAAGGGTCATAGTGGTATCCTTCCAAAAAGTCTAAATAAGGAAGATTTAGGTATGGACAATTTTTCTTTAAAAATTCTTTTTCTGCTTTGGTCAGCTGGAGTTTTGCCATTTCGTTGATGGCTTTTCTGAGGGCATCGTCAAAGCCTTCTGGGAAAAAATGCTTCCCTCGGTTGATGAATTCATATTTCACTCTCGCATCTGGAAAGAGCTTTACCACAGCGCATTGCATGGTGAATTTGTAAAAATCGTTGTCTAATATAGAGTTAAAAACTACGCTCATTTTTAGATTTTATTAAAATTAAAGCCATAAAAATACGAAATTCTATTATTAAAATTGTGTTTAAATAGATAAATAATTAAATTCGCCACAATTTGAATGAACCATGGCCGATATCTTGAAGTTTTACTCACTATCAGAGATAAATTATAGACACAAATATCCTTTAATCGAGAAAATAAAATATTTTGCAAAGGGCATACTATTGTATTTTGTATTGCAGATTTGTGCTTTATTGCTAATGTTTTTGGTGGATGAATTTTTAATAAAGAAAATGGGTTTTGCTTCTGTTTTTAAATTAATGTTAGAAAGCCAAAAGAAAATAAAAGGATATTATGGTTTTTTTCTGGTTGTGATTTTAGGGCCTCTGGTAGAAGAGCTTATTTTTAGGTTGATTTTAGTTCCTAAGCGCAGAAATATCGCGATATTTACTTTTGTTTTTTTGTTCTTGGTATTGAATAAAACTTATTATATTAACAAAATAGATTGGCTGTTGCTGGTGTCTTTGGCTGTGTCAGGATTGCTGTCTTTTCTTGTTTTTAAATTGCTGAAACGAAACCCTAAAATAGAAACAGCCATCGGAAAAAGACAGAAAATAATCACAATGCTCTCTGTTGTTCTTTTTGGGTTGTTGCATATTGCTAACATAGAAAACCTGCATTGGGAACTGGCGCTGCTCTATCCTGTGTATGCTCTTCCGCAAATGATTTTAGGGTATGTTTCTTCTGTGCAGAGGCTGAAATTAGGTTTTATCTGGGGATTGCTTTTTCATTCAATGATTAATTTAATGGCTTTTCTGAGATAAAATATGCAAAAGAATCCTCTGTTTTTGCATATTTTTGTATCCATTTTAGTTCTATGAAAAAATTCATATTAAAAACTATCTTTTTTCTATTACCAATATTGGTCTTGGCGGTGATAATGGAAGTTGCTTTGAGAGCGATTCCTAATGACTACAAGCAGAAAAGAAATTATATGGACAGCCACTCGGATGAAATAGAGGTTTTGGTTTTGGGAAGTTCGCATAGTTTGTATGGCATAAATCCTAAATATTTCAGCCAAAAGACCTATAATATGGCGTATGTTTCCCAGTCATTGGATTTGGATTATAAAATTTTAGAAAAATATCAAGATAGATTTAAAAATCTGAAAACCATCATTGTCGATATTTCCTATTTCTCACTATATGCAACATTAGAGACAGGGCCGGAATCTTGGAGAGCAAAGAATTATAACATATATTACGATATACCGACATCTAAGGCTACAAATAATTTTGAGGTTCTGACCAATAAGCTGGATGTAAACTATGGCCGAATGAAATCATATTACACTAAAAAAATAAAAAATGATAAAGCCTTCATAGACAGTACATTTATAGCTAAAATGTATAACGGATGGATTTCCCTAAAACCAGCAAAAACCATTGATGATTTAGAAGAAACAGGAGTGGCGGCCGCTGAAAGACACACTTATGACATAACCGAAAGGAGCAAAGTAGAAATACACGATGAGCAGACCAATGTTTTGGGTAAAATCGTAAATTGGTCAAAACAGAAAAATGTAAAAGTAGTATTTGTCACAACACCAACTTATAAAACCTATTATAACAGAATAAACGCTGCTCAATGGGATAATACTTATAAAGTTATAGAAGATATTTGCCGAAAAAATAGCAACTGTCACTACATCAATTTACTAAAAAATGAAGAAAATCTCTTCACTCAAAAAGATTTTAGCGATGCTGACCACCTTTCGGAAACAGGAGCCGAGAAAATGTCTAAACATATAAATCAGTTCCTGACAAGCACGAAATAACTAAATTTTTCTTTACTTTTGCTATGTGCATTCAGAATTAGAACTTCAGTTAAAAACATTGCCTTCGGAGCCTGGTGTTTATCGTTATTACGATAAAAAGGGTGAGATTTTGTATGTGGGGAAGGCTAAAAACCTGAAAAACAGGGTTCTATCTTATTTTAATAAAAGTCAGATCGGCTACAAAACCCGAATGATGGTTTCTAAAATCGTAAGGCTGGAAACCACCGTGGTTAATAGCGAATATGATGCGCTTCTTCTGGAAAACAACCTCATAAAAGAATATCAGCCTTTCTATAATATTCTGCTGAAAGATGACAAGTCCTATCCATGGATTTGCATCAAAAAAGAGCCTTTTCCTCGGATTTTTTTGACGAGAAATGTCATCAAAGACGGTTCGGAATATTACGGGCCTTATGCGAAAGTAAAACAGGCAAAAACGCTGATAGAAGTTATCAAAAACATCTATAAACTCAGAACTTGCAGCCTAAATCTCGCTCCCGAAAAGATAAAAGAAGGGAAATATAAAGTCTGTCTGGAATATCACATTAAAAACTGTGCTGGCCCTTGCGAAGGACTAGAATCTGAGGAAGAAGACGCCCAAAAGCTAAACGCCATTCGTGGGATTATCAAAGGTGAATTCAAGGCAGCGAGGGAATATTTAGAAGCTGAAATGTACAACTACGCTGCAAAGCTGGAATTTGAAAACGCCCAGCAGAGCAAGGAAAAATTGCAGATTTTAGAAAATTACCAGACCCATACCACTATCGTAAGCTCCAACATAAACGATGTGGATGTCTTCGGTATTATCAGTGATGAAGCGGCGGCTTATGTCAATTATTTCAAAATTAAAAACGGTTCTATTATTCAGTCCTACACCACAGAAATCAAAAAAATGCTGGACGAAACCGATGAAGAAATATTGGAAGAAGCCCTGATAGAGATTAGGAATAAATTTAATTCCACTTCTACGGAAATTTTTCTTCCGTTTCATCTCAATATAGAAATTCCACATGTGAAGCTGATTGTCCCTAAACTGGGCGACAAAAAGCGTATCGTAGAGCTTTCCGAGAAAAACGCAATGGAATACCGCGTGGAAAAACTCAAGCAGGTGCAGATAGTAGACCCAGAAAGACATACCAACCGCATCATGGCGGAGATGAAAAAACTCCTCAGGCTTCCCGAAGAGCCGCGGCATATAGAAGGTTTTGACAATTCTAATATTCAAGGGACAAATCCCGTTTCGGCGTGTGTGGTTTTCAAAGATGGGAAGCCCAGCAAGGCAGATTATCGGATTTTTCATGTAAAAACCGTGGAAGGGCCGAATGATTTCGCTACGATGGAAGAAGTCATCTACCGCCGATACAGCAGACTTTTGGATGAGGGCGAACCACTGCCGCAACTGATTTTGATAGACGGCGGAAAAGGTCAACTCAGTTCCGCAGTGAAAAGCCTGAAACTCCTCGGGCTGTATGGGAAAATTTCCATTATTGGAATAGCGAAAAGATTGGAAGAAATTTTCTTTCCCGAAGATCCAGTTCCATTGTATTTGGATAAAAAATCGGAAACCTTGAAGGTTCTCCAGCGGGTTCGGGATGAGTCGCATCGTTTCGGTGTGAAGCATCACCGGACGAGAAGAAAAAATTCTACAATAAAATCAGAATTGGAGGAAATCCCTGGCGTAGGCGAGAAAACCATCCAGCAGCTTTTATCTAAATTAAAATCCGTAAAAAGAATAAAAGAAGCCTCTCTGGAAACGCTGGAAGAAATTTTAGGAAAATCCAAGGCAAAAGCTGTTTGGGAGCATTTTAACAGCTAAAAAAAGATTGAATAAATTTCCTGATTTTTGCTCGTAAAAGTGAAGTTAGGAAATTTTGTCACATTAAAAATATCAATTTTAAATCATTTTCGGAAATTTTGTCTTATTTTGTGTAATAGAATGGTTTTTGCAATTTAGATTTCAGATAACTTTTAAAATAAAAAATTATGAATCTAAATCAATATACAGTAAAATCACAAGAAGCCATTCAAAAAGCACAACAGATTGCTTTGGATTTTGGCAACCAGAGTATAGAACCTCAGCATCTATTGGAAGGAATTTTCCAAGTGGATGAGAATATCTCGGCTTTTCTAATGAAAAAAGCAGAAGCCGACCTTAACCTGATAAGACAAAGAAACAGAGAATCTTTGGAAAGCCTCCCAAAAGTGGAAGGTGGAAATATTTACCTTTCTCAAAGCGCCAGCAAAGTCCTTCTGGAAGCGCCTAATATCGCTAAAAGAATGGGCGATGAGTATGTGACTTTGGAGCATATTTGGTTGGCGTTATTAGAGGTGAGTTCTTCCGTTTCGCAGATGTTGAAAGACATGGGTGTGACCAAATCCCTTTTGGAAGGAGGAATCAAAGAACTTAGAAAAGGTTCAAAGGCGACTTCGGCAAGTTCCGAAGAGACTTATCAATCGCTTAATAAATATGCAAAAAACTTCAACGAACTAGCAGCGGAAGGGAAATTAGACCCAGTAATCGGGCGAGATGAAGAAATCCGAAGAGTGCTGCAGATTCTTTCGCGAAGAACTAAGAATAATCCTATTCTCATCGGTGAGCCAGGTGTTGGTAAAACTGCCATCGCTGAGGGAATAGCCCATAGAATCATCAGTGGAGATGTTCCAGAAAACTTGATGGACAAAACGCTCTATTCACTTGACATGGGAGCACTGATTGCAGGTGCGAAATACAAAGGAGAGTTCGAAGAAAGATTAAAATCTGTAGTAAATGAAGTGGTAAAATCTGATGGGCAGATTATCCTTTTCATCGATGAAATTCACACCCTTGTAGGAGCAGGCGGCGGCGAGGGAGCGATGGATGCTGCGAATATCCTGAAACCAGCTTTGGCGAGAGGAGAGCTTCGTTCCATCGGTGCGACAACACTTAACGAGTATCAAAAATACTTTGAGAAAGACAAGGCTCTGGAACGCCGTTTCCAAAAAGTAATGGTGGAGGAGCCAGACACAGAATCAGCGATTTCTATTCTTCGTGGAATCAAAGACAAGTATGAATTCCACCACAAAATTAGAATCAAAGATGAAGCCATCATAGCGGCGGTAGAAATGTCTCAGCGATATATTTCGGATAGATTTTTACCAGATAAAGCTATTGACCTAATCGATGAGGCTTCTGCAAAATTAAGAATGGAAATCAATTCCAAACCAGAGGAATTGGATGTTTTAGACAGAAAACTTATGCAGATGGAGATAGAGCTGGCGGCAATTTCCAGAGAGGGCAATCAGACTAAAATAGACCATCTGAAAGAAGATATTGCGAAAATCACTGAGGAGCGAAACCAAATCAATGCAAAATGGCTTAGTGAAAAGCAGAAATCCGAGGATTTGACTCAGATTAAAAAAGATATTGAAAGCTTGAAATTAGAAGCTGAAAGAGCTCAGCGTATGGGCGATTATGCAAAAGTTTCGGAGATACAATATGGAAAACTTCGTGAAAAGGAGGACGAGCTTCAAAAACTGGAACTGGCGATGCAGAATCAGCAGAATGAGCTTGTAAAAGAGGAGGTTACCGCAGAAAATATCTCTGAAGTGGTGGCGAAATGGACAGGAATTCCAGTGACTAAACTACTTCAGTCCGAAAGAGAAAAACTGCTTCATTTGGAAGATGAACTCCATAAAAGAGTAGTAGGGCAAGAGGAAGCGATACAATCCGTAGCCGATGCTATCCGAAGAAATAGGGCGGGGCTGAATGATGAGAAAAAACCTATCGGGTCTTTCCTTTTCCTTGGAACTACGGGAGTTGGTAAAACCGAATTAGCGAAAGCCTTGGCGGAGTTCTTATTTGATGATGAAAATAATATGACTCGTATCGATATGTCTGAATATCAGGAGAAACACTCTGTTTCTAGATTGGTAGGAGCGCCTCCGGGGTATGTGGGCTATGATGAGGGCGGACAGCTGACAGAGGCCGTAAGAAGAAGACCATATTCTGTGGTGCTTCTGGATGAGGTGGAAAAGGCACACCCAGATGTATTTAATACCTTGCTTCAAGTGTTGGATGACGGGCGATTGACCGACAACAAAGGTCGCGTGGTGAATTTTAAAAATACCATTATCATCATGACTTCTAATCTTGGTTCTCATATCATTCAGGAGAATTTTGAGAAAATTAATGAAAGTAATTTGGCTACAATCGTAGAAAAAACCAAAGAAGAAGTATTTGACCTGTTGAAACAAACTCTACGACCAGAGTTCCTCAACAGAATAGATGAAACGGTGCTGTTCCAACCATTGAATTACAATGAAATCGGAAAAATCGTTCAGTTCCAACTAAGAGGAATCAACAAAATGCTGGAAAGCAGAAATATCATCTTGACTGCAACGCAGGAAGCGATAGATTTCATTCTGAAAAAAGGCTACGACCCAGCATTTGGAGCTAGACCGCTGAAACGAGTAGTACAGCAGGAAGTTCTAAATAAACTCTCAAAAGAGATTCTGGCTGGAAATGTAAAAGAAGGCGAGAGAGTGACTGTAGATTGTTTTGATAACAAGCTGGTTTTCAGGTCTGCCGAATAATTGTTATAATGTTATAAAGACCATTTAGACCTGCTGAATAATCTAACCTTGTTATTGATCTTTTTCATAGAAATCTTATGGCGGGTCTAAATGGTTATTTTAAATGTGTAAATCCAAAAATAAAATCCTTCAATTTTGAAGGATTTTTTTCTTTACCTTTGTGATTTAAATGAAAAACGATATGACTGAGAACAAAAATTTACCAAAAGTCGGAGTTATCGGAAGTGGTAGTTTTGCTACCGCAGTAGTAAAAATGCTGATGGAAAACTGCGAAAAAGTTCATTGGCTGCTTCGTAATGACGGCACAAGGGAGGCTCTGGTTTCACAAGGGAGCAATCCGCACTATCTCACGGCAGTGAAATTTAACCCAGACCGATTGGTTTTGACAATGGATATCAATGAGCTGGTGACAGCCTGCGATGTGATTATTCTAGCAACACCGTCTATCTATTTGGCGGATACCATAGAGAAAATGACTTGTGATTATTCAGGGAAGATATTTGCTTCAGTGATTAAAGGAATTGTTCCAAAACATAATGACATTGTGGCGAATTATCTCCGTGATACTTTTAATATAGGATATAGAAGCCAAGCAGTTCTTGCAGGGCCGTGCCACGCGGAAGAGGTTGCCATGGAGCGATTGTCTTTCCTTACAGTGGCGGCTGCCAGCAAGGAAACCACTCAGATGCTGAGTGACTTGTTGTCTTCACGATACATCAGAATTAACCAAAGTAATGATATTCTGGGTAATGAGTACAGCGCAGTCCTCAAAAATATCTATGCTATAGGCGCAGGAATGGCGAATGGGCTGGGCTATGGAGATAATTTCCAAGCGGTATATATTTCTAATGCCGTTCGGGAGCTGGAGAGAATTTTAGATGCGGTATATCCAGAGCCGAGAGATGTCAATGAAAGTTCATACATTGGGGATTTGCTCGTTACGGCTTACTCGCTGTTTAGTAGAAACAGAATGTTTGGGAACTACATCGGGAAGGGCTACACCGTGAAATCTGCTATCCAGTCTATGAGTATGGTGGCAGAGGGCTACTACGCTACCAACGGAATCTATCAGATTATTAAAAACAATAATATAGATGCTCCTATCGTGCAGCATATTTATAGAATCCTTTACGAAGAAAAAAACTGCGAAGAAGAATTTACAAAACTGGTTCAAAAGCTAAACTAAAATGAAAGAATACATAGAATATAACACTAAACAAGGCATAACAGACCTGCTGTCCGAAATAGAACTAGACGACGAAAAAGGCTGGGTAGAAGGAATGCACAAAGGAGAAATGATAGCTTCTGTCAAACTTCCCAATAATAATTTTAATTATAATGAAAATGGCGAGCTGGTGGAGGAGTATTCATCTCAGAAATATCTAAGGGTAGATTATTTGGCGAGCCTCAGACCTGTGAGTTTTGATTTTAAAATCGTGGCATATAGATTTTTGGATTAGATGAATTTTTATTTTGACCATATATTTAGATAAAATAATTTTAGGGATAATAAAAAAATGAATCAATCGAAAAAGGGGTTTATCTATACAACTATTGGTGCTACGCTGTGGGGGATAAATGGGGCTTTTGCGGAGTTTTTGTTTTTGCAGAAAGGAGTAACTTCTGACTGGCTGACACCTTACAGGCTTTTGCTGGCGGGTGTTTTTTTGCTGGTTTATCTTTATGCCAAGGATAAAAATAAAATCTTTGATATTTTTAGAAATACTAAAGATTTGATAAGGGTGTTTGTTTTCGGGGTTTTTGGTATGCTGGGGACACAGTATACCTATTTCACTACGATACAGCATTCTAATGCAGGCATTGCTACGGTGCTTCAGTATTTTGGGCCTACGCTTATCTTGCTTTATGTTTGTTTTAAAGAAAAAAGAAAACCAAAGTCCTATGAGGTAGTTGTTTTGTTTTTATCTCTTTTGGGTGTGTTTATTCTGGCTACACATGGAGATATGAACACTTTGAAAGTTTCTTCTGTTGCGCTGTTTTGGGGAATGCTTTCGGCGATTACTTTGGTCATATATACAGTGCAGCCAGCAGAGATTTTAAAGAAATATGGAACGGCGGTGGTCATCGCATGGGGAATGTTTATCGGAGGAATTGCTCTTTCTATCACAGCGAAACCATGGGAACAGTCCGTGAAGGTAGATATCGTAGTAATCGTATTTTTATTGCTGATTGTACTTTTGGGAAGTATCTTTGCGTTTCTGTTTTATCTGTCAGGCGTAGGAATTATAGGCCCTACGAAAGCAAGTATGATAGCCTGTATAGAACCTGTGGTAGCTACGATATGTTCTGTAGTATTTTTAGGAAATCCTTTTTCCTTCTTGGATGCGATAGGGTTTGCTTTTATCTTATCCACAGTGTTTATTGTAGCATATATTTCGGATAGAGAAAATAAAAAAAATACCACTCAATAAGTGGTATTTTTTATTTCGGTTTATTTCACGCCTTTTTCTTTCATAGCTTTATTCAGTGGTTTTAGGATGGCAACTCCCAGCAGTGTGGCGATGAGCAGCAGGGCGAAATTTACCCAGAAGAAATTGGCTTTGTCTTCGTATCTGTACCACATACTTGCCAATACGCCGGAGAGTTTGTTCCCTATCGATGTAGAAAGGAAAAATCCTCCCATCATAAGCGCTGTGATTCTCGGTGGAGAAAGTTTAGACACCAGAGAAAGTCCCATAGGAGACAGGCAGAGCTCACCTATTGTGATGATTCCATAAGCAGCAAATAACCAAAGCGGTGATACTTTGGAAGCGCCATTATCTCCTATATATACAGCGCCTACCATTACAAGGCAGCTGAGTGCCGAGATGAATAGTCCCAAAACTATCTTTGTAGGAGTGGAAGGCTCTTTGTCTTTTCTACGAAGCATCATAAAGAAACCTACCACTACTGGTGTCAGAACGATTACCCAAAAAGGATTGATAGACTGGAACAGCTCGGTATTGTAGAGATATACTTTTTTGTCTGGATTGGCTTCCAGCTCGGCTCTTTGTTCTTTGCTTATATTTTTGAAATAAATATCTTTTCCTTGTTCTTTTTTAGGTTTTCCATCTTCACCTTTTACAGTTTGGAACTGGTGGTCATGGACTGCAACTTCCTTTGTGCCGTAGTCTTTCGTATCTACCAAATAGATGCTTTCCAGTGGTTTTTCTAAAACAGCAGGAACACTTCTATCTGTGTAGTAGTTTGCCCAGCGGGTAAGGGCAGTTCCGTTTTGTTTAAATACAGCCCAGAACATCATACTCACCGCAAATATCGCCAACAAGGCTCCGATAGGTTTTTTGTCCTCCGCATTTGCGCTGACATAGATAGAGATGTAGAATATCACCACAGGAACACACGCAAAGATAAAGGCATCCGTAGAATCTGACCCAAAGATGTTCCCAGGGATTATCCATCCGATAACTCCCGCGATGACAGCAGGAAGGAACACCTTTACCAAGATAGACCTGATGGTAGCATCGCCCTCTTGGACAGGTTTCATCACATTAGCATGCACCACATGTTTTCTACCAAGAGAGAAAATAATCAGCCCTATGAACATTCCCACGCCAGCCGTCACGAAAGCCTCGCCCCAGCCGTATTTGTTTCTCATATAAGCCGCAATGATATTACACACAAACCCTCCGATGTTTATCCCCATGTAGAAGATGTTGTACCCTGCATCTTTATTGGCTTTATACTTATCATCAGAATAGAGATTTCCTAAAAGCGTGGAGATACTTGGTTTGAAAAAACCGTTACCGATGATTATCAGACCCATGGATACATAGAACATGGACACATCTTTGAAAAGTCCTAAACCAATGTAGCCCAAGCCCATAAGCATCCCACCGATGTAGATCGCCTTGATGTATCCCAGCAGTCTGTCTGCAAGAAATCCACCTAGGAACGGCGTAAGGTAGGTAAGGGCAATGAATGTCCCAAAGATATCATCAGCATGTTTGTCCTCAAAGGCAAGACCGCCCTTGTCGGCATCAATCATATACAACACGAAGATTCCTAAAATCAAATAATAGCCGAACCTTTCCCACATTTCTGTAAAGAAGAGATAAGGCAAGCCTTTTGGATGTTTGTTTTTCATAAATTTTCAACTAAAAAGCAAATATAGAGATAAATTAGCAACTTCTTTCCTATATAATGTATAATTTTTATTTTTGTACAAATAGAAAATTATGAAAAATATATTCTTGTCCTTAGGTCTTGCATCCGTATTATTTTCTTGTTCGAAACAAAATAATACAGTGATAGTGGATAATCCCACAGACAAAGCGATTTCCTTCGAGGTAGATGGCAAGCCGTATAAAATGGAGCCAAACTCTACACAAGAGATTGAGCTGGAAAACGGAAACCATACTCTGAAAACACCAGAAGGGAAGGAAATAAACTTTGAAAAAAGTGAGTGGCAGTCAGGCTCTATCCTTAATCCTACTAATTCTGAATATGTCCTTTATACAGAGGCCTATACAGAAATTCCTTTTGAGCAGAATAGAATGTATAAGATGATGTTCAAAAATGTGAAAATAGACGGAAAAACATACTACGCACCGATAGAAATCACAGGCGGCTACTATATCCCTCATAGAGATGGTGCGCCATGGAAATTTGGTTTAGATGAAGATTTCACGGAAACTATAGATATCCAGAATTATAAAGAAGGTTCTACATATAATCTGATGATTGCTAAAATCTACCGAAAGAAAGATTTTGCGAAAAAGCATGCCGGTGAGGTCGTAGAAGATGATGTTACAGAATAAGAATAATAAAAACAGACAGAAATGATTTATTTTTTTCGTATAGAATACAAAAGTTATTACAGCATAGAGGTTTCGGATTTACTTTGTCCTCTTAGCGGCGCAGTGGAGCCTATGCGTTTGGTTTTATATCAAAAAGAAGCAGAAACTACACTGAGCAAACAATATGTAAAAAGGCCATCGGGAGTGTTTTTTAGAATATCGGATAATAAAGATGTTCCTGTTTCCAAATGGACTCCTGAAATGGAAGCTTTTTTCGAACAGCAGAAAACAGCGCATCCCGTTCCTAAAAAAGGAATAAAACTAAACTGGTTTGGGAAGATTTTCATCGCTTTTGCGGTATTCCTTGTATTGGCGTTCTTTGGCTGGTTAGGGCACGCTCTTTTTATAGAAAACCCAATGAAAGAGAATGCAAAAGCAGAACTATTAAAACTTCCTAAAAAAGGCGAACAGTACAGAGTGGGCGTTCCTGTGACCAATTATGACTCAAACGGCAAAGCCACTTCCAAAGGTTCGGATATGAAATGGGTAGAGGTGCAGGAGGTAAATCCTGCTGACAGCACCTGTGTCATTAGATTGAAAGAAGAGCTTTCCTATGGAGCAGTCATGGAGCCGTACCTAGAAAAATCACAGAAGGACGAAAAAACTTTCGTTACTAAATTTAAGATTCTCTCGGACAACAAAATAGAATTTGCGGTCAAAGAAGGAGAAGGTTTTAGCGCGAGTACTTATGGCAGTCTGGATAATGTAAAACGATAAACATTTAAAAATCATATTTTTATGAGTAGTGAGAATAAAAACGAAATAGATGAAAAATTCATCGAGCGAAGTATGTACGAAGCCAAGTCGAGCAAAAACCCAATGCTTCCTCTTATAGGGAATTTGGCGCTTGCAGTAGGTATTTTGGCTTTTGGGATTTATTACTATATAGAGCTTATACAATGGGAAAAAGAAGGTGGAACTATCAAGATGAATAGATTTATCAAACTTCTGTACGAAATGGGAGGGTCTATCACAGTTTTGTTGCTTTTTGTGGGGGCAGCACTTTATCTTGTTTATGAAGGATACAGCAGTTATAAGAACAAAAAAGGAGAATAAATAAAAAAAGCCAGAAAATTTTTCTGGCTTTTTCGTTTGTTATAGATTATTTAAAATAAAATCTGTCATTTTTTGGTGTAAGTGCAGTCTTGTATTTCCACCATATATGCCATGGTTTTTGTCTGGATAGGTCATGAACTCAAATTCTTTGTTTTTCTGAATAAGAGCCTCTGCCATTTCTACTGCATTTTGGTAATGGACATTGTCATCCGCTGTTCCGTGGATTAGCAGGTATTTTCCTTTCATTAGGTCAGCGAAATTGATAGGCGAGTTTTCATCGTATCCTTGTGGGTTTTCTTGTGGCGTTTGTAGATATCTTTCTGTGTAGATTGTATCATAATAACGCCAAGTGGTTACTGGTGCTACAGCAATTCCTACCTTGAAAACATCTGCTCCTTTGGTCATCGCCAGACTTGCCATATATCCTCCAAAACTCCATCCGAATATCCCAATTCGCCCAGCATCTACAAAGCTCTGTGAGCCAATCCACTGTGCAGCAGCGATTTGGTCTTCTATCTCGTATTTTCCTAAATTCTTGTAAGTTGCTTTTTTATACTTCGTTCCACGATAGCCCGTTCCACGCCCATCTACACAAAGCACAATGTATCCTTTTTGAGCCAAAAGGTTAAACCAAATAGCGTTTCTGCCATCCCAAGCGTTGCTTACCTGCTGGGAACCAGGGCCAGAGTATTGGAACATCAGCACAGGATATTTTTTGTTAGGCGAGAAGTCTTTGGGTTTTATCATCCAAGCGTTCATCTGGTCGCCGTTTTTGTTTGGAATTTGGAAAAATTCTTTGGTTACGAAACCATCTGACTGCAGCTTTTTCAGTGCCGAATTATTATTCTGTAATTCTCGCAGAGTTTTGCCGTTAAAATCCCTCAAAGTGTAAGTATTCGGCTGTTCTGCGGAAGAATGCGTGTTGATGAAATATTGGAAAGACTTGCTGAAATCAGCATTATTAGTTCCGTTTGATTCAGAAACAATCTGCTTTTTCCCTGTCTTGATGTTTATTTTGCTCACCACTCTGTTGATGCTGCCTTTTTCGGTAGTCTGCACCAAGATTTCAGAATTTTTAGGGCTAAAACCATAGTAGTCAGTGATTTCCCAGTTGCCTTTGGTGATTTGTTTTTTCAGTTTTCCGTCAGGCGTGTACCAGTAAAAATGTCTGAAACCATCTCTTTCCGAAGCCCAAAGGAAAGAGTTGTCCTCCAAGAATTCCAAAGAAAGATTGTCCGTTTCTATCCAAGCGGCATCCGTTTCGGTTAGGATTTTCTTGGTAGAATAGTTTTTAGTGTTTATTTTGATGATTTCCAGATTGTTCTGATGTCTGTTGGAAGTCGCTATCGCAATTTCATTTGGCTGTGCAGTCTGGAAAACCTGTGGGATATAGTAAGATTCAAAGTTAGCAAGATTGATTTGCGTGGATTTATTTAGTTTTAAATCATAGGCGTATACCGAAACTTTTGAGTTTTCTTCTCCTGCTTTCGGATATTTGAAACGAAAATCCTGCGGATACAGATTTCCATTGAAAATCTGCATATTCATTTCTTTTACTTGGCTTTCATCAAATTTCACAAAAACCAGACTTTCGCTGTTTTTTGTCCATTGGTACATGTCTGCATGCCCGAATTCCTCTTCATACACCCAGTCTGCCAGTCCGTTGATGATTTTATTTTTCTCACCATCGAAAGTGATTTGGGTGATTTTTTCAGAGCTGAGGTCTTGGTAATAAAGATTATTCCCAGAGATAAAAGCAACGAATCTTCCATCAGGAGAGAATTTAGGCTCCTGAACCCAGTTTCCGTTGTTTAGGGCAGTTATTTTTCCGTTTTTACTGAGATTTACCACATGGTATTTTCCTAAGAAAGAATGGCGGTAGATGGGCTGTTGTTCGTTCAGAACCAGCACTTTGCTCTCGTCGTGAGAAAATGTATAGTCCTGTATCTTAGCCTCTAAGATGGTTTCTATTTTTTTTCCTGTTTTGTAGGAATATTTTACGATTCCATCTTTTTCCAAAACGGTGTAGTGTTCTCCATCGTTCATGGAGTTTATCCCATAGATAAACTCGGTTCTGTAATACCCCGAGTGTATTTTATTTAAAGTGATTTCCTGAGCGGAGTTCAGCGTAAAGACACTAAAAACGACACAAAAGATTAGTTTTTGATATAAAATCTTCATTTTAGATAAATTTTAGAAAGTTGTCCAAAGATAATGATTCTTTAGAAGAAATTTAAGAAAACTTAATATAAGTTTAACTTTCATGGGTTTAACCTTGACCAAAAAAACGAATCCAACAAATAGAAAATCGTAAAAATATAGAAGATTATGAAAAAGTTAATTTTAAGTTTAGCATTAGTCGGAGCATTTGGTTTTGCATCAGCACAAGAAGCTCCAAGGGAACATGACTGCCATCGTCCAGAACAAAGAAAAATGGAAAGAGGTAAAGAAGGCAAAGGAAAAAGATTAGAAGAACTAAATCTTTCTGAAAAACAAACAAAACAGCTGGAAGAACTTCGTAAACAGCATAAAGCGGACAAGGAAAAACTTCATGAGAGACATCAGCGAAAACTCAAAAGAATCCTGACGCCTGAGCAGTATGAAAAATGGCAGTCCAGCCACCCAAGAAGAAAGGATGAAAGGAGAATGCCGCCTCCACCACCTATGGAACAGCCAGAAATAAAAGGAAATTAAAAACGAAAAAGCAGAAATCTATGTTTCTGCTTTTTTTATTTTTAAAATATTTTACTAATCGGCCTTTGTGGCTGTGAGTTTTCCGTGCTCTATACCTTTTACAGAAATAAGGCTGTTGGCAAGCTCTACCAAAGTAGAAGACTTCCCTTTCACAGCGATAATCTCCATGCACAAATCATGCTCCAAATGAAAGTGCAGAGAAGACAAAATATTGTCATGATATCTATGCTGGATGTTGGTAAGTTTATTTACCAACTCCCTTCTATGATGGTCAAACACTAGGGTAATAGAACCAGCCACTATGGCGTCATTATCCCATTTTTCTGTAACTAAACTCTTGTTAATAAGGTATCTGATAGCCTGAGAACGATTTTTAAACAAATTCTCCTCAGCATATCTATCTAATGCCTCTAAAAGGTCTTCTTCTAAAGAAACTCCAAAGCGAACAATACTCATATGAAAATAGCATTTAAAATAACTATAACAAATATAGTAATTTTATATAACAGAAATGTTATTTTTATCAAAAAAAATATTATTAATTCATTATTTTTGCCACAAATCTTTTGATAATGACCAAAAAACAAAGAGCCGATTTTGTGAGAAAAGAGCTGGACAAACTCTATCCTACAGTTCCCATCTTCCTGCACCATACGGATGCCTATACGCTGTTGGTAGCGGTGGCTCTTTCGGCACAGACTACGGATAAAAAAGTGAACGAAATCACTCCTGAGCTTTTCCGAGTTGCAGGAACGCCCCAAGCCATGGCAAGGCTGGAAGTAGCAGAAATAAAGGATTTAATAAAAGAAATTGGCCTCTCAAACACCAAAGCCAAAAACCTGAAAGGCATGGCAGAAATGTTGCTCAGGGATTATGAAGGCGTGGTACCGCAGACTTTTGAGGAATTAGAAAAACTCCCAGGTGTAGGACACAAAACCGCCTCTGTGGTGATGAGCCAGTGGTTTGGTTTCCCAGCGTTTCCTGTGGATACGCATATTCATCGGCTGATGAAACTTTGGAAATTGACAGAAGGCAAAAATGTAGTCCAAACCGAAGCCGATGCCAAAAAACTTTTCCCTCAGAAAGATTGGAATAAACTACATTTGCAGATTATTTCCTATGGAAGAGAATATTCTCCAGCGAGGAACTGGAGTTTAGAAAAAGATTTTATCACAAGACAAATGTTTGAAAAATAAATGACACCGAAAGTTTCTATCATTACGCCATCGTATAACTCTTCAGAATTTATAGAAGAGACCATAAAGTCCGTTCTTGACCAGACTTTTCAGGATTGGGAGTGGCTGATTACCGATGATAAATCAAGCGATAACACTGCTGAAATTATCAAAAAATATGATGACCCAAGAATAAAACTGCAAGTCCTTGAACAAAATGGCGGCGCAGGAAATGCACGGAACAAAAGCCTTGAAAGGGCTTCGGGAAGATATATTACTTTTTTGGATAGTGATGATTATTGGGAGCCTTTGTTTTTGGAACGAATGATTGGTTTTATGGAAGAAAATAAAGCCGAGTTAGCCTATTCCAGCTATGCCCGATGTGATGAGCATTTGGCTCCCGTTCTCAAAGATTTTCAGGCAGATGTAGAGGTTACTTTTGATAATTTATTGAAAACTTGTCGCCTTTCTCTGCTGTCGTCTATGTATGACAGCCAGCGAGTGGGAAAATTCTTTTTCCCAACAGAAAGTAAAAGAGAAGACCATGTAATGTGGCTCAATTTGTTAAAGAAAATCCCTGTGGGAAAGCCTCTCTGCGAAACTTTGGCTAAATACAGAATGCGTGAAGGCAGTGTTTCCCGTAAGAAAAAAGACATCATAAAAGACCAATATTTGGTGTATAGGGAATTTATGGGATTTTCGGTGGTGAAGTCCTTGTATTACACCTGCCTATGGGCGGTAAATGGTTTTATGAAATATTCTAAATGGTTCAAAGGATGAAACCTTTCCATTTCAAACAATTCAGCATTTTCCAGGACAAAAATGTGTTCCGAGTGGGAACAGATGGGGTTTTGCTTGGCGCTTTGGCGGCATGTGAGGCGGCTTCTAAGGTGCTGGAAGTAGGCACAGGAACGGGACTGATTTCTCTGATGATAGCCCAGCGAAATCCCAGAGCCGAGATTTTAGCACTTGATATTAATGAAAAAGCGGTGGAGCTGGCAGGGCAGAATTTTAGTAATTCGCCGTTTAGGGATAGGCTGAGAGCCAAGCTTTTTGATTTTAAAAATTATATTTCCGAAGAAAAATTTGATTTAATTCTTTCTAATCCGCCTTATTTTGAGCAGATGGATTCCTCTCAAAAAGATGTTTTGGCGCGGCAGCAGGTGGAGCTTAATTTTGAGCAATTGATACAGAATTCTTCGGCGCTGCTTGCTGAAAATGGATTGTTTTCGGTGGTTATCCCAAAGTCATCAGAAGCTTTTTTTATAGAAAAATGTGCAGATTTTTCACTGAAACTTAGGCGAAGAGTGATTGTTCGCGGAACACCACAAGCCGAAGCAAAACGCTGCGTGCTGGAGTTTTCTTTTTGTGAGGGAAAGGTTCAGGAAGAAGAACTTGTTTTAGAAGTTTCGTCACGGTGCTACTCGGATGAATATCTGCAGCTTACGAGAGATTTTCATGTTTTTGAGAAGAAGTAGGGAATAAAAATATTTATGTTTTATTTAATAATATTTTTATCATTAGATGAATTACTCCCCAGCAAATCAGAAATACAATGGTTTGTAATATAAAAATAGAAGAAAAAGATAAATCTACCATTGCTAAACCAAATAAAAGTATATTCACAGGTAAGGTAAATATAGCTAAAGGAAGCCAAAGAGGGTGTTCATGGCTGAAGCCAAATGTTTGGAATTTAGGGAAGCTTACAAGCACTACCATAGTTCCCAGTAGCACATATATTAGGCTTATACCAAAAGATAGAAGTAGTAATTTTCTGTTTTTCATTCACATAAAAATTCTGTTGAGGTTAATAGTCCACTTTTGAAATAGAATTCAGCATAGCATTTATCCTGTTCTTGAACATCGCATAAAGTATCAAAATAATAGACTAATACTTCTGTGTCATTGATAAATCTTTTTTCATTGGGTTCTCCAAAAACATTGATAAATTTTTCTTTTGAAGAGTGGTTTAGGTTGTGTTTTGCTATTAATTCAATGGCGAGGTTCTCTGTTCTTAGTTTTAGACAGCCATTTTGGTCTTTTTTCCAGTCATTGATAATTACTACATTTTGTTTAGGTTTATCTTTAAATAAATTTTTCAAAAATATACCTGCGGCTAATAGTCCTAATCCTATAATGACATATTTAATTATATTATTTTTCATGGGTTTTCATCTAAATCTGAGGTGTTCATTAGTTTGGAGTAGAAATTAGAACAACCATATTTTTTTCCTAATGTATTCTGCTAAATATATTCCTGCTAAAATTACACATCCTTCCGTAATGATGCACCATAATAAAGACTCGGATAAGTTCCATATGAAGAAACTGATAATACTGGTCGCTATTATTGGGCATAAAGCAATCAACAGCCAATAAAAAGTTTCTATGAATTTCATTTAGTAGAAATGATTTTGTTGGTTTCTTCTATGAAATCCAAAATCTGCTCTCCGCCCAGTTTTTTCTCTGCTGAGGTGACAAAAATATTGGGCAGTTCTTCCCAAGTTTCTAGAAGAATTTTTTTGTATTCTGCGACGCTTTTTTCTGCGGCAGCTTGGGTTTTCATCTTGTCTGATTTAGTGAAGATGATGGAAAAAGAAATTTGGTTTTCTCCGCACCACTCTATAAACTCCAAATCTATCTTCTGCGGCAGGTGGCGGATATCCACCAAAACAAACAAATGAACGAGGTTTTCTCTGTTGAGAATATAGTTGGTAATCAGCTTTTCAAAATCTTTTCTCTGTGATTTGGAAACCCTTGCGTAGCCGTAACCAGGAAGGTCGGTAAGGTACCATTCTTCATTGACCAAAAAATGATTGATAAGCTGTGTTTTCCCTGGTGTCTGCGAGGTTTTCGCTAAGTCTTTTTGGTTCATCAGGGCATTGATCAGAGAGGATTTTCCTACATTACTTCGCCCGATGAAAGCGTATTCAGGAAGATTCGGCTCTGGGCAGTCCTGCCATTTTTGGCTGCTTTTTACGAAGGAAACAGATTTTATTTTCATTTCTAAATTTTGTATTTGAAAAATGGAAGCTAGTAACTAACTTCCATTTGTTAAACTTTATCTTTTAACCAGTTGTAGAGAATTTCGTTAAACTCTGCTGGTTTTTCCATCATCGCGGCGTGTCCGCATTGGTCTATCCAGAACAGCTCCGAATTAGGTATCAGTCTGTTCATTTCTATGGCCACATCTGGCGGAGTTACATTGTCTTGTTTTCCCCAGATGATGCAGGTAGGACATTTGATGTTAGGCAGTTCATTCTGCATATTGTGTTTGATGGCGCTTCTTGCCAGCATCACTGTTTTTATGCCTTTCATTCGGTCATTTACAATACCAAAAACTTCATCCACAAGCTCATCTGTGGCTACATCAGGGTTGTAGAAAACCTCTTGGGTTTTTCTTTTGATGTATTCTTTGTCGCTTTTTCTCGGGAAACTATCTCCGAAAGAACGCTCGTAAAGTCCTGAACTACCTGTAAGAACAAGGGAATGAACATATTCTGGACGAGCCAAAGTAAGGATAAGTCCTATGTGTCCTCCCATAGAGTTTCCTACCAAAGTTACAGGTTTTCCTATCTCTTGTTTGATGAATTTTCCTACGAATTTAGAGATAGCTGTGAGATTGGTATTTAGCACTGGTAAATCATAGATAGGCAGCTGAGGGATATATACTTTGAAGCCTTTGGCAGCGAAGTATTCAGCCATATCTTCGAAATTGCTGAGTCCTCCCATAAGCCCATGCAGAAGCACCATAGGATGGCCTTCTCCTTTTTCTATGAAGTGATATTTTTTATCTTTTTTTGTATTAAAAAGCATACCAATGATTCCAAAAGTAATCGCAAAGATATTAAATAAAAATGTAAAAAATAGTTTTTATCATAAAAAAATGAATATTTATTAGCGAAATCATTTTATCGCAAGATATAACTTATCCACATGGAAGATAAAATTAGATTTGGTTTAAAAAAATATCTATAATTTTGTAAACTTATATAGTTATATTAAAGTAAGTTGGAAATGTATCATAAACCTGTTTTACTTACAGAAAGTGTGGATGCCTTGGTAAGCAATCCTGATGGTGTGTATGTAGATGTTACCTTTGGAGGAGGAGGGCATTCTCGTGAGATTTTGTCAAGACTCTCTGAAAAGGGCAGATTGTTTAGTTTTGACCAAGATTCGGATGCGCTAAATAATGCCATAGAAGATCCTAGATTTACTTTAATTAATCAAAATTTTAGATTTTTAGAAAACTCACTGCTGATGTATGGTGTGGCTCAGGTGGATGGAGTTTTGGGAGATTTGGGAGTTTCTTCTCATCAGTTTGATAAAGCAGAGAGAGGGTTTTCCATCAGGAGTGATGCTCCTCTGGATATGCGTATGAACAATATGCAAAGCCTTGATGCTCAAAGTGTAGTCAATGATTATGAAGAAGAGCTTTTGGCGGATATATTTTATTATTATGGAGAGCTAAGAGAGGCAAGGAAATTAGCAAGAGAAATCGTTCGCTATAGAAAGGAAACAAGAATAGTAACCACAGAAGATTTAAAAAAAGTTTTTTCATACATACCAGCTCATAAGAGTAATAAATTTTTTGCACAAGTTTTCCAAGCGATAAGGATAGAGGTAAACCAAGAGCTAGAAGCACTACAGGAACTACTAGTTCAGTCTTGTAGAATATTGCGGAAAGGAGGGAGATTAGTGGTTATATCTTATCATTCTTTGGAGGATAGATTGGTTAAGATGTTTTTAAAATACCAGATGTTTGAAGGGGAGCCAGAGCGGGATATTTATGGAAACTATGAAAAGAAATTTGAGCTTCCATATAGAAAGGCAGTAGTTCCTACGGATGAAGAAATAGAAGATAATTCGCGGGCAAGAAGTGCGAAAATGCGTGTCGGGATAAAACTTTAAGTAAAGAAATGGCAAAAAGAAAACATCATCCTCATCATCGTCCCTCGAAGAAATTCACCGTGCTAGACCTTCTGAAAGGAAATTTTCTGAACAAGGAGGAGGTGAAGAAGCATTATAAATATATATTGTTTTGCTTCGTGCTTTTGATGATTATGATTTTTACCAATGATTTGGTAAATAAGAAAATAGGAGAAGTGAATACTCTGAAAAGTCAGGTGGAAGAGTACAAGTCTCAGAATGCCTATACCCAGAGTAAATTGATAAAGATAAAACTGGAATCAGAGCTGAGCAAGGAGGTTCTGAGGGATTCTTTGCAGGCATTGGAATCTCATCCTTTGAAGATATTAGTAAAAATGGATAGTTTGGACTATGACAGAATCAAATGATAAAAAACGATCGAAAGCGCTCCTGTGGGGCTACCTTTTTATAATGGTAGCGGCGGTTCTGTTCATAATTTTTGGGTTTAGAATTGTCTATTTGCAGAATAATTCAAATGTGGAGGAGCTGCAGAGAACTATTCAGGCAAATTATAGAGTAGATACTATCAAAGCGGCGAGAGGAAATCTATACGCTGCCGATGGCTCTATTCTGGCAACTACGGTTATAAAATATAATGTCTATGTCGATTTTAAAATTATAAAAGATTCTGTTTTTGATAAAAAAGTAGGGACTCTGTCAGATTCTCTACATAAGATGTTTGGCAAGACCAGACAAGAGTATAGAAGTTCTTTGAAACAACAAAAAAGAAGACAAAATCAGTACTATACATTGGCATCAAATCTTGATTTTGAGCAGGTTAATCGCTTGAAGAGATTTCCTATATTTGGGAAATATGATGCAAAAACTAAAACTTATCAAAAAGAAAGATGCCTGATAATAGAACCAAAATACAAAAGAATTCTAGCGACCAATCAAATCGGAGCGGGGACTATCGGAATTGATGATGAGCGAGGGAAGTCTGGCTTTGAAGGGGCTTTTAGCCAGTATCTTTCTGGGAAAGATGGTAGAAGATGGGTGCAGAGGGTAAGCGCTAAACAGTGGAAGCCTATTGATTTCTGGGAAATAAGAGAGCCAGTCGATGGGCAGGATGTTTATACTACATTAGACCTGAGGATACAGGACATTGCGCATTCTGCTTTGGAGAAACAGCTTTATACATATAATGCTCATCACGGAAGTGTAGTAGTTATGGAAACAGCGACAGGGAAAATCCGAGCGATGGTCAATCTCAGCAAGAATAAAGAAGGCAAATATGTAGATGCCTATAATTATGCCCTAAGGGATGCCACAGAGCCAGGTTCTACATTTAAGGTGGTTTCTCTTTTGGCGGCGATGGATGATGGTTTTATCGACAGAAACACGACGGTAAATACAGGCGGCGGCGTTTGGGAATATGGCGGACAACGGATAACTGACAGCCACATGGGCGGGATTTATGATATTAGTGATATATTGGCATTGTCAAGTAATGTGGGTTCAGCTAAATTGATAGTAAAATCATATTCGTCTAATCCACAGATATTTATCAATCATCTTAGAAGATGGAAAATGTTTGATAAGCTGGATATAGAACTCCCAGGCGCGACTAAACCTATGATTGTAACGCCAGAGAGCAAAAGATGGAATAAGGCGACACTTGCGTCAATGTCTTATGGCTATGCTTCGGCATTCAGCCTATTGCAGCTTGCTACTTTTTATAATGGAATAGCCAATGATGGTAAAATGGTAAAACCGCTTTTCATCGATAAAATCATGAAAGATGGTAAGGTAATACGCACTGCGACTCCGCAGGTTATGGTAGAAAGAATGGCATCTCCTAAAGCTATCCAGATGATGACGGAGGCTCTTACCAAGGCAGTAGAAAAAGGAACAGCCAAGAGTATCTTTACACCGAATCTCAAAATGGCAGGGAAAACAGGGACTACTCGTTTTGAATATTGGAAGGGAGGCGGAAAATATCAAGCTTCATTCGCAGGGTTTTATCCAGCGGATGATCCTAAATATACTTGTATCGTGATGATTAACCAGCCACAGGGAAATTACTATGGAGGAGTAGTGGCGGCGCCTGTATTTAAGGAGATTGCAGGGAAAACATTCCTGAAAACGCCGCTGAATATAGGAGAGGAAATGCTAAATGATAAAAAAGTAAATCTAAAAAAACTAATCGTACCAAATCCTAAAATAAGCGTAGCAGGCGGAAAAATGCCAAACCTAAAAGGACTGGCAGGGAAAAATGTAATTCCACAGCTGGAAAATTTGGGGTATCGTGTGAGTTATAAAGGCGTTGGGAGGATATTGGAACAGTTCCCAGAAGCAGGAACAGTGATGAAGAAAGACCAAAAAATTTATCTAAGAATGCAGAATTAAAATGAAATATGAAATATGAAATATAGGTGAATAAGAAAAGATTTTTTCTAATGCTGGGGCTTTCCGTGCTTTTTGTCGTGTCGGGATTTCTCCCATTTTTAGGAACGGGGCTTAGAGAAAGCAGGAAATATGTGCCAGTGTTTTATGATGCTGTTTTTATTGCGGTGATTGTCTTTTTTGGGTTCGGTGTATGGGTTTGTTTGAAAACAATACTAAGCAACAAACCTGCGGTAAGTATTTCGGAAAAAGGAATTTGTGATAATGTATCCTTTGGGATGATAGAATGGGAGGATGTGGCAGGTTTTAGAAAAGTAAGGGTTCAAAAGCAAGATTATATTTTGATATTATTAGAAAACCCAGAAAAATACATAGAAAAGTTTAATTTTTTTAAACAAAAATGGTTGATTTTAAACCTTAAACAATATGGAACGCCAGTGATGATACACACTGGAAATTTAAAGATAGACCAAGAAGAATTATTGAATATAGTCCGAAAAGAATGGACAGAATATAAAAGAAATAAAAGAGAATGATTTTAAGTCAAATATTGAGTAGAGTATCTATTTTGGAAAACCTCGGAAGTTTGGAAAAGGAGGTTTCTGAGATAGTTTTTGACAGCAGAAAAGTTGTGAAAAATGCTCTTTATGCAGCACTGAAAGGCAGCGTTTCAGACGGGCATCTGTATATAGATTCTGCGATAGAAAACGGGGCGAGTGTGATTGTTTGTGAAGATTTTCCAGAGAAAATAAATGAAACAGTTACCTACATCAAAGTAAAAAATGCCTCCAAAACCTTGGGAAAAATAGCGAGTAATTTTTATAGAAATCCATCGGAAAAACTTAATCTCATAGGGATTACAGGAACGAATGGTAAAACCTCTACGGCGACTCTGCTGTTTGATGTTTTCCAGAATTTAGGGTTTTCTTCGGCGCTGATTTCTACGGTGGAATATAGAATAGGTGAAGAGATTATCCCATCTACCCACACCACGCCAGATGTCGTAAGGCTCAATCAGATGCTGGCAAAAGCAGTGGAAAAAGGCTGTGAATATGCTTTCATGGAAGTTAGTTCCCATGGAATTCATCAGGACAGAATAGAAGGGCTGAATTTTAAAATCGCTGGTTTTACGAACATCACGCACGACCATTTGGATTATCACAAAACCTTTTTGGAGTATCTGAATGTGAAGAAAAGATTTTTTGATGAACTGCCAGAAACTGCCGTTGCCATCACCAATATCGATGATAAAAACGGAAATGTAATGCTCCAAAGCACCAAGGCAAAAAAGAAAACCTACGCCTTGAAAACTATGGCAGATTATCAGGCAAAAATATTGGAAGTTGATTTCGATGGGATGTTGCTGAATTTCAATGGGAAGGAGTTTTGGACAACTTTGACAGGAAAATTTAATGTTTATAATTTGCTTTTGGTTTTCGCCATCGCTTCGGAATTAGGATTTGAAGGAAATGAAATTTTACAAGCGATTTCTAAACTGAAAAGAGTGAACGGAAGATTTGAAACCATGAAATCTGACAGCGGTATTTTCTTCATTGTAGACTATGCCCACACGCCCGATGCTTTGGAAAATGTCTTGGACAGCATCAATGAAATTCGGACAAAGAACGAAAGGCTGATTACCGTTTTCGGCTGTGGAGGGGATAGAGATAAGGAAAAACGCCCTAAAATGGGAAATGTATCTTCCGCGAAATCCACTCTGGCGATTATCACTTCTGATAATCCGAGAACAGAAGAGCCTTTGGAGATAATTAAAGAAATAGAAGCAGGCGTAGAACCGCAGAATTTCAGCAAATATACTTCTATTCCAGACCGAAAAGAAGCGATAAAAATGGCGATAAAATTTGCAGAGCCAAAGGACATTGTCCTTGTTGCAGGAAAAGGACACGAAACATACCAAGAAATCAATGGTGTGAGACATCATTTTGATGATAAAGAAGTGATAAAAGAATTATTAACCCTTATGGGAAAGTAACCTATAAATAACTGACCAATAAAATGTTATACTACTTATACGAATATTTAACGAATCAGGGAGTACATATTCCAGGATTGAATTTATTACGATATATTTCATTTCGTGCAGGGATGTCTGTGCTTTTGTCTTTGTGGATAGCCCTTGTTTATGGGAAGAAAATCATTAACTTCCTACGAAGAAGACAGATGGGAGAGCTCGTGAGAGACCTCGGATTGGAAGGACAGAAACAAAAAGAAGGAACGCCGACGATGGGCGGTCTGATTATCATTATTTCTACGCTGATTCCAGTTCTATTATTCACAAAACTACATAATGTTTATATCGTTCTCCTTGTGGTTTCGGTGCTTTGGATGGGTGCGATTGGTTTCATTGATGATTATCTGAAGAAAATTAAGAAGAATAAAGACGGCTTGAGTGGTAAATTCAAGGTGATTGGTCAGGTAGGTTTGGGGCTTATCGTGGGGGTAACGATGTATTTCCATGAAGGTGTGGTTATCAAACGAGAGGTACAAGACCTGCCACATGCGCAGCACAGCGTGGTAGGAAAATTCTCTACCGAAGAGAAAGCCATGATTTCCACGGTTCCATTTGTTAAAAATAATGAATTTGATTACAGTAAAGTTCTTTTCTGGATGGATGAGCAGGATGCTCAGAAATGGTCTTGGATAGTTTTCATTCCTGTGGTGATTTTCATTGTAACGGCAGTTTCTAACGGAGCAAATATTACCGATGGGATAGATGGTCTCGCGGCGGGGACAAGTGCAGTGATACTGCTTACTTTGGCGTTTTTTGCATATGTTTCGGGGAATATCATTTTTGCGGATTATCTCAATATAATGTTCATTCCAGACACGGGCGAAACGACCATTTTCACCATTGCACTCGTAGGAGCAGTTATCGGATTTTTCTGGTATAATACCTATCCAGCGCAAGTATTTATGGGAGATACAGGAAGTCTGATGCTGGGCGGAGTAATCGCGGTTTTGGCGATTATCCTCAGAAAAGAATTATTGATTCCTGTGCTTTGTGGAATCTTTTTGGTGGAAAATCTTTCGGTGGTTTTGCAGGTGCTGGTTTTCAAATACAGAAAGAAAAAACACGGGCTGGAATATGCTCAGAACAACCGACTGTTTAAAATGTCGCCTCTTCACCACCATTATCAGAAATGTGGTTACCACGAGAGTAAAATCGTGAATAGAATGATTATCATAGGTGTGATTTTGGCGGTAATTTGTTTAATAACTTTGAAAGTAAGATAAATTTTAATTAAAAATGGGATTCTTTTCAAAATTGTTCGGAGGCACAAATGAGGCTGAAATAGATTTCAATGTTTATTTGGAGTTTGCTAAATTGATCAGCCTTGATGATGAAAAAGTTTTATCAGAGGTTAAAGAGTTGATTACTCGCACGGATGCATTTATTTCAAAGAATAAAGAATTCTATGAGAATAGAGGGATAGACCTAGGTAAATGGAAAAGACCAAGACTCATTTGGATGGGTTTTGCGGATATTTTGATTAATAATGGTTTTGCAGAGGAGTTTGACTGGAAATGTGAGTTGGAGTGTTTTGAGTCTTTATTGGCAGAAATAAAATCCTTTAAGGTTTATGACCTAGAGCTTCCTCCATTGACCGAGGACAAAAATGATGTTTATGAATGGATAAAAACCATCAATACTATTTGGCAAGAGCAGGGATTTTGTCTAATGCAGATGTATATAGACAGTGACAGCTATGTGATTTTCCCTATTGAAGCCAGCAAGACGGAATTTCTGGAAACGGAGAGCAAAAAGATAAATGAAATGTTCATGATTTGTTAATATAGAAAAAAATGAAAATAATAATATTAGGTGGCGGCGAGAGCGGTGTAGGAGCAGCTGTTTTGGCGAAGAAAAAAGGGCTGGAAGTTTTCCTTTCGGACCGTGGTGCTATTAAGGAACATTATAAACAGCAGCTTCAGGCAGAAGGGATAGATTTTGAAGAAGGAGAGCATAGTGAGGAAAGGATTTTGGCCTCAGACTGGGTTATCAAATCACCTGGGATACCAAAGAAAGCACCTCTAATTCAGAAGATTAAAGAAAAAGGAATTCGCCTTTCATCAGAGATAGAATTTGCAGCGGAATTTACCGATGCCAAAATCGTGGCAGTGACAGGAAGCAATGGTAAAACGACTACTACTTCGCTGATTTATCATATTCTGAAAAACAGTGGATTAAATGTAGGGTTGGGCGGAAACATTGGTAAAAGTTTTGCGATGCAGGTGGCTGTAGAAAATTTTGAATATTATGTATTGGAAATCAGTAGTTTCCAGCTGGATGATATTCAGCATTTTAGACCATATATTAGTTTGCTTTTAAACTTGTCGCCAGACCATTTGGATCAATATAATTATAATTACGAAGAATATGCATTAGCAAAATTCCGAATTGCTGAAAATCAGGAGAATGATAACTATTTCATTTACAATAAAGATGATGAAATGAGTGTGAAACTCTTGCAAGAACTGAATCTGAGAGTGAAAAAAATTCCGTTTTCCATGAAGGAAAAACTTGATGAGGGAGGGTATTCAGTAGATGAAAATTTGGTTATTAAACTTCGTGAAGAATTTTCTATGAAAATAGAAGATTTGGCTCTCGTAGGAAAGCACAATGTAGCGAACAGCCTTGCAGCGAGTATTGCGGGTAAATTGCTGAATATCAGTAATGAAAGTATTAGAAATTCGTTGATGACTTTTCAGGCAGTGGAGCATAGATTGGAAGAAGTGGCGGAGAGAGACGGCGTGAAATACATCAATGACAGTAAGGCCACCAATGTAAATGCCACATACTACGCATTGGAAAGTATGAAGCGACCAGTGATTTGGATAGTGGGAGGTGTGGATAAAGGAAATGATTATTCCGAAATAGCAGATTTGGTGAAGAAAAAAGTAAAGGCTGTTATCTGTATGGGACTGGATAACTCTAAGATTATCAGTTTTTTCCAAGGGATGAAAGAAAACATTTATGATACATCGAGCATGGAAGAGGCTGTCCGTACCGCTAAAAAATTAGCCCAAAATGGAGATGCTGTGCTGCTTTCTCCGTGCTGTGCGAGTTTTGACTTGTTTGATAACTACGAGGATAGGGGAAGAAAATTTAAAACGGAAGTTTTTAAGTAAAAAAGAAACTTATAAATGACTCAAAATAAGATGCCAAAAATATTTGCTTTAAGAGGAGATAGGGTATTGTGGTATATTATCATCGCAATATCTATTTTCTCTTTTTTCCCTGTTTATTCTGCAAGTACAAATTTGCAATATGTTGCAAGAGAAGGAACAACAATTTTCCATTTAGGAAAACATGCAGTGTTTATTCTGCTTGGACTTGGTATAATGGCTGTTGTTGCCAATGTTATAAGATATGAATGGATAGGGAAACTGAGTGGAATAGTTTTAGCTCTCATGGTGCCACTTTTATTATACGCGAGTTATTTTGGGAGTAGTATTGGCGGAGCAAGTGCAGGTCGGTGGGTCTCACTTGGGCCAATGAGATTTCAGCCATCTACATTTGCTTATTTGGTGCTGATAGTGTATCTCTGCCGTCATTTGGCAAAAAATATGCCTAAAAATAAGGAAGAAATTTCCTATTTGAATCATGCTATGATTATTGTGCCTATTTTGGTGATATTTGGTTTGATTGCGAAGGATAATGGTTCCACAGCGCTTATGATTTTGATGATGTCCATAGCGGTATTGTTTGTGGGGCAGTATCCATTGAAATATATTGTAAGAATAGGGGCGGTAGCTATCGTTGGCGTTACAATGTTTTTATTTGTGGCACTGAATACCAATACTTTCAAAAACACCCGTGTTCATACTTGGATTAGCAGGGTGGAAACTTTCTTTAATTCAGATAAACTTAATGAGTCTGATAATGAAGCATTGAAAGCTAAAAATTACCAAATCAATCGATCCAAAGCAGCGATAGTACATGGAGGGCTTTTAGGTGTGGGGCCAGGGAAAAGTGCATTGAAACATTCCCTTCCTCAGTCGGCATCGGATTTTATTTTTGCCATCATTGTTGAGGAATATGGTCTTTTGGGGGCATCTATACTGATGGTTGCTTACTTTATCATGCTGATGCGAATAGTCATCATCGCTACTAAAATACCGACATTTTATGGTACCTTATTGGTTCTATCAATAGGGATGATGATATTTCTGCAGCTGGCGGTGAACATTGCCGTTGCGGTGAATATTATCCCAGTTACAGGGCAGCCGCTGCCTTTGATAAGTTATGGGGGAACCTCTATGCTGGTCACCTATATTCAGCTCGGAATAGTTTTAAATATCAGTTCAAGGATACAGGTTTTAGGAGAGGAAGGTCTGGGAGAAAAACAAATAGCCAAAGAGATGAGTGATATTGCATAGATTAGTATCATTTTGAAAAATAAAAAAGAAATGGAGCATCAAGATAAAACTAATGAACAACGAACAATAAGAGTTTTAATGAGCGGCGGCGGCACAGGAGGACATATTTTCCCTGCTGTGGCGATAGCCAATGAGATTAAAAGCAGATTTCCCAATGCCGAGTTTTTGTTCGTGGGAGCGAATGGAAAAATGGAAATGGAGAAAGTTCCTCAGGCTGGATTTAGAATAGAGGGGCTCAATATCGCTGGGTTTGACAGAGGGAATTTGTTTAAAAACATCGGTCTTCCTTTCAAAATTATTTCTAGTTTATGGAAAGCGAGAAAGATTATTAAAAACTTTAAACCAGATTTTGCTGTTGGGACAGGTGGTTTTGCCTCTGGTCCTGCTCTGTATGTGGCATCATCTCTCGGCGTTCCGATTTTTGTACAGGAACAAAACTCTATTTTAGGGAAAACCAATCAGTTTCTCGGAAGAAAAGCCAAAGCCGTTTTTATGGGCTATCCCAATATCAGCAGTTTTCTTCCTGCGGTATTTACAGGGAATCCTATCCGAGAAAACATCGTTACAGATATTATAAATACCAGCGAAGCGAAGCAAAAAATGGGCTTAGACCCGAATAAACTTACCATTCTTTCTGTGGGAGGTTCATTAGGTTCAAAAACCCTAAATAATGTTTGGAGAGAGTTTTTACCTAAATTAAAGGAAAAAAATATCCAGTTGGTATGGCAGACAGGAAAGCTTGAATATCAGAACATTATATCGCAATGTGGAGGTGATGAGCAAGGTATTCAAATCAAGGAGTTTATCTCAGATATGGCGCTGGTGTATTCGGTGGCGGATGTAATCGTGTCAAGAGCGGGAGCTATCGCGATTTCCGAGCTGGCAGTAGTAGGAAAGCCCATTCTTTTGGTGCCGTTCCCTTATGCAGCAGAAGACCATCAGACCAAAAATGCAATGGCTTTGGTCGAAAAAAATGCAGCTAAAATGGTCAAAGATTCCGAAATGACTGAGAAATTCTGGAATACGCTAATGGAAATCTGCGAAGATGAGAATTTGAGAAAAGAAATGTCCAGCAATCTAAAATTCTTTGCAAAACCAAATGCAGCAAAGGAAATTGTGGATGAAATTTTTAAGATAATTAAAATCAAATAACCAATGTGTAGATATGCGATGGTTTCTTACAAACCGCATTATGCATGTTTTAATTGTAGGAAAACCTTTAAAAGAAGGCTTTTTTATGACATCAGAGAAGGCAGGCAGAGTGATATAGCCAAATGCCCTCAGTGTGGCAAACCTATGGCGGATATGGGACTAGATTTTGTCTCGCCATCTAAAAATGATAAAAAAGCATGGGAGCATATCCAAAAACTCTATCAAGTAGGGATTACTTTTCATTCCTGTGGCTGCTCAGGACCAGGCTACATCCCGCGGGACAGAGATGCACTACTTGTCTATTTTAAAGGAATTAGGGAAGGTTATGAAGAGCAGCTTAAGTTTTTTAGAAATAGAACAGAACCAGCAAGTAAAGCTGAAATACAAAGGGATAATGACAAAAATTTTTATTACATCTGTCGAATTCCTTCAAAACTAAAATCAAAAAATGGTTTTGTAAAAAATGAAGATGCCATTGATTTTTGGATTGGTAAAATAAAAGAAGTGGAAGAAAAAATAGCGAAAATTTGAATTAGAATATCAGTGATGAAACAATATAAAAACTTTTATTTCATAGGAATCGGAGGGATAGGAATGTCCGCTCTTGCAAGGTATTTTAAAAGTCTGGGAAAGAATGTTTTAGGATATGATAAAACCGAGACAAAACTGACTAAAAAACTGCAGGAAGAGGGAATTGCTATTCAGTTCGAAGATGGAATTACTGAGGAAATCAGCGGTTTAGATAGGGCTGAAACGCTTGTGATTTTTACGCCGGCGATTAAGGAACTGCAGATTTTGGATTATTTTAATCAGCAGGGATTTTTAGTTTTGAAACGAGCAAAAGTCTTGGGAATGGTCACCGAAAATACCGAATGCATCGCAGTGGCGGGAACTCACGGGAAAACGACTACTTCCTGTCTTGTGGCTCATCTCTGCAAGGAAGCTGAACTTCCGTTTTCGGCTTTTTTAGGAGGAATTTCAGAGAATTTTGGGTCTAATTTTATGTTTAATGGCAATCAATATTCCGTTTTGGAAGCCGATGAATACGACCGAAGTTTCCTTAATCTGTCACCAGATTGGGCGATAATAACTTCTACAGATGCCGACCATCTTGATATATATGGCGACAAAGAAACTATAGAGCAGGGCTTTGAGGATTTCGCGAATTTGGTTCCAGATGACCGCCAGCTTTTTGTAAGAAAAGGAATAAAAATCACCAGAAATGCCCAGACTTATGCAGTGAATGAGAAGGCGGATTATTACTCTGACAATCTCCAAATGAAAGGCGAAAAAATCAGTTTTGATTTTCATACAAAAGATGGAGAAACTCACCAGTTTGAATGGGAAATTCCAGGGATACATAATGTAGAAAACGCTACAGGAGCATTGGCTCTGCTTCATCATCTTGGAGTGGATTTTGAGGTTTTGAAGAAAGCAATAGCTGGTTTCAAAGGGATAAAACGCCGTTATACGAGGCATAAATTCGCTGATGGAAAAATCTATGTGGATGACTATGCCCACCACCCGACGGAGCTGAACGCAGTGATAAATTCCATCCGAGAATTTAATCCTGATAAAAAACTTTTAGTGGTTTTTCAGCCGCATCTTTTCAGTAGAACGAAGGATTTCGCTGATGGTTTCGCGGAAAGTCTGTCCAAAGCAGATGAGCTGTTGCTGCTGGATATTTACCCAGCGAGAGAATTACAAGAAAATTTTTCTGAAATTACTTCCGAGTGGTTGTTAGAAAAAGTAAATTTGCAAAATAAAGAAGTTTCTACCCTTGCGGGTGCATTTGATAAAATCAAAAGTAAGGATTTTGATGTTCTGCTCACGGTAGGCGCAGGAAATATAGATACCCTCTATGACGGCATAGTGGAGTGGTTGGAGAATAGATAAGAATGAAAAATAAGTATAGGTTTTTGAAAATCATTTTCGTGGCGGGAGTTTGGATATTTCTGCTCAGATTTTCTTTACAAAGGTTTAATAATAGACCTGTGGAGGATATCGTGGTGAAAATGCTGCAAAAAGAACCTGTATCTTTTATCAATGATAAAATTGTCAGAGAAATTATAAGAAGGGAGAACCCGACGAATAGGATAGGCGATCTGAATATTTTGTCCTTGGAAAGGGCGATAAGAGCAATGCCAATGGTGGATAGTGCGAATGTTTACTTGAAACTAAATGGACAATTAAATTTGGATATTATCCAGAGAATTCCTATTTTTCGGCTTTCAAAAAATGATAAATATTTTTATGTAGATGAGAAAGGAGTGGAATTCCCTATGTCCAGCAGCTACTCCTACCCGTGTATGCTGGTTTCTGGGAAGGTAGATCCAGAGGAATATCCCATGCTGGTGGAGCTTGTGAAAATCATAAACAGAGATGATTTTAGCAAAAATTTCTTTGTTGGGATTAGTAAAAAGGGAAATGATTATTACCTGATGACCAATGAAGGGAACTATGTTGTAGAACTGGGAAGGCTGGAGAATTTAGGGTTTAAGATAAAAGGATTTAAGACTTTTGTAGAAAAATATTTGATTTATCAAGACCAAATGAAATATTCAAAAATTTCAGTAAAGTATGATAATCAGATAGTGACGACCCTGCGAAAGGGAAATGAAGATAAAACTTCCCAAGAAAGAGTCTATAAACCTGAAGAAAAAAAGAAGGAGGAAGTAAAAGAAGTAAAAACAGACTCTGAGCGCGAGAGCAAAAAAGAAGAACCAAAACCAAAATCTGAGAAATCAGAGGCAAATAAAAAGAAATAGTATAAAAACGAATATCAGATGGAAGCAAGTGAATATTCAGTAGGACTAGATATAGGGACAACGAAGATAGTTGCCATAGTAGGGCGTAGAAGTGCTCATGGGAAGATAGAAGTGATGGGAGTAGGAAAGAGCAAAAGCCTCGGTGTACGAAAAGGCATTGTGCATAACATTGCGCATACTATTAGTTCCATTAAAGCAGCTATCAATGAGGCTGAAAAATCAGCAAAAGTTCCTATCAAAAGAGTAACTGTAGGTATTGCTGGGAAACATATTCGTTCTTTACAGCATACAGATTATATAGCAAGACAAGATCCAGAGTCATACATCACGGAAGTAGATATATCAAAACTTAAAGATCAGGTTAAGAAAATAGCTGTGCTTCCAGGTGAAGAGATTATTCATGTACTTCCACAAGAGTATAAAGTAGACTCCGAAGAAGAAATTATAGAACCAATAGGTATGCATGGAGCTCGTCTAGAAGCGAAGTTTCATGTGGTAGTGGGACAGATGGCGTCTATCAAGAATGTGGTTCGATGTGTCAAAGAGGCAGGTTTAGAGCTGGAAGCTTTGACTTTGGAGCCATTGGCATCGGCAGAGGCTGTTCTTACTCAGGAGGAAAAAGAGGCAGGTGTGGCCATTGTAGATATAGGAGGAGGAACTACAGATGTAGCAGTTTTTAAAGATAATATTATCCGTCATACTTGCGTTATCCCTTATGGAGGAGGAATTATCACGGAGGATATCAAGGAAGGATGTTCTATTATAGAGAAACACGCAGAGCAGTTAAAGATAAATTTTGGTTCAGCAGTTCCTGATTTAGAAAAGGAAAATGCATATGTTACCATACCAGGGCTTCACGGAAGAGAGGAAAAGGAAATTTCACTAAAAACCCTTGCAAGCATTATCAGTGCGAGAGTGGAGGAGATTTTAGAGATGGTAAATAATGAACTGAAATCCTATGGAGCTTATGAAATGAAGTCCTATGGTGTTAATGAACAGAAGAGAAAACTTATCGCAGGGATGGTGCTTACAGGAGGAGGTTCTAACCTAAGAAACCTTCGTCAGTTGGCAAATTATGTGACAGGGTTTGATTGTAGAATAGGCTATGCGAATGAGTATATAGTTAATGACAAAAACCAGCTTTTGAGAGGGCCAGAGTATTCTACGGCTATTGGACTACTTATGGAGAGCCTTAAAATTAATGAAAAGCAAGAAAGTATAGAGATACAAAATAAAAAAGAAGAGGAAGCGCCTAAACCAGTAGTAGAGGCTATGCCAGAACCTGTGGAGGCAAAACCAGAAAATGTATCAGCAGCGGCACCTCAAGAAGAAAAGAAAGAAACATGGAGTGTGCGTTTCATGAAAAAGATTCAAGAATTTCTTGAAGCAGGAGAAAGTTAAAATATAAAAAAACAAATAGGGATAAGGATATTAAAGACAACATAAACATATGGGAGATTTTAATCAAGATATGGGAATAAGAATCAATGCTCCTAAAAACAAATCATCTATCATCAAAGTAATCGGTGTAGGTGGTGGAGGGAACAATGCACTGCAACACATGTACGAAAGAGGGATTCATGGAGTAGATTTTATCGTACTAAATACAGATGCACAGGCATTGGATGAACATTCTGTATCTAATAAAGTTCAGCTAGGGACACGAACAACAGAAGGGCTAGGTGCAGGAGCAGATCCAGAAGTAGGCGAAAAGGCCGCTATCGAAAGTATGGATGAGATCAGAGAGGCTCTTGGTTCTAATACTAAAATGGTATTCATCACCGCGGGTATGGGTGGTGGTACGGGTACAGGTGCTGCGCCAGTAGTTGCTCAGGTGGCTAAGGAACTTGGTATTCTTACTGTGGCTATCGTGACTTTGCCTTTTGATTTTGAAGGGAAAAGAAGACTGGAACAGGCTTATTCTGGATTAGAAAAACTAAGAGAAAATGTAGATTCTTTGATTATCATTAATAATGATAGACTAGCGGAACAATATCCTGATTTAGACTACGAAGAAGCGTTTTCTCAAGCAAACGAAGTGCTGACCAACGCTGCGAAAGGTATGGCTGAGGTTATTACCGCTCCATTTAAAGTTAATATAGATTTCCGTGATGCTAAAACTGTCCTTGAAAATTCAGGAACGGCATTGATGTCCATAGGAATAGCATCAGGAGAAAATAGAGCAGAAGAGGCTGTTAAGAGAGCGCTAGACTCCCCATTGTTAAATGATAATAAGATTACAGGTGCGAAGAAAGTTATGCTCCTTATTCTAAGTGGAGATGACCACAAAGCGAAAATGAATGAAATCAAGTTCATTAGTAGCTATATTCAGGATGAAGCAGGTGGAGGTAACAAGGCTGATGTCATTTTCGGTGTGGGAACAGAGGATGGATTAGGAGAGTCTATCAAGGTCTTGGTAGTAGCGACAGGTTTTGCGCCTGAACATGAGAAAAATGCAGTGGTTTCATCAGAGCGTATTATTCATGATCTGAATGGAGGTATCAAAAACACAGATACTGCTACGCCGCCAGCTGTAGAGTCTAAACCTACCAAAGAAACTCCTGTGAATGATGTTCGCAGAACAAGAAATAGACAAGAAATAAGAGAAGAACAGAAACGACAGTTTTTTCGTTTAGATAGTAATTCTAACTCAAATTCAAACACTAATTCTAATTTTCCTACCAATAGTTTTTCAGTAGAAAAAGTAGAAGAAAAATCTACAACTGTATTGGAGGATAGAAGAGAAGATGATTTCTCTGCGAGCTTTAGATTTAGAGAAGAAGTGTCTTCTTTCCCTCAAGAGGAAGAAGTGCCAGCGAAAGAGTATGATTTGTTTAGTTATACTGATTTGGAGCCAGTTTCTTTTGACTTTGATTTAGAGGAAGATAAACCAAAAGAAGAAGATTTTTCTTTTCAAGTGAAAGAAGCGCCTATCAATTTCAAAATGGAAGTGAGAGAGGAAGTTTCTTTTGAAGAAGATGGATTCCAAACGCCTGTAGCGAGAAATCAAAACAAGCAGGAAACTCCGAAAAATGATTTTCCCAATGTAGAGCAAAGAGAGGAATTTACTATCATAGAGAAAAGAAGCACAGAAGAGGACAGCAGAATACAAGAGAGAAGAAATAAACTAAAAGAGTTTAACTCTAGATCTCACGGAAGCGAAGAGAAAAAGATAGATATCTATGAAGTGATTCCAGCTTTCAGAAGAAGAAATGTAGATGTTGATTTTGAAGATCCATTAGAAAGGGAACAAAAAATATCTAGTTTTATTTCCGAAAACAACAAAGGAAAAATGGAAGTAAGACAAAACAGATTCTTGAATAAAGATGTAGATTAAAAATAAAAAACTCCACTAAATGTGGAGTTTTTTTATCGCATAAAAACGAATTTATCGTAATATTTACTCATATAGGTCAGACCTATATTGATACTTACTCCTATAGAAAAGCCTTTTAGGTTTTTTTCAGAATCAAAAGGGATAGAATATCCGCCATAGACATTCATGAATTTCAAAAGAGAAAAACCTACGATAGGACTGAAATGTTTAGTAGAAACCATCATCCCAGCATATCCGCCGCCGTCGTAGTATCCTACTTTTAGTTCTGGGATAAAATGGTCTTTGCTGTCTACTCCTCTGAAATAGCGCCCAAAAGCTCCTATTGTAATGGATTTGTCTTGTCTTCCCGCATTGTAATCTATACCTACCGCGAGGGAGTTTCTGCCAATATAATTGTAATCCAGACCGATAGCTGTTTTGGCAAGGATATCTTCCTTAAAAGAAAATTTGTTTTGCGCAAACAGTCCCACAGAGAAAGATACGAGTAAAATACTAAAAATATTCCTCAATTGATTTTTTCTATTTTCCATAATTTTCTGCTTTTTCTTGATCGAATTCTCCTTCCCATTTTGCGATGAAGACAGAAGCTACACAGTTCCCAATCACATTCAGAGAGGTTCTTCCCATATCCATCAGTTCATCAATTCCTAAAATAGCAGAGATGATAATCAGCGGAAGCCCAAATTGTTCAGCTGTAGCGATAAGGACAATCAGAGAGGCTCTCGGTATGGCTGCCACTCCTTTACTCGTTATCATGAGTGTAAGGCACATCAGCAGCTGTTGTCCGAAAGTCAATTCCATCCCAGCGGCCTGAGCCACAAATATAGATGCTAATGATAGATAAAGCGCAGTCCCGTCAAGATTAAAACTATATCCCGTAGGTACCACAAAGGAAACAATTCTACGAGGCACGCCAAAAGCTTCCATATTGCTCATTACTTTAGGTAAAGCGGCATCAGAACTTGTCGTAGCAAAAGCGATAGAAACAGGCTCTTTGATGGCAGAAACGAAGTTCTTGATTGGGATTTTTAGATACATAGCCAAAGGCAATAGTACCAGCGTAACAAATGCAAATATCGCAGCGTAAAGAGTTAATAGAAGCAGGAACAAATATTTTAAAATGTCTATTCCCATATGTCCTACTGTATATGCCATCGCAGCACCTACTCCCACAGGAGCGAAATACATCACTATTTTAGTGTATTTGAACATTACTTCCGATAAACTTTCCACGAAATCTATCATCGGCTTTTTCTTCTTCTCGTCCAGCATAGCCAGCCCGATACCGAAAAATACAGAGAAAACTACAATTTGCAGTACCTGATTCTCATAAATAGACTTTATAATGTTTTCAGGGAAAATATCACGGAAGAAAGCTGTCACTTTGTATATCCATTGGTCAGCTTCAGGGATTTGTTTCAAAGCCTTTATGTCGCCTTCCTTCACTCCAGAGCTTGCAGGCAGGTCGTGCTGAGGAAATTGACTCAAATCTATCCCTACACCAGCATTTGAGATATTGATGGCAGCCAAACCTATCAGGATAGCAAGAGTGGTCGCTACATTGAAATAAAGCAAAGACTTCCACGCCATTCTTCCTACTTGTTTCAGGTCAGAATGCCCAGCAATTCCATAAACCAAAGTCGCAAACAAAATAGGGCCTACAATGGTTTTTACTAATTTGATAAATCCACTGCTCAGAGGCTGTAGAGCCATCGCTACACCAGGAAACTCCACACCTATCACCACACCCAAAATCATGCTGGTAAGTATCCAAGTCGTAAGGTCTTTTTTCAAAATAGCATAAAATAAAAAAGCGCCACCGATGACAAAATGCGTCCCAGAGAGCACTTCCTTAGAAAGCGGCGTAAAAAAGTTGATTCCATAGACAACAGCTCCAAGAGTCATTATCAATAATGGAAATAATCTAAATATAAATGAATTCATTACTACTTTTTGTTTGTTGCAAATATAATGAATAAACTAAAAAGAGGAAACATAAGAGTCTTTTAAGCAAAACATTAAATTATTCGGAGGATTTATCAGAGTCGCTTAGAAGTTTAAAACTCATTCTGTGATAAGGCGTTGTGCCATGTTTCTTAATGGCTTCTCTATGGGCTTTGGTGGGATAGCCTACATTCTTATCCCAAGCGTATTCAGGGAATTTTTCGTGGAGTTTCAGCATGAGCTGGTCTCGGTAGTTTTTAGCTAAAATAGAAGCCGCCGCGATGGAAAGAACCTTGCTGTCGCCTTTTACAATGCACTCATGCGGGATAAAATTATACGGATGAAACCTATTCCCATCCACTAAAATCAGTTCTGGGCGGGTTTTTAGCTGGTCTAATGCCAAGTGCATCGCGTGGATGCTGGCATTTAGGATGTTATGCTGGTCAATGAAAGAAGGCGAAACTTCTGCAATTGCAAAATCCACAGCATTTTCCCTGATGTATTGGTCTAATTCTAAACGAACTTTTGTGGTGAGTTTCTTGGAGTCATTGATGAGGTCGTGGTCAAATTTTTTATCAATAATCACAGCCGCAGCGACTACAGGGCCTGCCAGACAGCCTCTTCCTACCTCATCACATCCTGCCTCGATGCAAATTCCAGACCAAAAATGCTTTAAATTCATAAATATTCAATAAAAATTAAGTTTTAAATAAAATTTATCACAAATTTAATATTTTTTTTACATATCTATTGTTTTTATCAAAAAAATGTTATAAAATTGTCAAAGAAAAACCAAAAACTACTTTTAATTATGAAGAAATTAACATCAAATGTCTTGGCAGTTGTTCTTTCTTCTTCCTTTGTGGTCGGAAACGCACAGGAAAAACAGAAAGACTCTGTGAAAGTCAAGGAAATCGGCGAAGTGGTAATCACCGCTTTGGGAATCAAGAGAGAGAATAAATCTCTTGGGTATTCAACTACGAAAGTAGGCGGAGAGGACTTGTCAAAAGTTGGGAATCAAAACTTGGTCAACTCACTTTCGGGTAAGGCGCCAGGACTTCAGGTAATCTCTTCTGGGGGAGCGCCAGGTTCTGGGAGTAGATTGGTAATAAGGGGAGGTGCGAAATCCCTTACCAATTCTAACGAGCCTCTGTATGTAATTGACGGAGTGCCTATCACCAATGCGAATGATGGGAACTCAAACTCTACCTCAGGAATTTCTTCTCCGAACAGAGCAGCGGATATCAACCCTGATGATATCGAGAGTATCAATATTCTAAAAGGGGCTGCTGGGGCTGTTCTTTATGGAAATAGAGGTTCTAATGGGGTTATCCTCATCACAACGAAATCAGGAAAAGCAAGAGCAGGAAAACCACAGATTGTCCTTTCTACACAGGTTGCGGTGGATAATGCTTTGGTTCTTCCAGATTATCAGACAGTCTATGCACAGGGAAGTAGAGGTGTGTATGGAGAAGGGACTTCTTTTTCTTGGGGGCCAAAAATAGAAGGGCAGACTGTGTATAGTGATGCAGCGGGCAAAAATGTGACGCTCTCTGTCTATGACCCGAGAAAGCAGTTTCTACAAACTGGAGTAACGAGAAATAATAATGTGTCTTTGTCACATTCATTTAATAAATCTAATATTTTCTTGTCAGCAGGGCATTCCTTGCAGACATCCATAGTTCCAAACCAAGAGTATGAGAAAACTAATTTTAGGTTTAATGGAAATACGCAGGTTACGGAGAAATTCAATGTAGGGGTAAATGTCTCTTATAATAAAACACAAGGAAATGTGCCATTTGCGGGGCAGGATGGGAACAACCCTATTTTCGCCTTGTTCCACACGCCTGTGAGCTGGGATTTGAAGGGCTATGGCTATGTTAATCCTGCTACAGGAGAACAAATCAATTTCCGTGGAGGAAGTTTTGACAACCCATATTGGTCAGTTTATAAGAACTCTGCTAAAACATCTAGTGACCGTTTCATTACAAGTTTGAATTTAGGATATGATTTAACAAAATGGTTAAAACTGACTTATAGACTAGGAAATGATTATTTTGTAGATAATAGAGTGATATTCAGGGATATATATTCTGGTTCAAAAGTGAAAGGATATTTATCTTATGATGATGTGAAGAGAAATGAGCTTACCTCAACATTGATGGCAAATATCAATACCAATATTACGGATAATTTGGCATTGACAGTTGTGGTGGGACAGGACTATAACAAGAGAACTTACAGAAATAGTGTTATTACAGGGAATGCACTAGCTGCACCAGGTTTGGTAAATACTGATAACATCGCTTCCTTTGACCCAGGCTACAACTATGAAACCAAAAGAACATTATTTGGATTCTTTGGGGATGTTACTTTGAGCTACAAAAATTATTTGTTCCTGAACTTAGTAGGAAGATATGAGATGGCCTCTACTTTACCAGAAAATAATAGAGCTTATTTCTACCCTGGGGTAAGTGGTTCTTTCGTCTTCTCGGATGCATTTAATATTAACAAGGATATATTAAGCTATGGTAAACTGCGTGCTGGGATTTCCAGAACGGCAAGAGATGCAGATCCTTATTTAGTTTTCCAAGCATATAGAAAAGCAGAGTATGGTGATGGATTCGTGCCGGGGCTTACATTCCCTTTTAATAATGAGTTGGGAACTTTTGTAGGATACAAAGTGGCAAACACATGGAATGATCCAGACTTAAAACCAGAATTTACAACGGAATACGAGGTGGGAACAGAGCTTCGTTTCTTGAGAAATAGAATTGGTTTAGAGTTTACCTATTTTGAAAATAAGAATACAGATGGAATCATCAAGCTTAGAGTTTCTCCTACATCAGGAGCTGCTATATCCATTGAGAACACAGGAAAAACATCTTCTAAAGGGATAGAAGCAGGACTGAAAGTTATCCCTATCAAAACGAAGGATTTCAACTGGGAAGTTAATTTTAATTTTAGTAGAATCCGCTCATTGGTGGAAGAAACTCACCCTAAAACAGAAAGGATATATATGGGAGGTTTCTCAGGAAGCCCTGCTATCTATGCTGTAAAAGGCGAAAGATATGGTTCTATCGTTGGTAGTGCCTACATGAGAGATGCCAATGGAAATATTCTGGTGGGAAGTAATGGTAGACCGATGCTCCAGAGTGGCCAAGTCCTAGGACATGTAGAGCCAGACTGGACAGGAAGTGTAGGAACATCCCTGAAGTATAAAGGAGTGTATCTTACGGCGCAGCTAGACATTAGACAAGGAGGATATTTGTTTAATGGAACAGAAGAGCTGCTGGACTATTATGGCGTTTCTGCAAAGACATTAGAAAGAGAAAATGGAACGACAGTTTTCCCTGGTGTAACATCTGCAGGAACACCAAATACAACGCCTATTGCGATAAACCAAAATTATTATAAATCACTTCCAACAGAAGCTTATGTATATAAAAATGACTGGGTGAAACTTCGTGAAATCAGTTTAGGATATAGTTTCCGTCCAGCAGGATTTGATTTCATAAGAAGTATAGATGTAGGTGTATTTGGTAGAAACTTGTTCTTATGGACAAAGGTGCCTCACATAGACCCAGAATCAAGCTCTTTTGGAACAGGAAATGCACAAGGGGTTTCTCGTTTTGCATTCCCATCGACAAGAAGTTTTGGTGTTAATTTAAAAGTTCAATTCTAAAAACTAAGAAAAATGAAAAAAATCAGAAATAATATATCTAAATATGCTGTTCTTTTAGCTTTGACAGCGACTCCTTTGGTTGTTACTTCTTGTAGACAGGAGTTGGATATTAATGTAGATCCTAATAATCCTTCAGAAGCTTCTTTGTCAGGGCTTCTTAGTGGTTCACAGGTTGGTTTTGCCTTTGCTCTTGGTGGTGAGGGGACTAGAATGCCAGCAAGTATCGTTCAGCATTATGCGGGACATAGGGCGCAGCCACTTGATTATGCACAATATCGAATCACCTCTTCTAGTACAGATGTGGCTTGGGGGGCTTTTTATAATGTGTTGATGGGTATGAGAGATTTGGAAAACAAGGCTGCAGCCTCTGGAAATAGGGCGTATGTAGGGGTTTCTAAGCTTCTTCAAGCTCACGCATTCAGTGTTGTTACAGATATGTTTGGGGATATCCCTTTTTCTGAAGCTTTACAGGGAAGAGCTAATATTACTCCTGCTTATGATAGACAGGAAAATATCTATCCAGCGCTTATTGCTATGATAGACGAAGGGCTGACGGCTCTTTCGGCTGGGACAGAGACTATCTCTGGAGATATAGTCTATGGAGGAGATGTAGCAAAATGGAAGAAATATGGAAATTCACTAAAACTACGATTACTGAATCATTTAAGCAGCAGACAGCCCAATGCCGCAGCGAATTTCTTGGCTTCTAATCCAAGTCTTATAGACACAAGCATGGATGATGCGAAGGTTGCTTTTGGTTCTGTAGCTTCTAATGCCAATCCTATCTATCAGTTTGATGTGCTTTCTGGAAGAAGTGACCAAGCAGTAGCCAGCACTATAGTGGATAAGATGAAAGCACTGTCAGACCCTAGGGTGAGTGTTTATTTTGAGCCTGTTACTCGTAATAGTTTAGGATTAAAAGGACAATATTTGGGTAATGCACCAGGGAATGATGCGGAAGATTCTCAAAAGAATAGATATTCTCGTGTAGGAAGTGCTTATGCATCTATAAAAGCGCCTGTGGTTCTGATGAGTGCAGCGGAAGTTAATTTCATCAAAGCAGAAGTGTACCACAGAGCGTCTAATGCAGCAAGTGCGCAGACAGCCTATGAAGCAGCGATTACACAGGATTTCGCGGCATTAGGATTATCTTCTTCTTCGGCGGCATATTTAACAAATGCTAATGTGGCTTATAATGGGACTTTACAGAGAATCATGGAGCAAAAATGGATTACCATGTTCCAGGCATCTTATGAGTCTTGGGTAGATTGGAGAAGAACTGGCTTCCCAGCTCTCACGCCAGCAGCGAACAATGCTACTTCCAATGTCATCCCGAGAAACCTACCATATCCAGATGTGGAAATTAACTCTAATAGAGCCAACCTAGTGGCTGGACCAGGGATTCCGATTCCATACACAGGGCTGAGCAATAGAGTTTGGTGGGATAACTAATAACCTCTTCATTTTTAACTAATTTTTTATAAAGGAAGTCTCTTTTTCAGGGATTTCCTTTATATTTTTTATCTTTGCAATTATTTTATTTATTATGGTTAGAGAGATTTTACTTGAAAAAATACAGAAAGTTTTAGCAGAGAGTTTTGGTTTGGCGGATTTCGTTCCTGAAATTCAGCAGACAAAACCTGATTTTGAAGGAGATTTTACGGTCGTGACTTTTCCTTTGGTTAAAGTTTTGAAAAAAAGTCCAGATATCATCGCGACAGAGCTTGGCGACAAGATACTTTCGGAGGTGGATTTTGTGGAAAATTATAACATTGTGAAAGGTTTTCTTAACCTGAAATTAAAGGACAATGTTTTCCTGCAAAGTTTTAAAAATCTTTCCGAAAATTTAGAGAAAATCACACCTAAGAACGAAACCATTATGGTGGAATATTCTTCGCCGAATACCAACAAACCTCTGCATTTGGGACACATTAGAAATAATCTTTTAGGTTTTTCTATCGCTAATATTTTGAAAGAAGAAGGCTACAATGTCATCAAAACTCAAATCATCAACGATAGAGGAATCCACATTTGTAAATCTATGCTGGCGTGGGAAAAATTCGGGAATGGAGCAACGCCGGAATCTACACAAACCAAAGGCGACAAGCTGGTAGGAAACTACTATGTGGAATTTGACAAACATTACAAAGCAGAAATAGCCCAGCTGAAAGAACAGGGCATGGACGAAGAAACGGCTAAAAAACAAGCGCCGTCTATTTTAGAGGCTCAAAAAATGCTTTTGGACTGGGAAAATGGCGATGAAAAAGTAAGAAACCTTTGGGAGAAAATGAACGCTTGGGTTTATGCAGGATTTGCAGAAACTTATAAACGCCTTGGAGTAGATTTTGACCAAGTTCAATACGAAAGCCAAACTTACCTTTTGGGTAAAGATTTGATAAAAGAAGGTCTGGACAAAGGTGTTTTCTTCACCAAAGAAGATGGCTCTGTATGGTGCGACCTTACCGATGAAGGATTGGATGAGAAACTTCTCCTTCGTGGGGATGGGACTTCTGTCTATATGACGCAGGATTTGGGAACGGCAGTAGGGCGTTTCGCGGATAATGATATACAGAGACTTATCTACACGGTGGGAAATGAGCAGGATTATCATTTTCAGGTTTTGTTTAAAATTCTTAAAAAACTCGGCTACAGCTGGGCGGAGCACCTTTACCATCTATCCTACGGAATGGTGGAACTTCCTAACGGAAAGATGAAATCTCGTGAAGGAACGGTGGTGGATGCCGATGACCTGATGCAGGAAATGTATCTTACGGCGAAAGAAAAAGCGCAGGAACTTGGAAAACTGGAAGCGCTGACCGAAGAGGAAAAAGAAAAATCTTATGAAATCGTAGGTCTTGGAGCGTTGAAATATTTTATGTTGAAAGTAGATCCGAAGAAAAAAATGCTTTTCAATCCAGAGGAAAGTGTGGATTTCAATGGGAATACAGGACCTTTCATCCAGTATGCTTACGCTAGAATTCAGTCTTTGCTGAAAAGAGCGGAGGGAACGGATTTCAATTTCTCTGAAAACATCGCTCTTGTCGAGAATGAAAAGGAACTCATCATTGCCCTTAGCGAATACAAGGAAACTGTAAGCAAAGCGGCGGCGGCACTCAGCCCTGCTCATTTGGCTAATTATGTTTATGAAGTGGTGAAACTCTACAATGCTTTTTACCAAAACAATCCGATTTTGAACAACGAAAATGAAGATGTGAAAAAATTCCGACTGTATCTGTCACAGCTCACAGGTGTGGTGATTAGAAAGTCTTTACATCTGCTCGGAATAGGCGTGGTGGATAGAATGTAAATGAAATTATGAAAAAAAGTATAATTTTCTTTGTAATGCTTATTCTTTCTTCATGTGGAGGAATAAACAAACTGAAGGTAAAAGACATAAATACCGAAAATTCTGATATTAGTGGAGTTTATGAAAATACAAAACAAAAAGGCAATATTCTTAAACTTTTAGATAGAAAATTATTAAAAGATACTCTTACACTTGATAAAATGGAAGGGTATGATAAATTTTCTATTTTCGTAAAAGATGATAAGAATCTGCAGATAGAGATTATACGAAATGATAATTCTAAAATTACAAGACAGTATAAGTATAGAAAAAAGAATAATATATATCTTCTAAAAAACCAAAATGTAAAACCTATTCTTATTCCTTATGTATTAGGATCTTTTGATGTTAAAAAACTTCATTTGTATAAAAATCAGGATAATGGTTTGGGTATTGTAGAATCTACATCACGAAGTGGGGCAGCATTTCTTTTGTTATATTTTACATGGACAAAGAGTTATTATGAATATTATACATATCAAAGGTTAGAGTAATTTAGGTTTTTATAAATAAGTAAAAAATAAAAATCCCTCGTTTAGGAGGGATTTTTTGTTGAGGTTTTATATTATTTTATCAGCTTTTTAAGATAATCGCCGTAGCCGCTTTTTCCGTATTTTTCGGCAGATTTTAGGAGCTGTTCTTTGTTGATAAATCCTTTTTTGTAGGCAATCTCTTCGATGCAGGAGATTTTCACGCCTTGTCTTTTTTCAAGAACTTTTACGAATTCAGACGCCTCGTGAAGGGAATCAAAAGTCCCTGTGTCCAGCCAAGCTGTTCCTCGGCTCATCACACCTACTTCTAATTGACCTTTTTCAAGATAAATTTTATTGATATCGGTAATTTCCAATTCTCCTCTTGCCGAAGGTTTTAGGTTTTTAGCATATTCTACCACGGAATTGTCATAGAAATAAAGACCAGGCACGGCGTAGTTGGACTTCGGCACGGCAGGTTTTTCTTCTATGGAAACAGCTTTTTGGTTTTCGTCAAATTCTACTACGCCATATCTTTCAGGGTCGGAAACAGGGTAGGCAAATACGCAGCCGCCTTTCACTTGGGTTTTGCTTTCCAGCAGCTGAGGAAGACCAGAGCCGTAGAAAATATTATCGCCCAAAACCAGCGCCACAGAATCCGTTCCGATGAAATCTTCTCCTAAAATAAACGCCTGAGCCAGTCCATCTGGAGAAGGCTGAACTTTGTATTCAAACTTACACCCGATTTGTGAGCCGTCACCCAATAGTTTTTTGAAAGCCTCTTGGTCGTGCGGTGTAGTGATGATGAGTATCTCCCGAATCCCCGCCAATAGAAGGGTAGAGATAGGGAAATAAATCATAGGTTTGTCATATACGGGCATTAACTGCTTACTTACTGCGATAGTGAGCGGGTAGAGCCTTGTCCCAGAACCTCCCGCGAGAATTATTCCTTTCATTGTATTTTATTATTTTAGAAACTTGTTATAATCACTTTTATTTTTTACCAAATGTAAAGAATTGTTAGCATAATCAAAGACATAAAAAGGGAAATTTATATTATCCTTTTCTAAAATGAATCCTGTTTCGGTTTCTTTGATTTTTATAGTTTTTTGAAAAAATAGTTTTTTCTATTCTCATAATTCTTTTATCGTGTTGATGATGTATTCCACTTGTTCATCGGTAAGTTCGTAGAAAAGAGGAAGCCTTACGAGACAGTCAGAAAACATATCTGAGTTCGGCAGCTCACTTTTTCGGGTAGAATATTTTTCATAATAAGAACTCTTGTGCAGCGAAAGATAGTGGAAAACGGATAGAATACCTTTGTTTTTCAGGTGTTGGATGAATCTCGTTCTATCATCTACATTATCACAAACGAGATAAAACATATGGGCGTTGTTAGTCGCATATTCAGGAACGAGAGGAAGTTTCGGTTTTTTTATCGAAACAGGCTCAAAGCTGGAAAGTCCCTCGTAATAACGATTCCAGATTTTGATTCTTTTATCCTGAATGTCTCTCATATTTTCTATCTGAGCCCAAAGAAAAGCAGAGATAATCTCGCTCGGCAGGAAAGAAGACCCTGTGTCTACCCAGCTGTATTTATCTACTTCGCCTCTGAAAAACTGCGAACGGTTTGTTCCTTTTTCCCAGATGATTTCCGCTCTTTGGATAAAGCGGTCATCGTTGATGCAGAGCATTCCTCCTTCTCCTGAGATGATATTTTTGGTCTCATGGAATGAAAATGCAGAAAGATGCCCAATGCTTCCCAATGCTTTTTTTGTTCCGTCTTTGGAAATATAGTAGCTGTCGATAGCTTGTGCGGCATCTTCTATTACGATGATTCCGTGTTTGTTAGCTATAGACATTATTTTATCCATATCACAAGCTACACCAGCGTAATGAACCACCACGATAGCTTTGGTTTTTTCGGTGATTAAAGCTTCTAATTGGTCTGCATCTATATTAGGATTGTTAGAATAAGAATCTGCAAAAACGATATCAGCGCCCTGTCTTACAAATGCCAGCGCTGTGGATACGAAAGTAAAACTAGGAACGATGACCTCGTCACCTTCCTTGATATCAGCTAAAATAGCAGCCATCTCCAATGCATCTGTGCAGGAAGTGGTAAGCAGTGTTTTTTTGAAACCAAATTCTTTTTCAAAGAATTCTTGACATTTTTTGGTGAAGAGTCCGTTTCCAGAGATTTTCCCTGATTTTACGGCATCTTCTATATATTGCATTTCTTTACCAGTAAGATAAGGTTTATTGAATGGTATCATAAGCTATAGTATAAAAATTTTATATCATTAAAGATTATCGGAATTATTGCAATGATGATAATTAATAACAATTTATTATTACTAAGTTTTAAGTATTGACATCCTGTCAAAATAGAGATGAAAAGCATTATCTCTATTCCTGCAAGCCAGCGTATTTCTACATGAGAATAAGCTACAAAACAAAATATAAAACCAAAATATAAAAAAGGCCACAAAAAGAAGTTTCTTCTAAACAAAAATATTAAAGGAATGAGTGTAAAGCCTCCTATTATTTTAAAGTAGAATTTGAAAACAAAATACAAATTAAACAAAGTCATTTTTGTGAGCAGCATAGGATGATTTATAACAACATCGAGAAAGCTTTTCGGAAGGCTGTTTTCTCCATTTTGTTTTAAATATTCTCTTACATCATCAAAGGTATTAGCCCTCCAGATAGACCATGGTCTGATATTAAAAATACCAGTGCTTTTTTCTATTTCTGAAATAGCTAAATGGTTTTTCTGAATCCAATTGACATCTTCTGGATTTTTGTTGTAAAAACTAAGACCATTCCCAGCCATGATAGAAGGAGAATGGATGATAAGTATAGTGAGAACAAGAGGAATAAGGAAATAGATTAGGTTTTTCACTTTTGCATTAGAATAGAATATTATGTATAAAATGAAAGGGAAAAACAGAATGGCTGTTTCGCGAATACCAAGGCATAATCCAAGTATAAAACCTATAATAGAAAAATAATAATGTTTAGGTGATTCAATATTTTTAATGGAAAAGTATATGATGATAAGGTATAGCAGTCCCATGAATGAATCATCATTCGTTATAATGTGAGGTAATTTTTCATTTAAGATGTAGAAAATATAAATACTGCAAATGAAGTAGGTAAGATAGGTTTGGATATTGAATCTAATAGATATTTTGTATAAAATATAAATACCCAAAATAAGCGTCAAAACCAAACATAAGATGTTGAATATAATGAAAGTAGCTTTAATATCTCCAGTTAGTAAATAAAAAGGATAAAGAGCAAGATTATAAACAATAGAGGTTCCTTTTTCTATTTCAGAATATGCTCCATTGGAAATAAATCTTTGGAATAGATCCATATATAGATCCCCATCTGTGATGTCACCCCAGTCTTTATTTAAAAAGAGAAAAGCACAGATTCCTATTTTCAGTAATAGAAAAGGAATAAGTATGAAATAGAAATTTATCGTTTTCATCTTAGTTTATATAAAAAATTATAACCTTGAATATTTTTTTTCTTTAAGCAGTAAAAATTTTTTCTCTATATAGTTATATGAAAAATAACTAATGAAAATAGTGATTCCGATGGTTAAAATATATTGCATAACGAGTAGAAAAATCATTGCTCCTCCGCTGGATGGAGGAAATATAACCGTTTTTAAATACTCTAAAACAGGAAAAACTAAAAACATAACAAAAGGGTGATACATATATATGCCGTAAGATATTTTCCCCATTTCATCAAAAATCTTTGAACGAAAATAAAAGTGATTATTAACGGTCAAAATAATAAAAGACAAGAAAAATATACTGATAACGAAAGACTGTGTATATTTATCAAAAATGGAAAAAAATGACAGGATAAGTATAATAAGTATATTGATAATGTAGAAAATCTTTTTATCTATGATAGGACTTATTTTTTTGAAATAAGACGAATTAATAAACAGCCCGCCAATACAGCCTATGAATAAATATTCATATCTAAAAACAGCAAAAAAATCTACTTTCAAGAAAAAATTTAAAATAAAAATAAGAATAATACTAGATAACAGCCATAAATAAGGCCTACTTTTAAAAACAAACAATAATAAAACAGGCCAAAATAAATAAAATTGTTCCTCAATAGATACAGACCATGTCTGAGAGCCGCCTACTAGTGTGATGCCTTCGGAAAGCCCATAATTAGATAAAAATCCTAAATAAGACCAAAAAGTTTTTGGTGAACTATAATCTGTAGCGAGAACCGCTTTGTAATAGGTGTTTGGAAAAGTTTCAAATAAGCCGAAATAAGCCGAAATGAAGGGGATAACAAACAAAGAAAGCCCTATGATAATGTAGTATAAAGGCCAGATTCTTAGAACTCGTCTCATATAGAATTTTTGAAAATCAAAAACCCCAAATTTCTTTTTCTCTCGAACGATTAAATGTGTGATTAGAAAACCACTCAGTACGAAGAAAAAATATACAGAATGTTTTCCCAAAGACTGAATGAAATGATGAAAATGCGTATTATTTGCAAGGGAATATGTGTCGTTTAGTGATGCGTTTCTATCATCATATTTTAATAGCTCTATATGATGAACCAAAACTCCTAGTGCTGCAACAGCCCGAAGTTCATTGAGTCCTTTTAGAAAGATATTGTCGTTTTTCATCATCTTATAAATCTTGCAGGATTTCCTACATATAGTCCTTTTTCTTCGATGTTTTTTATTACAACTGTCCCACCTCCTGTTCTTGTTCCTTCAGTGATAGATATATTGTCTATTATTGTAGAATTTATGCCTATTATACATTGTTCTTTTATGTCCACAAATCCCGCCATAGACACACATGGAGAGATAAAGGAGTGTGTTCCTATTGTGGTATCGTGTGCAATGCAGCTGGAAATGTTAATCAAAACATTATTTCCGATTTTTACATTTTGGTCAATCACACATCTTGGATAGATAACCGTTCCAGCACCTATTTCAGCGGAAGGATCTAGATAACAGGATGAATGAATAAACTTATAGAAAGGAATATCATTATGATATTTTTCAAACAGCATCTTTCTGGTATTCATGTGGTTATATCCCACACCAATCAGCAATTCATCAAAACTATTTTTCGAATATTCTTCTAAAACATCATTAGTCCCGCCAATAACCGAAATAGAGTCGATGATAGTCCCTTTTGGTTGAAAATCATCAAAAAAAGCAACTACTTTATCCTCTGTATCTGTGTGTATATGGTGGGCAATCTGCTGTCCCAAGTGTGCAGAACCTATTATTGCGACTCGTTTCAATTTAGATTAAATATTTTTGCTTATATAATTTTTTGCTTCTGTTCCAGTATTAAATATTAGATCCAATATAGAGACATTAGGCATAAAATCTCCATTAATTTGTTCATATTCAGGATATCCACTATAATCCATCCATTCTACATATATTCCATTTAGTTTGAATAAACCCTCATCTATATAAGATTTAGCAGCAGGTCCAGATAAATATATTTTACTTCCAAGTTGTTTACAGATGTTGATAAGTTTTTCATTTTTACCTTCAATCAATTCAAAATCAGAATCTCTTTTTATTTCTGTTTTTATTTCTAAAAAACCACATATTTCTCGAATTAAATACTCATTAATGTCAGTTAGCCTATCCATTTCCCCTGCTTTATTATATAGCTGTTCTATCCAAGGAAAGACCTCTTTAAAGTATTTGGATTTAGCATATGACATTTGTAAGGTTCTAAGATGTTTTATATACCAATTTTTATGTTTATCGCTAATAAAAGTATTGTCAATTGATTGAAGGAGGGAGTTACTCTGGACAGGTATCGTAAGCCATTGTTGCCCCTGATTTGTTTTTATGATATTACGATTCCTCCAGTCATTCTTTGTATATTGGACATGATCATATAAAACAAAAGTATCAACACTTTTAATCATATCAAAATATCCTCTCCATGGAATATAATTTGATTGTAAAATAGCTGTTTTCATATTTTTGAATTTAATTACACTTCCTCATCAATGATAAATGTAGGTCTGCCTTTTGCCTGATCAAAGGTTTTTCCTAAATACACTCCCACAATGCCTATGCAGCTGATGATAATTCCTGATAAAAACCAAATAGACAATATCAGTGAACTAAAACCAGGTTGTGTAATTTTGTGCGTAATAGACAAATACAGATAATATATTCCCAAAACAAAAGATAAGATAGAAATACTCAGCCCAAAGTTTATAAACAACCTAAGCGGCTTATCTGAAAAAGATATAATAACATTGAAAGCCTGTTTAAAAAGCCTTCCCACGCTATAGGTGGATTTCCCTTCCTCGCGTTCGCCATGTTCTATCGGAATGGAAACACTTTTAAACCCAATCCAGTTAATGAATAACGAAAAGAATTTAACATAGTCTTTCATATCTAGGATGGACTTAATGGTCTTTTGGTGATAAATCCCGAAATTCGCTACATTGTTATCAAAATTTGCTCCCGATAAGTAATTAAACACTTTGTAAAAAAGTTTGGAAGATAATTTTTTCAGGAACTTATCTTTTCGGTTTTCTCTCTGTCCTAAAACAATATCGTATCCTTCCAATGCTTTTTTGTAGAGTTTGGCTATTTCTTTGGGCTGGTCCTGCATATCACAGTCCATTACTACCACCCAGTCGCCTTTTGTTTTTGTAAGTCCAGCAAAAATAGCACTATGTTGACCAAAATTTCTGCTTAGCCGAATGCTTTTTATCTTAGGATTTTGGCTGGAAAGCACTTTCATCACTTCCCAAGAGTTGTCAGGACTTCGGTCATCTACCAATATGATTTCGTAGTCCTCGCCGATTCTCTCCATTACTAAATTAATTTCAGAAACGAGAATCGGAAGGATTTTTTCAGCTCGGTAAACAGGACTTACAATAGAAATCATTAGCTATACTGTTTTTCGTAGTATTTTTGGTATTCTCCGCTGGTTACATGTTCCAGCCAATCTTTATTGCTCAAGAACCAATCGATGGTTTTAGCTAGACCTTCTTCAAAAGTCACAGAAGGCTTCCATCCCAAATCTTTATTCAGTTTTGTAGCATCTATAGCATAGCGTTTGTCATGCCCTGGGCGGTCTTTCACAAAAGTGATTAGCTTTTCTGAATATCCAGCAGGATTTCCAAGTTTTGCATCCATTTGTTTAATCAATTCCTTGATTAAATCAATATTCTGCCATTCATTAAATCCGCCGATGTTGTATGTTTCTCCTGTTTTCGCTTCATGGAAAATTTGGAAAATAGCACGAGCGTGGTCTATCACGAACAGCCAGTCACGAGTATATTTCCCATCGCCATAGATTGGTAGCGGCTTTTCGTTGATAATATTAGAAATACAAAGCGGAATCAGTTTCTCTGGGAAATGATTTGGGCCATAGTTGTTGGAACAATTAGAAACAATATAAGGAAGTCCATAAGTGTTTCCGTAAGCTCTTACTAAATGGTCGCTGGCTGCTTTACTCGCAGAATACGGAGATTTCGGGTCGTAAGGCGTTTCTTCAGTGAAAAATCCTGTTTCTCCCAAAGCGCCATAGACTTCATCCGTAGAAACATGGTAGAAAAGATTTTTTCTCGGTTCATTAGGAAATCTTCCATGTGTATGCTCTGGATTCAGTGTCCAAAATTCTTTACAAAGATTAAGAAGGTTAGCAGTCCCAATTACATTGGTATTGATGAAAGCATTTGGGTCTGTGATACTTCTATCCACATGGCTTTCCGCAGCGAGATGTATCACCGCGTCTGGATTATGTTTTTCAAAAACCTTTTTTAATTCTTCAGGTTTTGTGATATCTGCTTTTTCAAAGATATAGTTTGGTTCGTTTTCTATATCTTTCAGGTTTTCAAGGTTTCCTGCGTATGTAAGGGCATCAAGGTTGATGATTTTCGTTTGCGGGAGATTTTTCACAAACTCACGAACAACATGAGAACCGATAAATCCTGCTCCGCCAGTGATAATGATAGATTTCATAATTTTATAGTTCTAATTTTAAAGAATTTCCATCCAAATAAACTGCTTTGGATTCCGTGATTTTTATTTTTTGTTCCTCAGAAAAACCGATAGTTTCTCCATTTTTTAGAGTAACATCATAAGCTAAAATATAGTTGAGCACAGGAAGGATAAACTCGTGCAAATCACCTCGTGACATTTGGCTGTCGATGATTTCTATTTCCTCTTTTCCGAATTCTTTCATTCCAAAAGTATAAAGGCTGTTTTTCCCTTCTTCTGAGCCGACAAGTCCGATGTAAATCCACAGAATCACAGGCAGATTTCCTTCTAATAAAAAGTCTGCAAAGTCAATATACAAACCTTTTGGAAGAAGCAGTGTCTGATTTCCTTGATAAACACCTATCGCATCAGGAGAAGTTCTGAGGATAGAGGCGTTAATCATCGTCATCAAAGAGAATTTCTCAACCTGACTTTTTGATTTATCTAAAATAGAGACAATAGCATGGCTGTCATGCTCTGAAACTTCTTTTTCTACATTATTCCAAAGGTAAGAATACCCAAATATTGATTCCAAATCTCTACTTGGAATAGGTGCTGGCATTTTTGCAATGGCTGCCATCATTCCATTGATAAAGAGAGTTGCTACTTCATCATCACCAGAGATTTCAGAAACTTCTAGTCCCCAGTGGGATTTTAAATCTTCTAAAACTTTATCCAGCGAATAGCTTCCTCCTTTGAACATCGGCATAGAAAGCGCTATGCTGTTATTCTCTTTTTCAGGTTTTGGAGTTTCCTTTGTCTCTTTTTTCTTGAAAAAATCAAAAAGTCCCATAATTTCAGTGTTTTTATTTTATAGTTTTTCTACCAATAGATTTATAATAAAATCCTGTGTTTTCTATTTGGTCAATAGAGAACATATTTCTACCATCGAAAATGGCTTTGTTCTTCATCTTTTCTGCCATAAGCTGGAAGTTAGGATTTTTGAACTCGCTCCATTCTGTTGCTATCAGCAGGCAGTCGGCATCTTCTAGGCAAGAATACATGTCTTTGGTATATTCTATTTTGTTGCCAAAGATTTTCTTTACATTTTCCTCTGCGATGGCATCATAAGCCGTTATTTTTGCTCCTTTTTCTAATAAAAGAGAAATATTATCCAAAGATGAAGCTTCTCTGATGTCATCAGTATTTGCTTTGAAAGCAAGTCCCCACATCGCGATTTTCTTGTCCTTGATATTTCCGCCAAAATATTTTTCAATTTCAGAAACGAGGATTACTTTTTGAGCTTTATTTACATTTTCAGTAGCGTTAAGGATTTGGAAATCAAAGTTTTCTTCTTTTCCTGATTTGATGAGGGCTTTCACATCTTTCGGGAAACAGCTTCCTCCGTAGCCTATTCCTGGGAAAAGAAAACGATGCCCGATTCTGTCATCACTTCCCATACCGAGCCTTACTTTATCCACATCAGCGCCTACTTTTTCGCAGTAATTTGCGATTTCGTTCATGAAAGTGATTTTCACAGCAAGGAACGAATTGGCTGCATATTTAGTCAGTTCCGAAGATTTTTCATCCATGAAAATGATAGGAACTCCTGTGTTAGTGAATGGCTGGTAGATTTGGGCAATGATATTTTTAGCCTTGTCCGAACTGGAGCCTACTACGATTCTGGCAGGATTCATAGAGTCTTCTACAGCGAATCCTTCGCGGAGAAATTCTGGATTAGAAACCACATCGAAAGGAATTTCTGTTTTCGCAGAAATGGTCTCTCTTACTCTGTCTGCTGTGCCTACTGGAACGGTTGATTTATTGACAATTACTTTGTAAGAAGTCATTAGCTCACCGATGTTTTCAGAAACCTTCAGAACATAAGAAAGGTCTGCGCTGCCATCCTCGCCAGGAGGCGTCGGCAAAGCGAGGTAGATTACATCACACTGGTCTAATGCTTCTTTTAGTTGAGTAGTAAAAAACAATCTGTTTGCCTGTATATTTCTTAGAAATATTTCTTCTAAGCCAGGTTCGTAAATGGGAACGATTCCCTTTTTCATGTTTTCTACTTTTGTTTCATCTATGTCAACACAATAAACTGTGTTGCCCAATTCAGCTAGAGTGGTTCCTGTAACCAATCCCACATATCCTGTTCCTACAATTGCAATATTCATCTAAAAAATGTTTTCAATCTACAAAGGTAGTGTTTTTTAGTGAAATAAAATCTTTTCGGCGATAATTTGCTATAAATGAATAATTTTCTTAAATTTGCACACAGATTTACGGGAATAATGATGGAAAGGCTTCAAAGGAAGGCCTTTTTTATATATCCTGAAATAACGCAGAAATATGGATTTTAAGACAAGGGTAGAAGAGCTGATACAGGCATTCTTAGAAGAAAGAAAAGATATTTATTTGGTTGATTTGAAAATATCTGCAGGAAATGATGTGGTGGTTATTTTGGATGGAGATGAGTCGCTTTCTATTCAGGATTGTTTAGATGCCAGCAGGGCGATAGAGTTTAATCTGGATAGGGAAGAAGTGGATTTTTCTCTTCAAGTGATGAGCGCAGGACTTAGCGAGCCTCTCAAATTACCAAGACAATACAAGAAGAATGTAGGAAGAGAGCTTGAAGTCACGACGGAGGAAGGAGAAGTGATTAAGGGAGAGCTGCTGGAAGCCGATGAAGAAAAAATAGTTTTGGTGCTGAGGTATAGAAGACCAAAACTCGTAGGAAAGGGAAAAGAAGATGTGGAGGAACAAAGGGAAATCCCTTACCAAAGCATAAAGAGAGCAATGATAGTAATTAAGTTTTAAAAATTTTAGTCAAAGTAAAAAAAATATGGATAATTTAGCATTAATCGAATCTTTTGGTGATTTTAAAGATGAAAAAGGGATCAGTAAGATAGATTTGATGGCGATCATAGAAGATTCGCTAAAAACCTTGCTGAAAAAAAGATACGATTCTGATGACCATTTTGATGTAATTGTAAACCCTGATAAGGGAGATTTTCAGATATTTTTGAATAAAAAAATCGTTGAAGACCAGATGTCAGAAGATGACGATTTGGAAATAGAAATCTCTGAAGCGAAAAAAATAGACCCTACATTTGAGGTGGGAGAGGAATTTACCCAAGAAATCCCATTGGCACAACTAGGGCGAAGAAATATCTTGACATTGAAACAAATTTTGGCAACAAAATTACAAGAGCATAATAATGCTGCAATGTATGAAATGTTCAAAGATAGAATAGGTGAAGTGGTTGTAGGAGAAGTGCACCACATCCGTGGTAAGCAGGTTATTATCTTGGATGATGAAGGGAATGAATACATTTTACCAAAAGAAAATCAGATTCCTACGGATTTCTTCAAGAAGGGAGAAAGCGTTAGAGCGGTGATTGAAAAAGTTGATTTCAAAGGTTCTAAACCTCAGATTATCGTTTCAAGAACGGCGCCTAAGTTTTTGGAAAAACTTTTAGAATTAGAAATTCCAGAAATATTGGATGGAACTATCATCTTGAAAAAAGCAGTAAGAATCCCAGGTGAAAAAGCTAAAATCGCTGTAGATGCCTTGGACGAAAGAATAGACCCTGTGGGCGCTTGTGTAGGAGTGAAAGGTTCTAGAATTCATGGCGTGGTGAGAGAGCTTAGAAATGAAAATATCGATGTGATCCAGTGGTCTAAAAACCCAGAAGTATTGGTAAAAAGAGCGCTAGGAGGTGTGGAAATCAACAAGGTGGAAATCAATGAAGAAGACCACTATGCACTAGTATACGCTCCAGTAGAAGAAATTTCAAAAATCATCGGAAAACAAGGGCAGAATATCAAACTGGCTTCTTGGCTTACAGATTATGAAATAGATGTATATAGAGAGAAGCAAGAAGATGATGATGTAGAGCTGAAAGAGTTTGATGATGAAATCGAGCAGTGGATTATAGATGAATTTACAAAAGTAGGGCTGGATACAGCGAGAAGTGTTCTAGACAAGGATACAGATGTATTGCTAAACTTAGTAGATTTAGAAGAAGAGACAATAGAAGAGGTTAAGAGAATTCTGAGAGAAGAATTAGAATAAATCTCCTTTGTCTAAAATATAATAGAATAAACAAAAAAACAAAAGTATTCAGCTTTTGCTGAACAAAAAGTAAAAATATGCCAAAAATCAGATTAAATAAAGCAGCAAAGGAACTTAATATTTCCATTCCAAGGGCAGTAGAGTTTTTGCAGAGTAAAGGGTTTGAGATTGACAGCAATCCCAATGTGTTGTTGGAAGCAGAGGCTTTCTCCGCATTAGAGCAGGAATTTGCAGCTGATAAGAAGCAGAAAGAGGCTTCACAGGAGGTGGTGATTTCTAAAGTTCCAGAGGTGAAATTAGAAACAGAAGAACCAAAAGCTCCAGAAGTGATTAAGGCTCAAGCTCCTAAAACAAAGATTATAGGCAAAATAGATCTGGAGGCGAAGCCTAAAAAGGAAAAAGAAGCGGAAGCAGCTTCACCAAAAGAAGTTGTGAAAGAGGAAGTGGTAGCTCCTAAACCAGAAATTACAAAAGATAAAAAAACTGAGCCTAAGGCTGAACCAAAACCAAAAGCTGAGCCTAAGGCAGAGACAAAACCTATTGTGGATACTGAAGAATCTTCCGAACCAGGGAAGATAGAAACCAAATATCAAAAACTGGACGGACCAAAAATCCTTCAGACCGAAAAAATAGACTTGTCTCAGTTTGAAACAAAACCAAAACCTTCTGACAAGAAGAAGCAAAGAAAAAGAATCCAAAAACCTGCTGGAGAGGATGCTAAACCAGCTAACAACAAAGCAGGAGCGGATAAGAAATTTGCTAAAGATAAGCCGCAAGGAGGAAACCGCGATAAAGGAGGCAAAAAAGGAGGAAAGAGAGAGCGTGTAATGCCTGTGGAGCTTACAGATGAGCAAGTAAAAAATCAAATCAAAGAAACTTTGGAAAAACTTACCAACAAAGGCGGTAAGTCCAAAGGAGCTAAATACAGAAAAGAAAAAAGAAATTTCCGTAGAGAGCAAGATGAGCTTCAACAGGAGCTAGAAGCACAAGATAGGACTCTGAAAGTTACTGAGTTTATCACAGTGAACGAGCTTGCGGCTCTTATGGATGTGAGTCCTACGGAGGTTATCTCTGCATGTTTCTCCCTTGGAGTGATGGTAACCATGAACCAAAGATTGGAAGCCGATATCCTGACATTGGTAGCAGATGAATTTGGGTATAAAATAGAATTCTCTGATGCTGATTTGGAAGATAACTCAGAAGAGGAAGCAGAAGACAGCGAAGAAGATTTATTGCCAAGAGCACCTATTGTTACCGTAATGGGGCATGTGGACCATGGTAAAACATCATTGCTGGACTACATCAGAAAAACGAATGTTATCGCTGGTGAGTCGGGAGGAATTACCCAGCATATCGGGGCGTACAGCGTACAGCTGGAGAATGGCAGACACATTACTTTCTTGGATACTCCTGGGCACGAGGCGTTTACAGCGATGAGAGCCAGAGGTGCACAGGTGACGGATGTAGCGATCATCGTTATCGCAGCCGATGATGAGGTGATGCCACAGACCAAAGAGGCGATTTCCCACGCACAGGCGGCAGGCGTACCTATGATTATTGCATTAAACAAAGTAGATAAACCTAATGCCAATCCAGATAAAATCCGTGAGCAGCTTTCAGGATTGAATATCTTGGTGGAAGAATGGGGAGGAAATGTACAGGCTCAGGAGATTTCAGCTAAATTTGGTAATAATGTAGATTTACTTTTAGAAAAAGTTCTCCTTCAAGCTGATTTATTGGATTTAAAAGCTAATCCTAATAAACCTGCGTCAGGAGTGGTGATAGAGGCATCTTTGGACAAAGGAAGAGGTTATGTTTCTACACTTTTAGTTCAGGCAGGAACACTCAAAGTAGGAGATTATGTCCTTGCAGGGAAAAACCATGGTAAAGTAAAAGCCATGCTGGATGAAAGAGGGCATAACCTTCAGAAAGTAGGGCCTTCTACGCCAGTGACAATCTTAGGTTTAGATGGAGCGCCTACGGCAGGGGATAAATTTAAGGTTTATGAAGATGAAAGAGAAGCAAAATCTATTGCAAATAAGAGAGAACAGCTCCAAAGAGAGCAGACAATAAGAACGAAGAAACATTTGACTCTGGACGAAATCGGACGAAGAATAGCCCTTGGAGATTTCAAAGAGCTGAACATTATCCTAAAAGGAGATGTGGATGGTTCTGTGGAAGCCCTTACAGACATGCTTCAGAGATTATCAACAGAGGAAATCCAAGTCAATATCCTTCACAAAGGTGTAGGACAGATTACAGAGAGCGATATCTTGCTTGCGACTGCTTCGGATGCTATCGTTATCGGATTTAATGTAAGAGCTGGAGCAAATGCAAAAGACCTTGCAGAGAAAGAAGAGATAGAAATCAGAACTTACTCCGTAATCTACGATGCCATAGATGATGTGAAAGAAGCTATGGAGGGAATGCTTTCGCCAGAGATTAGAGAACAAGTGGTGGGTAATGTAGAAATCCGTGAGGTGTTCAAAATCTCTAAAGTGGGAAGTATCGCAGGATGTATGGTACTTTCTGGTAAGGTGACAAGAAATTCTAAAGTTCGTCTATTGAGAGATGGAATCGTAAAATACGACGGCGAGCTGGAAAGCCTTAAACGCTATAAAGATGATGTAAAAGAAGTAACCAAAGGCTATGAATGTGGTCTTAACCTAAAAGGCTATAATGATATAGAAGTAGGTGACCTTCTTGAAATCTATGAAGAAGTAGCGATTAAGAAAAAACTGAAATAAATTTTATTAGATTAGTAGAAAAAACTTTGGCAAGACTCTTTTGTCAAAGTTTTTTCATTTATGGATGGATTTAGTTATTTTTGCTAAAAAATAAAATCGTGGATGTTTCTATTTCCATTATTGTTGCTATCTATAACCGCAGGGACGAACTCACAGAACTGCTGGACTCGCTTCTTGTCCAAGAGGATAAGGATTTTGAAATAGTCATAGTAGATGATGGCTCTTCCGTGGAGCTGCTTCCTGTGGTGGATTTGTATCAAGGGAAACTAAACATTCAGTATTTCAAAAAACAAAATTCAGGGCCAGGACTCAGCCGAAATTACGGAGCAGAACGCGCTAAAAACAGTTGGCTGGTTTTCTTGGATAGCGATGTAGTTGTCCCAAGGGATTATATTAAAAACATTAAAAATAATCTCCAAACCGAACCGACCGACGCTTTTGGTGGAGCGGATAAAGCCGATGAAAACTTCTCCAATCTACAAAAGGCAATTTCCTATTCCATGACTTCGGTTTTTACAACGGGCGGAATTCGTGGAAGCAAGAAAGCAGTCAGTAAATTTCAGCCCAGAAGTTTTAACATGGGAGTGAATAAGGCGGTGTTTTCGGTGGTGGGAGGTTTCTCGGATATGAGAATCGGCGAAGACCCAGACCTTTCCATGAGGCTTTGGGAAAATGGCTTCAGCACTTGTTTTTACGAAAATATTGCTGTCTATCACAAACGGCGGACGAGCCTGAAAAAATTCTCAAAACAGGTCTATCAGTTTGGTGTTGCAAGACCCATTCTCAACCAGCGGCATCCTCAATATACGAAGCCTACTTTTTGGTTTCCGTCTCTGTTTTTGTTAGGGTTTTTAGGAAGTTTTCTGCTTGGTTTTTGGACGAAAATACCGCTTCTGCTGTATGCTTTTTACACTTTATTGATATTCGCACATTCATTATTTAAGATGAAAAGCCTGCCGATTTCGGTACTGACCATTGTCACCACTTATGTCCAGATGTTTTCCTACGGCTGGGGATTTCTTAATTCTTGGGTAAAACTGAATATCCTAAACCAAACGCCTAAAAAGGCTTTTCCTACACATTTTTATTAAAGGAAAAGTTTAGTTTTTATTGATTTTTATTTCTTTGTCAAAGATATTCACGCCGCCTTTAACACCAAAATCCAGCGTAGTAACGGGGTAGGCCAGACAGATGCCTTCCTTGTCGAATCGTTTTTTTATCCGTATGATGGCCTCGTTCATAGCTTCGTAAAAATCATCATTGGTCTCAAATTTTATCCAAAACCGAAGTACAAAATCAAGTGTAGAATTTCCGATATTTGTGAAGTATAGATCCACTTTTTCATCAGGAAGCAGAGTTTCTATTTTCTTGATTTCATCAAGAGCGGTAGCCTGCACAAATTCCAAATCATCACCAAAAGAAACGCCTGTTTTTAGGATAATTCTCCTTTTTTTCAAAGTGGAATAATTGGTAAATGTTCCGCTGTAAATAATTTGATTTGGGATAAAAACATCCTGCCCTGGAATGGTTCTTATGGTCGTAGTGATTAGACTTACCTGCGTGACAATGCCGTATTTATCATCTATCTCCACCCAGTCGCCCTCCTTGTATGGGCTGTGGGTTTTCAGAAGCAGTCCCGCAAAGATATTAGACGCCACATCTTTGAAAGCGAAACCAGCGATAATACCCACAATCCCAGCTCCTGCAAGCAGATGCGAGAAAACCTTGTCCAGTCCCAAAAGCTCCAAAGCGAGATAAACTCCTGAAAACAGGAAGAAACAATAAACCGTAGAAGCGATGATGTGGGCGATGTTTAGATGAACCTTGAAAGCGCGGCGGCTGATTCTTTTGGCTATTTTGGCTAAAAAGATAAACAAAATAAGGATAATAACAGCCTCCACCATCTTTGGCAGGAAATGCACGATGGATACTTCCCAGTTTTCTAATACTTTTTCTATTTCTATGCCCATTAGAGAATCTTTCATAATGTTACTTTTTTTGGTTAAAATTATTCATCAAAATAAATAAGCTTTGTCTCTATCACCTTTTTGCCTGTTTTTTCTAAGGCATTTTGGTAATCTTTTACCTGTTTTTGGTGTTTTTCTCTTTCTTCTTCACCTGTTTTGAAATCAACGATAATGTAGCCTTCCTCCATTTTGATGACGCGGTCTGGTCGGTAGAATTTTTGCTCTCCATCCTCCAAAGTGATTAGAATTTCTCTTTCATTGATGATTTCTTTCTCGTTTCCACTGAAATACGGAGCGTATTTTTCATCATTTAGAACTGGCGAAATTCTCTTTATGATGATTTCTTTTTCTTTCTCGGTGATTGTTCCCAAACGGAAAAAGCTATCCAAGACCTTTTCCATATCATCTTTGTGGTTTATTTTCGCTAAAATATCGTGAATGAGAAGTCCCATTCTTGTTTTCTCTTTTCGTTTTTGATAACTTTTGGATGGCGTGGCGATTTGGATATTAGCCAGTGATTCTCCTTGTTTGTGGATGGATGAGATGCTCATCGTAGCCCATTCTTTTTTCTTTTGTTTGGTTTTTTTTCTGAGCAGCTCTTCATTTGTTTCAAATAAATCAAAGTTGTCCACATTTTCCGTATTGTATTGATCTACAAAATCAAATATTTCCAAATAATTTGCCGAATTGTTTGGTTTTTGCAGATAAAGGAAAAGCTGTTCCACAGGGCGTGTGGTGGCTACATACTGTACACAGAGGCGATCGATGAAGTTTTTATAGACATTCTCACTATTGAATATTTCGATATCTTCATCGTAGGTTTCTAATCCTTTATCAAAGCCCGAAATATTCACCGCACTGAGAGCGTTTTCTCCCTCCAAATCATACCATTCCGTGAATTTAGAATCTTGGCTTTTGTTTTCCATCGGCAGGAAGACCACAGGAAACTCCAGCCCTTTGGCTTTGTGGATGGTCATTATCTGCACGGCATCTATATTTTCGGAGGCTTGGATGGAGATGTTTTGACCTTCCTCTTCCCAGAATTTCAGGAAATCTTTCAGGGTCATTCCTGTGTTTTGGGAAAATCCATAGAGCATTTCTAAGAAATTGAGAATGAAGTCCATTTCCTTGTCGTCGGCAGAAAATTCATAAACAAAATGTTCTATAAAGTTGTAAAGATTGAGGTTTGGAATATGGGAATGCGCCAAATCCAGCCCGTATCTTTTTTTGATAAAATCAAATAATTCCTTCTGCTCTTCAATGGCCAAAATATCCAGCATCTCTACCGAAAAATCATTGATTTTGATTCGCCCTAAATCATTGAGATAGTAGAACAGCATCACCAGAAATTTTTTGCTTTTCGGAGCGGCTGTCCAGTTTAGAAATTCTATCAGAGCATTCAGGGTTTTAGAGAGATTAAGGGTAAGCCCTCGTTCGGAGATGGTTTTTATAAAGGTTTTTTCTCCATTGTACAGCACTTCTCTGTTTCCCAAAAGCTGAGAATAGTTGAATATATCATTATTCCCTCTGCACAAGATGGTAATATCCGAGAATCTAAAGCCGTTATCCAGACACTGCTGAATGTCCTGCTGCATCTGGTCTGCGGTATCTTGGTAGAAATCCTCTTTTTTGGCGTTTTCTATCAGATTTACTCTTACTCTGCCATCGATATTGGTTTTGGCTTCCTGCTGGGCTTTTTCGCCGAAAATTTCTTTATGCTCAAAATCTCCCAGCTCGGATATGTATTGGTAAAGTTCATTATTAAACCTTACGATATTCCTCGCGCTTCGGTAGTTTTCTTTTAGCGAAATGACATCGGCAGGGACAGGCGCATTTTCTTTATGATTGATGATGTTCAGCATCAGCTGGCTCTCTCCGCCACGGAAACGGTAAATGCTCTGTTTAGGGTCTCCCACGAGGGTAAAACTCGTATTGTCCGAAGAAATCGTGTGGTCTCGCAGCGGCAGGAAATTCTGCCATTGCAGCGCCGAAGTATCCTGAAACTCATCAAAAAAGTAGTGCAGATACCGAGTTCCCACTTTTTCGTAAATGAAAGCCGAAGGCTCATTTTTCAGGTTTTCATTGATGATAATATTAAATTTAGAAAGTAAAACCAAGTCGTTTTCTTCCTCTATTTTGGCAAGTTCATCTTGGATTTCCTTATTTACCCGAAGCGGAAGCAGAGCGTGAAGTATTTTTTCTTTTTTCTGCATCAGGATATAATTGCTGATGAGGTTTCTCCTGCTCTCCATCAAAAAGCCGAGGATATCAAAAATATCCTGCTCCTTTTGTTTTGATTTGGATGAAGCGCCTTTTTCAAAGACTGCCTGTGCAGATTCTTCATTCGATGGGAAAGGGAAGTCTTTTCGCTCCTTGTTGTAGAACTTAGTGACTTCATGGAAAAACTTGGCAATGCTGTTTCTCCCTCCGCCAGAGAAATCCTCTATTTCCAGCCCTCTTTCTTTGATAAGCGAAATAGCTTTCTGCGCTGTTTCTATAGAGGCTTTTTTGATTTCGGTGAGGTTTTTTCTGATGTTGTTTTTGGTGTTTTCGTAGGCTTCCCAGTCAAAATCTTTATTCTCCAAAAGCCTTTTGTAGTGGATGTCTTTTACGAATTCCTTTGCCGATTGGTAGAGCGTTTGGCTCAGATTTACCCGCTCGTTATTATCCAGACTATAATTCACAAAATCTATGAAAGTCTCCGATACCTTTTTGTCTCCGCCTATCTTGTCCAGCATCTGGTCTACGGCTTCTATCAAGTATGGTTCGGGCTGAATTTCCAAATTAAAGTTCTGCGCCAGTCCCAGCTCGTAGGAAAAAGAACGCACCAATTTAGAATTAAATCTATCTATCGTGCCGATGTTCAGCATGGAGTAGTGATGCAGAATATAGTCCAGAACCGCTTGGGAACGGCGGTGCAGCTCATCGATAGGGATGTTTTTGCCCTGCTGGCGGAATTTTTCCTGTATATCCAGCAGTTCTTGGCATTGGGCATAGTTTTCAGCTGTGAATTTTCCCAGCCATTGGAGTATTCGCTCTTTCATCTCATTGGCAGCCTTATTGGTAAAAGTAAGGGCAATGATATGCCGAACAGCATCTGGCTCGCTGGGATTTTCCAGACAAAGCATTAGAAGTCTCTGTACGAGGGTATAAGTTTTGCCCGATCCAGCCGAGGCATTGATGACAGTATAAGTGGATTTCATTTTTAGGAAAAATTTTCTCAAAAGTAAGTAAAAAAAAAATCCCTTCAAATAGAAAATAATTTTTAGAATTCATAGGTTTTCGTTAGATTTGTGAAACGAATAAAAATTAATTATAACCTTAAAAAATATTAAAATGGGATTTATTTCATTCATCGAAGCAAGACAGATTTTAGACTCTCGCGGTAATCCTACTGTGGAGGTAGATGTATTTACAGACAGCGGTGCAATGGGGCGCGCAGCAGTGCCTTCTGGGGCGTCCACTGGGGAGCATGAGGCGGTGGAGCATCGTGACGGCGGCGCAGAGTTTTTAGGAAAAGGCGTGGAAAAAGCTGTAGAAAATGTAAGGGAAATCATCGCTTCTGAAATCATCGGGCTTCCTGTCACTCAGCAGAACCTCATCGACCAAATCATGATAGAGGCTGATGGAACTAAAAATAAAGGAAAACTCGGGGCTAATGCTATTCTTGGGGTTTCTCTAGCAGTGGCAAGAGCCGCAGCGGCACACCTTAGAATGCCTCTTTATAAATATGTGGGCGGTGTAAATGCCAATACTCTGCCTGTTCCGATGATGAATGTCATCAATGGAGGTTCTCACTCGGATGCTCCTATTGCGTTCCAAGAGTTTATGATTATGCCAGTGAAGGCAGATTCTTTCTCTCATGCACTTAGGAAAGGAACGGAAATTTTCCATCATTTGAAATCTATTTTGAAATCTCGCGGACTATCCACAGCAGTGGGTGATGAGGGAGGTTTTGCGCCGACTTTCAAGGGGACGGAAGATGCTCTGGACACTTTGCTCCAAGCGATAGAAAAAGCAGGATACAGACCTGGGGATGATATTATGCTGGCATTGGACTGCGCTTCTTCGGAGTTTTATAAAGATGGAGTGTATGATTATAGAAAATTCGAAGGAGAGAACGGAGCTTACCGCACGAGAGAAGAGCAGGTTTCTTACTTGGCTGAACTGACACAGAAATACCCGATTATTTCCATCGAAGACGGAATGCAGGAGGATGACTGGGAAGGCTGGAAACTCTTGACAGACAAGATAGGCGACAGAGTGCAGCTGGTAGGAGATGACCTTTTCGTGACTAATGTAGAGCGACTTTCACAAGGGATAAAACAAGGTGTAGCCAACTCTATTTTGGTGAAAGTAAACCAAATCGGTTCTCTTTCTGAAACGATGGCTGCCGTGCAGATGGCTCAGCATAACAAATATACTTCGGTAATGTCCCACCGCTCAGGAGAAACGGAAGATTCTACCATAGCAGACCTTGCTGTAGCGATGAACTGCGGACAGATAAAAACAGGTTCGGCTTCCCGTTCGGACAGGATGGCGAAATACAACCAACTACTAAGAATAGAAGAAGCTCTTGGCGAAACGGCTATCTTCCCAGGGATGGATGCCTTTAAAATCAAGAGATAAAAATTAAATTCATGAATAAAATGGAAAATCAGAATTTTCAAAATCCTTCGCCTATTTATCGAGATAATAAAAAAGTCTTAGCAGGAGTTTTAGCTATCATGTTAGGAGGTTTTGGTATTCATAAATTTATTTTAGGATACACCAAAGAGGGAGTTCTTCAAATATTAATGAGTTTTTTCTCGTGTGGATTAGCGAGTGTTATTCCTTTTGTAGAAGGGATAATCTATCTGACAAAATCTGATGAAGAATTTTACCAAATTTATCAAGTAGGGAGAAGACCTTGGTTTTAAAAAAATATAAAGGATTTCCTTGTGACTTGGATATATTTTAAAAATTAAAAGATAATGAAAAAGAGATTAGTATTATTTCTGATGTTTATAGCTCAGTTTGTTATGGCACAGAACAAGGTAGAAGATTATCTTCATTTAGGAAGTAAATATAGATTTGATAATAAGGACTATGAGCTGGTGTGGAGTTCTCATCCAGCGAGTAATTTCTACAAGCAGGAGTATATTTTACCAAATGAAAATGTAGAAAAATACACGAGAATGATTATGATTGATTTCTTGGAAGGGGATTTAACTCCAAAGGATGCAATAAGTAATCATGTCAATAATTTGGAGAATAGCAAAAAGCAAAATCCTATCATAAATTATCAAATGTATGAAAGAGAAGGTGAAGAGTATATGCTTGATTTTATAACAAGTAAAAACTCTCAGGACGGAAAGGAAGTTCTTATTTTGGAAAGAAATGTTTATCGATATTTTAGAATAAATACACCGAAGAGAAAAGGGCTTTTGATTTTTGGTGTTAGTGACAGAGCATATACTAAGGAAGAAATGGACAATATGTTTTTAACATTGGAAAATAAAAAATATGATTTAGTAAACAAAGTAGGACAAATAGAAGTTCCTAAAATAAAATAATTTTTAAGAAAGGATAGGTAACAAGTCTTTTCTTACATTACAACAAAAAATTATGAAACTAAATATTAACAACGAAACGGGAAGATTAAAATCTGTAGTTCTTGGTCAGCCAGTATCTATGGGGGCAGATCCTACTCTGGAGGAAAGCTATGATGCAAAATCATACCACACCATCCAGCAGGGTGTCTACCCAAAGGAAGAGGATATCATCAATGAAATGACTGAGTTTGAGAAAGTTCTTAAGAAATATGATGTGGAGGTCATTCGTCCAGATATTATCAAAGATTACAATCAGGTATTCGCGCGGGATGTGGCGTTTGTCATAGAAGATAAGATGATATTGTCTAACCTTATTCCAGACAGAGCCGATGAGCAGGAAGCTTACTCCAAAATATTCGAACAAGTGGAGTGGCGTAAAATCATCAACCTGCCAGACACAGCCCACATAGAAGGGGGAGATGTGATAGTATGGAATGATTTTCTATTCATAGGAACTTGTTTTAGTGAGGATTATAGAAATTTCAAAACGGCGAGAACTAACGAATACGCCATAGAAATTCTCAAAGAATATTTCCCTAAAAAAAGGATAATAGACCTAGAACTAAAAAAGAATGACACTGTTCCGTATGAAGGTATTTTGCATCTGGACTGTACATTTAATCCCGTAGGAAAGGACAAATGTATCATCTACAAAGATGGATTCGTGGATGAGAGCGATTACAGGCTGATTTTGGATATTTTTGGGGAAGAAAATTGTTTTCATGTTACCAAAGAAGAAATGTTTGAAATGAATCCTAATATTTTTTCGATTTCGCCAGAAGTAGTCGTTTCGGATGCCGCTTTCACGAGGATGAACAGACATTTACAAGATGTTTGGAATATTAAAGTAGAAGAAATTCCTTATCGCGAGATATCCAAAATGGGAGGGCTTTTAAGATGCTCCACTATGCCGCTGGTAAGGGAATAAAAAATAGAGAAAATGCAGACAACCAACACCGTTCTTATGATAGAGCCTGTGGCGTTTGGCTATAATGCTCAGACTGCCGAGAACAATTATTTCCAAATAAACTCCGAGAACGAAAACACTCAGCTGAAAGCCTTGGCTGAGTTTAATGCTTTTGTGGAAAAACTTCGTTCTCATGGAATCAATGTTATCGTGGTTAAAGACACTCTGGAACCACACACGCCAGATTCTATTTTTCCAAATAACTGGGTGAGTTTCAGTCCAGAGGGAAGGGTAGTTCTCTATCCGATGTTCGCACCAAACCGAAGAGATGAACGCCGAATGGACATCATAGAAAAGCTGAAAAATGAAGGTTTTGAGGTGAAGGAAATCGTGGATTTTACCCAGTCCGAAAAGGAGAACAAGTTTTTGGAAGGAACGGGAAGCATCATCTTTGACCAAGATAATAAGATAGCGTACGGCTCGGTTTCTGTTCGGCTGGATGAGGATTTGTTCCGTGAATTTTGCACGAAAAATGGCTTTAAACCTATTGTCTTTCATTCGTATCAGACCATAGACCACCAGCGTATGCCTATCTATCATACTAATGTGATGATGTGTCTGGCGGATAAGTTTGCGGTGATATGTCTCGATTGTATAGATGATGAAACGGAGCGAAAACAGGTGGAGGAAACGATAGAAAAATCAGGAAAAGAAATCATAGCAATCACCGAAGAGCAGATGCATAATTTCGCGGGAAATATGCTCCAGCTGCATAATGATAAGGGAGAAAAGTTCCTGATAATGAGCCAGACGGCATACAGCTCACTCACGCAGGAGCAGATAAAAAATATTGAAAAATACAGCCAAATCATCTCTTCTGATTTGAGGACGATAGAAATCAATGGCGGCGGCGGTGCCAGATGTATGCTTGCGGAAGTATTTTTACCAAAGAAATAGCAGAAAAAAGTTTTAATCATGACAGAAAACATCAAAAAGTTACAAGAGTTATTGGACTGCGAGGTCATTCCAGTTACCCAAAATACAGACCCAAGACAATTGGTAGAAACTTATCTAAATCTTTGGAAGCAAGGTAAAGAGCAGAAATTCACACCTGTGATAGTGACGGCGGATGATATATTGCTTGAAAAATTTGAAATAGATTTGGAGGATTTGGACTTACCTTTTACAAAGGAAGGCATGAAAACTTATCGCGAAAAAATCCTTGCTGAAGCACAGAAACTAAACGGAGCAGACTTCTATAAAGAAGAGAAAAAAGAACTTTTGGGAGAGGTTTCTGTTGATGAAATTCAGTGGGAAGCGCCGGAAGATGAGGAGCTGATGTTTAGTGCTTATTTGGATATTGACTATGATGATGAGAGCAAAAGCACGATAAAAGAAGATGTGGTTATCGTAAAACTTCCGACAGAAAAATCCTATGAAGCCTTTGCGTGGCTGCCGATGGGCGGGTTTAATGACTGTCCGCTTCCAGCCGAAATGACCGCGATGGCAAAATATTGGCACGAAAAACACGGAGCAGAGCTGGCGACAATCACCTATGACACGGCAGAATTTTACCTAAATCAGCCAGTTTCTGATAAGGAAGCCTTGGTGAAGCTTGCTATAGAGCAGTATCTCTTTGATGTGGATATCGTGGAGCAGGGCGTGGGCGATGTGGAATCCCTTGTGGAGACGCTTTATCAAAACAAACAGTGGTATTTTTGGTGGGATTAAACTAAAAATGGGAAAATGTAATATCATAAAAGTGTTGGGTTTTATTTATATAAAAACTTTTTAGTAAAAAAATAATAACACCATATGAATTATATCAAAGCCAAAGTAAATAAAATATTGTTAGTGGCATTATTATGTTTGTGTTTAGGTTGTGAGAAAAAGAGTGCTTTGTCTCAAAATAACACCATAAATAATGAACTAAATGATATAAACATAGATGTTTTACATACTATGGAAAATAATAATAATTTTTTAATCACTATAAATATTGAAAATAAAAGCAATGAATACTACTGTATGATATATGATTATGAGGGAGATTTAGATAAAAAAACATATCCTGAAATAAAGAATATAAATAAAGATGAGGTTGAAATAAGTTACTATCCTTTTTATAGTGAAATTGTAAACAAACATCGTGAAGAACAAGAAGATAGAGATCCACCTGTAATATCATCAGATGTTTTTATTTTTTTTATAATTAGTCCTCACAAAAAAGAAGAAATTACATTCTCAATAAAATATGACTTATTGAAAAAATATGAAACAAAAAGATTAAAATTGTATTTCTCAAAATATAAAAATGAAGATTCTTTAAATTCCAGATTTATAAGAATTTCTCCTACAAAAGATGCTATGTCATACTATAATTTTAAAGAGAAGTTAATAGAAATCAGGTAATCTTCCAGATGTGTTGAGTTTTTATTCATATAAAACTTTATTAGTTAAATTAAAAAAATAATGAAGCCATATGAAATATATCAAAACCAAAGTAAATAAAGTATTATATGGGATATTGATTTTTCTTTTTATTGTAGGATGCAATAAGAAGGATATACAAGTAGAAAGTTTTACTATTGATGAGAAAAATCAAACAGCATTAGTAGAAATAAGTAATAACACAGATACTAATTATTATATAATTCAGCCTATACTATCAATGAGTCATCCTGCTCTACCTGGAGATTATGGTTATATAGAAACAAAAATAGTAGGTGGGGCTATAAAAAATAAACAAATAGATAGTGTATCATATTATATATATATATATATCCATTAGATGATTTTTCTAGAAAAGAATATAAGTCTTTTTCTCATGATGTAGTTTTACTTCCTAGTAATTCAGTAGTTAGTATAAAATACAAGTATAAGAATGATGAAAAACATCTTATTAATAGTAAGAGAGTAATATTTCCATATAATAACTCTCTTTCAGATAAAGATGAACGAGATCTTTTATTAAGAAATAGGCTTGATAGTATAAATCCGATACCTAATTATAAGTTTTATTATGAAGAAATAGAGTGGGTTGATATACGGTAGGAATACTGGTAACTACGGGTTCATTAAAGAGTTGGAACATAGGAGCTGCCCTCAAATCTACTTTCTGGGGAGCTGTAGGCGGTGCCGTCTCGTTTGGTGTCGGAGAAATATTTAGTGTCGCCAGTGAAGCAGCAAAAGGAATAGAAAAGCTTACAAAAGTTGCAGAAGTTATTAAAAAAGCAGGGGGAGATTTTGGATTAGCATTAGTTCAAGCTGGAACACATGCCGTAAGTCAAGGAATATTGGCTGTAGTGCAGGGAGACAGCTTCTTAAGCGCTGCTGCTGGAGGGTTCTTTGGTAGCTTAGGAGCAAAAGCATGGGGAGGTGCTATGAAAAACTTAGGCTATGAAAAACTTGCACAAAGTACCATTGGAACCGTTGCCTTCGGGGCTTTATCAGGTGGTGTAGGGGCAGAACTAAGCGGTGGAAACTTCTGGCAGGGTGCTGTCACAGGAGGTATAGTTGCAGGGCTGAATCATGAGATGCATAAAATGGGAGGAGAAGATCCAAGAAAACCTATTAAAAAAATAAAAAAATTTCCAAAATTTAAAATAATAAAAGATAACTATCCAAAAGATAATCCTGATGGTTCACATGCACATCCAAGTAAAGATGGATATAAAAATCAATGTGCTATTAGAGTTGGGTATGCATTGAAAAAATCAGGAGTAGATATTTCATCATATGATCCAACAAATCAAACCTCAGAAGGTTATCCAAGATGGTCAAAAGGTCTTGCAATGTGGTTAAGAAGTAATTATGGAGAACCAATAATTAGAACACAAGAACATTTTGATCTATATTGGAAAAAGGGTGCTCAAGGTCTTATCTATCAAGCTCCTCCTAAAGGCTCAACAGTAGGACATATAGATATTATATATGGAGGAGAAAAGACAGGGTCAGGTTATTATTCTGCAAGTGAAATTTGGTATTGGCCAATAAAATAGATAATCAAATATGAAAAGGATATTACTATCGTTATTATTAATTAACTTTATAAACCTTCATGCTCAATCGAAGGAGTTTTGTAATGTGTATTTATCACAACATGAAAATGAAACAATGTTAGAGGAAATATATGTGTGTGGAGATAAATTCTTTTTTAAATTTAAATATGGGGAAATAAAAGATGCTATTATAAAAAAACAAAATGATACTTCATATAAGATAATGAATATTGAGTATATGTTAAACCAGAAATATTTAGATATTAATAAATTTAAAGAAAATAAGTATTATATAGCTATAAAAAAAGATAAAATAACACTGAAATTTATTAAAAATAATAAGTATAAGAGATTTTATAATTATCCAAAATTAAAAAAAACAATACCAAAATATCTATTACAATAGACCAATGCTTTACACAAAACATGGGGAGGAGGTTTAGAAAAGTTTGCAGGAGGTGCAGTGGGAATGGTAGCTTTTGGAGCATTAAGTGGAGGAGTAGGAGCTGAGCTTAGTGGTGGAAACTTCTGGCAAGGAGCAGTAACTGGAGGGATTGTCGCTCGACTTAATCATGCGATGCATAAGACATATCCTCCAGATAAGTTTAAGGGTAGGTCATGGAGAGATAAAGATGGGATATTTAGTCAAACTAAAAATGGAGGGTATAGTGTAGATAATAGCCCTGAAAACTTCGGATACTATCGAGAAATAGAAGAAGTAAGTGTAGTAGGAAAATTAAAAACATCAAATAATTTAGAAAAATTAGATAAGGCTGTTACATCTATAGGAATAGTTTCAGATTATAATGAAAGTCTTTTATCAAAAACAGGAACATCAACAAAGGGATATGTTAAATTATTAGGTAGAATAGGTAAGGCAACGGGAATTATAGGGGTTGGAATAGCTGGATACGAACTTTATAAAAACCCAACAGTTGGTAATTTTATGAAATTTGGAGTTAGTGCAGGAATGGTTGTAATTAGGACAATTCCTGCGGTAGGAGTTATAGTGGGAATATCTGATATTACAGGATTTACAGATACTTTAACTGGAAAAATAGATAATATTATATATAAGAAATGATATTATGAAATATTTATTTTTAATGTTTTTTCGATACTACCGAATGGGAAAATTTTCTAAGGATAATGCTTATTTTTCAGCTTTGGTAGCAGTTGTTATATGTTTGCAATCTTTATTTTACTTTATTTTATCTTTGTTTAAGATAGAATTTACAATAAAATGGATGGGAAAAAGTAAAGGATTAGATTATATAATAATGGGGTTGCTCTTACTTCCAATATGTATAGGAGTATATTTTTTGTTTCCTCCTAAAAAAGTAAAATTATTGTATAGAAATTTTAAAAATGATAGAACTAAGAATATTATTATTATCACTGCTATTATTCTAATTTGTATTTTTACCTTTATAATTAGAATAGCTACTGTAGAAAGATATTATTAATTTTTGCATAGAACACCAAGGAAACAGTAGCATTAAGCGGAGGACAGCAGCAGATGGTATATATCGCAAGAGCAATAGTGCAGGAAACGCCTATTATTATTTTAGATGAACCTACTAATAATCTGGATATAAAGCATCAAATAGAGATAATGAAATTACTAAAACTATTATCCGAGCAGGGAAAAACCATCATTATTACCCTGCACGATGTTAATTTAGCATTACAATATTGCAGCAAATATGTTTTGCTAAAATCTGGACAAATCTTTGCGCAAGGAAGCGAAGAAATCATCAATGTGAAAAATATGGAACACCTCTTCGAAGTAAAAATGAAACAAATAAAAGACGAAGAAAATTTTTATATAATGCCTTTTTAAATTACTTTTGATATATGTGGTAAACACAAAACTAGCAAGCAGATGAAAAGTATATGAATAAAATAACAAAAATTAAAATAACAAAAGAGGAATATAAAAATATATCAAAATATACAGCAATACCAATAGGAATTGTTTTTCTTGAAGAGAAAAAAGGGTGTTATCTACAAGGAAATAAAGAAGATTTTGAAAAGTTATTAGATAAATTGTCTAATTATTTTGTTGAACATGGGACAGATAAAAAAGAGGAAATTAATGCAATAGGATATAATATAGAAAGGCTAATAGATAAATTGTCAATCATATATGATGAAAATTAAAAAGAGAGATTGGTAATCTTCCAAATATATTTTTTACTCAAAATAAAAATCTCCTTATCATTTTGATAAGGAGATTTTAGTTTAAATTTCTAACAACAATAAAAACTTTATTTCAAACTTAAAACAGCCAGTCGGTAGCCATCTAACCCAAATCCAGAGATGACACCGCTGCAATGAGCCGCAGTTACCGACTTTTGTCTAAATTCTTCCCTCGCATAGATGTTGCTGATATGGACTTCTATTTTTGGTTTTTGAATGTTTCTGAGACAATCCGCAATCGCATAGGAGTAATGGGTGTAGGCAGCAGGGTTGATGATAAGAGCTTCGTAATCATCTTCTTGCAGTCTGTTGATGATTTCTCCCTCTACATTGGATTGGAAAAATAGAATTTCATCTTCGGGAAATTTTTCCTTTAGATTTTCTAAAAAATCAGCCATAGAAACCGTGCCATAGATTTCAGGTTCACGAGTTCCGAGGAGGTTTAGATTAGGGCCGTTGAGGATTAGAATTTTCATACCATTATTTTTTTTCTAAAGCTAAATCTACTACTTCTTTCATCGTTTTCACATAATGGATTTTTAAATCCTTGAAATAATCTCCCTTGATATCTTCCACATCTTTTCTGTTTTCTTCGCAGAGAATCACTTCTTTCACACCTGAGCGAACCGCCGCCAAGAGCTTTTCTTTAATTCCTCCCACAGGAAGTACTTTTCCTCTCAGTGTGATTTCGCCCGTCATTGCCAGATGAGGTCTTACTTTTCGGTTGGTATAGCTGGATACCATAGAGGTAAGCATCGCGATTCCCGCAGAAGGGCCGTCCTTCGGTGTAGCGCCTTCTGGGACATGGATATGGATATTTTTACTTTCTAAATCCTCCGTGTCTATTCCCAGTTCCTTATGTTTTGCTTTGATGTATTCCAACGCCAAAGTAGCACTTTCTTTCATCACTGTTCCTAGATTCCCTGTCATACTGAGCGTTCCTTTTCCATTGGACAAAATACTCTCAATGAACAAAATATCTCCTCCCACACTTGTCCAAGCCAGACCTGTCACCACGCCTATTTCATTGGTGGTTTCAGAAACGGCTTTGCTCATAGGAACGCCTAAAATTTCATCAATTTTTTTAATACTGATTTTAGGGTCGTATTCTTTATTCATTGTGATTTGTAGAGCTACCCAGCGGGCAATAGCCGCCAAGTTTTTCTCTAATCTTCTCACGCCGCTTTCCCTTGTGTGGGCTTCTATGATGTGTTTTAGTTCTTTTGAACCTAATTTTAATTCTTGCGCAGACAGCCCATGTTCGTGGATTTGTTTTTTCAGCAGGTGTCTTTTAGCGATTTCTACTTTTTCCTCCAAAGTATATCCCGAAAGGTTGATGATTTCCATTCGGTCAAGCAGTGCCCTTTGGATGGTAGAAAGGCTGTTCGCGGTGGCGATGAACATTACCTTTGATAAGTCATAGCCTATTTCTAAATAATTATCGTAAAAGCTGTTATTCTGTTCAGGGTCAAGGACTTCCAGCAGGGCAGAGGATGGGTCTCCGTGAGTTCCTGTGCCGAGTTTGTCTATTTCATCCAAAACGATGACAGGATTAGATGTTCCAGCCTTTTTGATGGATTGGAGAATACGCCCAGCCATGGCGCCAATGTAGGTTTTTCTGTGTCCTCGTATCTCGCTCTCATCGTGCAGACCGCCCAAAGAAAGGCGAATGTATTTTCTTCCCAAAGCATCTGCTACGGACTTTCCTAAGGAAGTTTTTCCCACACCAGGAGGCCCTACAAGGCATAGAATAGGCGATTTCATATTATTTTTGAGTTTAAGGACAGCCATGTGTTCCAGAACTCTCTTCTTGATGTCTTCCAGCCCAAAGTGGTCTCTATTGAGAACAGCTTCGGCTTTTGGAAGGTCAAAAGTATCTTTGGTATAATTTTCCCAAGGCAGGTCTGTGAAGAAATCCAGATAATTTCTCTGTACATTATAGTCAGGCGAGTTCGGATTGTGTCTTTGCAGACGGTTGATTTCCTTATTGAAATGATTTTCTATTTCTTCACTCCATTTTATTTTTTTCGCTTTGGCTTTCAGCTCTTCTATATCGTTTTCTGTGCCTCCGCCCAGCTCTTCCTGAATGGTTTTAATCTGCTGATTTAGAAAATATTCTCTCTGATGTTTGTCTAATTCCTTAGTGGTTTTCTGATGGATTTTATTCCTCAATTCCAGTTTTTTGAAATCTTCCTGCAGGAGTTCATAGCATTTTCTTGCACGGATGGAAAGGCTTTTTTCTTCCAGCAGTTTTTGTTTATTTACTGTTGAAAAATTACCATTCACGCAGATGAAATTCAGCAAATCTTCTGCTCCATCTATGTTTTTAATAGCGAAATTAGCCGCGTTAGGAATGTTCGGGTCAAGCTCTATTATTTTTACTGCTAAATCTTTGATGTTGTCTATCAGCGCATAAAATTCCTCTTTGTTCTTCGGCGAAGAATCTCTCAGTTTCTGTATTTCAGCTCTGAAAAACGGTTCTGTGGAAATGTAGTTTTTCACACGGAAACGATACACACCACGAGTGATGGCGGTGATATTTCCATTAGGAAGTTTGATGATTTTGATAATTCTTGAAATCGTTCCTATGGAGTTCAAATCACCAATTTTTGGTGTTTCTACATCAGAGTTTTTCTGACAGATGACACCTATGTATTCCTTTTTATTATAGGCATCTTCCAGCAGTTTTATAGACTTGCCTCTTCCAGCAGTGATGGGAATCACCACATTGGGAAACATTACCATATTTTTCACAGGCAAAATAGGGAAGGACTCCTGTTCTTCCTTTGGGTGTTCGTTTTTATCGTGAATTTCTTCGGTTATAACACTGAAACCATCGTCCATAAGACTTTCAAAAGAGATATCTTCAAATTCTTCTATCATAATTTTATTAAAACTAAAAGATTAAATGACAAAATGTCACTTTGGTGTTTCTTGTTTTTTCATTGATGTAAATAAAAAAACAGTCTCTCATATGGCACAATTCCTATGCCAAGAAAATTTTACGACAAAAATGCATAAATATCTTTAAAATCAAATAAAAATTCCGAAATTTGTAGTATGGAGGTTGATAAAGTATATATTCCCATAGTAGATATTCCGCTGGAGGAAGGCGTGAAATTGTCCGTAAAACGCGAGGATTTGGTTCATCCGCAGATTTCGGGTAATAAGTATTGGAAAATGTTTTATAATGTAAAGACATACCTTGCCCGAGAGGTGAAAAATCCTTTGATAATCACTTTCGGGGGAGCGTATTCTAATCATATCGCGGCGGCGTCTGCTGTTGGAGAAAAATACAATATTAAAACTCTGGGCGTTATCCGTGGAGAGGAGCTGGAGAATAACTGGCAGGGAAACCTCACGCTGGAAGATGCTCACAGGAGAGGAATGGATTTTTTGTTCGTTACCAGAGAGGCATACAGAGATAAGGAAAAAATTACCAAAGATTTGCAGGAGAAATTTCCCGAAGCCCTTATTGTCCCTGAAGGCGGAACCAATGAACTGGCTGTGGAAGGGGTGAAACACATGCTGGACGAGCGGACAAAAGAATTTGATTATATTTGCACCGCGGTTGGGACAGGAGGAACCATTTCGGGCTTGTCCAAATTTGCAGAAGAACACCAGAAAATACTGGGGTTCAAGGTGGTGGATGACCCTACTTTGGAGGAAAGAATCCAAGGGCTGAGCGGAAGGAAGAATTTTACTCTTTTTGATGCTCATGATGGCAGATATGGGAAAATTATAGATGAAAATATTAAATTTATCAATGATTTTTATGAGTGGTATGATGTTCCTCTTGACCCAATATACACAGGGAAAATGATGAGAAATTTGATGAAACTGATACAGGAAGGCTATTTCCCGCAGGGCAGCAGGATTTTAGCATTTCATACAGGAGGATTGCAGGGGATTTTAGGGGCAAATGAATGGTTGAAAAAGACAAAAAAAGAACTAATCAAAATAAAATTTAACTAAAAATGAAAAAATTATTGTGTTTATTATCAATGGCAGGATTGGGGCTGTTTTCTCACGCTCAGGATTGGAAAACAGATGACCAATACATCCAGAATTTCGCTAAATATGCAGTGGAAGAGATGGAGCTGTATAAAATACCAGCAAGTATCAAACTCGCTCAGGGGATTTTGGAAACAGGAGGAGGACAGAGCCGTTTGGCAAAAGAAGGGAAAAATCACTTTGGGATAAAATGTAAAGAAAACTGGACAGGAAAAACCATGAAACATACAGATGACGCACCGAATGAGTGTTTCCGTGTATATGATGACCCGAGAGAATCTTACAGAGACCATTCTTTGTTTTTGACAACGAGAAAGTATTATGTAGGACTTTTTAAATTAGATATCAAAGATTACAAAGGCTGGGCGTATGGGCTTAAAAAAGCTGGATATGCTACTAATCCCAGATATGCGCAGATTCTGATAAACAAAATAGAAAAATACAGATTGCATGAATTTGATAATATAAAACCACATGAAGTTTCTGCAAAGCTAAAAGAATTGTATCCAGAGTATAAATCTGAAAATCAAGAAATTAAAAGTCAAGAGCCAGTTAAAGAAAAATCCACAAAAGAGGAAGTAAGAACTGAGCCTGTACTAAATGAAGAAAAACCAAAAGAGCCAGTAGTTCAAAAGCAAGAAACAAAACCAGAAACAGAAATATCTAAACCAGAAGTAGAGTCTGGTAAAAAAAAAGAACCAGAGCTACACAAGTACGAAGAAGGAAGACTCACAGAAGAAGCCGTTTTGCATAGCCTAAATGAGAGGAATCATCCTAATTCTAATTTGAAATATGTGGTTTTGGGAGGAGATATCTCTCTTTCTGCTTTGGCGAAAAAATATAATCTTAGAGTGAGCGACCTGAAAGATTATAATGATTTAAAAACATCTGATTTGAAAAAAAATCAGATTGTTTTTTTAGAGCCTAAAAAATCTTATGGAAGCCGAGAAACACATACCGTGAGAAAAGGCGAAAAGATGTATGATATTTCCCAGAAATATGGGATAAAACTAAAGTATTTATATCTAAAAAATAGAATGGAGGAGGGACAAGAACCAAAAGAGGGACAGGTGCTCTACCTTCAAAATAAAAAGCCAAGAAGGGAGAGATAATGCTCTCCCTTTTTTTATGGAATGTTCAGATATTTGTGCGTTTGTACGGAAGTTATCCATTTAGGATTTTGTAGAATGTAATCTGTGATTTTTGGATAGTTTTGCTCCCTTTTGCTCCACTCAGACTGCAGGTATAGTTTGCATTTTTCTGATACTTTGGCAGCTTGTTCTTCAGCGAATTTGAAATCGTGATTGTTGAAAATAACCACTTTCAGCTCATCAGCCATTTGATAAATTTCTTCTTTTGGAAGTTTTACTTTCTTGGGCGAAAGAGTAATCCAGTCGATATGTCCTCTTAGATTGTGCGAGCCAGAGGTTTCCACATGAATCGTACAGCCTAATTCTTTTAGTTTTTTTGTTAAAATATTCAAATCCCACATCAGAGGCTCACCGCCTGTGATGATTATGGTTTTGCAGTGTTTAGCCGCTATGGCAGCGATTTCTTCTGCATCCATCAATGGGTGAAGTGTAGCATCCCAACTTTCTTTGACATCACACCAGTGACATCCTACATCACAGCCGCCTAAACGGATGAAATAAGCCGCCCTGCCAGAGTGGGCGCCTTCACCTTGAATAGTATAAAAATGCTCCATAACAGGGAGCATTTTACCTTGATTTAATAATATTTTTTGTTCACTACTAAAATCTGACATTTTTCACTCACTATTTTTTATAAGCTAAAAGCGTATTTTTCATCAGCATGGCTCTAGTCATAGGGCCTACGCCACCAGGAACAGGCGTTATAAAACTTGCCTTCTTTTCGCATGCTTCAAAATCTACATCTCCTACTAAATGATAACCTCTTTCGCTATCATCATTCACTCTCGTAATTCCTACATCTATAACCACGGCACCTTCTTTTATCATATCTCCTTTTAGATAATTAGGAATACCTAATGCTACGATGACGATGTCTGCCTTTTGGGTATATTCTTCAATATTAGGCGTATGGCTGTGGATGAGCGTTACCGTGGCATCAGTTCCTTTGGCACTCATTAGAATACTCATAGGACGCCCAACGATTCTGCTTCGGCCGATAACTACACATTTTTTTCCTTTGGTGTCAATGTTATATCTCTCCAAAAGCTGCATAATCCCAAATGGAGTAGCAGGCAGAAGAGAGTCCATTTCTAAGGCCATTTTCCCAAAGTTTTCTGGGTGGAAGCCATCCACATCCTTTTTAGGGTCGATAGCCATGATGATTTTTTCTTGGTCTATGCCTTTCGGAAGAGGAAGCTGCACGATGAATCCGTCTATTTCCTCGTTCTCGTTTAGTTTTTTTATTTCTTCTAAAAGTTCATTTTCACAAATCGTGTCAGGAAATTTTAGCAGTGATGAGGTAAATCCCACTTCTTTACAATCCTTGACTTTGCTGTTTACATAGGCTTTGCTGGCACCATTTTCTCCTACCAGTATAGCTGCTAGGTGAGGCGCTTTTTTGCCGCTCTGTACGATTTTCGTAACTTCTTCTTTTATCTCTTGTTTTATTTTGTGAGAGACACTTAGTCCATCTAAAATTTCAGCCATAATATTATTAGTTTTTATTAAAGTTCTTTTCGTAGTCTTGCCACTGGAATGTTGAGCTGTTCTCTGTATTTAGCAATGGTTCTTCGGGCGATATTGTACCCTTTTTCTTTCAGTGCTGTAACTAGTGCATCATCCGTGAGAGGCTTCTTTTTATTTTCTTTGTCGATTATTTCTTGCAGATGGTTTTTGATTTCTTTTGTGGAAACTTCTTCTCCTTCATCATTAGTCAAACTATCTGAGAAAAGATTTTTTAGATAAACTATTCCATGCGGTGTGTCAGCATATTTACTCTTAACCACCCTAGAAATAGTAGAAATATCAAATCCTGTGATGTCAGAAATATCTTTCAGAATCATAGGTTTGATGTTTTTTTCGTCCCCTGTGATGAAATATTCTTTCTGCATCTTAGCAATGGCTGTAATGGTCTGTATCAGAGTGTTTTGTCTTTGATTAACAGCATCTATATACCATTTCGCGGCATCTAATTTTTGTTTAATGAAAAGAGCCGCCTGCTTGTGTTCAGGAGAGCTTTTATCGTTAGAATATGTTTCTAAAATCTCTTTGTATTCGTTAGAAACCCTCAGTGTAGGAGCGTTTTTATTGTTAAGCATCGGAATTACCTCGTTGTCCTTTACCTGAATGATAAAATCAGGAATAATTTCTTGATTGATGGTAATGGTCTGTGTATCAAAGTTTCCGCCTACTTTTGGTGAAAGTTTTGCAATCTCTTCTAGGACATCTTTCAGCTGTTCCTCATCGATATTATACCGCTGGATAATTTTAGAATAATGCTTGTTGCTCAGTGCATCAAACTGGTTTTTCAGTATGCTGGCAGCAATGCTTACATTGGGATTGTCGCTTACTTTTTTCTCTATTTGTAGAAGGAGACATTCTTGTAAGTTTCTAGCGCCCACGCCCGCAGGTTCTAATTTTTGGATATAGTTTTCTAAAATGTATTCCAGTTTAGGAATATCTGTATAAATGCCCTGTGAGAAAGCCAAATCATCCACGATTGATTTTAAATCTCTGCGAAGATACCCGTCATTGTCAAGGTTTCCTATGAGATATTCGGCTATTTTTAGCTCCTCATCAGAAATATTACTAAGTCTAATCTGCTCCAAAAGATATTCATAAATGGTCTGTCCCTCGGTCAATAAACTTTCGTTATCAAACTCCTCATCATCAGGTGAGTAGTTGCTGGATGCTGTTTTGTAGCTGGGCTCATCATCATATAGATACTCATCAACATTGAAATCCGTTTCTATGCTCTCCGTTCCCTCGCTTTCGTAGTCGTTTCCTAAATTGTCATAATCCTCCTCCTTATCATCCGTTACTTTTTCCAAAGCAGGATTTTCCTCTAGCTCGCGCTCCAGCTCCTCCTCAAATTCCAGCGTATGAAGCTGAATGAGCTTCATTAACTGAATCTGCTGTGGAGCGAGTTTTTGACCAAGTTTAAGTTGTAAATTTTGTTTGAGCATATCAGTTTTAGATTATTAGTTTTAGAAGCTACCCGTTGATTCCTCCCATTTCTATCTGGTTGTTTTCATCTATTTCTATATTGGCTAAATGGTCAAAGAAATAATTTGGCTCTGCATCTAAATCAAAATCACAGCTAATCTCTTCACTATCAATATAAAAATTAAGAGAACGAACGCCGATAGCTTCTTTAAATTCCTTTTCAGAAATTGTTCTATCAAGGCTGAATTCATCAAAATATTCAGCAACTCCTTTCTTTGCTATTTCTTCTGAAATCCAGTCGTTCAGCCCTTCAAAAATAGATTCTTCTTTAATGAAAGTATCTAAAATCAAATCCTTATGGCTTTCTATCCACTGGATTTTTTCCTCTATTTTCTGAAAATATTTTTGTTGTTCTTCTTTGGTTGCTTCTAGTTCTTCATCAAACTCAATATAAATTACAGTATCAAATTTGTTCCAAATTTTAGCAACAGCTTCAAATTCGGGATAGTCCCTATAAGTTATTTTCATAATTCTTAAAACTCTGCGTTTCTTGGTGTTCTTGGGAAAGGAATCACATCACGGATGTTGGTCATTCCTGTTACGAATAATACTAATCTCTCCAGCCCAAGCCCGAAACCAGCGTGAGGCACAGAACCGAATTTTCTAGTATCCAGATACCACCATAGTTCCTCCTCATCTACATTCATGTCTTTCATTTTTTGGACAAGAACATCCAGTTTTTCTTCTCTCTGAGAACCACCGATGATTTCACCGATTCCAGGGAAAAGAACATCCATAGCCGCTACGGTCTTTTGGTCATCGTTCAGCTTCATATAAAACGCCTTGATATCCTTCGGATAGTTGAATAAAACCACTGGACTTTCAAAGTGTTTTTCCACCAAATAGCGCTCGTGCTCAGATTGTAAGTCTGCTCCCCAAGCCTCTATTGGGAATTGGAATTTACCTTTTTTATTTTCTTTAGAGTTAAGTAAAATCTCGATAGCCTCCGTGTAGCTCAGCCTTACGAAACGCTTTTTCACTACATTCTGAAGTTTTTCTATCAGTCCTTCTGCTGCTCTTTCTTTTTCAGGTTTTTGTTTTTGTTCCTCTGCAAATCTCTTGTCAAGAAGTTCTAAATCATCTTTGCAATTATCTAATACATAGTTGATTACATATTTCAAGAAATCTTCTGCTAGGTCTATGTTGTCTTCCAAATTATTGAAAGCCACTTCTGGCTCCACCATCCAGAATTCTGCTAGGTGTCTGGTTGTATTAGAGTTTTCTGCACGGAAAGTAGGCCCGAAGGTATAAACCCTTCCTAGTCCCATCACCGCGGTTTCCACATTTAGCTGTCCAGAAACCGTAAGGGAAGTTTTCTTACCAAAGAAATCTTGGTCGTAGTCTACATTTCCATCTTCTGTTTTTGGAATTTTATTCAGGTCAAAGTTCGTAACCTTGAACATTTCTCCTGCTCCCTCAGCATCAGCTCCTGTGATTAGAGGCGTGTGGATGTAGAAGAATTGATTTTGGTTAAAGAACTGATGAATCGCAAAACTCACAGCATGGCGAATTCTAAACACAGCCCCAAAAAGATTAGTTCTAAATCTCAAATGAGCCTGTTCTCTCAATAATTCTAAAGAGTGTTTTTTAGGCTGAAGAACCGTTTTTTCCAGCTCATCAGTGAAATTATCTCCTAAAATTTCTATTTTCTTTGCTAAAACTTCTATGTTTTGTCCTGCACCTTGGCTTTCTACGATTTCTCCTGTCACTTTCAGAGAGGACGCTGTATGGATTTTTTTGATAATTTCTTCATCAAATTTTTCAAAATCCACTACAATCTGGATGTTATTCGCTGTAGAACCGTCGCTCAGTGCGATGAATCTGTTAGAACGAAAAGCTCTGACCCAGCCTTGGATACAGATGTCTTGGTGAATATGTTTTGTGTAATTATCAAGAATTTCTTTAATCGTTAATCGTTTCATTGGATGATATTATTAAAACAGCAAAGATAAAATAAAAAGATGGAAATAAAAAACCGTTGTAAATCTACAACGGTTTTATTTTAATTGAAAAACAATTATTTTTTCTTAGCACCTGCTACTGCATCAGCTAGCTCAGCACCTGGCTTGAATTTAGCAACTTTTTTAGCAGCGATTTTGATTGGTTGTTTAGTAGCTGGGTTGATACCAGTTCTTGCTGCTCTTTCTGTTACAGAAAAAGTTCCAAATCCTACTAATGCTACTTTACCATCTTTCTTTTTAAGCGTGTTAGTAACATTCTCAATGAAAGACTCTAACGCTTTCTTAGCAGCCACTTTAGTGATTTCTGCATCCTTTGCAATTGCGTCGATTAATTCAGACTTGTTCATAATAATGTTATTTTATAAATTTATGTTCAGCAAATATAAAATAAATAAAACAAAAACCAAATATTTTATCATATAAAATTGCTGATTTTCGTGAATTTAAGATAAATTTAATTGAAGTTTACTTTTTAGCTCCAAAAAATCCGTGATTTCCAAGAGGAATAATAGCCGCAATTACGAAAAGATGGTTGTTCGGACTTGCGTGGTTTTTATGAGATTGATAAATGTAGAAGAACTGTGGATTCAGCCAGTTGAAAAGCTTGATATCTGCTCCTAAATACACTCTGTTTCTAGCAAAGTCTCCTTTTTTTAAGTCAATGAAAATTTCATCGTGAGCAAAGAAATTGACAGATTTATCAAAGATTTTAGCTCTATGTACGATACCTAGACGCCCTCTATAAAAATCAAAATCCTCTCCACCTACGATGAATCTATGCAGATAAGTGTTTCGGTTTTGTAAAATCCATTTACCTTGTTTGTCCAGAGGAAGGGAGAAAGTCAGCATCGCATTGATTTGATGCTCTTTCGCTTCCTTGCTGTGTGCCTGAGGAGATTTTAGAAATACATAAAGAGGCATAAAGGAAATGTATTTATTGATTTTGATATTAGGCATTACCATTGCAATTTGTGTGTGCTCTGGTGATGTGCTCACCCCACCATATACCGCGATGCTGTGTTCTTTTGGGATGTTTATGGAAACTCCCGTTGTTAGGAAAGATTTTTGGTGTCAGCATCTTGAGCTTTCATAGTATTGATACCGAAAAATACTCCATATAATGCTGAAAGTAAAATTAACTTTTTCATTGGTGTAAAATTTAGAAATTTAAGGCTGCAAAAATACTAATTAAATCTTAGGTATGTTTAAAAAGAAATCAATAATTTTGCAGCATGTTAATAGAAGTTTTTAAATCAAAAATTCATAGAGTAAGCGTTACAGAAGCGAATCTGAACTACATAGGAAGCATTACCATAGACGAAGACCTGATGGATGCCTCTGGAATTATCCATGGCGAGAGGGTTTATGTGGTGAATGTGAATAATGGAGAGCGCTTTGACACTTATGCAATAAGAGGCGAGAGAAAATCAGGAGTAATCTGTCTGAATGGCGCAGCAGCGCGAAAAGCCCACAAAGGCGATATTGTCATCATCATAGCCTATGCACAGATAACACCAGAGGAAGCGAAAACCTTTGAACCTAAAGTGGTTTTTCCTAATGAAAAAACTAATTTATTAGAATAATAATGAGCCTCACAAGGAAGCAAATAAAGAATATTTTTACGATTTTAATTTCAGCTGGATTGGCTGCATTTTTTATGTGGCTGGCTTTGGGAGATTTGGATTTTGATAAGGTGAAAGCATCTTTTGCTGAGATTAACTATTTCTGGGCGTTTATGTCTGCTTTTTTTGCAGTTTTGGCGTATTGGTTTCGTGCGGTGCGCTGGAATCTTCTTTTAGAACCGATGGGCTATCAAATCCGTAATTCTAATGCCTTTTGGACGATAGCCTTCGGGTATATGATGAATCTTACCATTCCAAGAAGCGGTGAAATCGCGAGGGCGACCACACTTTTCAGAATCGAAAAAGTCCCAGTAGAAAAATCCATCGCGACCATAGTCATAGAACGATTGGTGGATTTGGTTTTTATGCTTTTGTTTCTGCTGCTGACTTTTATTTTTAATGGAAAGGTTTTAGCGTCGTTTTACAACCTGCTTACCACACGAAAAGTCTCTGAAAAAAAGGATCTGACATCTACGGATAATTTCTTGCTAAACCATGGAGTAGATGATTTGGATGCGTTTTATTTTAATCTGAAAATAGTTCTTTTAGTCCTTGTTTTGCTTGCTTCGGTGGTTTTTGTAATTAAATTTAAAGAGAAAATTATTTCTTTCGTTAAAGGCTTGATAGATGGCTTTTTAGCTGTCCGAAAAATCAAGAACAAACTTGCTTTTGTGCTTCATTCGGCAGGAATATGGATTTGCTATTTTCTTGCGGCGTATTTGGTTTGTTTTGCCTTGAAAGAAACTTCTGATTTCACCATCGGCGATGGTTTTCTACTCGTTACGGCAGGAACTCTTGGGATGATGGTGCCTACTTCTGGCGGTGCAGGTTCTTACCATATCGTAGTTAAAATCGCTATTGTAGGGATTTTTATTTCTCTTGGTAAAAGCCATTCTCAGGGCGAGGAAGTCGGGATTTCCTATGCGCTGATTTCCCATTTGATACAGACTATTGCTACGCTTGTCTTTGGGCTGATTTCTATTTTCGCATTATTTGGAAAGAAGAATGATAAATAGTTTATGACTCCTCAGGAGTATCAAAACTATTTTTCCATTGATTTATAAAGTCTTTAAATTGCTTGTTATCAAAGACTTTGTTTCTGATTTTGCTAATGGAAAAAATTCCTTTTCTATCAGAAATCATCAGGATTTCATCAGCTTTTTGGCTTTCAAAAGGGCTGATTTCTGCCTGTTCTATTTCGGCTAATCTATTTTTGTGAACAAAAGTGACGAAATTCTCCATCAGCGGCGAGATGTAGGCGCCTTCGGTCTGTTTCGGGATACGGATGGTGTTTCCTTCTAAAAACAAGAAATTTCCCCAAATTCCCCTTGCAATTCTTTTGTTTGGGTTTAGAATAAGCAGGTCGTCCAGCTCGTTTTCTCCAGCGTATATTTCGGCATAAATATTCTCTGGGCAATGGGTTAAGATATTGCTTAGAATATTGGTGTTTACAGTGATTTCCCTAATCAAATCTACTTCTAATGTTTTGCTGATCTGCAAAATATCTTGTGTCGGTTCTGCATCAATGAAAAACTGAACGGGAGATTTGGCTAAATTTAAATTATCAGTATTTCTATAAACTAAAAAATGAATAAACGCGTTTTCAAGGGCGTAGGCAGCTATTTTTTGTTCAAGAATATCGATGAAATATTCCAGATTGAAAGAAAGCGGAATGTTCATTCTCATCTTTCGCATAGAGGCCATTAGGAAAAAATAGCATTCTTCGGTAAGGATGAGTTTTCCGTTTCTTACAAAAAAATATACGCTCACGGCATCGCCATAGAGAAAAGCACGATTGTCATTCATTAGGCAGCTCCTAATTTTATTTTTAGATTTTCGATAAGGTTTTCCCAGTATTGCTGAGTTTCTTCTTCATCGCCAGCTTCACAGAAGTCGGTAATGTTCAGAGAAAGGTCGTTTGTAATTTCATCAATTACAATATTCAGCTCGAAGAAATATTTAGTTCCTTCATCTTCTTCCCATCGGAATCTCACGGACTGTTCTACTTTGTATCTGGTAAGGGTCGCTTTTTCTTTTGGGCCGCCGTTCCAGCTGAAGTAGAAATCATCTCCTTTTTCTGTCACTTCATCAGCGAACCATTCAGCCAGCCCTTCTGCAGTGGCAATGTATTCAAACAGAATTTCTGGAAGGCAGTGAAGCGGAAATTCAAATTGTATTTTAGTTTTAGCCATACATATACATTTTCGGGTCGCAATATATCATTATTTTTTTAGCTTTAAAATATTGTCCAAGTGATTTTTGTCACTATAAATGAAAAAAGGCAAAAAATCATAAATTTTCGCCTTTTTATTTGTCTTTTTGTGTCTGCTTTTTTCGTTATGATACCTTGTCAAGGGCATTTAGAATAATAGCACAGCCTTTCTCTATTTCTTCCTTGTTGAGGATAAGCGCAGGCGAAATTCTCAGATAATCATTTCGGTAGAGCTGGCAGGATACGATAAGTCCGTCTTTCATACACTGCTCTACCACACGGATGCAGTAGTCAGGGCTTCCCAGATTGACCGCCAGCATGATTCCTTTTCCGTTGATGTATTTTATTTTAGGGTGAACCAAAAGTTTTCGGAATAGTTTTTCTTTTTCTTCTATTTCATCCAGTAGTCCGCTTTCTAAAATTTCCTCCAAAGTAGCCAAACAAGAAGCTGCGATAAGTGGATTTCCTCCGAAAGTGGTGATGTGGCCTAATTTAGGGCTGTGAGATAGACAGCTCATGATTTCTCTGCTGCTCATAAAGGCACCCACGGGAAGACCGCCGCCCATTCCTTTGCCCATTGCGAGAATATCTGGAACAATGCCGTAATGCTCAAACCCAAAAAGTTTTCCTGTTCTCCCGAACCCAGGTTGTATTTCATCTAAAATAAGTAGAGCGCCCACTTCTTCGCATCTCTTTTTTAGTTTTTTCAGATAGTCGTTTTCTGGTGTGATAAATCCTGCTGCGCCTTGTATAGTCTCTACAACTACACCTGCTGTTTTTTCGGTGATTTTAGCTAAATCTTCCTCATTATTAAAATGAATGAAATTCACCAGCGGAAGCAGCGGACGGAAGGCTCTCTTGTGGTATTCGTTTCCTGCCACGCTCAGCGCTCCGTGGGTGTTGCCATGGTAGGCATTGTGAAAAGCTATGATTTCCTCTCTGCCGGTGTATCTTTTGGCAAGTTTTAAGCTGCCGTCTATGGCTTCTGCACCACTGTTTACCAGATAGGTGACTTCTAGTGGGTCAGGCGTAACCTTTGCTAAAAGTTTGCACAATTCTACGGGTTTTTCTAGTGCATATTCTCCGTAGACCATTACATGCAGGTATTTGTCTGCTTGTTCTTTTATGGCGTTTATGATTCTAGGGTGGGAGTGTCCCAGTACATTGGCAGAAATTCCAGAAACAAAGTCTAGATATGCTCTGCCGTCTTTACCATATATATAGTTGCCCTCCGCTCTTTCTACCTCAAAACCAGAGGCAAAATGTGAGGTCTGCGCTTGGTAGTTAAAAAAATCTTGTTTCATTATAGAATAATTTTGAGCAAATGTACTGTTTTTGATTAAAATGGTGCGTAAAATATTTTTTGACTTGGGAAGAATTTTTGTTTTTATACATCAATAATTCTTTTTAGATTTTGTCTAAATTCATACAGAATAAAAGAAAAATCATAAAAACATAGAGAATGGAAGTTAAAAACTAATGAAAAATTTTAGTATTCATTTAAAAATCTGTATTTTCGCAGACTAAATAATTTTTAAAGAGTTAATTACAATGACACTTTTAGGACAGATAAGAAAGAAATCTTGGCTTGTGGTGGTATTCATCGCTGTAGCCCTTGTATCATTTTTCATTAATCCTGATACTGTAGAGAAGATGATGGGTAATGACCCGAATGTCTTCGGTGAGGTGAATGGAGAGAAAATAACTAGAGAAGAGTATCTAGAAACCCTCAATATGATGCAGCAGCAGGCACAGCAACAAGGGCAGTCGCCTAACGGTCTGGAAGAGCAGGCTTGGCAGAGTATAGTACAATCTAAACTTATCAAACAGGAGTTTGAAAAATTAGGTTTGAAAATGACAGAAGAGTTTTTCTGGAACCAGCTGCCGTTTGACCCTATGTTTGCCCAAAATCCTAACTTTAATGTAAGTGATTTTAAAAAGCAGATAGAACAGCTGAAATCAAGCAATGTGGATGAGTATAACTCATGGCTTAGTTTTAGAAAAGGTATAGAGTACAGAATCATGGCTCGTCAGGTATTTACCAACCTTTCTGTGGGACTTACTTCTAATAAGAAAGAAGCTGAGCTGATGCTGAAATACAGAGATGAGCTGGCGAATATAGAATATGTGAAGATAAGCTATGATGATTTCGCAAAGAAAAATCCAGTGAAAGTTACTTCTCAGGATTTGGTGGAATACATCAAGAAATATCCACAAACTTTCAAAGTGACAGAGAGCAGAAATTTAGGATTGGTTTATTTCAAAGCTGAACCTACACAAGCTGATGAAGCGGCTACTTTGGCAGAAATCAACAAACTTTATAACGAGGGAGTAGATGTAGGAAATGGATTGGAAAACTTCAAGACTAATAAGAGTGATAGTTTATTCGTGCTGACGCATTCTCAGGCTGGTTTTGACCCGAACTATTATTCCAAAGAACAACTTCCAAATGGAATCAGAGAGCAGATAGCAGGAGCGGCGCTTGGACAGACTTTTGGACCTTATAAAGAAGGGAACTATTATGTAGTTTCTAAACTTTTGAACAAAAAAGCTACAGACTCTATCCGTTCAAGACATATTTTGATTGCTTATCAAGGTCTTCCGACTGCACAAGGCGAAGCTACAAAAAGAACAAAAGAGCAAGCTAAACAATTAGCAGAAAAAATAGCATCAGAATCAAAAGCAAATTCAGCGAAGTTTGAAGAATATCTTAATCTTTCTGCTGATGGTTCTGCACAGAATGGAGGAGATTTAGGATGGAGAACTACAGGACAGGCTGGTTTCGTTCCAGAGTTCCAAAATTATCTTGATAAAAGTCCGAAAGGTGCTGTAGATGTTGTGGAATCTCAGTATGGATACCATATCATCAATATCACAGACAGAAAACCTGGTGCGATGTCTTATAAAGTAGCAAATTTGGTGAAAGAAATCAAAGCATCAAATGCTACAACAGACAAACTTCATGCTCAGTCTACAAGTTTCGCTCAGCAGATACAAGGAAAAGGATTTAATGAGTTTGTAAATGTTGCAAAGAAAAACAACTATAACTTCCAAAATCCTAAACTTGTTCAGAGATTCCAAGGGCAGCTTTTAGGAACAGATAAAGATGCTGAAATCCTAAAATGGGCTTTTGATAAGAAGAGAGCAAAAGGAGAGAGCGAAATGTTTACAACGGCTAATGGAGATAGAATAGTAGTTTATCTGAATGGAAAACAGTCTGAAGGCCTTGTAGATCCAGAAGCTGTAAGAGAGCAGATAGAACCGATTGTAAAAAATCAGCTTTTGGCTAAAGAAATCAGAAAAAAAATGTCCTCTGCAAAAGCTCAAGATTTAGGTGCGATTGCTAATTTGTTCGGTGTGAGCAAAGAATCAGGACAAATCAATCTGCTTAGTCCTGTTTTAGGAGGTGCGCTAGAGCCTAAGGTAGCAGGAGCAGCGTTTGCAATAGGTAAGGATAAAACATCTAATCCAATAGATGGTAATGCAGGAGTGTATGTAGTAGTAAATAAAGGTGTAACTGTGAACAAGCAAGATGCAGGAGATATCAAACAACTTCAGCAGCAGCTTCAACAGCAAAATGCAAGCGTTTTCCCACAAGCATTTATGAGAAGCTTGCAGAATAATGCCGATATCAAAGATTATAGAATAGAAGTTTATAACGCAGCAAATAGTGGTAAATAGCTAAGAATAACGAAAAAGAGGTTTTTTCTAAAAGCCTCTTTTTTGTCCTTATATCAATAAAATTTAACTACTCTTATGAAAAGTAAATTAGAAATAGAATACGAAATTTTAAACATAAATACCCTTTCGGAAACAGAAAAAAAACTTTTTGAAGAAGCGAAAAACTCCAGATTAAAGGCATATGCGCCTTATTCTAAATTTTTGGTAGGTTGTTCTATTTTATTAGAAAATGGCGAAATTTACACAGGAAGCAATCAGGAGAACGCGGCTTATCCATCTGGGCTGTGTGCAGAGAGAAGCGTGATTTTTTGGCTGGGTGCCAATTTTCCTAACCAGAAAATAGAAAAGCTGTTCGTTATCGGTGGTTTGGAGGAGAATCCAGACTTAGACAGGATAGTTCCTCCGTGTGGCTCATGCAGACAGAGCATCGTAGAATATGAAGTGAAACAAGCGCAAAATATAGAAATCTACATCGCAAGCATCAGCGGAGAGAAGATTATAAAAATAAATTCCATAAAGGATTTACTGCCTTTTTCCTTTGATACTACTTTTTTATAGTAAAATATAAAGCAAAATAAAACCTTCCAAGATTTTCTCGGAAGGTTTTTTAGTTTATTCTCCAGAAATGAAATGCCCGAAGAAATCTTTTTTGGTTTTTAGATAATCTCGGTTTTCTTCATTAGATTTTATCTCCAGCGGAATGCGGGAGTGTAGTTTTATTTTGCTGTTTTCTACGAAACTGATTTTATCAGGGTTGTTGGTGATGAGGTTGATTTCCTTTATCCCAAGTATTTCTAAAATATCAACTGCTACACTGAAGTTCCTATCATCAGCAGGAAGTCCCAGTTCTAGATTGGCCTCCACAGTGTCTAAACCTTTTTCTTGTAGAGCGTAGGCTTTCAGTTTATTGATAATACCAATATTTCTGCCTTCTTGCCGTAAATAGACAATCACGCCGCCGTGTTTTTGAGTATACTGCATCGCGGAGGAAAGCTGCTGTCCGCATTCACATTTTTTAGAATGGAAAATCTCTCCTGTGATGCATTCAGAATGAAAACGGACATTTACCACGCTGGATAAGTCCGTATTTTCTGCTATCAAAGCAAGGTGTGGCATCCAGTCTTGTTCCTTTTCAGAGAAAGCGATGATTTTGAATTTTCCGTACTCTGTAGGGACATTAGCTTCAGCCTGAATTTTTACCATTCTATAAAGTGTCTTTTAGGGATTCTATCAGAGTGATATTGGTTTTGATATTTACTAAAAACCTATTGAGAATCTCTTGTTCATCTTCATTGAGATTGTTTTTTAGCTTTTGTATTTTTTTATAAGATTTCTCATAATTATACAAAGCCTTTTCTTTTCCCACGGTGTTGTGCTCTTTCACGGCGTATAGGTATTCTGTGATGTAGAATTTCAAGTTAGAAAACTCCTCATTTACAGGTTTTTGTGAGAAAGAAGAGCACGAGCTAAAAGCATTGGTAATGTCTGAAGAGTATTTTATCAGGTCTAAATTATCACTGATATTTTTTACTACATCTTCAGGTGTTTTTTCAGATATGTTAGCAATCAAAGCGGTTGTAGGAGACAGATTATTTTTCTCTGTTGCACACGCAGATACTACAAAACCACATATTCCGATAATTCCCAATACTTTTAGTACATTCATTATTCTTTCTTTTTGTATAATATAGGATTTAGAGTCTCATCATTATACATTTTCATTTGTTTATAAGTTTTTATTTTTACGAGCCCGTTTTCTATGTCATTCAGCAGCTGGTCAATAGCAGAGCTAAGGTCTTTCTTTTGCTCCAAAAGAGTATTCAGCTTTATTTGGCATTTCTCTCTATGCTTATTACTTGCAGATGCTCTGTTGGCTTCTAAGTCCATATGATAGACTTTTAGAGCCAAAATGGACAGTCTGTCCACAGCCCATGCAGGTGTTTCTGTGTTTATCTTGGCATCGGCATTTGGTGTGGTGTTTTTGTATTTGTTTAAAAACCAACTGTCTATAAACTCTACTAAATCAGTTCTTTTCTGATTGGAAGCATCTATTCTTCGTTTGATTTCTAAAGCTTTTACAGGATCTATATTTTCATCACGGATGATATCCTCCAAATGCCACTGAACCGTATCAATCCAGTTTTTGTCATACAAAATCTGTTCCAAACTGTTATTTTCATAGTGATTTGGTTTCACAGCATCTACGTCATCAGTGATGTGATAGTCCTCTATTGACCTATTGAAAATGCTCCAAGCGTATTCAGAGAAAGAATTATTATTCATAAAATTTATTTAGTTGTTTTGTCTTCAGTATTATCATTTTCTTTGTCATCCTCTTTCATGGATTTTTTAAACTCTTTGATTCCAGAGCCTAATCCTTTCATGAATTCAGGAATTCTTTTAGCTCCGAAAAGTAATAAAATGAGGATAGCAATGACTAAGATTTCTCTCATTCCTAGTCCCATAAATAGTGGTGTTAGAATACTGTTCATAATTTTTTATTTTGGTAGAACAAAATTAAACAATTTTTAGGATAAAGTTAATCATAAACTTAGCTAGTTACCCAGCTCAACGGATCTACAGGATTTGTCTGATTCCAAACTTGGAAATCAAGGGTGTAAGTCCCATCAAAGTCAAGTCCCACTTCTCCTATATTTGTCCCTGCGGAAATAGTCTGATTTTTAGAAATATAGGTGCTGGCTAAATTACTATAAATAGTAAAATAGTTTCCATGTTTTACCATCACAGTTTTTGAACCTCCACTGGCCAAAACATTTACCACTACACCAGCAAAAACGCTTCTCGCTTTTGTTCCTGCTTCTACGGCTATTTTGATTCCATTGTTTTCTATAACAACACCCTTGTACACAGGGTGCGGCTGTCTCCCGAAGCGCTGTGTAACTCGTCCACGACTCACAGGGAAAGAAAGTCTTCCTTTATTTTCTGCAAAACTGTTACTAGCAGAACTTCCTGCGCCAGCTGATGCCATTGCCCGCTCATCCACGGCTTTTTTCTCAGACTCTGTTTTTTTGGCTACAGCTTCTGCGTTTACTCTGGCTGCCTCGGCTTTACTTGCTGCTATTTTAGCTTTTTCGGCAGCTTCCATTTTGGCTTTTTCAGCGGCTATTCTTTTGGCCTCGTTGTTGGCTTCTATGGCTTTTCTTTCCTCTTCTGCTTTTTTTCTAGCGATTTCGGCTAGTCTTCTTTCTTCTTCTTCTGCTTTTCTTTTTGCTCTTTCGGCCTCTTCACGAGCTCTTCTGTTGGCTTCTTCTATTCTGGCTTTTTCTTTTTCAGCCTCTATTCTCGCTAGTCTTAGTTTTTCTTCACGCGCTTTTCTTTCGGCTTCTTCTTTCGCTTTTGCGATTCTGATTTCTTCAGCGATGATTTTTCTGATTTCGCCTTCTAATCTTTTGGATTCGGCTTGTTTTTGTTTAAGCTCGGCAACTAGTTTCGCCTCATTTTTTCTGAAATCTTCTAATAAAATTTCTTTTTCTTTTCTTTCCTGAGCGATTACTTCTAAATCTTTAGCCTGTTTTAGGAGAAGATTTTCCTTGTCTTTTTTGGATTTTTCTCTTAGGGCAATTGTGCTTTTTATTTTTTTAGCTTTATCAGATATTTCTGCAGCTTTTTTGTCTTGGTATTCTCCGTATTGTTTCAAATATTGTACTCTACGAAGCGCCTGTCCCAAATCTTGAGAAGACAAAATGAATGTTACTTTGTTCTGTACGCCTTTGTTTTTATAAGCTTTTACGAGAATTTCGGCGTAGTTTTTACGGAGAACTTTCAGCTCTCGGTTGTATTTATTGATTTCTAACTGACGAAGATAAATATCATCTTCTATGAATCTTTTTTCTTTCTGTGTATTGCCATAGACTTTCTCACGAAGGGCAATTTTTTTATTGATATCATTAAGATAAGATATGGAGAGCCTAGCCTCGGACTTTGCTTTAGCCAAGTTAGCATTGATGGTTTCGATTTGTTTTTTTAATTCAGCGTTTTGCCTTTGTAAATCCTCCTTGCTTCTTTGAGCGAGAAAGAGCGAAGCAGACAAAATTCCAATAAATAAGCTTATCTTCCTGAAATACATTAGAAATCTCGTTTTTTATAATTATTAGGTACCGAATATGGAGTTTCCATTCTAGAAAAGTCAAATTTCGTGTTTTCTATTAGAATTTGGTCAGTTTTCTTACCTTTTATAACTATTTTAACATTTTTAGGGAGTTTTACACCATTGATATCTACCCAATTATCATAGAATATTTCCATATTATCCGCAGTTTTTGTGTCTTTTAAAGAAACTTTGGTAAGGTTCAGATCATTAGAAAAACGGAATTCTGTAAGGTATTCGCTGGTTTTTCCATCGATGTTTACTTTCTGTGCAGTAATCGGTTTTAGGATGTATTCTTCGGCTTCTTTGGTTAGATTAAAATCTTTTTCATTGACAGGAAAGAAAACTTTTCCGACCAATAAATTTTGAAGTGAGGAATAATCTAAAAAATTGACTTTCAGTAAATTATTAAGATAAGAAAAATCAGAATCGATATAAGTTCTGCTTAGTTTTTCGTAGGCTTTTAGTCCCTTGGGTGTTGCTATTCCACGGCCTACATTCATAAACAGAGCAGACATATTCATCCATATTTTCTGGTTGTTTTCTATGTAGATAGTTGCATGAATGGTAGGAACGAATTTTCCTACTTCTGCATCTATTTTAGAAGTGATTTTAAGGGCATCAAAATCAGATTTTTTCGTGATAGCATCATAGAAATTTTTGTTGCTGGAAACAGCAGGAACTTCTGAGTTAGCAGCGATGCTTTTTTTAGCACCACAAGAGGCTAAAAGCACCATAATGGCTGATAGGGCTATTAATTTCTTCATTTTGTTAATCATTAAAATCACTTCTAAAAAAAATTATTCAGAGAAATCCAATACGGAAAAATCTCCCAAAGAAAGATTGATAGAAGTTCCGATATACTTCGCTGAGTTCCCAATCATGGAGTTGCTCAGGTTAGCAGACTGGATTTCTGTTCTTTCTTGGATTAGAGAATTATCTATATTAGAATTTTTTACTATGGTGTTGTTGCCCAGAGAAACTCTCGGCCCGATGATAGAATTTACGATTTTTACATTCTCTCCGATGAAACATGGAGGAATTATCAAACTGTTTTCTATCTGTGCAGAAGCTGGATACTCGGAAAGATTTTCTTTTTCGTATTCTAGAATCTTGCCATTAGTCTGCACCGTGATGGTTTTGTTTCCGCAGTCCATCCAGTCATTTACCTTTCCTAAAGAGAATTTAGCTCCTTTTTTTCTTAGGTTTTCTAGTGCAGTTGTCAGCTGGTATTCGCCGCCATCTTTGATGTCGTTGCTCATGATGTAGTCTATTTCGCCCATGAGTTTTTCTGCGCTGTTGAAATAGTAAATTCCAATAATCGCCAAATCAGACACGAATTCTTTTGGTTTTTCTACAAAGTCTGTGATGAAACCATAGTCGTCTAATTTTACAACTCCAAAGGCACTCGGGTCATCTACTTTTTTTACCCAAATTACTCCATCAGAATTGGTGTCCAAATGAAAATCAGCTCTAAATAATGTATCTGCAAAAGCGATGATTACAGGCCCCTGCATACTTTCTCTTGCGCAGTTGATAGCATGAGCTGTTCCCAAGGCCTCTGTCTGGTGGTATATGCTTCCTTTTGCGCCTAATTTTTCTGCAACAGCTAATAAATCCTGTTCCACTTGACTTCCGAAATCACCAGTGATGAAGGCAACTTCATCTATTTTCTGATTTACCACCTTTGCGATGTCCTCTACCAATCTCTGTACGATAGGTTTTCCTGCGATAGGAATCAAAGGTTTTGGCACAGTCAAAGTGTGCGGTCTCAATCGGGAACCCTTTCCCGCCATAGGTATTATTATTTTCATAATAGATGTATTTTTATAATTTTTAAAATGTTATTTCGTTCCAGAACTTCCAAAACCTCCAGCGCCTCTTTCTGTTTCGTCAAGAGTGTCTACTTCTTCCCACTGGGCAGTTTCGTGTTTTGCGATGACCAGCTGGGCAATTCGCTCTCCATCATTGATGACAAATTCATCTTTGGATAGATTTGCGAGAATCACGCCGACCTCTCCGCGGTAGTCTGCATCTATCGTTCCTGGGCTGTTCAGACAAGTAATTCCGTGCTTGGCAGCCAGTCCGCTGCGAGGTCTTACTTGGGCTTCGTATCCAGCTGGCAGAGCTATGAAAATACCTGTTGGGATAATTGTTCGCTCTAAAGAGCCCAACCGAACAGGCTCTGTGATATTCGCATACAAATCCATTCCAGCCGAAAGCTCGGTCTGATACTTTGGAAGTGGGTGTTTGGATTTATTTATAATCTTAATTTTCATCTTTTTAAAAATTTTTTCAAGAGTGCTCTTTCCTTAAAAACGACAAATATCAGAAAAATTACAAAAATAATGTTACTGATGATGTAATTTTCTCTAAAATATTTAAAAGAAATCATTCCCAATCCTATGGAAAGAAGCAGATAGACTACTATTTTTCCCGTATTATAAGGAATCGGATATTTTATCTGCCCCCAAATATAGGAAATTATCATCATAGACATGAAAGTCAGCAGCGCTGCCACCGCACTTGCCCAGTATCCATATTCAGGCACGAAGAAATAATTGACAGATATCGTAATCGCTGCTCCGATGAGGGAAATATACAGCCCCACGATGGTCTGGTCAGAGAGTTTGTACCAAATGGATAAATTAAGATATATCCCCAAAAACACAGCTCCCAGCATAAGGCACGGAATCAGTTCTATACCTTCGTAGTAGAGAGGATTGTTGATGTAGATTTTGGAAATCCAAGAAATATTAGTGATAAGTCCTAGGAAAATCACACAGCTGCATATCACGAAGATATCCATCAGCAGGGTATAAGTTTTCTTCGCGTTTTCATTTTTAAAACTAGAAAAGAAATATGGCTCTATCCCTAATTGGTAGGCCTGCCTAAAAACGGTGATGAATGTCGCTATCTTATAGACTGCCCCATATACACCTATTTGGTGTTTGCTTTCTTCCTCAGGGAGGAGATATTTTAGGAATTGTCTGTCCATTGTCTGGTTGATGATGCCCGCCAGCCCTGCTACCATCACAGGCCAAGAGTAGTTCATAATTCTTTTCCATAAAGAAAAATCAAAACTCCTAAAACTGAAATTCACAAATTCCTTGGAAACTATGAGCAGCGAAACGATGCTTTGAACCAAATTTGCCACAAAGACATATCCCACGCCGAACTCAGCATCGTATTTCAGTCCCAGGAATCCATTGGGTAAATTAGGAAGAATATTGATAAAAAATACCACCAACCCAAAATAAATCACGCTTCCTGCTACCTTGGATACTACATACCGCAGCGGTTTTCCCTCTAAACGAAGAACAGCTGAAGGAATTGTAGAAAAGGCATCAATGGAAAGAATGAATAAAAATAAAATCAAGAAATGAATTTGGTCTGGCGTATGAAAATATTCTGTAACCTCGTGCCGAAATACCCATCCCAAGACCAAATAAATAAAAGACATTGCCAAGATGCTCATGGAACAAGTAGAAACCAGCGTTTCTTTGCTGATATTTTTCTCTTGAGCAAAACGAAAAAACGAGGTCTCCATGCCGTGTGTCAGAAAAACAGTAACCACTCCCGCAATGGAGTACCAATCTACGAAGGGCGCAGACTCTGCTGGCGAAAATGCCCTCGTGATGATAGGTGCGATGAGGAAAGGAAATATCCTCACCAGTACCGAACTGATGCCGTAGAGTGCCGTTTGTCCTAATAGTTTTTTAATCAAAACTTTAATTTTGATGCAAAAGTAAGATTATTTTATCTGAAAATTGTACTTTTGTTCACTATGAAAAATAATATTTCTTGTATTTTAGTTTTTATTTTTGGGTGTGTAGGATATTTACAGGCACAATTTTCTCCCAAAAATATCACCAAAGATTTGGATAAAAAAGCCGTGAAATATGCGGACAGCATGTATGCTAAACTCAGCATGGATGAGCGTATCGGGCAGTTATACATAGTGGCGCTTTATACCAATAAAGACCAAAACCATATCTCAGGAGTGAGAAAACTGGTAGAGCAGGAGAGGATAGGAGGAATTATCCTGATGCAGGATAATGCCGAGCAGGAAATAGCGTTGGTAAATGAATTTCAGAAGAAATCCAGAGTGCCGATGCTTTTTGGTATGGATGCCGAATGGGGGCTTTATCAGAGAATAAAAACAGCGCACAAATTCCCTTGGGCGATGACCCTTGGAGCGATTCAAGACAATAATTTGGTTTATGAAATGGCGTCTAAAATAGCAGAAGATGCAAAGAAAATGGGAATTTACTGGAACTTTGCTCCTGTGGTGGATGTGAATACCAATCCCAAAAACCCGATTATAGGCAATCGTTCGTTTGGTTCGGATGTTCAGAATGTAATCGCGAAATCACTGGCGTATGCACAAGGTTTGCAGGATAACGGTGTGCTGGCAGCGATTAAACATTTCCCAGGGCATGGGGACACAGATGTAGATTCGCATTTGGATTTGCCAGTGGTGAAACATAGTTTGGAGAGGCTGAATAAAATAGAATTGGCACCCTTCAAAGCCTTGATGGACAAGAAAATAGGCGGAGCGATGATAGCGCATCTCTATGTCCCACAGCTGGAAAAAGGGAAAAATATCCCTGCTTCTATTTCTTATGATATTGTAACGAATTTGCTGAAAAATAAATTCCGATACGAAGGGCTGGTCATTACCGATGCCCTGAATATGAATGCTGTTGCTAAAAAATATCCTGCTGGGGAATTGGATTTAAGGGCGTTCAAGGCGGGAAATGATATTTTGCTTTTTAGCCAAGATGTGCCGACAGGGAAAAAGTTGATAAAAGAAGCAATTCAAAAGGGAGAAATCAGCGAAAAAAGGCTGGAAGAGAGCGTGAAAAAGATTTTGAAAACCAAATATCTTTTGGGGCTTCAGAATCTGCGACCGCTTAGTTCAGAAGGAATTAATAATGCTCTGAATAATGATTCTCACGCGAAAATTTCAGAGAAGTTGTACGCCAATGCTTTGACTTTATTAAAAGATGAAAAACAGCTTTTCCCGCTTAGAGAAAAGGAGGTTTATTATCTTCCGTTAGAGGAGGCTTCGCACGAGGCGTTTTTACAAGAATTGTCTAAAGAAATTAAGGTTAAAAAAATATCTTTCAAAGAAATCCAGTCTATCCCTGAAAATGCAGTGGTAATCATCGGTCTTCATAAGGATAATTCTACGGCTTACAAACCTTATAAAATATCGTGGGAGAGCAAAAGGCTCATCAATCAAGTGAAATCAAGAAATAAAGTGATTCTCAATGTGTTCGGAAGTCCATATGCTCTTCAGGATGTGGATATTAGCGGAATTTCATCGGTTTTGGTTTCTTATGAAAATAATCCTCTCTCGATGAAAGCTACAGCAGAGGCTTATTTAGGAAAACAAAAGATAAATGGAAGACTGCCAGTGGTAGTAAATGAACAAATAAAATACGGAATGGGAATAGATGTCCCAAAACAGAAATAAATAGAGAAAATGTTAAAAATAGGAATATTATGTTACCCTACTTATGGGGGAAGTGGAATAGTGGCGACAGAACTCGGGATGAACCTTGCCCGAAAAGGCTATGAGGTGCATTTCATCAGTTCGGAGCTTCCAGCAAGGCTGGATATGACCAGATCTAATATCTTTTTTCATAAAGTGAATGTGCAGGCGTATCCGTTATTCAGGCATCAGCCGTATGATATCGCGCTGTCTTCTATGATATATCAGGTGGTGTGTATGTATCAGCTGGATGTCCTCCATGCTCATTATGCCATTCCGTATGCCTATGCGGCTTTTACAGCGAAACAGATGCTGAAAGAAAAAAGCAAGGATTTACCGCTGGTGACTACGCTTCACGGAACGGATATTACTTTGGTGGGGCAGCATCCGAGCTATAAACATGCAGTGGAATTTTCTATCAATCAGTCTGATGCGCTGACTTCGGTATCGGAGAGTTTGAAGCAGGATACATTGGCTTTTTTTGACATTAAAAAAGAAATCCATGTGATTCCGAACTTCATCGAAGAAAGACACTTTGAGCAGTGTTCAATTTGTCTTAGAAATCAGTTTGCAGAGGATAATGAGAAGATTTTGGTGCATATTTCTAACCTTAGACCTGTTAAAAGAATTCAGGATGTTTTGGGGATTTTTGAAAAGGTAAATCAGAAAATTCCGAGCAAACTAATCATAGTAGGCGAGGGCCCTGAAATGGAAAAAGTAAATGCTTTCTTATCAGAAAAACCAGATTTTATTGACAAAATAAAAATCATGGGAAAAGTAAATGACCTTCGCCCAGTGCTTACCTATGCAGATGTGTTCCTTCTCCCTTCGGAAAAGGAAAGTTTTGGGCTGGCGGCGCTAGAGGCTATGGCAGCAGGAACGCCTGTGGTCAGTAGTAATACAGGAGGAATTCCAGAAGTTAATATTCACGGAAAAACAGGGTTTTTAGCCAATGTAGGCGATGTGGATAAAATGGCTGAATATACGCTTCAGATTTTGTCTGACGAAACTGTTTTAAAGGAAATGAAAACAAATGCTACAGAAGTAGCAAAGACTTTTGATTATAAGAAAATCATTCCGATGTATGAGAATTTATATCAGGAAACGATAAAAGAATTTAAGGGTGAGAAATAAAATGGATAGAGAAATTTGTTTTGCTGGTGGATGTTTCTGGGGAACGGAGCATTTTTTCAAACAAATCAACGGAGTAACGGCTACGCAGGTAGGCTATGCTAATGGAAATATAGAGAATCCCACTTATGAGCAGGTATATACCGACAGCACGGGCTTTGCAGAGGTGGTAAAGGTGGCTTATGACCCAAAGGTGGTAAGTCTGGAAATGCTTTTGGATTTGTTTTTTAAAACAATAGACCCTACAAGCCTTAATCAGCAGGGAGAAGACATTGGAACCCGCTACAGAACAGGGATTTACTGGATAAATTCAGAAGATGAAAAAGAGGTAAAAGAGGCACTTTCGGAACTTCAAAAAAATTATGAAAAACCCATAGTGGTGGAAAACGAGCCTTTGAAAAATTTCTACAATGGAGAAGAATATCATCAGGATTATTTGGACAAAAACCCAAGCGGATACTGCCACATCAACCCAGAATTATTCGAACTCGCGAAAAAGGCTAATCTGAGATAGTTTTATCCATCAATACTTTCCCTTGATAGATTTTTTCATAACGAACGAGCTGTTCTCCTTTGAAATAGCCGATATAATAAGCGCGCTCTTGGCTGTGCGTTTCGGCTTCTTCTTGGGTGATTTCATCATATAAATAAGTGGGCTGGTCGGTTGCTTTTTTATGCAAATCAGAGCAGTTGAGAAAATAGCGAATGACTACATTTTCTTTGTACAAATAGAGTTTTTGTCCATTCATAGGGATTTCAGCGAAGACTTTTTCCTGAACAACGGGTGTGATAGGAATTTTAGGCTCAAAAGATGACTTGGCTTGGAAAAGGTATTGAGAATCAATGTTTATTTCGGAACTTTTTACTTTGAACACTTTACGCTCCCATTGGTTGCCCAATAAGAAATACTGAAAACCATCCTTTTCTCCACAATACTCATAAGTAAATAAGGATTGCAAGGGAAAAGCTTCTGTGGCTTTTCTTTCTTCTGGTGAATTTTCGCAACAGAATAAGGCTAACAAAGAGGCTAATAAGGTCATTTTTTTCATTCTTTTTTACTAAATATATAAGTATCTGCTTCTTCAAAGTTAGGGTACTGCCCTCCAAACACTTCTCTTACTACAATTTTATTGAGATAATGTTCCAAAGGCAAGTAGATATCCTCAGCATCTGTACAAACAAATTCTAAATGAGGCATTTTCAGCAAAGGAGAGGCATCTTTTATAGGATTAAAACATATTTTTAAGTTTCTAAGAGTCTCTATATCTACCAAATCGCTAAGGTCTTCTATCTTGTTTTGCTCTAAGTTCAATTCCTCCAAGGATAGATGCTTCAAAGGGGAAAGGTCTTTTACCTCATTGTGATACAAATATAAGGTGGTGACCTTCTTAAGGGCTTTCAATGGAGATAAATCTCTGATTTGGTTCCTATCTAACTGCAAATATTCAAGATTGGGCAACCACGCCAAGGGGGATATATCGGTGATTTGGTTTCTATCCAACCAAAGCTCAGTTAGGTTTTGTAATTTAGCGATTCCTATTAAAGAAGTGAGCTTATTGCACGATAATCTTAATTCTTTTAGCTTGGAAAGTTCGCAAAAAGGAGTTATATCACTCACGCCACTGTCATAAACCTCTACTTTTTTAAGTTTTTTGTACTTAGCAAGAGGTGTATAATCTGTTGCCTTGACATTCAAATAGAGTTTTTGTAGCTTTTCCAAGGGTGGTAAGGATTCTAAATCGGTAATATTCTCCGATAGCAACTCTAATTCCTTTATATTGGGGAACATTTGCAAGTCGGCTAAGTCCTCCGAGTGCAAATCATCGTTATGAATGAGCATTTTGGTAATCAAAGTCGCTCCTTCTTCTTTAACCAACACTCTCCTTCCTTCTTTTACAAGAAGGTCTTCGTGTTTCTTTTTCAGATATTGCTTTACTTTTTGCTCTATGAGCTTGCTCTTAAAGGTAATGTAACTCATTTAGTTGCTTTTTCTAAAAGTGATTCCATAAAACTTGTTATTCCAGAATAATTCTGTTTTCTTTTCAACCACTGATGCTGGGATACATTGTTCTATGGCGTTCAAATCAACCGTTTTGCCTTCGAAATAGGATTTAGAAAAGACGCTTTTCTTGTATTGGGTCTCCACAAAATCGGCTGTCTCATCGGCGATAAGCAACTTGCTTCCTGGTTTGGCAACTCGGAGCATTTCGCTCATAGCAAGAGCTTTATCGTTGAAAAAATTGATACCTCCGTTGTGAAAAACAATATCAAACATATTATCAGCAAAAGGTAACTCTTCAGCGGGACATTGCACAAGGGTAAGGTTTGTTTTCTTTTGCCACTGTTTCTTACATCTTTTGAGCATTCCCATAGAAATATCAGCTCCTACAAGATCTATTGTTTTCAGATCAATCCCTTGCGGTAGATAACGCAAGTCTGCCCCTGTACCTATGGAAACATAAAGTACCGAAATAGCATTCTTCCATTCCAAGCGGCTCATCAATTCCGTACGCAGGCGGTCAATGCCATTTCCATACTTGAGTTTTCCTATCCATTTTTCTCCAAAATCATAAAAGAAAGACATCCAATCATACATTTTCATATATTTTTGATTATCTCCACTGACAAAATGGTCATTCATACAGCAAAAAATACCATCTTCTATTTTTATATCAGCTTTTAATATTTGGGATATATCCTTCATTGTATTTATATTTTTAAATTATCTTTTCTTAATCATAATCCGTATTTAGTCCAGCCCCCATTGTGCCATTGACAATCATCTATCTTCCACTCGCCCTCTTTTCTGATGATAAGAAAACGAAACTGATCATTACGATCATCTTGGGTGTAGAGGTATATTTTATTTTTAGTTACCAATTCACTATCAATGATTTGATGTGCTCCATAGGTACCACCTTTATCTAAAGAATAACTAATGCCTTCAGGGCGATAGCCTGCCCTGCGCTTATCGGTACAATACTTTTGGAAGAGGACTTTGCATTTCTCTCTTACCAAAAGATTGCCTTCTTGGGTATCGCCATTCTTGGTAGCAAAAGCTTCCCACTCGGTCATTGCCGCAAAGAAGTCCAAAAGTAGTTGCTTTACTATGGGCAAATCATCGGTGGGGGGTGCTGTTGGTTTCTTCTTGCCTGCCGTGCGTTGGGCTTGTTCAAAGGCTTTTATCTGCTCGGCAGTGAAAGGTTTGTCAAGGTAGAAACTCACCTTGTTATAATGTGCTACAGTCATAAGTCCTTCAAAAGTAACTCGGGTTCTCTTTAGCGAAAGAGACTTCAGGCGTGGTACTTGTAGGACAATTTTTAGCGTCTCATCAGTTATGGGACAACCGTCCAGCGAGATATGATCAATAGTTTTGTCGGCAAAGTACTTAAAGCCTTCGCCTGTAACTTGTTTGTTGTCCTCTAAGAAAACGAGTTTTAGCTTTGGCAGAGTCGCCAAATACTGTAGCGCTTCATCGGTAATATCGGTATTGATAAATCCCATATTAACCAACGATTTTACTTGCACAATTTGCGCGACCATCTCATCGGTTAGGGCAACATTTTTGTAATGATGTCCTTTGCAAAAGCGCTCCTCGGTTACTTCCTTGAGCGCGGTTTCTAAGGTAATGGGGCGTTTGATTGTTGTAGTCATTTTAATAGATAAGAATAAAAGCGGAAATTATTCCGCTTTTTTTTGTTTTTCTTGTTTTGAACGAAGTCTGATGTTTAAAAACTCTACTGTTAAACTGAATGCCAAGCAAGAATAAATAATATTTTTGCTAATGTGCTGGTGGATACCTTCCGCAACGAGTAATACGCCGATTACAACCAAGAAAGAAAGCGCCAGCATCTGCAAACTTGGATGAGCGTTTATAATGCTGCTCACTTTCCCAGCGAAGAGCATCATTATTGTCATAGAGATAATCACAGCTGCAATCATAATCGCTACATTATCAACAAGTCCCACCGCCGTAAGGATAGAGTCTAGCGAGAACACCATATCCACTAAAATAATCTGCACGATAACCATCGTAATCGCCGCAGAGGCTTTGGATGTATTAGATTCTTCGTGCTCGTCACCCTGCATTTTGTGGTGGATTTCCATTGTACTTTTCACGATAAGGAAAAGCCCTCCGCAGAGTAGAATGATGTCTTTCCAGCTTAAAGCCAATGCATTGCCTTGGTTTTGTGGGTCATTGAACCAATCTAATGTAAGAACAGGGTCGCTCAGCCCAATTAACCAGCTGATGGTCAATAATAATCCGACACGGAAAATCATCGCAAAAAACAGCCCAATATTTCTGGCTCTATTTTGCTGCTGAGCAGGAAGTTTATTGGACAAAATGGAAACGAAAATAATGTTATCCACTCCTAAAACCACCTCCAAGAAGGTCAATGTTAATAAACTAATCCAAATCTGCGGATCTGCAAAATTTGGCATCGATAATGATAATAGTTCCATAGATAAAAGTTAAAATATGCGCAAATATAGAAAAATAAATTAGTTAAAAATACATAATATGAACAGGGTTTTGTTTTAAATCATTATCACTATCTTTGCCCTATGATTAGGGTAACTAAAATTTTTACTTTTGAGACTGCTCATGTCCTCTACGGATATGATGGAAAATGCAAGAATATACACGGGCATTCCTACAAACTTTTTGTAACAATAAAGGGAAAACCGATAGATGATATTAACAACGAAAAGAACGGAATGGTGCTTGATTTCGGCGACCTCAAAGCCATTGTGAAAGAAGAAATCGTGGATGAATGGGACCACGGACTGATGGTAAATGCCCTGTCTCCTCATAAGGATTTAGGGAAAGAATTGGAGCAGAAAGGGCATAGAGTCATCTACTGTGATTATCAGCCCACTTGCGAAAATATGCTCTACGAAATCGCTGATAAAATCAAAAAAAGACTGCCGAGCCAAGTGCAGCTAGTATATCTAAAACTCCACGAAACCGAAAATTCTTACGGAGAATGGTTTGCGGAGGATAATGAATAATTAAACAAAATGAATACAAAACAAGAAGCTGAAAAACTTTTCCCAGATTGGAAAGCCACTCCATGTGTTATGGGTAGAATAGCCAAAGAAGAGGATGTGAGAAATGAAAATGCAGTTTTTGTGATTGAAAACACTGATGTAGAATTTCATAAAGCATATGACATGGAACTACCCAAACTTGCTAAATGACATAGTGATGAAGGTTCTGAATTTGTAGTAGTTATACAGATAGAGGAATGTGTACAAGGAGTTATTGTAGGTTATAAGAATGCTGAAGGAAGATTTGGGGCAGGGCTGTTCCATGAATTTGAGTTTTTAGAATAGAAAAGAAAGCACATCATGCTAAAGATAAATTTAGAAAATTATAAGAAAATTTATTTCGCATCAGACCAGCATTTTGGAGCGCCTACGCCTGCCGAGAGCAAACCTCGTGAGGAGCGTTTCGTGAAGTGGCTGGATGAGATAAAGCATGATTGTCAGGTGCTTTTCCTGATGGGAGATTTATTTGATTTTTGGCATGAGTGGGACTATGTGGTTCCCAAGGGTTTTGTGCGTGTTTTAGGGAAAATCGCTGAACTGAAAGACAGTGGGATAGATATTTATTTTTTCGTGGGAAACCATGATTTGTGGATGAAAGATTATTTCCAAAAAGAGCTGGGAATTCCTGTTTTTTTTGAGAAACAATATTTTGAAATTGGTGGGAAAAAATTCCTCCTCGCTCATGGTGATGGCCTAGGGCCAGGGGACAAGGGATACAAGAGAATGAAAAAAGTTTTTACCAATCCTGTCTCTCGTTGGCTTTTCAAGTGGCTTCATCCTGATATCGCGATGAGGCTGGCGATATATCTTTCCACGAAAAACAAACTGATTTCAGGAGAGGAAGACAAGCAGTTTTTGGGCGAAGACAAGGAGTTTTTGATTCTTTACGCAAAAGAAAAACTGAAAACAGAGAAGATAGATTATTTTGTTTTTGGGCATCGCCACCTGCCGATGGTTTTGGATTTGGATAAAACAGGTTCGCTCTACATCAACCTTGGCGACTGGATTTCTTATTTCACTTATGGTGTTTTTGATGGGCAGAAATTTGATTTGCTGGAATATAAATAAATGGACAAATGAAAGGAATTTTTGATATAAAAACGGAGCAGGATTTTAGGGAAAAATGTTTGGAAACTTTTCACTATCAGTATGAAAATGTGGAGGTTTATAGAAAATTTGTTGATTTCTTAAATATCAATCCAGACCAAATCACTCAGATTTCTGAGATTCCTTTTCTGCCGATAGAAATGTTCAAAAACCACACGATTTTAGATAAAAATAAAGAAAAGGAAAACTATTTCCAGTCATCTGGAACGACTAATATTCAGACGCTTTCTAAACATTGGATTGCAGATTTCGGTTTATACGAAGAGAGCATTTACAAAAGTTTTGAGCAGTTCATCGGGAAGCCAGAAGATTTCGTGTTTTTAGGGCTGCTGCCAAGTTATTTGGAACGCCAAAATTCATCGCTAATCTATATGGTGGATTTCTTGATGAAAAAATCTGGACATCAGGAAAATGGCTATTTCTTGTATAATCACAGGGAACTTCTTGACCTTCTCAAAAAGCTGAATAATAAGAAAATCATTCTCTTTGGGGTTAGTTTTGCGTTGTTGGATTTTGCAGATTTTTGTAAAGAAAACGAAGGTTTTGATTTGGCTAAAAATCCAGACCTGATTATCATAGAAACAGGCGGAATGAAAGGCAGAAAAGAAGAAATGACCAAAGATGAGCTTTTGGAAATACTGAAAACCAGTTTCCAAACCGAAAAAATCTACTCCGAATATTCCATGACGGAACTCCTTTCGCAGGCGTATTCGCTGGGGAATAATGAATATCTGTGTCCAGCGTGGATGCGTATTTTGGTTCGTAATACAGAAGACCCATTTTCCTACATGGAAGAGGGCAGGACTGGGGCAATTAATATTATAGACTTGGCGAATAAACATTCGTGCAGCTTTATCGCGACACAAGATTTAGGGAAAATCCACAATGGAAAATTCCAAGTTCTGGGAAGAATAGACCATTCGGATATCAGAGGCTGCAGTCTTTTGGTAAGCTAAAAAATAAAAAAACCGAGAGAATTTCTCGGTTTTTTATTTAGAATCTGATGATTTCTTCCATTTTTGCATTTTCCTCACTTACGAGTTCATCATCTACTAGGATTTTTCCACTGTGTTCATCGATGATGATTTTCTTTCTCTGTGCTATTTCTACTAATTTTTGTGCAGGAATCGTGAAGTAAGACCCTTTCGGCGCGCCTCTTTCTATACCTACCACAGCAAGTCCGTTAGCAGAGTTGTTTCTGATTCTTCTATAAGAAGAAAGCAGTCTTTCGTCGATTAGAGCTGCAAATTCTTCAGATTTTTTCACTAAAAATTCTTCCTCTTTTTGAGTTTCTGTAATTAGTGAGTTTAGCTCAGATTTTTTGAAGTTTAGGTGAGATTCCAGCTCTTCTATTTTTTCTTTGTTTTGAGAAAGAACTTCATTTTTTTGTGAGATTTTAGCTTCGAATTCTCTTATTTTTTTCTCAGCCAGCTGGATTTCTAATTCCTGAAACTCCATTTCTTTTGATAATGCTTCAAATTCTTTATTGTTTTTTACATTATCCTGCTGAGTTTTATATTTTTCAATCAAAGTTTGAGAATGATTGATCACCTCTTTTTTAGTGCTGATTTCCTTGTTGAAATCTTCAATTTCTGTTTCTAACTTCGAAATTCTTTTATTAAGACCTTCGATTTCGTTTTCCAAATCCTCCACTTCTATCGGCAGTTCGCCTCTGGTACTGCGGATTTCATCTAACCTAGAATCGATATATTGCAGGTCATAAAGAGTTCTTAGTTTTTCTTCAATAGAGATTTCTATATTTTTCTTAGCCATAACTTATAAGAAATAATTTACAGGGTTGGTATTAATGCTTGATTTTGAAACTGCAAATGTAGTGAATTTTTCTGATAAAATTTCATATAATTGTTGAACTACAAATTGTTCCGACTCAAAATGCCCGATATCACACAGCAAAATTCTATTTTCAGCCGTGAAAAAATCGTGATATTTCATATCTGCGGTCAGGTAGGCATCGCATTGGTTTTGTAGGGCGTTTTTGATTCCGCTGGCTCCGCTGCCGCCTAAAACAGCTACTTTTTTTATCTTTTTACCAGTAAAACTACTGTGGCGGATGATTTTTAAATCAAATTTTTCTTTTACAAAATTTAGAAATTCTTTTTCCTCCATTTCCTTGGGTAATTCGCCAAACATTCCTAAGCCAGAATATTGGTTTTCGTTTTCTATCGCATAGATTTGGTAGGCAACTTCCTCGTAAGGATGGGCGAATTTCATAGCGGAAATAATCTGATTTTTTTTGAATTTTTCAAAAATCACAGAAAGCTGAATTTCATTTACTTTTTCAGTCGTTCCTTTTTTGCCCAAAAACGGATTAGAACCGTCTATCGGGCGGAAAGTTCCCTCGCCACCGATGCTGAAACTGCATTCATCATAAAAACCGATGTTCCCTGCACCAGCCTCAAATAGAGCTTTTTTGACCTGCTCGGCATAATCCACAGGAACATAAGTGATTAGCTGTAAAAGATTTTCTTTTTTTGGAATTAAAATTTTAAGCTGGTCTAAACCTAATTCTCTGCAAATTCTGTGATTCACACCGAAATAGTGGTTGTCCAGTGCCGTGTGAAGGGCGATGATGGCGATTTTGTTTTCTATCGCTTTCAGGACGGCTTTTTCTACATAATTTTTGCCAGTGATGGATTTTAATCCTGAAAAAATAATCGGATGAAAGGTCAAAATCACATTTGCGTTTTTCTGTACAGCTTCCTCTACGACACTTTCCAAGGCATCGTGACAGATTAAAACGCCTGTGATTTCCCGTTCTGGATTTCCACAGAGAAGTCCCACATTATCAAAGTCTTCCGCCTGTTGAAAAGGAATGATTTGGTTAAGTTCTTTTATTAGGTTTTGTATTGTCATTTTGATGAGATTATCAAGAATTTTGACAAAAATAAAAAAGAACTTCTAATTTAGAAGCTCTTTTTCAATCTATTTTACTTTTACTAATTCTACATCGAAAATCAGCCAAGCGTTAGGTGGAATCACACCGCCAGCGCCTCTCGCTCCGTAGCCCAGTTCAGAAGGGATAAGAAGAGTAGCTGCATCGCCTTCTTTTAGAAGCATAATTCCTTCGTCCCAGCCTTTAATCACTTGACCAACGCCAATAGGAATTTCTATCGGTTCTCCTCTTCTGAAAGAGTTGTCAAACTCCTGTCCATTTACGAGTCTTCCTGCGTAGTGAACAGAAACTACATCTCCTTTCTGAGGCTGTTTTCCGTTTCCTTGTTTTGTTATTTTATAGAACAAACCAGATGGAGTCTGCTGCATTCCTTCTTTTAGAGAAGCGAATTTTTTCTCTTGCTCTTGTCTGTTTTTTTCTTGGATTTTATTTTTACCTTCGTTGAAGATTTTCGCCGCATCATAAGATTTGTAGCTGTCACCTTTAGTAAAGATTTCTACCTTTTTGATTACTACATCTTCTTTCGGTTTGTCCTGAGCTCCTTTTTCTACCGTTGCGATAGCATCGATAGTTTCTAATCCGCTGATTACTTTCCCGAAAATAGTGTGTCTTCCATCCAGCCAAGGTGTAGCCACTTCTGTGATGAAGAACTGAGAACCGTTTGTATTAGGTCCAGAATTTGCCATAGAAAGGTAACCTTTTCCTTCGTGTCTCAAATCATTTTTTTCATCATCAAATTTGTACCCTGGGTCGCCCATTCCAGTTCCTGTAGGGTCACCACCTTGGATCATGAAATCTTTAATCACTCTGTGGAAGATAATTCCATCGTAGTAAGGCTGTCCTTTTCCTTTCGCCTTGTTTTCTATAGTTCCTTGTGCTAGTCCTACGAAGTTAGCCACCGTAACGGGAGCTTCTTTGTCGAAGAACTGGATAATCATGTCTCCTTTTGAAGTTTCCATTTTTGCATAGACCCCATCAGGAAGTTGTTCGTAAAGTGCTTTGTCTATATTCATTTTTTTATAAATAGGTTTACAGTTTGTTAAAATTAAAGCAGAAATCAATAAGAATAAGATTCTTTTCATAATGTTAAAAAATTATTTTATAAGTTTTAGTTTAATGATTAGAGGCATGTCGTAAGGGATTTGGTCGCCATCTCCATAAGTGCCGTACGCCAGAACAGAAGGAACGAGAAGGGTAGTTTCTTCATCAGGATTCAGATACCGTACGGCATCTTCTATGGCATCTAGTTCCTCGAATTTTCCCAGAGGAGCATCTTTATAAATTTTAGGTTTTTCGTAGAATTTTTGTAAATCAAAATCGTACAACTCATATTGGAATGAAACCAGCTCTCCATCCTGCTTTTTCTTTCTTTGTTCTAGGTTTTCTATATTACTCCAGTAGTTGAGCTGAGTAGGATAGAATTTCTCTTTCTGTTTGGAAATCCATTCTTGGATTTGTTCTCTTTCCATGGTGTTCAGTTGTTTTGCTCTGTTTTTGGAAACGCCCATTTCTTCATTGGACATTCCTCCCACAGGCGTGTAGACCTGTGTGCTTTGGGAGCAGGAAACGAATAAAAAACCGATGATAAAAACTATATTTTTCATAAATAAATTTTAGCCCAGCTTTTTTCTAATGGCAGTAGGAAGCCAGATAAATAGTCACTATATGTTTCTTTGGCGAAGTCAAAAACTTCTATATTCTGTGGGATAGAGCCGTTTTTTATTCCTTTTTTGAAATCAAGAAGATTGATAGTTTTGGTTTCTCCTTTTTCTATATAAGAAACTTTCATTCTGTTCAAAAAATCCAGCCCAAATTCCGTGTCGATATCCCTTATCATACTCGTAAGCGAATCTACCGAGCATCCGCCGGCTTTTGCATTTTCTTCATCGATGAAGATGATGAGAAACTGATTTCTTTCTATTCTAAATGATGCCGAAAGCGGATCGCCGTGCGTAGTCCAGTCCGATAAAAAATCATTTATTCTTTCTGAAACGACCTGTATTTCCTCTGATTTTAAAACGCGGGAAGAAGGATAAATCATTATCCTAGGGTTTCTTGTCTCTATGCTATCGGGAGTTTCTGCTTTCACAATTAAAGTATTATAACTTGGGAGGCAAATTTAGTAATTCTTTTTTATTCGTAATGTAAATTTTCTTAATTGATATAAACTTGTAAAAGAGGTAAAAATAAAAAGGTAATTTCTTGAATATACAAATAAATATGAGTAATTTGCACCCAATATCTATCTGATATAGGTTGGTGGTTTTTGAAAAGTTATAAAAATCATTAAAAATAGAGATAATAAGATAGAGGAATAGTCTTAATTGTTAGTAAAAAAATAAAATAGATATCTATATTATGAAAAAACTACAAATTTTTAAAAATGCATTAAGGAGTATTAGTAATCAAATTTTAGAAGGTAAGTTTAGGTTTTTTATATCCTTTTTTTCTCATTACATTTTTAAGGGAATAGGGATGAAGAATCCGATAGCATTTCCTGCAGCAAAATTCAGGTTAAGGAATATCATTCTTAATACAAGGGCGAATACAATAGATTTTTGGCCGTGTTTAGAGTCTTATGAACCTGACTCCCTTATTTTCTTTTGGATGTATTAAAGGATAAGAAAGGGACTTTTGTCGATGTGGGAGGACATATAGGAAGATATACTGTTTTGATGGCTAAAAATAAATGGAAGGTAATCACCTTTGAGCCAATGAAATCAAGCTATCAAATGATTCTAAAAAATCTGGAAGAAAACCAATGTTCTGAAAATGCTAAAGTTTATAATTTAGGTTTAGGTATTAAAAATGAGACACTTACTATATACTATAATTCTGAGGAAACAGCTGAGTCTTCATTAGTTATGAATGAGGATAAGAAAAATAAGGAAGATATAGAAATAGTTTCATTTGATAGTTTTATTGACTATAAAGATTTTGATGAATTATGTTTTGTAAAGATAGATATAGAGGGGAATGAGGAAAATGCAGTTATGGGAATGCTAGAATTTATTAAAGAAAAAAGACCAATTTTAATGTTGGAATTGTGGGAATACAATCAGCAAAAAGTTACTGATATATTAAAATCATTTGGTTATAAGAGACTGCATGTATTTTGGTTTATAGAAGAAAAACACAAAGAGTATATGGATAAAATGTATCAATTGTATAATTCACATGGTTTGGTGTATGATTATAAGTAAAAATAAAACAAAAAATTAATAATAAAAGCAGCCTTTTAGGCTGCTTTTATTATTAATTTTAAACCTGATAAATATCATTGTTTTAGTAGATTGTAATTTAGTAACTTCGAAGAATGAAATACAAAAATTTTACTTATGAGAAAACTTTTATTGTTGTTGAATTTCTTCGTCATTTTCAACAGTTATGGACAGAGTCTTGTGTCCAAATTTGATGTAGCACCTAGTGGTGCTAATTCAGTAACTTTTGTAGATAAGAGTATAGGGGTTCCTATGTCTTATCAGTGGGAATTTCAGGGAGGGGTACCAGCTGTATCCACAGAGAAAAACCCTAAGGTATCTTATTCCTCACCAGGGAAATATAGTGTAAAATTAAAAGTTACAGATGCTAAAGGTGTTACTTCTACATCTGTAAGAACGCTAGAGGTGTCCGATATATCAACAAAGGAAATAGATCTGAGCACAGGAACTAAAGAAAATGGGACTCTGATGTCTGAGAATGGAGAAAAAGATACAGATTGGACACATTATTTGGATGAAAAGCTAACTATTGGAACAATTCCATTTACTAGAAAACCATATGTGACTGCTCAGCCACAATATGACAGCTGGTCTTCTGCTTTACTAAAAGGAAAAGCATCGGTAACGAGATGGATTACAACAAATACTGGAGGTAAAGATACTAGATGTTATTATGTTAGTAAAACTTTTAAAGTTCCAACTGAAGGAACTTTAGATTTAAAAGCTCTTGCATATACTCGAAATTGGGTGTATTTAGTTAAGAAAAATCCAGATGGAACAAAAGATAAAAAAAGAATAGCAAAAACAAATTGGGTAGAACATGAAAAAGCACCAAAAGGATGGTTAAACTCAAGAACTCCAGAAGTTATTGATTATAAATTGGAGCAAGGGGAGTATTATATCATGGTTGAGGTTTATACAGGATTGTCAAATGATAAACCATCAATAGATGTAAATGCAAAAGTTAGTTTAGGCAAAGGGATAAATGCTGTTCTGTCTCCCCCTGCTGAATTTAAAGCAAATCCGACCATAATTAATTTTGGAGAAAATGTGCAGTTTTCTAATATTTCTGCAGGAACTCCAGTTCGCCAAAGTTGGACATTTACAGATGCAGGAAATCATGTAACAGATAAACAAAAAAATCCACTCATTAAATTCAAAAGTGTGGGGTATCATAATGTAGAATTATCAGTAGATTATGATAAAAAAATGTCATCTAGTTTAAGCATAGACAACTACATAAAAGTAGAAGGATTGGACTACACTAAAGCTCCTAATAGTTACATATTTGACCATAAAAGTTCAAATAGTGGATTATTTATCCCTGTGAAAAAAGCTTATGAAATGTGGAAAAATGGACTTCATATTGAAGGAGGAGCGGTGCCTAATGGGCAGGCCGTAGCAGAAGTGTATTGGGAAGATGTACATGGATTGATAAGAACAAAACCTAATTATCAACTGGAAATCATAGGTTCAGGAGAGTCTGCAAAAATAAAAGTGCCTGTTAATAAAGCTAAAGAAGGAAATGCACTAATAGTATATAAAGTTAATGGTGAAATATACTGGTCATGGCATGTATGGGTTACAGATGATCCTAGCAAAGGAACCAACTATATGGCTTATGATAAAACCGAAAGACTTAGAAATAACGGTGTACAAGAAGTTATACCTAAAGCGGAATGGGGCTGGATGGATCGTAACTTGGGTGCTGTTTCTAGCAGCCTTACAGAGGAAGGGTGGAATAGAAATAATGGGCTGCTATACCAATGGGGAAGAAAAGACCCTATTCCACCTTTAGTAACTAGAGGATGGGATTTTTATGAAGTTTCTGGTACAGTAGGAAGAGTAGGGAATATAAACTCACATAACAATAGTGTAACTAAGATTTTGGAAGGAAATATGGTAAAGTATGTTTCTTTTTCTGATGCAGAATTAAAGGAGAATATCATGCATTCTATTCGTAATCCTATGAGTCTTATTTATGTGAATGATGACAAATCTAAAGAGCAAGCATATTATAATGGAAATGCTGATTTACCTGTCAATTGGTTTGGAACCCCTTCTTTCATTAAGGATAAACGGTCAATAGCAAAAGTAAATCTTTGGTCAGATAATTCTCAAGGTGGAGTTTCTAATCCGTGGGGTGCATTCAATGATTCACAAGGTAAATACATTGGTCCAAACGAGGAGACTCTTGAAAAAATAGTGCTCCCTTATCGAGATAAATCTTCATATGATCCATGTCCTAATGGCTGGAGAGTCCCTTCAATGTTGACAGCAAATACTACATTTGGATTGAACATGCAAGATCCGGCCCAAGCGCAGGTTCCAGGTAAAAAACCGGAGCAAGATATTCCTCTGATACTTAGCCCTTTTGGTCCTAAAACATTCAAACATAATGGAGGTAAAGGATATACCATCAAACCAACCAATGATGATATGGATGATTTTCTGAAAGGGATAAAAATGTATTCTGATATGGGAGCAGATTTATCTTCTGTTAATGGACAAAATATGGGGGTCTTTCCAGGAACCGGATTGTTATCTAGAACTACACAAGGTGGAGGATATACTGATATGCATGAGACCTATCTTTGGACTGCTACAATGGGAAGGTGGGAGCTATCTTCTATACTAACAACAAAACCAATAGCTCTCAGAATCATTCCTGATCTCGCTCGAAAAGATGTTATTCCAGATCCAAAAATGCCATCAGTTAGAGGCCTCTATTATTATAATCCTGTATTTTGGGAGAGAACATCTTCTGATGCTATGGGGGTACGCTGTATAAAGGATCCTCTGTATGTGGTAAATGAATATGACTTCCCTACAGAATATTTTAGAGATGAGGTAACATATCCTACATTTACTGATGGACTTGAAAATCCTAATTCCTATCAAATAGTTAAAAAACCTGTAGAATCTATCATTAAAATACCAATTAACAAGGCGTTTTCTGTACATAGTGAGCATTTGGATAATAAACAAATATTAAAAAATACTAACTATAATGATTTGAGAGTTAATGTACATTGGACTACTAACAAAGATCTTATTAAGCATGTTTCTATTTCAAAAACCAATCCAGCTAATTTAGCAGAGATAAATAATACATTTATTAATGTAAAAATAACACCTAATCAAAGTGGGAATGCCGTAGTTACTCTACACAATGGAAGTATTGCTAATCCTGTGTATTGGTCTTGGCATATTTGGGTAACAGATTCTGAGGTAGAAACAGTGAGATATGTTACTGCTCAAGATAATGCAGCAGCATATAACTATATAAATTATGCTCCAAATGATCATGTAATAGACTCTGAGTTTATGGACAGAAACTTAGGAGCGTTGGATGCTTTTCCATCTGTAGTAAATGCAAATTCTCCATCCGTTCAAGAACTAAATAAAATAAAAGTATCTGGAGGTATGCAGTACCAATGGGGAAGAAAAGACCCTATACCTTCTTTTATCAATCCTGATGGTTCTTCTTATTCTATTTATTTAGGGAATACTAATGCTGCTGGGCAGACATCTTATACAGAACTGAATGGTGGCAATTATGAAAGTAAGTTTGTGGTGCCATATAATAGTTATGCTAATAATGTGATATTAACAGATAAAATATCTGATAAGGTAAGTAAGGTTTTGAGCTATTCTGTTAAAAATCCATTGGTGTTTATGATTCCAAGTAAACAGACACCTCCTCATAAAAATATGCGAACTTATACTAATGGAACAGACTGGCTTATAGATGAGGCTAATATTGCTTCTGATAGATGGGGTCGAGCAGATAGAAAGTCTCCATTTGATCCTTGTCCAGAAGGATGGAGAGTTCCAGATGCCTCACATGTAGATACAAATACTTATAGAGATTTTGGAAGATCACCTTGGGGAAAGAGAAATAGAATAAAAGGAAAATATATTAACGAATGGTATAGTATAGAAGGATATTTTAATGGGAAAATAATAAAATCATCTCTTGGATATGTTTTTGAAGATGGGGGATATTATATAGGAAATTATCCATTTACTGGTGCTAGAGGCTATAGAAATGTGCTTTATGGTGATGCTATTACATCCAAAGTTAATGAAAGACATATGGGAGTCTGGACTAGTGCTATGGGTGATGCTTTATTAGGAAGACCTCGAGCTCTTGTGATAGATAAAAATGGAGCAATGAGCATGTTTGAAGATAGCTTGGATCCATATTTTGCTATGAATTGTAGATGTGTAAAAATCAAAACAACTGCAGATGGTAAACAGGAAGGAGCTATTCCGAGATTACCTATACCTAAATATACTGTAGCACAACCAGCTAAACCATTAGCCGCAAATACAGTTCAGAACATGCTGAAAGAGGAGAAAACCTTAAAGGCTTATCCAAATCCTGTCACTGATATTCTAATGATAGATGGAGAACTAGGGAAAGAATATTTTTATCAGTTGTATGACAAAAATGGAAAAATGCTGAAAGAGGGTAAATTTGTGAATAATCAAATTATAATCGGCAAAACGAAATGTCTGAAACAACAAAACGAAATGTCCAAAAAATTTTGACATGACAAAGATAGAAAAAGCAGTCATATGGACTGCTTTTTTAGTGTGGTTTTAAAACTTATTTAAAGGATGTTTAATTACACATTTAATTCAAACGACACATTTTCATCTTTTAACAGCTTTCTGGGGGGCATTATTATTTTTATAAATCATTATATCGTTATACTTAGCTCCATAATTCAAAGATGTATGGATTATAACTTTAGTAGATTCATCAAAAGGACTTCGCTTAAATCCATTTTCTGACATCCATTCTGCAAGCTCTATAACTTGGCTTTTTTCACTGGTAAAATAGAAATAAGGTTTATCCTCCAGTAGATTAAGAATATTCAAATAGT
>JABCPE020000001.1 GCA_013333255.2 Flavobacteriaceae bacterium | reverse complement strand
ATTGTCTTTTTCATAGTATTTTGAATTTTGAGTTTAATTTTATTTTACAAAGATAAATAAAAAAATAATATAAGCATAACTTTTTAAGAAATATTTTTATATATTTTTTAAAAATAAATTATACTTATATTATTGATGTATAATATTTAAAAATATTTATATAATTTTAGTTCATTATGATATTATTTTATTATATTTGTATATATATATTCAAAAAAATATCTCCCCAAATCATTTGGGAAGATACCTTTATTATTTTTATAGATTGTTTTTAGATAATCTAAGATATATTTTGATTAAAAATTAAATCATTTTATAAAAATTTTATATTATTTAGTTTAAATTATAAAATAGCTTCTCTTATTTTAGTTAATTTAGCTAAAAGATTATCTAATTTGTCAAGTTGAAGCATATTTGCTCCATCGGATTTAGCTTCAGAAGGATTAGGATGTGTTTCTAAGAATATTCCATCAGATCCTACGGCAATTCCTGCTTTCGCAATAGTTTCTATAAGTTCTGGTCTGCCGCCAGTTACTCCACTTTCTTGGTTAGGTTGTTGTAATGAGTGTGTGATATCAAGAATTACAGGAGAATATTGTTTCATAATAGGAATTCCACGATAATCTACTATTAAATCAGTATACCCGAAAGAATTTCCTCGTTCTATGATGGCTGTTTTATCATTTCCAGAGTCTTTTACTTTCTGTACGGCGAATTTCATCGCTTCTGGCGATAGGAATTGTCCTTTTTTCAGAGTCACGACCTTGTTGGTTTTAGCGGCAGCTACCAAGAGATCCGTCTGTCTAACCAGAAAGGCAGGGATTTGTAATACATCTACGAACTGGGCTGCCAGCTCGGCGTGTGCATTTTCGTGGATGTCCGTGGTAGTAGGAATATTGAAGGTTTCGCCTACTTTTTTCAGGATTTGAAGTGCTTTTTCATCACCTATGCCTGTGAAGGAATCCACACGAGAGCGGTTGGCTTTTTTGAAACTTCCTTTGAAAATGTAGGGAATGTTATATTTATCAGTGATTTTGATAACGGTTTCGGCTATTCTCATCGCCATGTCTTCGCTTTCTATGGCGCACGGACCAGCTATTAGAAAGAAATTTTTAGAATCTTTGTGGCTGATGTTTGATAAATGCTGTATCATATATATGTATTTAAATTTTCACAAATATAGGTTTAATTTTGGTAAAATGCCCAATAGAAAAAGCGAGCTGTAAGACTCGCTTTTGTGGATTTTATTCGGTTACACTTATTACTTTTTGAGTTATTTTCTGTGTTTTTTCTTTTTCATAAGTAGAATCGAAAGGCTCCATGATAGGGAAGAGGAACTGATAGAAAGGTGTGATGTTCTGTACTTCATCAGATTTTTCAAAAGCCTGTTCTTTTCCCATCATCTCTAATTTTTTGATGAAATTATCAAATCTTTTGTCAATAACCGAAATGGAATTAACCAAATATTGGTATCCTTTGTCTTTTTTACCAGCGGATTCGTAGCCGCTCACTACTGCCTGAACCACCATAGAGTAGAGCATAGGCTGTGTAACCATCTGTCTTCTGAGGAGGTTTTGTTCTCGCTTGCTGAGGCTTAGATAGTAGTCATATTCGCTAAAAATATCTTTTTTCATTTGCTCGGCGATTTTGAGGCCTTTTTGCTCTTCTCCGGCTGCTATATATCCGAAAATAATAGCACTCACAGAGCGAGGGTCATTATATTTTTCCACAGGAATTTCTCTTGAAGCCAAATCTAGAATTTCCAAAGCCTTTGCCTTTTGTCCTTTTAGGGCTAAAGCTTCTGCGGCTCTTCCAGCAGATGTTCTGTAGTTCATGATGTTGGAAGTCGCTGTTTCATCATAGTGGACTTTAAGGTCTTTGAAGTTCCCCCAACGGAAATTTTTAACAACTTTGTAAAGTTCCTCTGCGTCTACACGCCCTAAATCTCCATCTGGTCTTTCCAGTGTTTTTATAGGAACGAGGCGATAATTAAACCCATCAAATTGTAAATAATCATTTAGATAAAATATATTATTAGGGTTGTAAATACCTCCAGAAGAGAAACTTATAGGTCTTTTCCAGTCAAAATTTGCTAAAATATCCATCATCATAAGTTCATTTTTGTACATGGTAGAACCTTTGTAGTCGATGATGATTTCGTTTTCTGCAAGTGCAGCATCCTCAGCTTTTATGATTCCGTATTTTACTGCATTTTCTTTATTTACAGGCAATACGAATTTGCTCACAGGCAGGAAGTTGAACTTGTGATAATGCTCCTCACCAAATAGCATTTTTAGAATCATATCCTTGTCCTCTGATTTGGAACGGAGGAACTGGATAGCTTCTTTTAATGTCATACTTTCTTGGGTTAGATATTTTCTTAAAGAAGCCAATTCTGTCGCTGGAACTCCTTGTTCTTCAAGGCTTTCAAAAATGCTTGCCCAGCTGTTTTTACTCATTAGATAGATTTGGTCATTCATTCCATCTCGGTATTCAGCATGAGAAAGAGAGGAAGGAACAGGCATTGCATTATAAGTTCTTCTTTTCACTTGGTCTATGTTCCAAGGAGTAGTGAGGAGTTCGTAGTTAATTACTTTGACATCATCCCTGAAATTTTCTGTCTCTTGGATAGCCCAAGTAGGGTAGGTGTCATTGTCCCCATAAACGATAAGGATACTCTGCTCTGGTAGTGATTTTAGAGCAGAATAAGCATAGTCGTAGGCGGTATGTCGCCCACTTCGGTTGTGCGGTGTATAGTTCTGGAAGCCCATCATTAGAGGGATTCCCATTAAAATAGCCCCAATACCGATATTGACAGTATTGTTTTTTATTTTATTTTTAAGGAAGTCAAAAATTCCTGCCACGCCCAGACCTATCCATATTGCAAAAACATAGAATGAGCCGACCATAGCGTAGTCTCTTTCCCTTGGTTCAAATGGTTTTACCCCTGTATAGAAAATAATTCCCACACTCATCAGGATAAATATAGAAAGCAAGGCGTACAATCTTCCAAAATCTTTCAGTGATTGGTAAGCAAAACCAATGATTCCAAGAAGGAAAGGCAGGAAGAAAAAGTATACGGTGCTTTCGTTTTTGAATTTTGCTGGGAGGTTGTCTTGGTCGCCCAGCATCATATTGTCAATAGCAGAAATTCCACTAATCCAGTTTCCGTTCGTGTTTTCCATGTGTCCTTCCAGGTCGTTTTGTCTTCCTACGAAATTCCACATCAGATAACGAGCGAAATAATATCCATTCTGGAAATCAATGAAATAATGCAGGTTTTGCGCCAGAGTAGGCTTTTTGATTTTGATTAAATCATAGCTTTTTACATCAAGATAATCTTTTGCTGTGATGTTTCCATCTTCATACTTAGCTTTTAATTCATCAAAAGCTTTTTTCGCATGAGGATTGTCCACTATATTTTCATTGGAATAATTAAACTCAAAATCAGGCGCGCCGTACATGGAAATGTAGTTTGACATCACCGTATTGTTGTGGTTAAACATTCTTGGCAAAATGCTGATGTGCTCCTTGCTATAAACATGGCTGGTGCGTTCATCTATTTTTTCGTATTTTCCTGTTTCTTCGTTTTTTTCATAGACATCGCCTGTTTTTATGGTTTTGTAGCCGCCATCTTCGTTTCTTTCTATGCCGTGCGCATCTAGATGGGCAGTGTAGTTTTGTCCATATATAGTAGGCCAGTCGCCGTACTGCTCACGGTTGTAGTAGTCCAGCATACCGATGGCAGTATCAGGATTATTCAGGTTCATAGGAGGATTGGCATTGGCTCTGATAGGAATCATCATCCAGCACGAAAACCCTATAATCATATAAACTACTGATAATGCAGCGGTTTGGTATAGATTGTTTTTGGTTTTTCTGGTATATCGGATGATATAATAGCAGAAAGCAACCAAAATCATAAACGCAATAATAGTCCCTGAATGGAATGGCAGTCCGACACTATTCACAAAGAAAATCTCGCTCTTCCCGAAAAGTCTCATGACAATAGGGAAAATTCCTTTAAAAACAAATGCTAGAACTCCAAGCGTGATGAAATTAGCAATGATAAAGTTTTTCCAAGTGAATTTGTAATTTCTTGCATAATAGATAAAACACACCGCAGGAACTGCCAGCATCACCATCATATGGACGCCCACAGAAAGCCCTACGATAAAGAAAATCAGGATGATCCATCTCTGGCTGTCGCTGTCATGGTATTCGTTTTCCCATTTTGTAATCAGCCAGACTACAAGCGCGATGAACATAGACGCCATAGAATACACCTCGCCCTCCACAGCAGAATACCAGAAAGTATCCGAAAAAGTAAACGCCAGCGAGCCTATAACTCCTGAAAATAGTACGGAAATCATCTCGGCTGGGCTGAGCTCTTCCATTTCTTTGTTTAAAATTCTTCGGACTAAATGCGTAATGGTCCAAAAAAGAAATAAAATAGTAAATGCACTGAATAGCGCAGACATAGCATTGATAATCAGTGAGTAATAAGTATCGTTCCCGAAACTCAAAATAGCTGCCACAGCGCCCACCAGCTGGAACAGTGCTGCTCCTGGTGCGTGGGTAACTTCCAGTTTTACAGCAGATGAGATATATTCTCCTGTGTCCCAAAAGCTGAATTTATGCTCTATTGTAGATAGATAGGTAACCAGAGCAATCCCAAAAACTGCCCAGCCTAATATGTTATTCCATTTTTTAAATGTCCAGTTTTTCATTAATAAAAATAATTTGTCGCGAAATTAAGGTTTTTTGATAAAAGAAATCCAATATTTAGCCTAAAATTATGATTTTTTTAAATATTTATCTGGTGAGGAAAAATTCTTTTTTAGAATTATTTTAAATAAAAATTTGGTTAGTATATTTAAAAATATTAGTTTTGCCTAACATTTATTTCTAATTAAATCTAATATTTTATGAAAAATTATAAACTTTTTCCTTTATCAGCCCTGTTTTTCGTGGGACTGATGAATGCACAAGATGCCAAACAAGACTCCCTTCACAAGGATAAAAACATAGATGAAGTGATTATCACAGGGACGCTCAAACCGATAAGCAAGTCCAAAAGTCCCGTTCCAGTGGAGATTTATACCAAGAAATTTTTTGAAAAAAATCCGACTTCTAATCTTTTAGAATCAATTTCTATGGTTAATGGGATTCGTTCGCAGATTAACTGTTCGGTTTGTAATACGGGAGATATCCATATCAATGGGCTGGAAGGGCCTTACTCGCTGATTCTCATCGATGGAATGCCGATAGTGAGTTCCCTTTCCACGGTCTACGGTCTGAGTGGAATCCCGAATTCTATGATAGAGCGAATAGAAATCGTGAAAGGTCCTGCATCCTCTGTATATGGGACAGAAGCGATGGGAGGAACTATCAATATCATCACTAAAAACGCTTTGACCGCACCGAAGTTTGCTTCGGATTTTAGCACGACTTCTTGGGGCGAGCAGAATATGGATTTGGCTACGAAATTCAATATTGGTAAGAAAGCAGCGTCTATCTTGAGCGTGAATTATTTTAATTTTACGAATAGAATTGACAAGAATAATGATGGCTTCATGGATACCACGCTTCAAGACCGAGTTTCTGTGTTTAACAAGTGGAATTTTAAGCGAAAAGACAATAGAATGGCTTCCTTTATGGCAAGATACCTTTATGAAGACCGATTGGGAGGGCAGCTCCAGTGGCAGAAACAGCATAGAGGCGGCGATGAAGTCTATGGCGAAAGTATCTATACCAACCGCTTTGAGGCGATAGGGCTTTATCAGCTTCCTACGGTGGAGCAGTTGTTTTTACAGCTTTCGTTTAATTATCATAATCAGGACTCTAGATACGGAACAGAAGCCTTTGATGCGACACAGCGCACGAGTTTTGGGCAGTTTTATTGGAATAAAAATTTCGGAAAGCATGACTTGATAGCAGGAGCGACTTTGCGCCATAACTACTACGATGACAGTACGATAGGAACGCAAAACACAGACGGAACGAATAACCCGACCAGCGACTGGCTTCCAGGGCTTTTCGTACAAGACCAATGGACTTTTAATGACAAACACTCACTTTTGCTGGGGTACAGATTAGACCACAGTAAAAATCATGGATTTATTCATTCTCCGAGGCTGGCTTATAAGCTGAGCCCAAGCCCTGCGACCAGCATTAGAGCGAGTTTTGGGACTGGTTTCCGTGTGGTGAATGTCTTTACCGAAGACCATAAATCGCTTACCAATGCCAGAGAAACGGTCATCAGAGATATTAAACCAGAAAAATCCATCAACGGGAATATTAATTTTACTCAAAAAATAACCGCAGGAAACGGCTATATTGATATAGATGCTACGGCTTTTTATTCCTATTTTACGAATAAAATAGTAGCTGATACAGAGACAGATAGCGATAAAATCATTTATGATAACCTGAAAGGACATGCGATAAGCCAAGGAATTTCATTGGGAGCGAATATAAAATTTGGTATTCCGCTGAGCTTAAATATAGGGGCAACCTATATGGATGTTTTTGAAAAGTATGAAGAAGGGGGCGAAACGCACAAAAAATACGAGCAGCTCGCACCTAAATGGTCTGGAACTTATGCGCTCAGCTATGAGTTTAGTAGAAAATTTGGGGTAGATTTTACGGGCGAAGTTTATGGGCCGATGCGCCTTATCACTGTTCCGAAGGATTTCCGACCAGAATACTCACCATGGTATAGTTTGGCTAATATTCAGCTGAGAACTAAGTTTGACAATGGATTGGAAATTTATGGCGGCGTGAAGAACTTGTTTAATTTCACTCCAAAAGACCCTATTCTAAGACCTTTTGACCCGTTTGATAAAGATACAGGAACCAATAATCCAAATGGATATGAGTTTGAACCATCCTACGGATACGCTCCGATGCAGAAAATCAGAGGTTTCCTAGGAATAAGATACACGATAAAATAAAATATATGAAACTAAAATTCGCTTTTTTAGCGGTTGTGTTGTCCTGTTTTTCTTATGCTCAGATGCTGAGTGGTTTTGAGGAAGTGGAAAAATTAAGAAAAGAAAATCCTAAACCTGTGGTTGTTTTATTCACCACCGAATGGTGCGGAGTGTGCAGAGTGCAGAAGAAAAATTATCAAAACTTCCTCAAAGCACATGGGACAGCGTTTATTTTATAAGCATCAACCCTGAAAAATACCATAAAGACATAGAGTTTTTTGGGAAGAAATACACCTTCGTGTCCAATGGGACTTCGGGACTGCATAAAATAGCCTACGAGCTGGCTGGCGGCAGAGTTCCCGCCTATCCGTTCTGGGTTTTTGCTGATGAAAACGGAAAAATGCTGACTCATGAAGGATTGCTGAAAGAAAAAGAACTGAATTCAATTTTTTCTAATCATAATCACTAAGTGCGAGAGTAAGGCGATTTTGCCTTACTTTCGTTTTTTATTTGTTTTCAGATTTTTTCAGAAAATACTTTTGTAGGATTTGGTTCAAAGGATAAATTTTGAAAATAAGATTTCCGATGAATATCACGACTAAAACCAAAGCAGGTTTGTAAATCAAATTCACGAAAATGGACTGAAAATTAGGAAAAACCGAAGCCAAAACAATCGCAAAACCGCAGATTATAATTGCCCACAGCATTTTGATGGATAATGGAAAAACCTTGAAATGGCGGTAGTTGAATACGATTTTTATTAAGTTAAACGAGGTCAAAGAAACAGCATAAGAAATGGCAATTCCCAAAATCCCTAAATCGGTATATTTTAGGAAAAAAGCATTTAGAGCGATGGTCACTACGGCTAAAATAAGCATAAACAGGGTGTTGTACTTATAAAATTTGGACATGGAAATAATGTGGCTGTTGAATCCCGTAGCCAAATCAAACAGCATCGTAATGCCGATAATCCATAAAATAGGCTCTGCTGTCCGAAGAAGTTCTCCATTTTTCATAAAGTCCGTAAGGAAAGGAAATCCCACCACAATGCACGAAAAAAAGACCAATCCTAAAAAAAATAAACTGAGGGAAGTTTTTTTGTGAAAGTGGTTAAGATCCTGTAAGGTATTTTCCGTAAGATGCTTGTTAATCATCGGCGCAGAGATGTTGTAAAGCCCCATCTGAGGGATGTTTATAAGGGTAACGATGGAGTAAATATTGCTGTAAAGCCCATTTTGCTCAAAGCCGATGTATTCCCCAATCATCACATTGGCGATTTTCAAAGCTAAAAAACTGCCTATATTTCCCAAAAATCCAAAAAAACTGTAAGATAAAATCTGAACCCAAAGCTCATTTTTTCGGAAATAATCTGTGCTGAAATCAAAATGGAATTTCTCTAACCTGTTGTTATACAGGAAATAACCAAGCATTGCCATAAAGAAAACAGAAATAAAGAAAATAAGCGCCAGATTTTCAGGGACTTTTGCGAAGAAAAACAAACAAAAAGCACCGATGTTGGCGAGTTTAGGAAAAAGATTTTCAAAAATGTTCGGAATCGCGATGCGTTTATAGTTGGAAATATATTTATTCAAAACAGTAGAAATGGACAGAAACAAAATCAAAGGAAAAATCAGATGTTTTGCCTGCCAGTTTTCACTTTGTTTCAGAGAAGGAAAGATATTGAAAATCAGAATGTAAAAAGTTCCAAAAATAAAAAAGTTGATAAAAATCCCTACAAGGGACAGCGAGAGCATGTTCTGGTGTTTTCCGTCTTTTTGTGTCTGTGCAAAAAACTTAACATTAGAAAAAGAAATCCCGAAAACCACTATCGGAACGAACATCTCCGCCGTTGGGAAAATAAATCTCAACTTGCCATAAAATTCCAAATCATTCGGGAAAATAAAGAAATTTGCCAGCGTTCCCAGCAAAAATCCCAGATATCCTATAATGGAATATTTTAGCCCTTGTCGGAGTATTACGCTCATTATCTGTTGTTTATGAAAATTATATTTTTGATGAATTTACTAGAATCTTTGGCAAAGATAGCATTTTGAGAATTTAGAATATCCTCGGTCAAAGGTTCTAGCGAAAAACTCTCACGATGCAGATAATGCGCCGAATATCCGTATTTTTCTATATTAGAAATGATTTCCCAAATAGGCTCGGAGTGGTATTTTTGCTCGATTTTTACCATCAGAATAGGTTTGAATTTTTCTATGGTTTCTTTCGCGCCTTCCAGCACAGAGAGTTCTTGCCCTACCGTGTCTATCTTTATGAAATCCAGCCTTTCCAGTTCCTTTTTTTCTGTTTCCCTTTGTTGGTACCAGCTGTCAAGGGTGATGCATTCTGCTTTTTGTGTGGCTATTTTTGTGTCCTCATCTTCTATAATGTTGTCCAGCAGGGTGCTTTCCTCGTGGATTTTTTCTTTGTTGAGGACAGGAATCATCAGTTCAGCCTTCTTATTTTCATTGGATAAGGCTTTTTGATAAAAATTGATTTTAGGAAAAAGATTTTTGAGTCTTTTACAAAGGATTTTATTAGGCTCAAAAATATGAATGTTTTCAGGGAAAAGAATGTAATCCAGCCAATAGACATAATCTCCCCAGCCTGCCCCGATGTCTATGAAAACAGCTTTCTGCGGCAGAAAATCTTTCAGCCAAAGCAGCTCTGGTTCTGCATTTCTCTCAAAAATATTTTCTCTATTGAGACGGATGAGCTTTTTATAAAAACGACTTTTATAAATAGTAGGAGAAACGAACCAAAAATTCTGTGCAAGAGCATAGTAGGGATTAATCATGCTGTAAATTTTTCCAAACCACAAAACTACGATATTTACACAGATTTTAGATGAAAAATCTCCACAAAAAAATCAGAGATAAATTTTATCTTTCATAAAGGTGTATTGATTTTTGATTTTCAGACAAAAAGAAAGGTAGAATTTATTACCTTTGCACAAATTATTTAAGAACAAGATGAGTAGAGATAGAAAAAGTTTTTCGGGAAGAAGGGATAATAGAAATAGAGAAGAGGGGAGAGGAAGCCAAGATAGAAATAAATTTGAGAGAAGGGACAGGCCATCTGCTCCTAAAAAGTTTTACAAAAAACCTGATGAGCAGGAGGATAAGGCTAAATCCTTTATTCTGAAAAGAAAATTGGACAAAATCAGCAAACAGGTTGAAAAAGATACAATTAGGCTTAATAAATACATCGCTAATTCTGGAATATGCAGTAGGAGAGAGGCTGATGAACTTATTACACAAGGACTAGTGGAGGTCAATGGGAAGGTAGTTACAGAAATGGGATACCAAGTTCAGAAAACAGACAGAGTGGTTTTCGATGGACAGAGTATAACTCCAGAAAAGCCTGTATATGTGCTTCTTAACAAGCCGAAAGGATATATCTCTACGACAAAAGATGAGAAAGCGAGAAAGACCGTGATGGATTTGGTAGCGAACGCCTCGCCGTATCGTTTATTCCCAGTGGGCAGGCTGGATAGACAGACCACAGGGCTTATTCTTTTGACAAATGATGGGCATTTGACTAAAAAACTGACGCATCCATCTTTCGGAGTGAAAAAAATCTATCATGTCACTTTGGATAGAAAACTAAGCGTGGAGGATCTGCGTACGATAGCAGATGGAGTTCGTCTAGAAGAGGGAGTAGCAGAGGTGGACAGTATCTCATACATCGAAGGAAAACCTAAAAATGAAGTGGGAATAGAAATCCACATCGGCTGGAACAGAGTTGTAAGGAGAATTTTCAAGAAAATGGGCTATGAAGTAGAGGCTTTGGACAGAGTTATTTTTGCTGGGCTTACCAAGAAAAACATTAAGCGAGGACACTGGCGAATTCTCACCGAAATGGAAGTGAATAACCTAAAAATGTTATAAAAAATAGAAGTGATAAATACCCTTTTTGTGTTTATCACTTTTTAATTTAAAATACCGAATTTAGAATGGTTTTAGTAACGGGAGCAACAGGGATTTTAGGAAGAGTATTGGTTTTAGAACTCCTCAAAAAAGGCGAAAAAGTGAGAGCTACCAAGCGAAAAAGCAGCAATATAGAAGAAGTCAAAAAATCTTGGCTTTTTTATACGGCAGATGCTGAACGGCTGTTTGAGCAGATAGAGTGGGTGGATGTAGATTTGTGGGATTTGGATTCGCTCAGAGTGGCTTTGGATGGTGTGGAAGAGGTCTATCACGCCTCTGCAAAAGTGAGTTTTCACCCAAAAGATGCCCAAGAAATGCTCAGAACCAATGTAGAAGGTACTAAAAATATGCTCTATATAGCCGAAGAAAAACAGGTGAAAAAGTTTCTCTTTGTGAGTTCTATTGCGGTTTTGGATGAGGTGAATGAAAATGGGATGATTGATGAAAATTCGCAGTTTAACCCAAAAGAAGAGCATTCTGGATATGCGCAGTCAAAATATCTTGCAGAAATGGAGGTCTGGCGAAGCTCTGCGGAGGGGATAAATACCATTATCATCAACCCTGGTGTCATCATCGGAACGGGAAACTGGGGGAACAGCAGTGGAGAGCTTTTTACTACTTTTGAGAAAAATCCATTTACTTTTTCAGGGGGAACGGCCTATGTGGATGTTCGTGATGTGGCAAAAATAGCAGTGGAACTGATGGATAAAAACAAATTCGGGGAGCGGTATATTATTCTTTCCGAGAATAGAAAATATCAGGATTTGTCCGATATAGTAAGGCTAAAATTAGGAAAATCCAAAACGAAAATCCTTCCAAAGTCTATTCTGAATTTTGCATATTGGCTGAATGTTCTTTTGGGGTGGCTTGTCCCAAGTTTAAAGAGAGTTACCAAGAGCAATATAGAGGCGGTTACGAGTTTTACGCCTATTTCTAATGAGAAAATAAAACGAGAACTGAATTATAATTTTATTCCTATCAATGAAAGTATTGATTTTCATTTAGAAAATTATAAAAACCGAAAGTTGTAAAATGTTATAAATCAATGAAATGAATAATATAGAGCTGATACAAGAATGGTATAAAAATCACTGTAATAGCGACTGGGAGCATGAATATGGAGTGAAAATAGAAACTATGGACAACCCAGGCTGGATTGTCAGCATAGATTTAGTGGATACTTTTCTGCAAGGATTTGAATATCAGTATTCTAGAAAAGGTGAAGAGGACTGGATAGAGCTGGTGTCTGATGGTGAAGTTTTTAGGGGAGCGGGAGATTTTCTAAAACTTGATGAAATTTTAGATAAATTTATCAATGAATTTGCATTGCCCAATATCAAAAATACAAAAATGATTTACGAAATCTACGAGGAAATACCTTTATCCATAGGGCTTAATGTGTATAGACAGCTTAATACAATGCCCATTAGTTTGACTGAATTTGAGATAGTAGAAATTCCAGAATGTGATTTCAAAGACCTGAAAGTGGTGGATATAGAAGATTTTCAGAAAATGACCTTTCAAGAAGGCGAAATAGTCAGCAGATACAAGGTGGGCGACAGTGTGTCCTGCGAGCTGAAAACGCTCTACGATGGAATAAATCTTGTTATAAAAAATTAAAATCAATACCAAAGTAACAAGCTCTGTTCATTTAAAATTTTTTTTTGCTTGTTATAATAGTTTATTTTTGTCCAAAATAAAATTTTGTTTCAGAAAATAATCATATTTCCTTTTGTGATGCTGGTTCGCTTTTATCAGCTTGCCATTTCGCCGTGGCTGGGGAGCAACTGCCGTTATCAGCCCACATGTTCTCAGTATATGCTGGAAGCCCTGAAAACCCATGGTCTTCTGAAAGGATTATTTTTAGGAACAAAGAGAATTTTGAGCTGTCATCCATGGGGAGGCAGCGGCTATGACCCAGTTCCACCTAAAAAAAGAAAGTAAATTTAAAATGAAAGATAAAATAAGATTTTTTATTCTGTTTGCATTGTTGCCGTTTCAGTTGTTCTTTTCACAAGAATACAAAAATGGTTTTTCCAACGGAAGTATAGTAACTAAAAAGGGAAGCACTCCCGTGAAAATATTTGTAAGCCCTGATATGAAGCAGGTTTATGATGCTCTCGGTTCAGAGAATGCAGATGTTTTGGTTATTCTTAATAAATACAATACAGAGCTGTCTGGTCAGAGAGAATATGAGTATTTGGCTCCATATTATGAGGAGTTTAAAAAGAAAGGTTATCTTATTCTGAATGAGAATTTTGTACCTGTCGGCGAGGAAGGAATGTCCGCAGAATCCCTCAAAAGCTACAAATATATTTTGAAATCCAATCAGCTGACAAAGCTGGATTTACAGATGAGTAAAATGGTATGGCTAAATACGGAGTTTAGCATTTGGAATCCTAATGAAGGCATAGATATTTTTGGTTTTAAACTGAGATATTACGGGCTGATGTTTGTTTTTGCTTTTGGATTTGGGATTTTAATTATGAGACAAATTTTCAAAATAGACAATGTAGATGATAAATTCATAGACCCGCTCTTTACATGGACACTGCTGGGGACTATTTTTGGGGCAAGAATAGGGCATGTGGTTTTCTATGAGCCAAGTTTGTTTGTGACTGATTTTTGGAGTGTTTTTCTGCCTATCAGGACGAAGCCTACACTGGAGTTTACAGGTTTTTCTGGGCTGGCGAGCCATGGTGCTACTATTGCATTGATTTTGACTACATTATATTATAGTTATAGAATTATTAAGAAAAATCCATTTTGGGTTTATGACAGATTAGGAATTGTCATCGCCTTAGGAGGGGCTTTTGTGCGAGTAGGGAATTTCTTCAATTCTGAAATTATCGGAAAACCAGCGAGCGAAACTTCGCCGTTTGCGATACTTTTCCCACAGCAGAGCATGGAATATGGAGCCATAGTTCCGAGATATCCTACTCAGCTTTTTGAAGCTTTTGGGTATGTTTGTTTATTTATTTTATTGGCTGTTTTGTATAAATTTACTCGTAAAAAATATCAGCAGGGATGGTTGTTTGGGCTGTTTTTTGTGATACTTTGGAGTATTCGTTTCTTTGTAGAATTCCTGAAAGAGCCGCAGGGAGATGAGGTTATCACATTTGCAGGGCTCAATACTGGGCAGGTTCTGAGTATTCCATTTATGCTGGCGGGTGTGGCTATTATGATTTATTCCAAGAAAAATAAAATAGAACCAGCCGAATAAGGTTGATTTACAGGGGTTTTGCTTTGTAATCAATTTTTGAAAAAGAAGAAAAATGATTTTAAACTCAAAAATTTACGGACAGGAAATTCAGAAAACTCCTCTTTTGGTTTTTCATGGATTGTTCGGAATATCAGATAATTGGGGGACTTTCGGAAGGGAATTTGGTCAGTGGATGCCTTGTCATTTGGTGGATTTGCGTAATCACGGAAAAAGTTTTCACTCGGATGAAATGTCTCATCAGATAATGGCGGAGGATATTTTAAACTATATCAATCATTATCAATTAGATAGGGTTAATCTTTTGGGGCATTCTCTTGGTGGCAAGGCAGTGATGCAGTTTGCGATTTCTTATCCAGAGAGGGTAAATAAACTTATCGTGGCAGACATAGCGCCAAGGGCTTACAGACCGCATCATCAGACCGCTTTTGAAGCCTTGCAAAGTGTGGATTTTTCCGCTGTTTCTGCTCGTAAAGATGTGGAACTTCAGCTGGAAAAATACATTACGGACAGAGCCATGCTTTTATTCCTTCTTAAAAATCTCTATTGGGAACAAGAAAACAAACTGAGCTGGAGATTTAACCTAAAAACTCTTTCCGAAAAATATGCTGATTTGGTCGGAAATATAGAAGCGAAATGTGTTTTCGGAGGGAAAACTTTATTCCTCGCTGGCGAAAAGTCTAATTACATCCTTCCAGAAGATGAAATCTTAATTCGTGAGAAATTCCCTGACAGCCAGATTGTTAAAATTAAAAATGCAGGGCATTGGCTTCAAGTAGATAATTCGCAAGATTTTAACAATTCTGTTAAAGATTTTTTAATAAAAAGCTAATCATAACATAGATCAATTTTTGTGTGAATAAAATTTTTTATATTTACACAATCAAAAATTTTAAGATTATGTCAAGTATTAAAACTATAAATCCTGCCACAGGCGAGGTATTAAAAGAATATCCAGAGATGACATCTAGCGAGGTTTCAGAAATTATCGCACAGGCTGATGCAACCTTTAAAGAATGGCGTAAAAAATCTTTTTCAGAAAGAGCAAAAGTACTCTATAATGCTGCAAGAATCATGCGTGAGCGTAAAGAAGAGTTGGGTAAATTATGCTCTATCGAGATGGGAAAACTTCACAGAGAAGGTATCGCAGAGGTGGAACTTTGTGCAGGTATTTTTGAATATTATGCAGAAAATGGCGAAAAACTATTGGCGGATAAGCCTTTGGAAACACCACACGGAAAGGCGTTTTTGTCTTATGAGCCGATAGGTGTGATTCTGAGCGTTCAGCCTTGGAATTTCCCTTTCTATCAGACTACTCGTTCTGCTGCACCTAATCTTATCGTAGGAAATACCATAGTGCTGAAACACGCCTCTAATGTGCCGCAGGCAGGAGAAATGATGGAAAAAATTCTTTTAGAAGCAGGCGCGCCTAAGGGTGCTTATACTAATATTTTTGTCCCAGGTTCTAAAGTGTCAGAACTATTGGACGACCCAAGAGTAAAAGGAGCAGCCCTTACAGGAAGCGAACCAGCAGGAGCGAGTTTCGCATCTGCAGCAGGGAAAAATGTAAAAAAATCAATCTTGGAACTTGGTGGAAGTGATGCTTTCATCGTTATGCCAGATGCTGATTTAGATAAAGCTGTAGAAACTGCTGTGAATGGCAGACTATGGAATGCAGGGCAGGTGTGTGTTTCTCCGAAGAGAGTTATCGTTCCAGAAAGCCTTTATCCAGCGTTCCTTGAAAAGGCTACACAGCTATTTGGGAATGCTAAAGTGGGAGATCCTCTTGATCCAGAAACTCAGTTGGCACCTTTGAGTAGCGTGAAGGCGAGAGAAGATGTTTTATCTCAAGTAGAAAAAGCCGTGGCACAAGGAGCAAAACTAGTGATAGGAGGTAAAAAAATAGAAGGTCCAGGAGCATTTATGCAGCCTACTATTTTGACAGATATCAAAAAAGGAATGGACGCTTATTCAGATGAAATATTTGGGCCAGTGCTGATGATTTATTCTGTGAAAAATATGGACGAAGCCATAGATTTGGCTAATGATACTAAATACGGTCTTGGTGGAACGGTTTTCGGAACGGATGTAGAGGAAGCAGTGAAAATCGCACGAAGAATAGATACGGGAATGGTCTATATAAACCATGTGACAGGGATTTCGCCAGAACTTCCATTCGGAGGAACGAAAAACTCTGGATATGGTAGAGAGCAGTCCATAGAGGGAATATATGAGTTCGTTAATTCTAAACTAATCAGGGTAACTACTCCTGATGCAGCTTATTAAAATATTATGCAAAATTTAAAAGGAAAAACAGCCCTCGTAACAGGTGGAGGGCGAGGATTAGGTAAAGCCGTAGCTTTGGCTTTGGCAGCAGAAGGTGTAAATGTAGCCATTACAGGTAGAAATGAAAACAATCTAAAATCCGTAGTTGCTGAGATAGAGAGCAAAGGAGTGAAATCATCTTATTCAGTTTTTGATGTAACTGATAAAAAGCAAGTTTTTGCTTCGTTAGAAAAATTACAAAATGATTTTGGGAAGTTTGATATTCTTATCAATAATGCTGGAATAGCGGCTTTCGGAGGAATTTTAGAAATGGATGATGAGCAGTGGGAAGACATTGTAAAGACTAATCTTTTTGGGCCTTACTATGTGGTGAAAGCTGTGGTGCCAGGGATGGTGGAGAAAAAATCTGGCGATGTGGTGAATATTTCTTCAACAGCAGGTCTGAAAGGAAATGCACTTACTTCGGCATATTCTGCATCTAAATTTGGATTGATAGGAATGTCAGAATCTATGATGTTTGAGCTTCGTAAGCAGAACATTCGTGTGACGACTCTTACACCAAGTACGATTTCAACGGATATGGCCAAAACAGACCTGAAAATCACGGATGGAAACCCAGAAAAGGTGCTTCAGCCAGAGGATTTCGCAGAATTGGTAGTAGATTTATTAAAGTTGAACAAGAGAGCAATGCTGGCTTCGGCGGCTCTTTGGTCTACAAATCCATAAAAATTACTTTTTTTAACCATATTAAAAGAGACTTTGGCTTATCTTTGCCAAAGTCTTTTTATTTAAATAACTGCATGAAAATATTGGTGCTTGATAATTATGATAGTTTCACTTACAATTTGGTTCAGATGGTGGAGCAGATTGTAGGGAAAGAGTTTGTCTATGTTTTTAAAAATGATGAAATTTCACTGGAAGAAGTAGAAAAATATGATAAAATTATCCTTTCTCCAGGGCCAGGTGTGCCTAATGAAGCAGGGATTTTGCTGGATGTGATAAGGGAATTTGCGCCAAAGAAACCTATTTTAGGCGTTTGTCTTGGTTTACAGGCGATTGCAGAGGCGTTTGGCGGAAAGCTGATTAACTTGAATAATGTCTATCACGGTGTTGGGATTTCTACGGCTATCATTGAGGATAATGCTAAGATATTCAGAGGTTTGCCTTCTGAAATCATTACAGGAAGATACCACTCTTGGGCGGTGGATTCTCACGGATTCCCTGAAGAATTACAAATCACGGCGGTAGATGAGCAGGGTATCATTATGGCATTACAGCATAGAAAATATGATGTTCATGCGGTGCAGTTTCATCCAGAAAGTGTATTGACACCTTGTGGAAAAAAGATTTTGGAGAATTTTTTAAAGAATTAAAAATTTTTAAAACCAGACTAATTTAGGTATTTTAAAAACCCCCAGAATTTTCTGTTTTTCAGATAGTTATATGAGTTTTCGTTACGGTAGGCCTCTTGTTCAAAACTAATTTTTTCATACGCCATTTCTCCGTTTCCTAGTTTGATATACCAATATAAGAACTCGACAAAATACCAGAGATAAAATAGAATAATGCCCATTTCTAGCTGCTGCCGAAGGTGTATTTTTTCATGGTTGATAAGAGTGTGATTGTTTTTCAGCCCTTTATCTTTTAAAATAATAAAGGGAAAAATAGCAATTCCTAAAATTTTTGTATTTTTGAGCAGAGTTTGGCACACTATTATCATTCAACAAAAATAAAATAAATTTTGTATAACATAAAAAATAAAGATATGAGCAGAATAAAGTATTTATTTCTATCAGTAGGGATGGGGCTTCTGATGGCGTCTTGCAGCCCGTTTAGAATAGTTTCAGATTATGACCCGAAGGCTAACTTTTCTGAGTACAAGACTTATTCTGTAAACTTGGAGGAGCTGAAACTGAACGATATAGACCAAAGCAGAGTGACTGATGAATTACAGAAACAGCTGGCAGAGAAGGGGTTATCCCAGAGTAATGATGCAGCAGATTTGGTGATTCAGGTCAAGGCAAATCACAAGCTGGTAAGAGATACCTATGTGACGCCTAATGTGTATTTAGGAGGCTGGGGCAGCTGGCTCGGCTGGGGAATGGGTATAGGAAGAACTTATACTAATGAATACAACCAAGGAGGACTAGTTTTTAACTTTATGGATGCAAAGACAGGGAAGCTCGTTTGGCAGGGAAAAGGAAGCGGAATCAATGTAGATTCGCCGAAGTCAAAACAAAAGCAAATTCCAGAAATCATCGCTGAAATATTGAAAAATTATCCACCGAAGAAATAAAAAAATCATTTTAAAACAAGAGAGGTTGTCCCACGGGATGGCCTTTTTTATTGATAAAATTCATCTTTCTATTCTGGTGGAAATTGCGTACATTCGCAAGAAAAAATTATGCGAAAAATTTTATTTACATTCTTGATTTTCTGCGGTGTTTTCACTGCTTTTTCACAATCACGAGATTTATTTGCTTTAGCCAAAGGAAATTATCTTGGACTCAATGCACTATTTGACCAAGATGAAAATCTCTACGGATATGTGGCGATCTACGGCTATGGCAAGTCTGGTGATAAAACGAAAAAATTTGAATATGTCTTTTTGGATAAAAACCTAAATCCAGTTTCCAACAAAGAGTTTGAAGGAGATATCACGGCGGCAAACTATTTCGGGGCGATTGATTTTAGAGGAAATCTGATTCTTTATCCAAGAGCTGATTATGATGCAGTAAAGGGAAGGGACTTCTTCTATCCGCGCACAATGGAGGTGAATCTAAAGGATAACACCATCAAACAAAAAGTATATTACGAATACGAGAATAACGCTTTCAAAGAAGTAACAGAGCCAGAAAATGTACGAAACCAAAGAAAAGAAGAAAGAAAAGAGCGAAGAGAAAAAGGATTTCTTTATGTATCTAGTGTTTATGAAATAAAAGAAGGCGGTTTCATCGTTATGGAATATGATGACTACGAAACTTACGGCAAAAATTATAGTTTAAAAAGATACGATGACAATAAAAAACTGCTTTGGGAATACAAGTATAATACGGATGGAACTGAAAGAAAATATGAAGCTATCAGAATCATTGAAAAAGATGATAAACATATCTACACTATTCTAAAAGTAAAGAACAAGAAGGAATTTTCTTATTTCTTCCAAGTGCTGGACATAAAGACAGGAAGTATAAAAGCCAAAACACCGATTACAGGTCTGAATGAACAGACTATGGATGAAATTACTTCTCTATATTCCAGTGGAAGATTGGTAGATAATGATAGAACATTTGATGATAAAATAATCATCTCTGGAAGGTTTTATGAAAAGGAAAAAGCGTTATTGTCTGTGGGATTGACAAGGCTTGTTTTAGATAAACGAAACTTTGGAGTGGATGTTAAAAATATCTATTTCATAGACTTTAAGCCATTTATACAAAAAATCAATAAATTCAGCCATGTCGGAATGGGATATTATCTTTTGGAAAGAGATTTCTTCTTCCTAAAAGACGGCAGTGTAGGGATTTTGTTTGAAAAATGGAGACCTGCACAGCAGTATGTGGCACCAGCAACAAAAGATATGGTGTATGCCTTTACAGATAAGGATTTTAAGCTGAAAGAAGTGAGAGTTTTTGAAAAAGATAAAACTAAATGGAGCATCAATGCCGATTATCTTTTCTCTCAATATCTAAACGGCGGCAAAGATGTGGCATTTTTCTTCAGAGACTTTAAAAAAGATAAAGAAACGAAGGAAAAGAACTGGAATTTGTACATCAATACGCTTATCGATGGTAAATTCAATCAAGAAAATGTAAAAATATCCGAGAAGGACAATTATTTTGTAGTGCCTTACATCGGGAAAGAGGGATATATTCTCCTCCGTGAATACAATGAGAAAGAAAAATTCAATAAAATCCGTTTGGAGAGATTAAATTTTTAACAAAAAAAGGGGCTTCTAAGAAGCTCCTTTTTTATTATAATAATCTGCGATATTCTTGATTTCTGCTAAATTTAGATTCCACATAAAACTCAGAAACTGCTGATAGCTTTCGCTCTGTTCTTTGGGTTCTATTCTGTCCAGATAGCGGTTTAGGTTGTAATTTTTTCGTGCAGTGTAGATTTTATCAAACAATTTCCCAAGCCATTCGTGATAGTAGTTTTCCTCTTCTTTGTCCTGTAAAAACTGCATAGCTGCGTAGATTCCTCGTCCGTATTGTTCGGAGTGCCATAGGTTTGGCAGGACTTCCATTCGGGCAGTATTTTTGAGTTTGGCAAATTCTTCATCGCCTTTTTTTGCCTCTTTTTTGTTTTTAAGTTCAGCGAATTGTTTTGTGATAAATTCCATCCTTTGGGCTAATTCTGGGTGCGTGGAGAGGGAATCTTTGTTTAATTTTACCTTGTAATGGTCATAATTATAGTTTCCAGAATCTTCCCTTGTCATCCAGCTGTCTTTGAAGGGCTGGTTGGGCAGGTTGTAGAGTTTTTTGTAAGTTTCTATTTTTAGTTCTTGCGGCGAAATCGTGTCATATTTGCTAAGGTTGCTCAGAGTGTTGTAGAATTCGGTGTTTTCGTAGTCAGAATTTCGGAAAAGGACATATCCCAGCGAGTCGGCTTCTACTTCTCTTTTTCGTTTGATTCCGCGCTTTTTGTAGAGATTATCTTTTACGATATCAAAGGCTTTTTTGGATTTATTTACCGATACTTTTTTCAGGTTTTCCATTATGGAGCGGCTGTCTTTGTCCTCATTGATTTCATTGACCAAAGATTTCAGCGTGTGGTCTAGTAAGTAATGGGCAAGTTCGTGGCTGAGGACGCTCGCTACTTGCGCTTCATTGTCCAGCACATTAAAAAGTCCCATATTTACCACGAAAGTCCCATCGCCAAGGCAGAAGGCGTTTGGAGTGTTGTTTTTAGCAACCAAAATGTTCAGATTGTCTGGGATTTGTGGATTTTTCTTTTTTAGGTTTAATAGGATTTTTTCTAGCTTAATTTTAAAATTAGAATTAAAGGAATAGTCCTTGTCTTTAATCTCTTTCTCAAAATCTTTATAAAACTCTCGGTAGAATTTTTCTAGTTCTCTTCCAGTTTTTCCTGTGTATCTGGATTTTAGGGACTTTATCAGAGTTTCATTTTTGGTTTTCAGTTGGTTTAGAAATTCTTTTCTCTGTGCATAGTCTGCCGTGTCTATCGGTTTATATTGTGCGAAAGTGTGCATAAACACAAAGAAAACAACAAAATGTAGTAGTCTAAATTTCATTTCATTATATTTTGATGGACACAAATTTACATCTTTTTTAGTAAGAAAAGAGAAAGAAAGTCTTTCTTAAAATTAACTTTAAAAAATATAGTTTCAAAATAATTTACCTCTCTTTTTTCTTTTCAATAGCAATAATATACAAAATACTGTAGTAGAATACATTAGCCTATATAATTCATTCCAAATATATAATTCATTCCAAACAGGAATATTTAATAGGTAAACAAAAATGGTGTAAGTATATAAAAATGAAACGGATAGAATAAACAATATTACATAATAAGAATTCTTATATTTCAAATATAAAATAGAATTTATAATAAAAGGTATCCCCCAAAATATAGCTATGCTAATAAAAGTTCCTATAATATATTTAAAACATTCCCATTTCCCGTTTTCCCATTCCCTTATAAATGGTGGAGTTTGTTCAATATCAATATAATAAGAAGTATAATAAATACCTATTATATCGCAGAGAAGCCAAACAAATCCAGCAATGAAAACCTGAATGATAAATAGAATTAAATTATTTTTTAGAAAATGTAGTAGTCTAAATTTCATTTCATTATATTTTAATGGACACAAATTTACATCTTTTTTAGTAAGAAATAAAACCTTAAAAATTCTTTAAAACTTAAAATTATCAATGAATTTTCTCATCTGAAATCCTATCCATACGCCGAGGGAATTAAGCGCCAAATCATCAATATCAAAAACACCGAGCCTTGTAAGGTATTGTAGAGCTTCTACAATGATTAGAACCGATAAAAAATCCACAATAAGTTTTTTTAAACTAAAATATTTCGCATTCAGCCAGCCTAAAAATCCAAAAGGAATGAACATGATGATATTTCCTAAAAGATTGATGATGATGCTTTCCCAAGAAGTGGTATTTTGAACAAAAAAAACGGTGGAAACAAATGGAAAAAGCCTTACAATATTGGCTTCGTGCTGTTCTCTCCCAAATCCGAGGAACATCAGATACAGCAGAAAAATAGTGTAAGGAAGGATGAAAATGCGATAAATTTTCTTAAAAATCATACCAAAACCGAGATTTTAGCAAAAATAAGTATTTTTGCCCTTGAAATTATAAAGTATGAAAAATCTTTTTTGTGTGATTTTGTCGGGCATATTGCTGTCGGTTTCGTGGCCTACTTATGGCGTTCCGTTTTTTATTTTTGTGGCGTTTGTCCCTTTGTTATTCGTGGAGGAAAACATTTCCCAATCGGATATAAAAAGAAAAGGCTGGGCAGTTTTTGGCTGTTCGTACCTTACTTTTATCATTTGGAATATTATAACCACAGGCTGGCTTTATAATTCGCAAAATCCAGATGGCAGCCCTGCGCTTATGGCGGTGGTTTTCCCTGTTTTGGTCAATTCCCTGTTGATGTCCACGGCTTTTCAGCTTTTTCATTGGTATAAAAAAGGCAAAAAACTCCCTTTGGGACTGGCTTTTTTCGTGTTTGTATGGATGAGTTTTGAATATTTCCACATGGCGTGGGAATTTACATGGCCTTGGCTGAACCTCGGAAACTCCTTTGCAGACTATCCTCAGCTCATACAGTGGTATGATACTTTGGGAGCCACAGGGGGGAGTTTCTGGATTTTAACACTCAATGTCTTGATTTTTTATATTTTTAAAACATGGTGGACAGAGAAAAGGTTTTTGGTTAAAACCTCTGTTGCGGTTTTGGGGCTGATTGTCGTGCCGATGATGATTTCCTTATTTAAATATCATCAGTTTGATGAAAAACCAATGGGAAAAGTCCGCGTTATGATGCTTCAGCCGAATTTAGACCCATATCACGAAAAATACCAAAAAGATAGCCTTCAGATAGTGCAGGAGCTCTTTTCTTTGGCCGAAAACTCCTCTAAAATAGATTTTTACCTCTCGCCTGAAACTTCTTTCCCAGGTTATGGCGGACTTTCCGAAAAAGGGCTTCATAACAGCCAGTCTATCCACATGGTGGAGAATTTCCTGAAAACTCATCCGAAGTCGGTCTTTATGGGCGGAGTTTCTACTCATAAGATTTATAATAACGATGAAGAAAAGCCAGAAAGTGCTACTTTTTACGATAGGCAGGGTTTCTGGGCGGATAGTTTTAATTCGGCTTTGCAGATTGTTCCAGAGGAAGAAATTCAGATTTATCACAAAGGAAAACTCGTGCCAGGTGTGGAAATTTTTCCTTATATGAATGTCCTTAAACCTATTTTGGGCGATGCTATGCTGAATTTCGGTGGGACGATTGCTTCACTTGGAACGGACAAGGAACGAAAGGTTTTTGCTAATCCTTACAACAAAGGGAAAATCGCGCCCATCATCTGCTATGAAAGTATTTATGGCGAATTTGTGACCGATTATGTAAAAAACGGCGCAAACTTCCTCGGTGTCATCACCAATGACTCTTGGTGGGGTGCATCACAGGGGCATCAGCAGCTTTTGGCGTATGCCAGACTTCGTGCCATAGAAAACCGAAGAGAAGTCGCTCGTTCTGCTAATGGTGGGATTTCTGCGCATATTAACGCCCGTGGTGACATTCTCGCGCATACGCTTTACAATGAGAAAAATGCGCTGACAGCCGATGTTCAGCTGTATGAAAAAGAAACTATTTATAGTAAAATAGGCGACCTGTTGTCTAAAATTTCTATTGTGATGATGTTCAGCATGTTTATATTATCAATTTTCAGAAAAATTAAAAAATAATAGTAATAAAAATTTGCGAGTTCGAAAAAAAAGCTGTTATTTTGCAAAATTATAAAGTAGAAATAATTATTAGAGCATATAGATATGTCAAGAATTTGTCAAATTACAGGGAAGCGTGCAATGGTAGGAAACCATGTGTCTCACGCTAACAACAAGACGAAAAGAAGGTTCGAAATCAACCTTCTTGAGAAGAAGTTTTACCTTCCAGAGCAAGATAGACACATCACATTGAGAGTGTCTGCTCATGGATTGAGAGTTATTAACAAGATTGGGATTGAAGAAGCTTTGGAAAGAGCTGTAAGAAATGGATTTATTAAATAATTAAGAAAATGGCAAAGAAAGGAAACAGAGTTCAAGTTATTCTTGAGTGCACAGAACATAAAGAGAGCGGTATGCCTGGAATGAGCAGATATATCACTACGAAAAACAAGAAGAACACTACTGAGAGATTGGAGCTTAAGAAATACAATCCAGTTCTAAAGAAATATACAGTTCATAAGGAGATTAAATAACTATAAAGATTATTAGCGATGGCAAAAAAAGTAGTAGCATCCCTAAAAGATGGTTCATCTAAAAAGATGACGAAAGTAGTAAAAATGGTAAAATCTCCTAAAACTGGAGCTTACATTTTTGAAGAAAAAGTAATGAATGCAGATGAAGTAGATGCTTATTTGAAAAAATAAACATCATTTCTGCAAAGGAAATATAAAACTACCCAAAATTTTCTGGGTAGTTTTTGTTTTAGGAATAAGTGGAAATATTATGGAGTATCTTTTTTTGCGCCAACATATAGAAAAAATAGTATCACTAACAGATGAAGAATTTGATTTTGTAAAGTCTAAATTTCATTTAACGGAAATAAAGAAACATCAGTTTTTGATACGGGAAGGAGAGCGAGTACCATATGATTTTTTAGTGGTTCAAGGTTTGTTGAAATCTTCACTTCATACAGAGAATGGCAAACAGCACATACTGCAATTTGCAATGGAAGATTGGTGGATAACAGACTATCAAGCTTATCTGAATGGGACTAAGGCTACTCTCAATGTGGATAGTTTGGAAGACTCAAAATTATTGGCAATATCCTCTGATGATTTAGAAAGTATGTGTAAGAAACTTCCTAAAATGGAATATTTTTTTAGAAAAAAATCTAATAGAGGCTATGCAGCATTGCATCAGCGCGTTTTATGCCTGCTGAGTAGCGATGCACAATCTCGATTTGATCAATTTCTAAAGCAATATCCTAAGATTTTACAAAGACTTCCAAAATATTTAATCGCCTCTTATTTAGGAGTTTCAAGAGAAACTCTCAGTAGACTTCATTAAAGATGTGATATATATCAATTAGATTGATTTTTTTTCAATATAATTTTGTCTCAGAAAAAATGATATTATGTCTGAGATTAAATTACCGAACTTCTCTGTACTTTCACAGAAAAATGAAACAGCATTTACAGATAAAGATTTGGAGGACAGATCTTTACAATTACAGCCAGATTTAGCTGAACATCGTTCATTTAATCAAGTTTTTAAAAAGGATAAATTAACTTTCGGATTGATAGCTCCTTTTAAAGGATATCCAGATTCGGCGGTTCCTGATGTGGAGGATTTAGGAGAAGTAGCAGGATTGGCGGATGAATTGGGTTTTTCGGCGCTGTGGGTAAGAGATGTTCCTTTTCTTGATCCGAAATTTCGCGATGTAGGACAAGGCTATGACCCTATGGTCACTCTGGGGTATCTGGCAGCAAAGACCAAGAATATAGCGATAGGAACAGCTGGACTTGTTTCTCCTCTGAGGGAGCCGATACACATTGCAAAAACTGCAGTGAGTATGGATAAATTATCAAGAGGAAGATTTTTACTAGGGTTGTCAACTGGAGACAGACCTGTGGAATATCCTGCATTTAAGGCGGATTTTCATAATCGTGCAGAGCGGTTCAGAGAAAGCTGGGAAATGATAAAAGTTCTTACTCAGCAAGATTTTCCTAAATTCAAGGGAAACTACTACGGAAATCTGACAGGAAGTGTAGATTTAGTACCAAAAATAGAAAAGCGCCTTCCGATGATTGCTATAGGAAGGGCAAGGCAGGAATTGGACTGGCTCGCTAATACAGCGGATGCTTGGATTTGGCATGGAGTAAATCCTGATGATACTAAAAAGATAGTCAATACATTAGCAGAACTAAACAGAGATGGTTATTGGCGTCCATTTGGGTATGCTAATTTTGTGGAACTTACAGAAAATCCCCACGAACCTGCAAAACTTTATAACAATATTTATTTAAGTGGAGGGAGTCTTTCTTTGGCTGAGTTTTGGGCAGAGCAAAAAGAACAAGGGCTGGCTCACATATCTATTAACCTAAAACCAACCAGAAGACCAGCCAAAGAAACTTTGCAGGATATAGCAGAGAATGTCCTATCTAAATTCTAAATCAATCAAATATAATTTTAACTTAAAATCAATCTAATTATGAATAAAAAAAATTGTCAGCAGTAGTTTTAGCATTTTCGTTGTTTTCAGCATCATTGGATGCACAAACCTATCAGCCGAAAGCAAATGTAGTTCCTTAAAAATTAGAACAAGTACCAGGATATTATCGAATGATGGTAGGAGATTATGAAGTGACAGCTCTGTATGATGGTTATCTTTCTATAGGAAATGGAGCATATGAACCTTATACTAAATTAAAACCTGAGCAGCTTAAAAAATTAGTAGATGATGAGTTTCGTCCTCTTCTTTCGGATGGGACAATCAACATTGCTGTAACAGGTTATCTTATCAATACAGGGAAGAATTTAGTTTTAATAGATGCTGGTTCTGGAGATACATACGGAACTAAGATTGACAAAGTGGGAAGGCTGGCAGAGAGTTTGAAAAAAGCAGGATATTTTCCTGAACAGGTGGATATTATTTTGCCGACACATTTGCATTTTGACCATTTCAGTGGTGTTACCCGTGATGGGAAAATGGAATTTCCTAATGCGACTGTTTATGTTGCAAATGAAGAAAAAGCTTTTTGGCTGGATACTCCCGTAAAAGATATGCCCCAAAATACTCAAAAATATACTCAATGGGTAATTGATGCTATCACACCTTATCTTAATGCAGGAAGAGTAAGATATTATAATCTAAATGAAGAAGTTATTCCTAATTTTAAGTCTATTCCTACCATAGGACATACCCCTGGACATGGTGGTTTTGAGATTACATCTAAAAGGGAAACTATATTTGTTTGGGGGGATTTACTGCACAATCATGCTCTTCAGCTGCCTTATCCAGAGGTTGCAGCAGAATTTGATGTGAATCCGAAAGGTGCACGAGAGAGCCGAATTGCTAAACTAGTAGAGATAGCAAAGCGAAAAATCTGGGTAGCAGGAGCCCACTTGCCTTTCCCTGGATTTGGACATATTATTAAGAAAAAAGGGCAATATTCTTGGGTTCCAGTAGAATATATTCCTATTGAAAATAAATAAATAAATAAAACCGTCTAAATAAGGCGGTTTTTATTTTTAGATATTCTAAAAATACTTACATTTGGGGAAATAATTTTGAATTTAAAAAATAGAAGATGAGTTGGTTTAAAAATATTTTTAAGAAAGAAGAAAAAGAAACGCTGGACAAAGGTTTAGAAAAGTCCAGACAAGGTTTTTTTGATAAAATTACCAAAGCTGTCATAGGAAAATCCAAAGTGGATGATGAGGTTTTGGATGATTTGGAGGAGATCCTCATCGCATCAGATGTAGGGGCCGCTACAACTATTAAAATTATTCAGAGAATAGAGGAAAGGACAGCTAGAGACAAGTATGTAAATACAGCTGAACTTGATAAAATTCTTAGGGAAGAAATCTCTGCTCTTCTGCTGGAAAATCCGCATTCTAAGACAGGAAATATCGATGAAACCAAGAAACCTTATGTCATCATGGTAGTCGGTGTGAATGGCGTAGGGAAGACAACTACGATAGGAAAATTAGCTCATCAGTTCAAAACCCAAGGGAAAAAAGTGGTGCTGGGTGCGGCGGATACATTCCGTGCGGCGGCAGTAGACCAGCTTGTAATCTGGAGTGAGAGGGTAGGCGTTCCTATCGTAAAACAGGGAATGGGGAGTGACCCTGCTTCTGTGGCGTTTGATACACTGCAGTCGGCTGTTGCACAGGATGCAGATGTAGTCATCATAGATACAGCAGGAAGGCTTCATAATAAAATCAATCTGATGAATGAGCTTTCTAAAATCAAACGAGTAATGCAGAAAATCGTTCCAGATGCTCCGCACGAGGTGCTTTTGGTTTTGGATGGCTCTACAGGGCAGAATGCTTTTGAACAAGCGAAGCAGTTTACAGCGGCGACAGAAGTGAATGCACTTGCTGTGACTAAACTTGATGGAACAGCGAAAGGCGGTGTGGTTATTGGGATTTCAGACCAGTTCCAAATACCAGTGAAATACATCGGCGTGGGCGAAGGAATGGAGGATTTACAGTTGTTCAACGGAGAAGAATTCGTGGATTCCTTTTTCAAGAAAGAGAGATAATGTCCATAGCTTTGCTTTTTATCAATGGTGAGCCTCCCAAAACACTGCCTTCGTTAGTTGATTATCAGCTGATAGCGTGTACGGATGGGGCTTTTCATTATTTAAAGGAGAAAAATTTCCCATTGGAGAAACTGACCTTTATTTCAGGGGATTTTGATTCTCACACGGGAGCGGATGAGGCTATTTATGAGGGAAAATTTGTCCATACACCAGACCAAAATAAAACAGATTTTCATAAAGCGCTGGAAATCATCATAGAAAAAGGAATAAAAAAAGTGGATGTTTATGGAGCAAGCGGGCGCGAGCAAGACCACTTTTTGGGAAATATTCATACGGCTTATTTGTTTAGGGAAGAACTGGAAATTAGTTTTTTTGATGATTATTCCACATATTTTTTTATTCCAAATGATTTTACCATTCGGAAAGTAAAAGGAAAAATGGTTTCGCTGCTTCCTTTTCCAGTGGCTGAAAATATCTTTACCCAAGGGCTTCACTGGGAGCTGAGGGGAGAGAGCCTTTCACTGATGGAGAGAATAGGCACGAGAAACAGGGCAGATACCGATGAAATATCCATAAAATATGATAAAGGCAGTTTACTTTTGTTTATAGGAAATTAAAAGTGATGAGAAATATTATTGTTTTTAAAGAACTGAAACGCTACGACAGCTATAGAGGGAAGAAAAAACTCACTGACAAAGAGAAAGAACAGAAAAAATGCATGGAAGCCAATCTGCTGGAGGTATTTAAAGAAGATTGCATTTCGTGTAATGATTTTGAGGATTGTTTTTAAGGATTAATATAAATATGGTATCTTTGCAGAATAGAAAATTAAAAAGAATTTATGTCAAATATTTTAGCTATAGTAGGGCGACCTAATGTAGGGAAATCCACTTTGTTTAATCGTCTTTTGGAACGCAGGGAAGCCATCGTAGACAGCACAGCGGGGGTTACCAGAGACCGTCATTACGGGAAAAGCGACTGGAACGGCGTGGAATTTACCGTGATAGACACGGGAGGATATGATGTGGGAAGTGATGATATCTTTGAGGAAGAAATCAGAAGACAAGTGCAGCTGGCGGTGGATGAGGCGACTTCTATAGTCTTCATGGTCAATGTAGAAGAAGGTCTTACCGATACCGACCAAGAAATATATCAGCTCCTTAGAAAAGCAAACAAACCGCTGTATGTGGTTGTAAATAAAGTAGATTCGGCAAAGGAGCTTCTTCCTGCTACGGAATTTTATCAACTTGGAATAGAGAAATATTATACGCTTTCTTCTGCTACGGGAAGCGGAACGGGAGAGCTGCTGGATGATATTGTTAAAGATTTTCCTACCACGGAATATGTAGATGTATTTGAAGGGCTTCCGAGAATAACCATCGCTGGGCGACCTAATGTAGGGAAATCTACACTGACCAACGCTCTACTGGGTGATGAAAGAAACATCGTGACGGATATCGCAGGAACTACGCGAGACAGCATAGAGACGGTTTATAATAAATTCGGGCACGAGTTTATTTTGGTGGATACAGCAGGAATGCGTAAAAAATCCAAAGTAAGTGAGGATTTGGAGTTTTATTCTGTGATGCGTTCCATCAGAGCGATAGAAAATTCTGATGTGATTATCCTGATGATAGATGCTACCAAAGGTTGGGAAAGCCAAGATATGAACATCTTTGGGATAGCACAAAAAAACCGAAAAGGAATAGTAATTTTGGTTAATAAATGGGATTTGGTGGAAAAAGAAACCAATACCATGAAGCAGTTTGAAAACCAAATTCGTGAGAAAATAGCTTTGTTCAGTGATGTGCCTATTTTATTCATCTCGGCATTGACAAAACAAAGAATCTTGAAAGCTGTGGAAACCGCTGTGGAAGTCTATGAAAACCGTAAAAAACGAATCAAAACAAGTAAGCTGAACGAAATCATGCTTCCTATCATAGAAAACACGCCGCCGCCAGCTCTGAAAGGGAAATATATTAAAATAAAATACTGCACACAGCTGCCTACGGTGACGCCGCAGTTTGCGTTTTTCTGTAACCTGCCGCAGTATGTGAAAGAACCTTATAAAAGGTTTATAGAAAACCAACTGCGTAAGAATTTTGATTTTACTGGAGTGCCTATTGAGGTTTATTTCAGACAAAAATAGTTTTCGTCCTCTTCCTTTTGTATAAGGAGGGGGATATTTTTAATAACATAGAAAAAATTAAACAATTATGATGCATATACTTTCTAACGAGGTTTCGCTGGTTAATTCTTGGATAAATGAACTGAGAAATGTAGAAGTTCAGACCGATAGAATGAAATTCCGTAGAAATATGGAAAGAATAGGCGAAATCGCAGCCTTTGAAATTAGTAAAAAATTGGATTACAAAGAGATGGAAATTACTACGCCTTTGGATAAAATCAAAGTGAAAGAAATCGCTGTTCAGCCTGTGATTACTACGATTTTGAGAGCTGGAGTTCCGCTGTTTCAAGGAGTTTTGAACTATTTTGACAAGGCAGACTGCGGTTTTGTGGCAGCGTATAGAAAACACGATATGAACGATTATTTTTCTATCAAACAAGATTACCTTACTTGCCCTAATATAGAGGGAAGACCGCTCATTGTGGCAGATCCTATGCTGGCAACAGGTGCCAGTCTGATAGAAGCCCTGAAAGACCTGCTTACCCACGGAAAGCCTTCGCAGATACACATTGTGGCGGCTATTGCCAGCAGACAGGGAGCAGAAGCCATCAGAACGGCTTACCCAGAAGCGCATATTTGGATAGGAGCGATAGATGAGGAGCTGACTTCCAAGGGCTACATCACGCCAGGGCTGGGCGATGCAGGAGACCTTAGTTTTGGGGAAAAATTACAAAATTAAAAACGAAAGAGACTGGATATCAGTCTCTCTTTTTATTTTATGAATAAAAATGTTATTATAATGGAAGAAATTTAAGAAACGCCAGATTGCATTTTTTTCTGAAATCTTCTAACATCTTCTAATACTTTTTCTAAATCTTTTGGGGAAAGTTGAGAACGCAATTTCTCTATTTCTTGGAAATAAAACTTGTCTTCATCCTCCCAAGATAGCCCTTCAGGTATCTTTATATTTTCTTTGGCTTTATAATATTCTTCAAGTGTCATTTGGTTAAAACTTTATACGAAGTTACAAATAAATTTTAAAATTTAGATTGATATAAATAAAAACCACACCAGTACCGAAGTACCGATGTGGTAAAAACTATAATTGATAAAAAGATGTCTAGTTGTACCCAGCGCTGCTTAGGTCATCATTGTTTTGATCTTGCATCTCTGGTTTTATTTTTGTTTTGCTTTCTGTTACATTTCCACTTTTGAATCTGTAAGAGAACGAAAGCAAGAACTGTCTCGGCATCATCTGCATTTCATTATATCTCGTGAAAGTATCTGAGTCTGTGTAAGTTCTCATTTTTCTAGAGTTGAAAACATCTTGAACGCTGAAACTGATAGTTCCTGTATTATTCCAGATATTCTTGCTGATACCGATGTTTAGAGCATAGGTATTCTTTTTCTCTGTATTATAATCTCTGTGTCCGCCGCGGAAATCTCCCTGAAGCTGTAAATTCGTGGTTCTATTGATTTTAAAAGCTGAGGTAAGTTTAGCTTTTAGGTTGTTTCCTTCGTTTACAATTGTAGAGTTGTTATAAGTCAACTCACTCTTGTATCGGTAAAGATTGACATTACCATACACTCTAAACCAGCTTGTAGGACTTACGCTGTAGCTAAGGTCTAGCCCGTATTTATCCTCTGTTCCTAAATTGAAAGGTCTGGAAAGGATGTACTCTGTCGGCTGTCCTGTGATAGGATGGATATAGGTCTGCTCCTCCGTGATGGAACTGATTTCATCAGTGGTTCTTTGGTAATAGAGTGTAGGGTTGATATTCCATTTAGCTCTGGAATAATTGTAACTGAACTCAAATGAATTAACAAAAGATGGATTGAGGTCAGAATTTCCCATAAATCTATTTGGGTCGCCACTGATTCTCATCACAGGAATGATTTCCCAAGACTTAGGTCTTTTGATTCTTCTCGAATAATTTAGTGAGAACTGGCTCTTTTCCGTGATATCATAGCTTAAGAATACAGAAGGGAAAAACTCGTTGTATTTTTTGCTTTTTGTAGAAAGTCCAGTAAGGTTGTTATTCGCTTCGATATCAATATTGATATTTTCGTTTCTTACACCAAGCTGATACCCGAATTTTCCGATTTTACTTTTGAACTGAGCATAGAAAGCCAAAAGCTGTTCTGTGTAGTTATTCTTCCCTGTAACATCATCAAATGTGATGAAACTTCCTCCTGAAAGCCCTTGGTAAGAGTTATTGATATCATTATTATTATAGTCATATCTTGCTCCAGCCTCTATTTTAGAGTTTTCGCCAATAGGTAGCTCGTAGTCTAGTTTTCCTATCCAAGTTTTTCTAGAAAAATCAGCCACATTTAGGTATTGATAAAGGGTATGAGAGGTATTTCTATTATCAAAAATATTACTTTCTGAGTTGTTGCTTGTATTTTGGAAGCTACCGCTCAGCTCCAGCATATGCCCTTTGTTATTGAATTTATGCTCTAATCCTGCATCTACCTGTATGCTGTTATTTTCATCCAGTCCATCATTTTTTCTGTATGTGATTCCTGTGAGAGAAGATGTATTCTGCTGAAGGCTGAAACCATCCATCAGCATTCTATTAGCAGAGAATGAAGCATTTACCGAAGTTTTATCTGAAATGCTGTAAGTGAAACCTGTGTTGAAATTGTAGTTTTTCATTTCAGGCTTGTTTTCACTGTTTGTAATCAGTCTTTCCCCTGTATTTTTATACAAAATATCTGAGTAGCTTTCGGATTTATTTTTCATGTATCCGCCGCCGCCATTCACGAACCAAGTCCATTTTCCGTAGTTCCAAGAAAGATTGGTATTCAGTCTTGTAGCTGGATTATAGCCAAGGCTTCCGTTCACTGACCCATTAAAGCCCAGCGAAGAAGTTTTTTTCAGAATGATATTGAGGATACCTGCCGTTCCCTCAGCTTCAAATTTTGAAGAAGGGTTAGAAATGATTTCTATCCTGTCAATCTGGTCGGCAGGGATACTTTTCAGTGCTGCGCTGATATCATCGGTAATTCCCAGCACAGAAGAAGGCTTCCCATTGATAAGGAATTTTACATTAGAATTTCCTCTCATAGACACGGAGCCGTCAGTCTCTACACTTACCGAAGGGACATTGTTCAGTACATCATGCAGGGTTCCTCCTTTTGAGGAGATATCCTGCCCTACATTGTAGGTTTTTTTGTCAAGTTCCACTTTATAAGGTGCAGAACTTTTCGCAGTGATGACTACTTCAGAGATTTGTTTTTCGTTACTGCTTGATTTTGAATTGTTTGCAGTTTTACTGGTTTCTGGTTCTAGGACAATATTCCCAAAGTTAGAAGCGCCTTGGATTTCTATTTCGTAGGTTTTTCTTTTGAAATTAACCGCATCGATTACGACTTGATAAGTCCCATTCGCCAAATTTAGTGCAAAGCTACCGCTGTCATCTGACATTGAGGCATCACTCAGCGCAGCATTAGTTTTATTATTAAATTCTATGGAAGCATAAGGCACGACTGCACCATTTTGGTCAGTGATTTTTCCTTTAATGCTTTGTTTTTCTTGGGCGTTCATCATTACTGCCGCTCCCAAAAAGAAGGTCAAACCGATGGTTTTCTTCCCAAAAATCCTTGTTATTTCAATATGTGACATAAAAAACTTTTTAGTGTTAATATTCTTTTAGATGATAAAAATCATAAAAGGTTAAAAATAAAAACAAATTTTTTTTAAAATCTCTATATTTACAGCCACAAAATCAAGAATATGGTATTGAGTAGAATCTGGAGTATGTTTATCATCATCGCTATTGCGGTGGCAAGTTTCAAATATCTTTTTTCGGACAATTATAAAGCCATTTATAATGATATGGTAGTGGGCAAAGGAGGCGATACAGTGGCTATTGCAACCAAGCCATTGGCTGATGTTCCGCTTGAAATTTCCGAAAAACTAAAACAAGAAAAATTAGTAATAAAAGATAAAATCCATTATCAAAATCAAGATACTGACAAAGTAAGAATATACAGAGTTCAGGAGGCGAGCGGGGTGATAGGTACGGCGCAGACAGCGGTGGAGATTAGTTTGGGGCTTATAGGGATTATGACTTTGTTTATGGGCTTTATGAACATTGCCGAGAGGGCAGGTGGAATCAATCTTCTGAGCCGAATAATCCAGCCGTTTTTCTCTAAACTTTTTCCAGAAGTTCCCAAGGGGCATCCTTCTTTTGGACTTATGATGCTGAATTTCAGTGCTAATCTTTTGGGGCTGGATAATGCAGCCACGCCATTTGGACTAAAAGCTATGGACAGCCTGCAAAGCCTAAATCCAGATAAAGAAAAGGCAACCAATGCCCAGATTATGTTCCTTTGTCTGCACGCCAGCGGACTTACGCTGATTCCTGTAAGTATCATAGCGACGAGGTCTTCTCTCAATTCTGCCACGCCTACCGATATCTTTTTGCCTACGATGATTGCTACTTTTTGTGCAACGATGGCAGCGATGATCATAGTATCTATTAGACAGAAAATCAATCTGTTCCAGCCTGTGTTGTTAGCGTATATTGGTGGGATTTCTGCCATTGTAGGAGCGATGGTTTTCTTCTTGATAAAACTTAATAAAGAAGAGCTGGACGGCGTGAGTAAGCTGATTTCTAATGGATTGATTTTGTTGATTTTCCTGCTCATCGTGCTGGGAGGAGTTTATAAAAAGATTAATATTTTTGATGCCTTTATAGATGGTGCAAAGGAGGGCTTTAATACCTGTGTGAAAATTATCCCTTATTTGGTGGGAATGCTCGTGGCTATTTCTCTTTTGAGAACCAGCGGAGTTTTTGATTTGATTATCAATGGAATGAAATGGATGGTGGAAAGCCTAAGTATGGACACTCGTTTTGTAGATGGGCTTCCTACGGCACTGATAAAACCTCTAAGTGGTTCGGGAGCGAGGGGAATGATGATAGACACGATGACTACTTTCGGGGTGGATAGTTTCCCAGCTCGGTTGTCAGCGATTTTGCAGGGGAGTTCGGATACTACATTTTATGTCATCGCAGTTTATTTCGGGGCTGTGGGGGTGAAAAACACACGATATACGATTTCTTCTATGCTGTTGTCTGATTTAGTGGGAATTACGACATCTATCATCATGGCGTATTGGTTCTTTGGGTAAAATAAAAACAATGAAGGAGGAGATGAAATTCATGGCTAAAAAAATCGTATTTATTTTTAGTGTTTTTTCGGTGTTTATGTTTGGTCAAGGTTCAAAAATAGACCAGATTATTACCAATGCCGAAATGCAGCGGGGAAGGCATCAGTTTGATAAAGCATACCAATCTATAAAAACAGCTGAAAAACTGGCTAAACAGAAATCTGCAAAGGAGCTGCCTAAAGTCTATTCGGAAATGGTAAAGTATCAGTTTTCGGTTTCTAATTCGGATTCAGCGAAGATTTATACAGAAAAAGCCATGGCAGAGGCGCAGAGCATCAATCATCCTGAAGCCCTTGCCTATGGATATTACACCAAATCGTATTATTATAACTATCTGGAAGTAAGGGATTTGGCAGTGGAGTTTTCTCAGAAATCATTGGATTTGGCGCAGAAACATAATTTAGACCTGCTAAAACCTCGTATATATTACATTCTTTATGGGGCTCATGCGAGTCTTGACCACACGAATAAAGCTTATAAATACGCCAGAGATGCTGTAAAATCAGCCCAAAAAGCCAAAAACTATAATCTGCTGTCCAACGCCTATTCGGCTATGTCTACATCTATGGGACTTCTGTATAAAGAAAATCCGAAGCCAGAATATATGGATAGTATATTGATTTACCTCAAAAAATCAGCCGAGGTTTATCATAAGCATCCCAATTTTGTGAGTCCAGAGACTTATGCCATTACCAATATCAACATTGCGGACTACTACTATCAGACCAAAGGAAGCGCGGACAGCATAAGAAAATACACAGAAATAGCCAAGCAGACTTCCCTGAACCGAGATGCAAGTTCATCAGTGAAAGCCAATGCAGACGGACTTTTGGCGCAGCTAGCGATTCGCCAAGGGGATTTTAACAAGGCTGAAAAACTACTCGTGGATGCCTATTCTGATATGGAGAATCAGTCTTCGCCAGATTATCATACTTTGGCATCTATCTCAGAGGCTCTTTCCCAGCTGTATCAAAATAATAATAATTTTGAAAAGGCATTATTTTTCAAAAAACAAAAAGAACAATACAACGATAAAATATACGACCAAAACCAACAGGAACAAACCCATAAGCTGGAAGCCCAATACGAAAACAAGCGTATAAAATCCGAAATAGAAGTAGTAAAAGAGAGAGAAAAAAATAGGAGAATCCAAAATTATCTCTACATCAGTCTGGCTATTATGGCTGTGTTTCTGCTGATTTTGGTGCGTAGAAATTATGCTAATAGGATGAAACTACAGGCGGAAAAAGAACTTCGCCTCCAAAAGGAAAAGCAGGAAGCTCAGGCTCAGGCTTTGCATAAAGAAAAACAGCGCCGTCTGCTCTCGATCCAAAAAATAAGAGTGGAAAGAGAGTCTAAACTCCGTATTCTACTGGAACAAGAAGAACAAGCCCGCCTAAAAGAACAGCAGGAGCTGCTTCGGCTAAAAAATGACCAAATGCACAAGGAAGCCTTAGCAAACGCCCTCCAAATAGAGCGGAAAAATCAGCTTTTGGATGAAATCAGAGAGAGCATAAAAGCCAAGGAAACCGATGTAAATATAGACACAATACTAAAACAAGAGAAGCGGATGGAGGAGGCGCTGGACCAGTCTGTGAAGGAGTTTCAGGAAATCCATCCAGAGTTTTTCAGTAAGCTGAATGCCTTGTCGGATAACAAGCTTACGCCTCTTGACCTTAGATATTGTGCATATATTCATTTGAAATTGTCTACCAAAGAACTCGCAACCATCTTTAATGTAGAGCCAAAAAGTATCCGAATGACCAAATACAGAATCAAACAAAAACTGAATTTGGACAAGGAAAAAGACTTGGAAGATTTTTTACAAAATATTGTTTAAGTATTGAAAATCAAAATATTATAAAATAAGTAGACACTTTGTAGACGCTCTTTTTTTGGCAGGAGTATCATAATGTCATAATTTTACACTACAAAAATAAAGTTATGGCAGATACAAATTCAAAACTTCCGTTTTTAGAGATTATAGAATGGGTGGAACCAGACCCAAATTTACTAATGTGGAAAGTTCCAGACCAAGATAAAGAAATAAAAAACGGAGCAAAACTTATCGTGCGCGAGAGCCAGACTGCACTTTTCCTAAATGAAGGCGTGGCAGCGGATGTTTTCCCAGCAGGGACGCATGAATTATCCACTAAAAATATACCGATTCTTTCCAAACTTAAAGGCTGGAAATACGGCTTTGAAAGTCCATTCAAGGCTGATGTATATTATTTCTCGACCAAGCAGTTTGTAAATCTGAAATGGGGAACGCCGGCGCCTGTTCTTATGCGAGATCCGCAGTTTGGGCAGGTTCGGGTAAGGGCTTTTGGTTCGTATAATGTGCGCATCACAGATGTAGCGAAGTTTTTCAAAGAATATGCAGGCACTTACCCGATGCTTACGGTCTTTGAGCTTGAAAACCAGTTGAGAGATTTCATTGCGCCGAAGTTTGGTGAGGTGCTTTCTAATGCAGGGCTTTCGGTTCTTGATTTGGCTGGAAATATGACTGCTTTGAGCGAAAAAATCCGTCCGCTTATAGAGCCTTATTTTGCTGATTTTGGAGTGGAAGTTACCCAGTTTATGGTGAGTTCTGCGACTCTTCCAGAGGAGGTTACGGAGTTCTATGACAAGGTGACGAATATGAATATGATAGGCGATATGGAGCGTTTCCAGAAATTTAATACAGCGATCGCGATAGGAAATGACCGCAGTAATATAAGTTCAGGAATACAGGAGGGCATGGCTATGGGGGCGATGATAAGCGCGATGCACCAGCAGACACAGCAAAACCAGCCACAAAATTCGGTTCAAGATGATGCCACGGCCAAACTTCAAAAATTAAAAACGCTTTTTGAGAGTGGGCTTATAGATGAAACCGAGTATAAAGAAAAGAAAGCAGAAATATTATCAAGTCTTTGATAATCAGATGTTAAAATAATAAACCGATGGAGGACGAAAATAAATCTTCTGGAAAAGCAATGTCTTTTCTGGAACGAATGAAACAAAGGTCTCAGGCTCAGAAAAAATACGGAGATGATTTTTTCCAGCCGAAAGACACCGCTGAAATTGATACACAGGACTGCCCAAACTGTGGCGCAGGACGAGCCAAACGAGATGGTGTAACTCACTGTGCTTATTGTGGTTATGAGTTTATACAAACGACCTTGGATGATGGTATCTACATCACAAAAGAGGATAACTCTCGGAAATCCAATAAATAAAAATAGTGAAACTATTGCTTAGGGACTTTTGAAATTTCAAAAGTCCTTTGTTTATTATAAAAACAAAGAAGTTTCTTAAAATCAAATCAAAAAATCCGTAAATTGCAAACAAAAATAAAAGAATAGGAAATGAAAAGAATTTTATTAGCTGTGGTGCTCTTCATAGGTGTATGGGGCTTTGCACAAAATATAGAAAAGATAATAAAAGAACAGATTGTAGATAAAATAAAAAACTACAAGCCTACAGACCTAGTTCCATACTCCAAAGACGGCAAAAAATGGGCGCTGATGGATGTGAAATCTAGAAAAATCCTGACAGATTTTATCTTAAATGAGCCTAGTACATTTAATTCTGAATTAAATGTTAATATAAATGTAGGAGAAAGGAAAGAGGAGATGACGATTTATGCGAATTATGATATTTCACCACTTTTAGCAGTTTGTTATGTTTCGAAAAGAGGAGTCTTGGATGTTAAAGAAATGGATGGGCTTGGTTTTCAAATAGATGAGCAGGGAAGAATGACAGCTTGTAATAAGGATTATAAATATATATCAAATCCGATATTGTATAAAGGAGTATATTATGCCATAGTAACATATGAAAAATATGAAAGGTCTTATTTTGGCAGAGTTAAGGCTCTTGTTAATCAAAAAGGAAAGGAGCGGAAAGGATTTCGTTTTAGAGAGATGGATGATACTTATTATAAAGATAAAGAGAGTGGCGAAACTATTCTCTATGTAGAAGATTTTGATGGTAGAAAAGGATTCCTAACCATATCAGGTAAGAAAAAGCTTTATGGCGAACTTATGAATAGTATCGAACCTTCGGCTGTTTTAGGGTATAGTGTTCAAAAGGATGGAGAATCTACCGATGAGATTAAAAAATCAGGTGTGATAGATTTGACGACACAAGAATGGCTGATAAAACCGCAGGAAAAGTATAAGATATACGATATAATCTACACTTCATCAGAAAAAATAAAAAAATATGATGAAACAGACCGAAACAAAGCCACTGTATATTTCTTAGCAACCGACCAAAACGGTCAGCGCTTCGTTTTAGATATAAAAGGAAATCCTATTTTGCCGAAAAATTAACCCAAAAAGCACCTTTTTAAAAGGTGTTTTTTTATGCTTTAAATAAAGAGAGAAACAGCAAAAAATCCGTAAATTGCACACAAAAATAAAAGAAAATGAAAAGAATTTTATTAGCCATGATGCTTGGTATAGGTGCATTGGGGTTTGCACAGAGTGATAAAGAAATAGTACAAAAGTATATTGTAGATAAAATAAAAGGTTACAAACCTACGGATCTAGTTCCATACTCCAAAGATGGTGAGGATTGGGCACTGATGGATGTGAAATCTAGAAAAGTACTTACAGATTATGTGTTGAATTGGGCAAGTACTTTTAAACCAAAATTATCTATTAGTATGTATGTTAAAAGGTATATAATAGGGAAGGTTGATTCAGATTATATAATAGAGCTAGAGTCAAGAAGGGAAACTTTGTCACCAGAAATAGGGTATAGGAAATATGAAAAAATAAATAAACCTGCTTTTCAAATGGATGAAACAGGAAAAAAAACTGCTAGTAATCCTAAATATAAATACATACTAGATATAGTATCACATAAAGGTGTATATTATGCCATAGTTTCTAAAAAGGATAAGAGCTGGACACTCATTAACGAAAAAGGAGAGGAACAGAAAGGGTTTTATTTCAAAGAAATATCAAATATTGGTTATAAAGATAAAGAAAGCGAAGAAGATGTTTTTAATGTGGAGGATTTTGATGGTAAAAAGGGTTTAATAACCATATTAGGAAAGAAAAAACTTTATGGTGAACTAATGAATAATTTTACTAAAAACGATATTGTTTTAGGGTATGTTGTTCAGAAAGATAATGATTATTCTCACGAAATTAAAAAATCAGGTGTGATAGATTTGACGACACAAGAATGGCTTATAAAACCGCAGGAAAAGTATAAGATATATGATATAATCTACACTTCATCAGAAAAAATAAAAAAATATGATGAAACAGACCGAAGCAAAGCAACTATATATTTCTTAGCAACCGACCAAAGCGGTCAGCGCTTCGTTTTGGATATCAATGGAAATCCTATTTTACCGAAAAATTAACCCAAAAAGCACCTTTCTAAAAGGTGTTTTTTTATGCTTTAAATAAAGAGAGAAACAGCAAAAAATCCGTAAATTGCACATGAAAATAAAAGAATAAGAAATGAAAAGAATTTTATTAGCCGTGATGCTTTCCATAGGTGTGTTAGGCTTCGCACAGAGCGAAAAAGAGATAGTGCAAAAATATATTATAGATAAAATAAAAGGTTACAAACCTACAGATCTAGTTCCATACTCCAAAGACGGCAAGAAATGGGCGCTGATGGATGTGAAATCCAGAAAAATCCTCACAGATTTTGTGATGAGAATACCAAGCACTTTTAATCCTGAATTTATGGCTGATATAAATATAGGGAAGTGGAACTATGGAATGGTGATTAATACAAATTATGATATTTTGCCACTTGTAATGGCTTGTCCTATTCCAGAATGGTTTGATGTTAAAAAAACAGATGAACTTGGTTTTCAAGTAGATGAACAAGGAAGAATGACAGCCTATAATAAGGATTATGAATATATATCAAACCCAATATTGTATAAAGGAGAATATTATATCATAATTATTAAAAAAGATAAAACTAATGTACTTATTAACCAAAAAGGAGAGGAGAAGGAAGGTTTTCATTTTAAAGAAATATTAGATATTTATTATAAAGATAGAGAGACAGGAGAGAATGTTTTCTATGTAGAAGATTTAGAGGGAAAAAGAGGTTTGGTGACTATATCGGGGAAAAAGAAACTTTATGGAGAATTACTACAAGAAGTATATAGTCGAGTTATAGGATATAGTGCTCAAAAGGATAATGAAAATATCAAAAAAATTAAAAAATCAGGTGTGGTAGATTTGATGACACAAGAATGGCTGATAAAACCACAGGAGAAGTATAAAATATACGATATAATCTATACTTCATCAGAAAAATTAAAAAAATATGATGAAACAGACAGAAACAAAGCCACTGTATATTTCTTAGCAACGGACAAAAGCGGTCAGCACTTTGTTTTAGATATAAAAGGAAATCCTATTTTACCGAAAAACTAACAAAAAAACACCTTTTTAAAAGGTGTTTTTTATGCTTTAAATTAAGAGAGAAACAGTAAAATTCTGTAAATTGCACACAAAAATAAAAGAATAAGAAATGAAAAGAATTTTATTAGCCGTGATGCTTTCCATAGGTGTATTGGGCTTTGCGCAAAATAGTGAGAAAAAACTAGAAAAGATGATGAAAAAACAGATTGTAGATAAAATAAAAAACTACAAGCCTACAGACCTAGTTCCATACTCCAAAGACGGCAATAAATGGGCACTGATGGATGTGAAATCCAGAAAAATCCTTACAGATTTTATCTTAGATGAACCTAGTACTTTTAATCCTGATATTTATATTAACATAGATGAAACAAGATACCGAAAAGTAAGGATTTCTTGGGAGTATGCTGTTGGTGTAATAAGCGAAGTACATGCGATGGGAAGTAGTATGGATATAATGAAAACACAAGAATTAGGTTTTCAGGTTGATAAATATGAAAGAATAATATCCCATCATGCTGATTATAAATATATATCAAGTCCGATAATGTATAAAGGAGAATATTATGCTATAATCTCTTCTGAAGAAAAGGAAGGCAGGATGCTTATTAACTCCAAAGGAGAGGAGCAGGAAGGATTTCATTTTAAATATTTTACCAAGACTTATAAAGATAAAGAGAGTGGAGAAAATGTTTTCTATGTAGAAGATTTTGAAGGAAAAAGAGGGTTTATTACCATATCAGGAAAGAGAAAACTCTATGGTGAACTCATGAATGATGTCAAATCTTCCTCTGTTTTAGGGTATAGTATTCAAAAGGATGGCAAAAATATCGATGAGATTAAAAAATCTGGCGTGGTGGACATACTTACACAAGAATGGATTATAAAACCGCAGGAAGAATATAAAATATATGATATAAAATACATTACATCCCAAAAAGGATATATGTGGGTAGAAGACAGAGAAAAAGCAATTATGTATTTCTTAGCAACCGACCAAAGCGGTCAGCACTTTGTTTTGGATATAAATGGAAATCCTATTTTACCGAAGGAATAAGTATGATTTTTGTTAGAAAAACGAAAAAATATTTTAATCGTTTCTGAAAAAACCTTAATTTAGTTGGGTAATTTTTTAAAGAAACAAATTAATATAAAATATAATGAAAAAACTATTTTTTGCATTTGGTTTATTCGTCGTTTCGCTTGCTTTTGGGCAGATGGAAACCGTGAAATTTGATAGAAAACTAGTCTACGAACAGGATACAGCCAGCAGTAAAGACAGCAAGAGGAGTATAAGAGAACTGGGAGTGCTATTGGAGTATTATCATTCTTCATCATATGGTATGCTGAGAATTAAACCTAAAAAGGAAGATTATCCGTTTACTATGGGTAGTTACTATGTGTTTTTTGGGAAAAAAACTCCTTTTTGGACGACAATAGATGCAGTGGACAGAACCATAGCAATGAATTCTCTAAGTGTAGAAGATATAAATAGTAAGGTTGATCTTGCTAAAACAAATAACAAAGGAAAAGTAGGAGGAGTTTCTTGTAACTACTACGATGGAGTTTTGAGTGAAGAAGAAAAAATTATTATGGAGGTCTGTGTGGATGAAACCAGCAGTTATGACAATTTTAGTAAAGTATTCAGCGGAAATACCAAAAAAGGTCTGATACTTTCTATGTCTATTAAAGAAAAGGGAGATAAGGTTACCTTTAATTTAGCTAAAAATGAACCTTTGAATTTATCTATGACTTTGGATACCCAGCAGATAGAAAAAGGTTTTGTTGAAAGAGAGAAAAAAGCAGCAGCAATAGAAACAGTAGCAGCAGGTGAAGAACATGATTGCTCAGTGATTGATGCATCAGAAGAAGGCTATGCTGTTGATCCTTTGCTGAATGTATATAGTACGAATGCATATAAAAACAATGGTTTAGATAATGTAGCACTATTTTATCAGATTGTAGCTTTTGGCGACAATGAAGAAGATTATAAATTGGGAGAGGGCAGAAAAAAAACTATAGCGCTTCTGAAATTAAATTATAAATCAATCCTGAAAAACCATTTGAAAACCAAACATATAAGCAAGGAAGAGTATAAAAAACTGATGAAATTCTTCCAAGAATATGTGAAAGAAGTAGAGGCGTTTGATCCTGAAAAAGCACCGAAGATAGAGGATGTGACTGAGGTAAGAGCTCTTGAACCAGAAGAATTTGAAGCGGAAGCAAGAGAATTCCCTAAATACAACTCAGCCTACAAGACCATGCATATGGAGAAAAAACCGAATTTGGCTCTTGATGATGCCTTGCGATCAGAAAACCTAAAACAAGCCATTCCGCAGTTCTGCAGCGATATCTATGGACAGGTTTCTGTTTTTGAGAACGAGGAGCTGAAGAAACAGCTGCTGCATTTCATGGGTCAGACATGTGATTTGTACCTTTATCCGAAGGTGGATAATGTCTACTATGACGGCACGCTGGATGCTCTGCGAAGAAGTGTCTTGGAGATAGAAAAACTCCGCCCTTCACTATCCAAAAAAGATTTGAAAAATCTGCGCACACTTATAGAAAATTTGGATTAACATATAATGATGAAAAGCCTTTTTTAGACAGATGTTGTTTGAAAAGGGCTTTTTTCGGTTTTAAATCGTTTGGAATTAAAGGAAATAAAAATTAACTTAGCAACTCAAAAAAATTAATAAAAATGGACTTAAAAAAAGAAATGCTCTACGAAGGAAAAGCTAAACAAATATTCGCCACAGAAAAGCCTGATGAGGTGGTTGTGAGATTTAAAGATGATGCTACGGCGTTCAATGCCCAGAAAAAAGGACAAGTGGACAAGAAAGGGCAGATGAATAACGCCATCACTACGCTTATCTTTGAATACCTGAACGAAAAGGGAATTCCTACTCATTTCATCAAGCAGATAGATGATCGCGAACAGCTGGTTAAAAAGGTGAGTATCATTCCTTTGGAAGTGATTGTGAGAAACTATGTTGCGGGAAGTATGGCTCAGCGTTTGGGCGTGGAAGAAGGCACAAAATCACCGATTACCATTTTTGACATTTGCTACAAAGATGATGCGCTGGGAGACCCGTTGATAAACGATTATCATGCGATATTTTTGGGCGCTGCGACGAGAGAGGAACTTGACAGAATGTATGCGCTCACAGCCAGAATTAATGAAATACTGATCGATTTATTTGATAAAATGAACATTATTTTGGTTGATTTTAAAATAGAACTTGGTAAAACACCAAATGGAGACATCATCTTGGCAGATGAGATTTCGCCAGACACCTGCCGTCTTTGGGATAAAGACACCATGAAAAAGCTGGACAAAGACCGTTTTCGAAGAGATTTGGGCGAGGTGACCGAAGCATACGAAGAAATCTATAACCGCCTGAAAAAGGTGCTGAATAAATAAAGAAATCCCTCCAAAAGAGGGATTTTTAGTTTTTTCTGAAAGTGGTTTGGATAAGGGATTGTGAATAAGTAGATTAGTGGAAATGTAAATTAAATTTTTTCTAAACTCAAAAAATCCTTAAATTTGGGCGATTTTTAGATAAACTTTTTAAATGATGAAAAAAAGTATTTTTAAGGGCGTTTTGGCATTGGCATTATTGGCTTCTTGCAGCAAAGATAAGATGATTTTGGATAGTATGAATGAGTACAATTTGGCTATGGAGACCAAAGGATACCACTTCGGAGATATGATTACTTTCCCAAAGGAAGTTACTGATAATGCGGAGAGTATAAGCATAAGTTTTGGGGATAAGGAAACAGCGATTTTGAAGATAGACCCAGCATTTTTTACTTTGGGGGACAATGCTGTGACTATCAATGTGAGAACGAAATCTGGGGAAAATCTATCTATAGATGCCGTTATCAATGTGCTTTCAAAAACTCCTGAAAAAGAGCTGACTTATGAGGTAGTAGCAGAATATCCGCACAATGCAGAAAACTTCGTTCAGGGCTTCGAGCTGGAGGGAAATACCATTTACGGAAGTAATGGGCAGACAGGGGAATCCAAGGTAATAAAATATACACTAGGCTCTACGACCAATATAGCAGAAACCAAGCTGGATGATGAGTATTTTGGGGAGGGAAGCACCATAGTAGGCGATAAAATATATCAGCTTACTTGGCAACACAGAAAGGGCTTTGTTTATGATAAAAATACCCTTAAAAAACTATCGGAATTTAACTACCCTAGCAGACTTACCGAAGGCTGGGGGCTGACATATGATGGGAAAAATCTCATTCTTTCTGATGGAACAAAGAATATCTATTTCATATCTCCAGACAATCTTCAGAAAATAGTGAAAACTATTTCCGTGGCAGGGCCATCAGAGGTTTATGAAAAAATCAATGAGCTGGAATATCACGATGGATTTATCTATGCAAACATCTGGCAGCGACCATACATCCTAAAAATAAACCCAGAAAATGGAGAAGTAGTCGGCAAAATAGATTTGACGGAAATCAATAAAAAACACTCTACCGATGCTGATGATGTGCTGAATGGAATAGCGTTTAAGGGTGATAATATGCTGATTACAGGGAAAAACTGGGATAAGATTTACGAAATAAAAGTAAAATAGCAGCGTGTTTTAGGGTTTATTATAAAATTCATTTTTTAAGAAAGAAAATATGCATATAGCAGTTACAGGAAATATAGGCGCAGGAAAGACTACACTTACGACTATGCTGGCGAAGCACTATGGCTGGAGCGCCCAGTACGAGGATGTGGATCACAATCCCTATTTGGATGATTTCTATCAAGATATGTCCAAATGGTCTTTCGCCTTGCAGATGTATTTTTTGGGAAGTAGATTTAGACAGGTCAAAGAAATTAGAGAGAGCGGAAAAAATATCATTCAGGACAGAACGATTTACGAAGATGCCCATATTTTTGCGGAAAATCTTAATGAGATGAATCTTCTTTCTGATAGGGATTATAGTAATTATACTTCATTGTTTAATTTGATGAAATCTTTCGTTTCTGCGCCAGATTTGTTGATTTATCTAAAAGCCGATATTTCTACACTGACCAAACAAATCGCAAAACGAGGAAGAGAATACGAGGCAGGGATAAGTATTGATTATCTGATGAGGCTCAATAAAAAATACGAGGCGTGGATCAACAGCTATAAAGAAGGGAAACTGCTGATTATAGATGTGAATGATTTGGATTTCGTGGAAAGAGAAGAGGATTTCGGATATATTTTGGAAAGAATAGATGCCGAACTAAACGGACTTTTTTAGCATAAAAAAACTCTCAATTTTGAGAGTTTTTTTGTTTTAAATGATTTTTGCTTCTTTTAAAATCAATTCAATATTTCTAAAAGTATTTGGAAGAACCTCAGAGAGGATTTCGTCTTTGGATTTCCATTCTACTTTCGTGATGCCTTCTTCGGTTTGTGGGATAAGTTCTTTGCAGTCAGTGCTTTTCATCAGATACCAAAAAGTAGTTTTTAGAATCTGGGCATTGTTTTCCCTTTCCCGATAGGTGTGATAAGTAGACCCGATGAAGTTCTGGAGTTTCAGGTTTTCTATCCCTGTTTCTTCTTCTACCTCTCTTACAGCCGCGTTTTCAAGGGATTCGTTAGGTTCTAATTTTCCTTTTGGTAAATCCCATTTGCCCAGCCTGTGGATGAAGAGAATCTTGTTTTCATCATTTTTTACGATGCCGCCCGCTGCTTCTATATTGGTGAAAGAATCATGGAAGTCGTCCCAGATTTTATCAGGGTCTTCGCCATAGAGATTTACGGACTTACACGAGGAGTTTTCCAAAAGATCCAGAGCCATTTCTATGGTCGCGAAATCCTCATAAGGGATATTTTTTTCATCATCATTGGGAAGATTATTGATGGATAATCTTTTTTCATTGATAAAAACTTTATACATTTGCCGAAACTTTTAAGTTAATATTGCAAAAATATAAAAAATGAAATTAGAAGGAAGAAAAGTGCTGGTAAATAAATCTACAAAAGATTTATTTGAAATGCTGAAAAAACCTGAAGACTATAAACACCTAATGCCAGAAAGTCTGGTTTCTTTTGAGACGACAGAAAACGGCTTTAAGTTCGGTCTAAAAGGTATGCCTGAAATCGCACTGAAAATTTCAGAAATGGTAGAGGACAAGAAGGTGGTGCTTACATCAGGAAACCCTTCCTTGGATTTCGCTCTAACAGGGCAGATGGATGCTGTTTCTGAAAATAAATCCGAAGTACAAATATTATTCGAAGGGCAGTTCAATCCATTTATTAAAATGATGGTAGAGAAGCCGTTACAAAGTTTTATCGATAACCTTACTGATAAAATCGAAGGATTATAATGGATGAATTCTCAGGAAGGAAGTAAATATATAGCTCAGCATTTACCTGTTTTTCTAAACATGGTGAATAGAAAAATCCTCATCGTCGGCGGTGGGGAATTGGCGTTTGAGCAGGTACTTTATATTCTTGAAAATGCTCCAGATTCGGAGATTTTGGTGGTGGCAGAGCAGATAGATGACAGGATAGAGGAGCTCAGAGAGGTCTGTGCTAATTTGTTCATTATTCCAAAATCTTTTGAAAAATCGGATTTAGAAAATCAGGAATTGGTTTTCATAACGCTGAAAGATGCTTTGCAGACCAAACAGATCGTAAAAGAAGCCAAAGATAGAGGAATCCTCACAAATACGCCTCTTTATCCAGAGTTTAATGATTTTTATATTCAGGCGGATGATGTTCAGTCTGCTGATATTCAGAATTATACGGAAAGTCATTGGAAGAAGATTGCATTTGCAAGTATCGCTGCTTTCTTCATTCTGATATTGGGGAATATTTTAAATCTATTTATTTCTTATGATGAGTTTTCAACAGGGATAAAATGGCTGGTAGGAGAGATAGATGAGCTGTTTTACTGGATGATACTCATAGGTTTCGTGGCACAGCTTATAGATGGGCTACTGGGGATGGGTTATGGGCTTACTTCTACGGCGGCGCTGCTGAGCGTGGGAATTCCGCTTCCTGCCATTAGTGGTAGTATCCATACGGCAGAGATGTTTTCTAGTGGGGCATCGGGGTTGAGCCATTATAAATTCGGGAATGTGAATAAAAAACTCCTTAAATTCCTAATTATCCCAGGTGTGATAGGTGCGGTTTCGGGGGCAGTTTTATTGTCTATGTTTAGCATGGAATACACCCATATCATCAGACCTATACTTGCGATTTATACCTTTTTGCTGGGGGTAAGGATTTTGGTAAGGGTTTTTGGAAAGAAAAAAGAAACCAAAAAGCTGAAAAATGTAGGTTTGTTGGCTTTTTTTGGTGGTTTTTTGGACTCTTTCGGAGGTGGAGGCTGGGGGCCTTTGGTGACGACTACACTGATTTCAAAAGGAAAAACACCAAGATTTGTGATCGGAACAGTCAGTTTATCAGAGTTTTTCATTACATTTGCTAGTGCGCTTACATTTTTTGCTTTTTTAGGGCTGAGTCACTGGCAGGTTATTTTGGGGCTGGTTCTTGGTGGAATGCTGGCGGCACCTTTGGCAGCAAGGCTGGCAGGAAAACTTCCTACGAAAGCAATGTTTATAGGCGTGGGAGTGCTGGTCATTCTTTGGTCACTTAATATTTTGATTAAATCATTTATATAAAAATTATAATTCATGAAAAGAAGTTTTATTTTATTAGCAGCGCATTTATTTGTGTGTTCATACGCACAGCAGGTACAAGACACGATAAAGGTAAAAATCCCATATATAGGTCAAAATGGGGGTGCGTACTCTTTGGGGTGGAGCCTAGATGAGTCGAAAGAGAATATTTATTTGTATACATTTAGCCATGTTAATGGTTATCAAGTGATTTCTTCCGAAGAAGAAATGAAAGAAGGGCAGAAGAAATATGAGGATAAGTCTTGGTGGGGTAAATTTTTAGAGAATGCGACGAGAGGAAATAATTATAAATTCGCGATTAACCCAATAGTAGCAGAAACAAAGATTAATATTTCTGATAAAAAGAGGCATCATGAGATACAGATGTTTCATAATATAGACAATGTTCCTGAAGGGAAAAATGTTTATTTTATTGGGGGAAGCTCAGGGATGGTAGATTTAGGAGGGTCGTCATTCCGAGCAGGGAGTATGATAAAAGACCACCAAAAAGATATCAATAAAGCTCTTCGTTATACTCCTAAAATTCCTAATATTGTTCTTAATTTCCTGACAGTAGCGTATAAAGGAGATGGAATATTAGGGCTTAAAAACCTTAGACCTTTTGTAGAGCGTAGAAAAGCAGAGTTTTTATATGATACTACTAAAGGGTTTCATACCAAGACCGAAAAAATTGTAGAAATAGACCTTCAGGATTATATAGATTTTAAAGAATATTCTTATGTAGAAGACTCTTATAACATAAATAAAGAGTCGGTAGTAGCATGGTTTGTTAATAAAAAAGGCGAATATCTTTATCTTTTCTACAATGGAAAAACGAAAGAAAAACCAGAGCTGAGAAAATATGATTTCGATAACAAAAGAGAGATAAAGGTAAAAAACCAAGTAATCTATAATGAAGACTACAAGGCATATGGTTTCCTATCTGTGTTTGGATATGATAAAAAACAAGATAAAGATAAAAAACAATACGCCAAAGAGGAGTTTGATATCGTAATTACAGATTTACAAGGTAAGGAGATTAGCAGAAAAACTATAAAATGGGGGAACGGCGAGGCTTATAAAGATATTCTGACTCCTATGAAGGTTTTCTATAAAGATGGAAAACTGAAGATAATGAATAACCATATCCAAACTTTCTTTAAGAGATATTATGAGTTCTTGGAGTATGATATGAATACCGGAGAGATAAAGAGCTATGGTTTACAGGATAAAGATGAATTAACACAGGATAAAGCTCACTCATTTGTTAAAAACTATTTATACGAAACATCTGCGGATTATAAAATGGGGAAGAATAAAGTTTTTATAAAAACTGAGCAAGAATCTTCAGATTCTAAAGCTGTGAATTCGCCTAAAATAGATGTAGGGTTCAATGTGCTGGTGGTTGATGAAAATTATAAACCATTAGGATATAGTATTTTTAGAGATGTTTTACCACAAATAAACGGAAAGGAAAAAATATCGTATCAGTTGGTTTTAGATAAAGAAAATGAACTAGTAGTTTTGGCTAACCAAGGTTCTTCATATTATTTGATAAAAGTAGATGAATCAGGAAAAGTATCTGCACAGAGAATAAAAACTTCTTTTGAAACTACCTCAGAAAATAAGGTGTATTTTGGGTATTCTGATTTAAATCCAGCCCTTGTAGATGTGGAGCGTAGAAAAATATATATTATAAATCAATATTATAGCCAGCCAGGTTATCAAGAAAGGATTTTGAAGGAAGTGGGAATCAGTGTAATAGGATTTTAAGTTATGAGAGTACCTCTTTTTTATGCTAAAATTCTCCTTTTTGGGGAGTATGGAATTATCGAGAATTCTCAGGGATTGACCCTGCCGTACAGCTTTTATAAAGGTTGTTTCAAGTTTTCTGCCCTTGAATCAGAGTTTGAAAAAAAATCCAATGAATCTCTGAAAAAATATTGGGAATATTTAGCAAAATTAGAGCTTCCAGAGCAGTTCAGATTAGATTTACCAGCTTTAAAGAAGGATATTGAAAACGGATTGTTTTTCGATTCTAATATTCCGCAGGGATATGGCGTGGGAAGCTCTGGGGCTTTGGTAGCGGCTATTTTTGACCGATATTCCGTAGTTCAGCATAAACCCGAAAAAATTGGGAAAAATGAATTGAAGGAACTGAAAAAAGTTTTCGGAGAGCTGGAAAGTTTCTTTCATGGCAAAAGTTCAGGGATAGACCCACTAATCTGCTACATGAACCTGCCTATTTTGATAGAAAACAAGGAAAATGTGGGCAGAGTGGAAATTCCAGAAGAAAACGAAGGGAAAGGCGCGATTTTCCTTATCGATTCTGGCGTAGTGGGAGAAACAGGGCCGATGGTTCAGATTTTTTTTGAAAAATTAAAAAACGAAGGATTTAGAAAAACCCTGAAAGAGGAGTTTATCAAGTATAATAATGCCTGCATTCAGTCCTTTTTGAACAAGGAAATGACACCGTTTTTTAAGAACATAAAAGCCCTTTCTAAATGGGCGTATGAGCATTTCCGACCGATGATTCCAGATAGTGTTTTCAACGCATGGAAAAAGGGTCTGGATACCAATGCTTACTATCTCAAACTCTGTGGTAGTGGCGGCGGAGGCTATATTTTAGGCTTTACTAAGGATTACGAAAAAGCTGAAAAAATGCTGAAAGGATTTCATAAAGAGGTGATTTACAGATTTTAAACAGTTTCTGAATGAAAAACCTTTTTCTTCATAGGGCGATGCAGTTTGTCAGTCTGCTTTTGGGAGTGAGGATTTTTAGGCTGGTCTTTCTTACTTTTTCGCTCTATGTTTTTACTTTTTTTATAATTAAAACCGTTGATTTTACAGATGTTAAAATTCATGGAATTATCTTTTGTTCCCTGATGAGCATCGCGGCTGGCGGGCTGATAAATCAGTTTTATGATGAGGAAAAGGATAAAATCATCAAGCCCTTTCGTGCTCGGTTGCAGGCTTTTTTGAAGAAAAAATATTTCCTTTATTTTTATCTTATTTTGAATGTTTTTTCGCTGGGAATTTCGCTGTATCTCTCTTGGCGAATATTTTTGTATTTTATTGTTTATCAGTTTTTTATTTGGTTTTACAGCCACAAGCTGAGCAAGATTTTATTGGTAAATAATTTCACCTATGTACTGCTTTCTGTTTATCCGTTTTTTGGGATATTGGTTTATTATCAGTACTTTACGATAGGGATTTTTCTTTTGTCTGTGTTTTTGTTCTTGTTCCTACTGAGTATGGATATTATAAAGGATTTGCTCAGTCGGGAAGCAGATGAAGCTCTTGGATATCAAACTTTTCCGATAGTTTATGGCATTGAGAAAACATCTAAGCTTGTGCAGATGCTGCTTTTATCGGCAGGTTTTCTTGCTTTGTTTATATTGACAAATCAGGATTTGGGTCTGCATTCGTATTATTTTGGAGCTACGATTGTTTTCCTTATTCTTATTTTATTTTTATTAAAAAATAAGAGCAAGAAAAACTATTTTGCAGTGTCTATTTTATTGAAAATCTGGATTTTTGTAGGAGTTGTTTCTATGCTAGTAAGCGAGATTTTTGTCTAAAACATTTTGAGTTTTCGTAGATTTTTTATCAAATCTTTTAGCGCTCCTTTTGTTCCGACTTTTATAGAGTTTTCGGCTTTTCCTGTGAGTCGGGCGTTGCCTTTGTAGGTGTCGTATTGGTTTTCCATTATCAGATTTCCATCACTGTCATAGAGTTTTAGGCTTACTAATACTTGATTAGAAAACACATATTTACCGATACCTACTTTGAAATATTTGACTTTTGGGACGATTATCGCTTCGGCATTATTATTTTTTCCAACTTCCTTAATGTATTCAATATCAATGTTATCATAATCCATAGAACTGTCCATTTGAACAGCTTTTATGTTGCCGTTGTAGAGGCTCATTTGGTCAGTTACGGCACTGAAAAACGCTTGGTTTGTTGGAGATTTTATTTCTTCTATTTCAGGGAAAACAGCGGGCTGGAAGTAGATTATTTTCTTTATTTTTCCTAATTTGTAGTCAGGTTTATAGCCTAATAATTTGCTCCCGAAACTAGAACAGCCAGTTAAAATAAGTCCAGCTGCGATGCCCAATAGTATAACTTTTTTCCGATTCATATTCCGCACAAAGATACTTTTAAAAATATATCATAAAAAATTTTTTATTTAAAAAATAATTTCTACATTTGCACCCTCATACATAATAATCATTTAAATAATATTGGAATGTATCTAACAAAAGAAGTAAAAGCAGAACTTTTCGCAAAGCATGGAAAATCTGCGCAGGACACAGGAAGTGCTGAAGGGCAAATCGCTCTTTTCACATTTAGAATTAATCATTTATCTCAACACTTGAAATCTAACCACAAAGATTATGCTACTGAGAGATCACTAGTAAAATTGGTAGGTAAGAGAAAAAGACTTCTGGATTATCTTAAAAAGAAAGATATCAACAGATATAGAGCTATCATTGCAGAGCTTGGAATCAGAAAATAATAATTCAGATAACATAAAAAAGCGACTCAGTATTTTTGGGTTGCTTTTTTTATTTTTTGGATAAAATGATAAATGTTATTTTAAAAAAACTTACCTTTGCATACGAAAATTAGTAGAGTATTAACAATATGCCTGCCGAAAGAAGTGGCGCAGGTGTCCGAAAGTAGAAATTTCGGAGTAAAAATTAAATTTTATGAGTAATAAACCTCAAGCAATTACAGAAACTATCGTGCTGAAAGATGGTAGAGAAGTTACCATAGAAACTGGTAAATTAGCAAAACAAGCTGATGGTGCAGTAGTGGTAAAAATGGGCGGAACTATGCTTTTAGCAACTGTGGTAGCCGCAAAAGATGCGAACCCAGGAGTAGATTTCCTGCCTTTGACAGTAGATTATAGAGAAAAATTCTCCGCAGCAGGGCGTGTTCCAGGGAACTTTTTCAGAAGAGAGTCTAAGCCTTCTGATGATGAAGTATTGACAATGAGACTAGTGGACAGAGTAATGCGTCCGCTTTTCCCAGAGGATTTCCACGCAGAAGTGCAGGTAATGATTTCATTAATTTCCTACGATGGAAAAGTGATGCCAGATTCTTTGGCAGGGCTAGCAGCTTCAGCAGCGGTGGCTATTACAGATATACCTTTTAATGGACCTTTCTCAGAGGTTAGAGTGATTAAAAAAGATGGAGTTTTGAGCATTAACCCAAGCTGGGAAACTCTACAAAGTGGAGTGGAGTTGGACATTATGGTAGGGGCTTCTAAAGACTCAATCGTAATGGTAGAAGGGGAAATGGACGAAATCACTGAACAGGAAATGATAGAAGCTATTTCTTTCGCTCATGAAGAAATTAAAATCCAAATAGAAGCTCAGGAGAGATTAGCAGCAAGAATAGAAAAAGCTCAAACGAAGAGAGAATACTGCCACGAGATTCATGATGAAGAGCTGAGAAAGGAAATTTGGGATTATGCTTACCAAAGATATTATGATATAGCAAAAGACCCATCTGCAAAGCATGAGAGAAGTGATAAATTCAGCGCTGTGGTAGATGAGTTCTTAGAAAAATATACAGAAGAAGAATTGGAAGAAAAAGAGGTTTTAGCAAAAATCTACTTCCATGATGTGCAGAAAGAGGCGGTTCGCCAGTTGATTTTAAATGAAAATATTCGTCTAGATGGTAGAAATAATCAGCAGATAAGACCTATCTGGTGTGAGGTTGATTACCTTCCAGCGGCTCACGGTTCTTCTATCTTTACAAGGGGAGAAACTCAGTCTTTGACTACGGTAACGCTTGGTTCTTTATTGGATGCGAACAGAATAGATTCTGTAATTTCTCAGCATGATGAGAGATTTTTCCTTCACTATAATTTCCCTCCGTTCTCTACAGGGGAAGCTAGACCATTGAGAGGAACTTCCAGAAGAGAGATAGGACACGGAAACTTGGCTCAGAGAGCTTTAAAAGTGATGATTCCAGAGGAAACTCCATATACAATCAGAGTGGTTTCGGATATTTTGGAGTCTAATGGTTCTTCTTCTATGGCAACGGTTTGTGCTGGAACAATGGCTCTTATGGATGCTGGTATTCAGATGAAAAAGCCTGTTTCAGGAATTGCAATGGGGCTAATTACGGATAAAGAATCTGGCAAATGGACAGTACTTTCTGATATTTTAGGAGATGAAGACCACCTTGGAGATATGGACTTTAAGGTAACAGGAACTGCTGAGGGAATCACGGCTTGTCAGATGGATATCAAAATCCAAGGACTTACCATGGATATCATGGAAAAAGCCCTAATGCAGGCGAGAGATGGTAGAATGCACATTTTAGGCGAAATGCTGAAAACTATAGATAAACCAAATGCAGATGTGAAACCACACGCTCCAAAACTTGTGATGATGGAGATTCCTAAAGATTTCATCGGAGCAGTAATTGGACCTGGTGGTAAGATTATTCAGCAAATGCAGAAAGATACAGATACTGTAATCACGATAGAGGAAAAAGGAGAAATAGGACATATAGAAATTTCTGGAACGGATAGAGAAAAAATAAATGCAGCGGTAGCTCAGATTAACGAGATTACTTTCGTGCCTGTGATTGGCGAAGTTTATAAAGGTAAAGTCGTTAAAGTAATGGAGTTCGGAGCATTTATCCAATTAGCTAAAGGGACAGAAGGTCTTCTTCATATCTCTGAAATAGCATGGGAAAGAACAGAAAAAGTACCATATAAAGAAGGCGATGAAGTAGAAGTGAAATTCATGGGTTATGATGACAGAAAGAAAATGAGACTTTCCAGAAAAGTTCTTTTACCAAAACCTCCAAAACCAGAAAAGAAAGAGGATAAAACAAACGATAAGTAATAAAATAAAAATTATAATATTATGAAGTATTTAAAATTAGCATTGAGTGTATTTTCTTTAGCAGTATTGTTTTCTATGTCAGTTTCATGTAGTAGAGGTGGTGGTTCTGATGATGTATTTCCTCCTTATGTAGGAAATACTGTCGGAGATTATTCAGTGAAAATTACAGGTTCTACTGGTGTTCAAATTGGGTCTGTAGTAGTTGTGATAGATGGGGCAACTCATGTACTAGCACCTCAAAATGGAAATGTATATACAAGTCCAACTTATAAAGGAAGTAATTTTGCTGCTTCTGTATCGGCTACAGGAGTAAATCAGAGCTCAACATTGAAAGTTGAGCTGATAAAAAATGGAACTGTTGTAAAAACTTCGACCGCTCAAGGAAGATATTTAGCAGCATCGATAACAGATTAACAAAAACAAAAAAACTCTCACTCTGATGAGAGTTTTTTATTAAATAATATATTTGATTATGGATTTACGAGATCAGTTGAAAAATCTTTTTCCAGACCATGTAGAGCAGGACTTTCAGATGCCCGAAGAACAGCACCAGCAGCGAGAACCGCTCATCTGTAAATACGAAAAAAAAGGACGAAACGGAAAGCCTGTCACTTTGATAGAAGGTTTCGAAGGCGGTGAGGAGGAACTGAAAAATATTTCCAAAAAAATAAAAACTACTCTGGGAATCGGTGGTTCGGAGAAAGACGGCGTGATTATCATCCAAGGAGATAACCGTGATAAAATCATGAAAATTCTCTCTGATATGGGTTACAAAACCAAGAGAGTAGGAGGATAGAACCTCGGAAATGAACATTGTCAGTAAGAAATCAATAAAATTCCTTACCTTTGGGAAGTTTAAATTTAAAATCGAATAAAAAAGAAAATCATTATGGTAAATAAATTAGCAGCCTCAGAATTGGTTTTAAATCCAGATGGAAGTGTATATCACCTGAATCTTCAGCCGGAAGATATCGCTGAAAAAATTCTTTTAGTGGGTGACCCAGACCGTGTTCCGAAGGTTTCACAATACTTTGATAAAGTAGAAATTAAGAAAAATAAAAGAGAATTTTACACACATACAGGAACGCTCAGAGGAGAGCGAATCACGGTGATGTCTACGGGTATCGGTACGGAAAATATTGATATCGTGATGAATGAGCTGGACGCTTTGGTGAATATTGATTTGAAAAACAAAGAATTTAAATCAGAGCATAAGTCTTTGCAGTTGTTCCGTATGGGAACTTGTGGAAGCGTAAATCCTGATGTAGAGGTGGATAACATGCTGGTTACACAGAATGTGGTAGGTCTGGATGGACTTCTTCATTTCTACAAAGATTATCAGTTTGAGAATGAATTTAGCAAAAATTTCTTGGCAAAATTCCCATACGAAAAGATAAAACCGATGCTTTATTTCTCAGAATGGGCAGAGAGTCAGTATGAATATTTCAAAGATGCGAAATATGTAGGAAATACAGCGACTTTCCCTGGGTTTTATGCGCCGCAGGGAAGACAGCTGAGACTGAGAGCTGTGGATGACCAGTTTTTGGAAGTGTTGAATGATTTAGGAGTTACTAACTTTGAAATGGAAACTTCGGCTATCTATGGAATGTCTAAATTATTGGGACACAAGGCGATTACTATTAATAATGTAATTGCAAACAGAAGAAGAGGAGAGTTTGCAGCAGACCACCATAAATCTGAAAAAATGATGATAGAGTGGGTGCTAGAGAGAATAATAAAATAAGAAAAAAATAAAAACCAGAAAAACCAAAATATGAAATATGGAATTGAGGCGGCAAGTTTCTATGTGCCGTCGCTCTATTTGAATATCAATGAGTTAGCTGAAAATAGAGAGATAGATTCGGCTAAGTTAGAAAAAGGTCTTGGGCTTCACAAGATGGCTCTTCCTGATGTGCACGAAGATACGGCAACTTTCGCGGCGGAGGCTCTTCTGAAGCTCATAAAAGACTATAATATCCAGCCCAAAGATATTGCAAAGATTTATTTAGGAACGGAAAGCGCCTTGGATGCTGCAAAGCCTACTGCTACCTATGCGGTGCAAATGGTGGAGCAGGTGCTGGGCGAGAGATGTTTTGGGAATTGTGATGTGGTGGATATGACTTTTGCTTGTATTGGCGGAGTGGATGCATTGCAGACTTGTTTGGATTTTGTGAAGGTTAATCCCGATAAAAAAGCGGTGGTAATCGCCTCCGATTATGCAAAATATGAACTGAAATCAACTGGCGAATATACACAGGGCGCTGGCGCAGTGGCTTTATTGATTTCGGCAGAACCGAATTTGCTGGAAATAGAAGGAAAATGGGGAGTGGCTACGGAGAGCGTTTTTGATTTCTTCAAACCAAGGAGAGAAATTGCTAAATCTGACCTTAAAAATGCACCAGAAACAGCACCCGACAAAATGGAAATTTTCTCTGATGAACCAGTTTTTGACGGGCAGTATTCTAATCAATGCTACCAAAATAGAATTAGGGAAGCGTATGAGCATTACAAGGTTCAAAATTCTTTGGTAAAACCCTATGAAAACTGGCATTATTTGATTTTTCACCTGCCGTATGCATTCCATGGAAAAAGAGTTTTCACAGAGTTGTACAGTATAGAAAACAACCTGCCTTATACGACCGATGAAGAGAAAAAAGCCCTTGCCAAGTCTGAAGAATATTTGGATTTTATAAAGCAAAAAATAGAGCCATCGCAGAGAGCGAGCTCTGAGATAGGAAACCTCTATACAGCCTCTGTTTTCATGGCGCTGCTGTCTGCATTGCAAGTGTCTTTTGACAGGGAGGAAGAACTTTCTGGGAAGGAATTAGGCTTTTTGGCTTATGGAAGTGGTTCTAAATCCAAGGTTTTTTCAGGGAAAATAAATGAAAACTGGAAATCCGTTGTGGAAAAGTGGCAGCTTTTTGAAACCCTTGGGAATAGAAAAGTGGTGGATTTTTCAACTTATGAAAAACTTCATAGAAAACAACTGAAAACTTCCGTAAATCCTAATTATAAAGGCTTTGGATTAGTAGAAATTGAGAGAGAAAATCCGCTTTCTTATGGAGCGAGAAAGTACCAATTCAAGGGCTAAATTTAGATGAAATTTTATTTTGTTTTTCTGATAGGATTTTTCTCTTTTTCTTGTAAGAAGAAAGAAATAGAATTTATTCCATCAAAGGTTATAGACAATGTTTATTTTGTGGAAAACTTACCAGCGAATGATTCTGTTTTGAAAGAAAAAATAAAGGGTTTTATAAACAAAAATAGAAAAAATAAAAGAGGTATTTATTTTTATCGATACACTTCGAATACAAGGTATTTTTTAAATCATAAGGAGGAAAGTACCAATATGCTGGATGATTATCCAGAAGATGAATTGGCGTCTTTTATCATTACTAGATGTGAAACAGACACCACTAAACTGGTAGGAAATTTTATTTTTATGGCTTGAGAGGAGCAGAAAAAAATATTTTTAAAGCCAAAAGAGATACTATAATTTATGAATGTAAATAAAGGGTATTGTTTGAAAAACAAAAACTTATGATTAAAAAATCCTTCGTATTTATCATTATGCTTTTGGTTATTTCTTGTAAAGAGAAAAAAATAGAATTTTATCAATCCGAAACAATGAATTTGGTTTTGGTCAAAAATCTACCCAAAAACGATTCTTTGCTGAAAGAAGAACTAAAAAAATATCTAATAAACCGAAAAATAGAGCATACAGAAATTTATGAATATTCATGGTGGGACACAGAATATTTCTTGACCCATGAGGAAGATGATGGAGGACCTACAAGCTCACATTTTTTAGATTTACACCAAGAAGAAAGGGGAATTGCATATTTTTATAAAGAAAAATGTAAGAATGATTCTCTTAAAACCATAGGAGTGATAAGATATTATGATAAGTATGGGTATTTTTACCACCCAGATACTATTATAGGCAAGTGTAAATAAAAAATAATTGCCTCAAACAAAAAAAATAATTACTTTTGTCAAATGGAAAATTTCATTGTATCAGCGAGAAAATATCGTCCGCAGGAGTTTGACTCCGTTGTGGGGCAGTCTCATATTACGGATACATTGGAACATGCCATAGAGAATAATCAGCTTGCACAAGCACTGCTTTTCTGTGGGCCTCGTGGGGTGGGAAAAACCACTTGTGCTAGGATTTTAGCGAGAAAAATCAATGAAAAATCAGGAGCAACTGATGAAGAAGGTTTCGCGTTTAATATTTACGAATTAGATGCCGCGTCTAATAACTCGGTGGATGATATTCGGCATTTGATAGACCAAGTGCGTTTTGCGCCGCAGGTAGGGCAGTATAAGGTGTATATCATAGATGAGGTGCATATGCTCTCTCAGGCGGCTTTCAATGCTTTTCTGAAAACACTGGAAGAACCACCAGCACACGCTATTTTCATTTTAGCGACTACGGAAAAACATAAGATTATCCCAACGATTCTTTCTCGCTGCCAAATTTATGATTTCAAGAGAATTACGATAGAGGATATCCAAAATCATTTAAAGAAAATAGCCGAAAAAGAAGGAATAGCTTACGAAGATGACGCCCTGTTTCTCATCGCCCAAAAGGCAGATGGTGCTTTGCGTGATGCGTTGTCTATTTTTGATAGGCTGACTACTTTTTCGCAGAAGAATATTACCCTTACAAACGCTGCTGAAATTCTCAATATATTGGATTATGACCAATATCTGAAAGTAGCTGATTTAGCGAAAGAAAACGATATTCCTGCTATTTTAGCGAAATTTGATGAAATTGTCAAAAAAGGCTTTGACCCGCATATCTTTATCGCTGGGCTTGGCAGTCATTTCAGAGATTTGATGCTGGCGCAGAATCCTTCCACTTTGGCTTTAATAGAAATAGGCGAAAATACCAAAGCAAAATACGCTGAGCAGAGCCAAAAATGGACAGCGCAACAGCTCATCAATGCGATAGAAATCTGCAATCATGCAGACATTAACTATAAAAATTCCAAAAATCCACGCCTTACGGTGGAGATTGCCCTCATGCAGCTTGCCAGCCTTACCGCTGTGGATATGGATAAAAAAAAAAGTTCCTAATACTGGTTCCGCCGTTTCGTGATGTAGAAAAACTACGAGAAACTGCACCTAAAAAATCCGAAGCGCCAGCGCCGAAAACTCTTACAACAGAGGAAATCACAAAGTTAGAAGTAAAAAAAGCTGTCCAGCCAATAGGCAGAAATATAAAGGAATCTTCAGAATTTTCCATTAAAAAACACATGGAAAAGAAGGAGAAAGAAGACGACCTAAATCTCTTTTCTGAAACGGAAGAAGACCTTCCTGACCATCATTTCACGGAAACTGACCTGCAAACTGAATGGCGTAATTTCCTAAAAGACCTCTCAGTGAGCGATATAGTGGCGTATAATGCGATAAGCTCCTTCCAGCTTCGTAAAGCAGATGAAAACCAGATAGAAGTTTTGTACTCTTCGGACAGCGCAAAGCATGAATTTGAGAGAGTTCAGGCGGATTTTTTCAATCACTTTAAACACAAAGTAAATAATTTCAAAATAGAAATCCTCTACAAAGCAGACACCAGCCTGAAAAGGGAAGTGGTTACGAAGCGAAAAATTTTTGATAAATTTGCTGAAATCAACCCAGTTTTGAGGGATTTGGAAGATTTGATGAAATTTGATTTTTCTTAAAAAAACTAAAAAATATTTTCTTGAAAAAAGGACTAATTATAAAATCAACAGGAAGCTGGTACCAGGTGCAGGAAATTGCAACAAACACCATCTACGAGGCTAGAATAAGAGGAAAATTTAAACTCCTGAAAACAAGGCTTACCAATCCGCTGGCGGTGGGAGATTTTGTGGAATTTGAATTGGAAAGTTCTGATGTCGCGTGGATTACGAAGATAGAACCAAGGAAAAATTATCTCATCCGAAAATCGGTCAATCTTTCCAAGGAAGCCCACATTATCGCTTCTAACATAGACATGGCGTGTTTTATTTTTACGCTAAAATTCCCTGAAACTTCGCTCGGCTTTTTGGATCGTTTTTTGGTGTGCTGTGAGGCTTATAATATTCAGCCTTTGATTTTATTTAATAAAATAGATACACTTAACGCTGAAGAATTGGAACTTTTGGAAGACCTTCAGCAGCTTTACCAAAATATAGGCTACGAAACTTTGAAAATTTCTTCTGTTTCAGGGGAAAATATAGAAACCTTGAAAAACCTTTTGAAAGACAAAGTTTCGGTGTTTTTTGGTCACTCAGGAAGTGGAAAATCTACTTTGGTGAATACGCTGGAACCGACACTTGATTTGAAAACAGGCGAAATATCGGAGGCGCATCTCAAAGGAAAACATACAACTACTTTTGCGCAGATGCATTTTTGGAGTTTTGGCGGAAGTGTTATTGACACGCCAGGAGTGCGAGAGTTTGCGATGGTGGATATAGAAAAAGAGGAAATTCAGCATTTTTTTCCAGAGATATTTGAGGAAGGGAAAAATTGTAAATTTCATAACTGCCTGCATATCAATGAACCAAAATGCTCTGTTATAGCCCAATTAGAGGAAGGGGAAATTTTGGAATCGAGATATTTGCCCTATTTAAAATTGATGGAAGAAGCGGAGGAAAATAACTAATTATAAATTAAAATTAAAAAAATGAGATACACAGAAGAGCAATACAAAGCAAAATTTGAGGAAACTGATTCGGTAGGCTGGGATGCTATAGATGAGGCATTGTTGAAGGTTTATCCTGAGCAGGAGCCTCGCCATTATGGACCTATTATAAAATATATGCTCGGAGGGGAAGATCCGCTTGATGGCATTAGTATTTATGATAATGAGGAGCAGGCTTTTCATCGGCATATAGTGTCATATGGGATGAGTGATTTGTATTACTCGCCTGAAAGTGCTGAAAATGAATTTAGTGGATGGGGCTTTGAGTTTACTTTTCGTGTCATTCCTTTTGAAGCGGATAAGGATTCGGATGGAGCTAAACATGAGCCCTATTGGGCAATGAATGTGATGCAGAATTTGGCTCGCTATGTTTTTGAAAGTAAAAAATGGTTTGAAGCCTATCATTTTATTCCAGCCAATGGACCTATTCGTTTGGAGTGTGATACTAAATTGGTAGGGATAATCTTTGCGCCAGACCCTCAGCTCGGTACGATAGAAACGCCTAATGGAGAGGTGACATTTTTACAGATGGTGGGCATTACCCAAGAGGAACTGGACTGGCTTTGGGAAGATCCGAAAACCAGTAGAGTAGAGGAGCTTGTCAATAAAATAAGAAAAGACAATCCGATGCTCATCACAGATTTAAAAAGGGAAAAATCATATGTTTGATTTAATTTGTCAGACTAATAATTTTTTGTTATCTTGGGGCGCTATCTATAAAGTTTTTTAATTTTGCACGATAAATAAAAATTTATGAAAGTAGAAGAATTATCCAATATATTACCACAATTACCCATAGAAGAGGCATTGGCTTTGTTGGTTGAAAAATTCCCTAAAAAAGTAGTTTTTTCTACGAGTTTTGGGATGGAAGACCAGATAATCACAGATTATATTTTTAAGAATAATCTTCCGATAGATATTTTCACGATAGACACAGGGCGAATGTTCTACGAAACCTATGACACTTGGGTAAATACCAATGAAAAATACAATGTGCTCATTCCAGCTTATTATGCTGATAATCACAGGATAGAGGAGTATGTGAGAAAGCATGGAGTTAATGGATTTTACAAATCTGTAGAGCTGAGAAAAGAGCATGATTACATAAAAAAAGTGGAGCCACTGAAAAGGGCTTTGGAAGGCTATGATATCTGGATTACAGGAATAAGAGCGGAGCAGTCTCCACACAGACAGCAGATGCCGATGGTGGAATGGGATGAAGGGAATAAAATCATCAAGTTTCATCCTCTATTGCACTGGAAGACAGGAGAGCTTTTACCGTTTTTGAAAGAGCATAAAATCCCATACAATCCGCTCCATGAACAGGGCTATGTAAGTATAGGCGATCAGCCGATGACACGCCCAATAAAAGAAGGCGAAGATATCCGTGCAGGACGCTGGTGGTGGGAGAATGAAGATAAGAAAGAGTGCGGACTTCACTGGAATGAAGAGAAGAAATAAGCATTTTATTTGTTGATTGTTAAAAATTAAAAAAATATACTATGAGTAATCATAAAGACAGGACTTTAGATTATCTCGACCAGTTAGAATCTGAGTCGATTCATATACTTCGTGAAGTGGCAGGGCAGTTTGAGAAACCTGCATTATTATTCAGTGGTGGTAAGGACTCTATAGTCTTGGTACATTTGGCTTTAAAGGCTTTTCGTCCGTGCAAATTTCCGTTTCCGCTAGTGCATATTGATACAGGACATAATTTCCCTGAGGCACTAGAATTTCGTGATAATTTAGTAAAGAAATTAGGCGAGAAACTCATTGTCAGAAAAGTAGAAGATACGATAAAAAGCAAAGGACTTACCGAGCCAAAAGGAAAATTTGCCAGCAGAAATGCATTGCAGAGTTATACGCTTTTGGATACGATAGAGGAATTTGAGTTTGATGCTTGTATCGGAGGAGCGCGCCGTGATGAGGAAAAAGCCAGAGCAAAGGAAAGAATTTTCTCTGTTCGAGATGATTTCGGAGGCTGGGACCCAAAACTTCAGCGCCCAGAATTATGGCACACCTATAACGGAAAAATCCACAAGGGAGAAAATGTGCGTGTTTTCCCTATCAGCAACTGGACAGAGCTGGATGTTTGGAATTACATTCGCCGAGAAAAAATAGAACTTCCTTCGGTTTATTTCTCTCACGAAAGAGAAGTGATAGACCACCAAGGACAGCTGATAGCAGTTTCTCCATACATCCAAATTGATGAAAATGATGTGATTCTGAAGAAGAAAGTTCGCTATCGTACCGTGGGAGATATGACTTGTACTGCGGCGGTGGAGTCCGAGGCTTACATCATAGATGATATCATCAATGAAATTACAGCCACTCGTACTAGCGAGAGAGGAGAAACGCGTATCGATGATAAAATATCAGAAGCGGCAATGGAGGACAGAAAGAAAAACGGGTATTTTTAACTTTTTTGGATTTAATAAAAATGGATATATTAAGATTTTTAACGGCAGGAAGTGTAGATGACGGAAAAAGTACCCTCATCGGAAGACTTCTCTACGACAGCAAAAATATACTAGTAGACCAGCTGGAAGCCATCGAAAGAAGCACCAAAAATCGCGAGGATGGAGAGGTGGATTTAGCTCTTTTGACCGATGGACTTCGTGCAGAAAGAGAGCAGGGAATAACCATCGATGTGGCATATAAATATTTCTCCACACCGAAGAGAAAATTCATCATCGCTGATGCGCCAGGGCATATCCAGTACACACGAAACATGGTGACAGGAGCATCCAATGCAGACTTGATTATCATCTTGGTGGATGCCAGAAATGGCGTGATAGAGCAGACGAAAAGACATTCTATCATTGCTTCACTTTTGAACATTCCACATGTAGTGGTGGCGATAAATAAAATGGACTTGGTGGATTATTCCGAAGAAAAGTTCAATGAGATTGTAAAAGAATACGAAAAAGTTGCCAATTCATTAGCTTTAAAGGATGTTAAATTCATTCCTATCAGCGCGAAGGATGGTGACAATGTGGTAGATAAATCCGAAAAAATGCCTTGGTATAAAGGCTCTGCATTGCTAAATCTTTTGGAAACGGTGGAGCTTCAGACTTCCCTAAATCATGTGAATGGAAGGTTCCCAGTGCAGTTGGTTCTTCGTCCGCAGGTGGATGAGCTTCATGATTACAGAGGCTATGCAGGAAAGGTGGAAAGCGGAGTTTTCGCGGTGAATGACAAGGTAAAAATCTATCCTTCTAACATAGAAACTACCATAAAAGCCATAGAAGTCGGCGGTAAGGAAGTTCAGGAATGTTTCGCTCCACAGAGTGCTGTGCTTCATCTGGCGGATGATATAGACATTAGCCGAGGAGATTTGATAGCGAAAGAAGATAGTTTGTTGAAAACGGGTCAAGACATTGAGGCACTTGTGTGCTGGATGGATGAAAAACCTTTGACTATCGGGACTAAATACCTGCTTCAGCATAACAGCAAAACAGTAATCGCTATGGTGAAGGAAATCCGCTACCGACTGGATGTAAATACCCTTGAAAAGGAGATGAGCCCAGCCAATGCAGGGCTGAACGAGGTAGTAGAAGTTCTATTGAAAACCTCTGCGCCACTGAGCTACGACAGCTATCAAAGCATCCGCGAAAATGGAAGTGCTATCTTGATAGACCAGACTAGTTTTGTGACAGTGGGAGCAGTTTTGTTTAAATAAAATACTTCAAACCAGATAAAATAAATCCTCTTCATACGAAGAGGATTTATTTTTAATTTTTATGAAAAGCCTATTTGTCGGGCATTTTTTTTGGGTTGATTTCTCCTGAGTTGTTGTAGAAAGTATATTCTGTAAAATCATCTTTGGCAACCATTCCGTTCGCTGCCACAAAGACATTCCCTTCTTTATCAGAAATAAAAACAGAATCCTTGGTGTACATCTGTTTATTTTTCTTGTCCCAATAGATAGATTTCATCACGAAAGTCTGTCCCTCGCTGTTGGTCACCTTTACGCCGCCTTTGGCTTCATAATATTCTTTTTTTTCTATGAATTTGGCATAATTGGCTTTCAGAGTTCCAGGAACATCAGGATTTTTTTTGTCATAAAATTCAAGGTAAATCCCCTTTTTTGCTTCTATATATGGAGTGTCTATGAACTCATATTCCTCTAGAATAGGCGCTTTGAATCTGATTTTCACGAAACCAGAATCTTTTTGTAGAATGTTTGAATTGTAAATAACTCTGGAAGGGAAATTTTTATTCTTGTCTCTATTGACCTCCGTAAGGTCTTCTTCACAAGAATGCAAAACAAAAAATATAGCTACGGAAAAAACAGCAACTATATTTTTTTTGTATTTATTTATTTGAAATTTCATAAAAAGAAAAAACTAGTCAAAGTATTGTTTTTCAAACCATTTATTGGCAAAGTTTATACCAATGGTGAAATTCAAGAAATTTTCTCTGATTAAGTTATTTTTAACCGTTCCTCTTTGTCCTAATTCTATACCTAAATCCAAGGTGCTAAGTCTGGTAACATTGCTTTTTTGGAAAGGGAAAGATGCTCCGAATGAAAGCCCGTATTGGTTGATATTCGTGCCTTGTACATTTAGATGTCCTTTTTCATAAAAAGCCCCATAACGGTAGGTAACTCTTGAAAAATAATTTCTAAAATTGTTATAGTTAGGAAGATACCAGCCCCCTACAGATACTCTGTAAGCATTGTCATAGCTGTAAGACAGAGAGCGTAGAGACTCTGCATTTTTCCTACTTTTGTAGTCAAACTGACCAGAAACGAACCATTTAGCATCGTGTCCAAATCCTACACCGAGAGATAGTTTCTGAGGAATAGTGTTATTTGTATTTTTGGACTCTTGTGCTACAATGTCTTCGTTAGACTTAGTAGTCCCATTTAGAAAATAGGTGCTATTGGTATAAGTTGATTTAAAATCAGTAGTATTCCCAAAAGTATAAGAAGCCCCGAAAGTCAGTTTTTTATTGTTTTTAAGTTTTTTCTGATAAACAGAACCTAATGTGAAATTAAAACTTGTAACACTTGATTCGTTCTCTATATTGCTTACCAAAGTAGTGTTTTCATAGGCTGTTTCCTGAACATCAGAAATTCTCCCAAAGTATAGATTGTTAGACAAACCTACGGAGAAACTAGGTGTAATGGAATACCCCACCCCAAGCTGAACAAGATTGATACCGCCCTCGCCAGTGAAATTCTGAACACCAGCAGTTCCATCTGGCAGAGATGTACTCTGTGTGATGCTGTAATCTTTTGAACTATATGGCTGATATCCTATCCCTAATTTTACCTTTTTAGAAAGAGGAAAAGCTAAGGAAATTCCTGAAAGATAGGAGGAATGTTTGCTATATTTATTCCCATTATATCCAGATTTGAAATATTGGTTTTCGTTAGTCCCATGAAATCTTAGGGAAGTGATTTCCAAATTCTGGTTTGCCGCAGGGTTTTGAAAATTAAATTGATTGTTAAAATCCCAAACATAAGCAGCAGAAATCCCACCCATAGACCGAGTTTCCACCGAGTTATCATATTTGATATCTCCGATTCCGTAAACTGCATAAGGCGAGTTACCGATAGTCTGAGCTGCTGCGTGTGAACCTAATGCTGCCACAAAAATTGAAACGACAATTTTCTTCATTCTTTATTTTTAAAATATTGCAAATATCTTAATTAATAATGAAAATCAAAAATTTATTTAATGTTAAAATATGTTATTTGTGTTAAAATAGAAAAATTCCCTCCAAAAATACTATCTTTGGGCTATGAATTGGACTCAAATAATAGGACAAAAAAAACTGATAGAAATTCTCCAGGATTCCATCAACAAAGACCGAGTGGCTCACGCTCAGTTATTTGTAGGCGAGGAAGGCTATGGCGGACTTCCTTTGGTTTTAGCCTATGTACAGGAGCTTTTTAGAAGAGAGAACGAACATTCTGCTCCAAAGGTGGAAATGCTTAACCATATTGATTTGCATTTTAGTTTTCCTGTTTTTACTAAAAATAATAATTCTCTGAGTAAGAATTTTTTCCATGAATGGAGAGAGATGATTTTGGCTAATCCTTATGCATCTATTCATGATTGGGGAGAGGTTTTAGACGCAAATAAACAGTTACTCATTTCTGTAGATGAAGTGGAGGAATGGGGAAAGATTTTTAGCCTAAAAAGTTATGAAGGAGGAACGAAAATCCTTATTGTATGGGGGATAGATAAGATGAATCCTTCGGCTGCGAATAAATTTTTGAAGTTTTTGGAGGAACCACCAGAAAAAACAAAAATCTTCCTATTGACCAATAGTATAGAAAATATTTTACAGACCATTTTGTCCCGTTGCCAGATAATAGAAGTTCCTAGAATAGAGGACAAAGAGATTCAAAATGCACTGCTCAGCCGTTATGAAATCTCCGAAGAGCAGGCAAGAGAAATAGCCTATCAGTCGCAGGGGAATTTTAATGTTGCTCAAAAAATAGCTGAGAAAGGCAGATTGGATGATGATTTTGAGGAGTTATTCATCACTTGGGTGAGAAATGCTTTTCAGGCGAAGAAAAAGCCAGTCGTTCTGCGGGAAATAATCCATTGGGCGAGAGGAATATCCGAGTGGAATAGGGATAAGCAGAAGGATTTTTTGAATTATTGTTTGGAAATGTTTCGTCTGGCTCTGATTCAAAATTATGGAGCAGAAGAGTTGGTTTATAAGAAACTCACTAAAAATAATTTTAATTGGGATGCCTTTTCTACATACATCCAAGGCGCAAATATAGAGTTGATTTTAGATGAAATTAATTCAGCAGATTTGCATATTCAAAGAAATGCCAATTCTAAAATTGTTTGGACAGATTTAGGAATAAAATTGATAAGATACATACATAAAGGATATTAAAAAAACCTCTTTCTAAAAAGAGGTTTTTTTATTTTATAAAAGTCAGAAACTAAGCTTCTTCAGATTTAGCTTCTTCTTTTTTAGCAGGAGCTGCAGGAGCATCAGATACTACATCAAATTCGTATTCATGCTCTACATCTCTGTGAAGTCTGATTTTAGCAGAGAATTTACCTAATCTCTTGATAGAGTTACCAGGGATTCTGATATATTTTTTATCAACATTTACTCCAGCGTTTGCAAGAGCTTCAGCTAGGTTGATATTATTGATAGAACCGAATAATCTATCTCCAGAACCTACTTTAGCAGCGATAGAAACAGTAGTTTTTTTCAATTGTTCTACGATGCTTTTAGCAGCAGCGATTAGTTTAGCTTCTTCTTCTTTTCTTGCTTCTAATGTAGCAGCAAGTTCTGCTCTGTTTTTAGGTGTAGCCAAAACTGCTAATCCTTGTGGAATAAGGAAGTTTCTAGCATAACCTGGTTTTACTGATACTGTATCAAATTCTAGTCCTAAATTCTCTACATCTTTTTTTAGAATGATTTCCATTTTGTTGTTGTCCGTTTTGCGTTAGAATTATTTTAATAAATCAGCAACATAAGGCATTAATGCAAGGTGTCTTGCTCTCTTAATAGCTGCAGAAACTTTTCTTTGGTATTTTAAAGAAGTTCCTGTGTATCTTCTTGGTAAAATTTTACCTTGTTCGTTTACGAATTGTAGAAGGAAGTTAGTATCCTTGTAGTCTACATATTTGATTCCGTATTTTCTAAATCTACAGTATTTTTTATCAGATTTAGTATTGATATCCAGCGGAGTAAGGAATTTCACTTCAGATTCTCCTCCTGCTGCGGCTTGTTGTGCCATTTCATCTATTGCCATTTGAATAAATTTTTAAAGGGTTAATAAATTAAGCTTTTTGAGATTTTAGTTTAGCTCTTCTTGTAACAGCGTATTCTACCGCATGTTTGTCAAGTTTAGTAGTAAGGTAACGGATTACTCTTTCATCTCTCTTGAAAGCTAATTCTAAGTCAGCTACTACAGTTCCTTCTCCTTTGAACTCTATCAAAGTGTAGAATCCATTTTTCTTTAATTGGATAGGGTAAGCTAATTTTTTAAGTCCCCAGTTTTCTTTTGCTACAATTTCGCAATTGTGCTCCTTTAAAAGGTCTTCAAATTTTCTCACTGCTTCCTCCACCTGAGAATCAGATAGAACGGGAGTTAAAATGAAAACAGTTTCATAATGATTCATAATGTTGAAATATTTATTTAATTAGTTTGCAAAAGTATTGCTTTTTTTTGAACTGTGCAAATGCATTATCAAATTTAATGATAAATAATTGTAAAAATGTACATTATTAGTTCATAAAAATAAACCAGCCCTCTTTTGAAGGCTGGTTGTTAATAGATGGATGATTATTTAAAATCTTTATCTGTTGCTTTATTGATTTCGTAGGATTTTACGATGAAATTGATTTCCATTCCGCTCATATTTTGGCTGATTTTGAAAGGGAATTTCACTCCTGCCACCTCCTTGTAATCAGAGTAATAAGTAGGGATAGTTACTTCCTGTCCTTGCGCTTTCTGAGTCTGGGATTCACTTATTTTTAATCCAGATTTTACGCTGTAGTAGTAGGTTTTATCTCCTTTTTTCACTGCGTAAGCATCTTCACCATTGATGTTTTCTATGCCTTTCAGTTCAGTATTTTTAGCATTGAAAGTCAGTTCTGGGAAGATTTCTTTGTTTGTGGAAAGCTCTTCTTTCAACTCTGCTGTTAGAGGTTGTTTTTGCCCTTGTGCCATCATGTAGCCGTCCTTTCCATCGAAAACGATTTTCTGCATAGTCTGTCCCATCATTTTCATTTCTACAGATGATTTTCCTCCTTTTGCGGCTAAAGTAATGGTTTCTAGGGTCATTCCTTGTACTGTTGCAGAAGCGTTCATTGCTAATGAATTGATTTTCTCTACATTTGCTTTTCCTCCGATAGCAACGATATATTTTTGTCCGATGGATTCAGCGGTAACACCTGCAGCTATTTTCTTTGTTTCTGGTTTGGAAGCAGGGTTCGCAAATTTGTCAAAGTATTTCACTGGATAGCCTAATTTTTCTAAACCATCTGCGATTTCAGAGCCTTTTCCAGCCACGAAAATTCTACTTTGGTTAGGAAGAATATAGGCTTTTGCAGCAGCTGAAACATCGGAAGTAGTTACTTTGTCTATGGATTTCAGATAATTAGCATAGAAATCAGCAGGAAGGCTGTAAAGTCTTTCATTAAGAGCAAACCTAGCGATAGTTTCAGGTTTTTCTAATGACATGATGAACTCTCCTTTTAGTTTCGCTTTTGCATTGGCTAATTCTTCAGGTTTTATTTGAGAAATACCTTTTAATTCGTTCATGAATTCTACGACAGCTTTGTCTGTTACTTCGTTTCTTACGCTTGCATTAGCTGTGAAATTAGGGCTGTATTTGCTAGTAGAAAGACGAGAATAAGCTCCGTAAGTGTAGCCGTTTTTCTCACGAAGATTCATAAATAATCTAGCTTCTCCACCGCCACCAAGGATATAGTTGGCAATCACTCCACTGAAATACTGTGGATCTTTCATTTGGAGAGTAGAGATATTTCCTACACGGATAACAGACTGCACGGCTGTAGGTACATCTACGATGTTGATTTCCGTAGCAGGTAGATTTTTAGCAGGTTCTAATGCAGCGAATTTAGTTCCAGATTTTTTCCATTTTCCGAATTCTTTTTCTACTAATTTTTTGATTTCGGAAGTTTTTACATCTCCTACAATTACCAAATAAGCATTGTCTGGTGTGTAGTATTTTTTATAAAAATCCTGAACATCTTTCAGTTGGATTCTGTTGATACTTTCCTCAGTTTCAAATTCACCAAGAGCCGTGTTTTTACCATAAGTAAGCGCATTATCAACTCGTATAGCAATTTCAATAACATCTTTTTCTTTTGTTTTTAATCCCTCGATGGTTCTTTCTTTGGATTTATTTACTTCTTCCGCAGAGAATTTTGGGTTGATAATAGCGTCTGCCATTAGGCTGATAACCTGCGTAGAGTATTTAGAAAGGGTATTAGCTCCTGCTCCTTCTGAAGAAAAACTAAGACGCGCTCCCAAGAAATCAATTTTTTTGTTGAATTCCTCTTTGCTTAGTTTGGTGGTTCCTGTACCAAGCTGGTCAGCCATGATTTCTCCAACTCCTACAATATTTCCTTCATAAACAGGAGGTTTGTCCATAGTAAGCTGGATATTTACTCTTGGAAGTTTGTTGTTTTCTACCACGAGTACAGTAAGTCCGTTTTTAAGTTTAAAAGAGTTAGGTTTTGCAATGTTGATAGCAGGTGTAGGGCCTGGTTTAGGCATTGCATTGATGTCAATATTTTGTGCATAGACCATTCCAGAAAATAGGAAAGCGGCCGCGATATATTTAATGTTCTTCATTGGTCAATTATTTTTTAGGTAAATAGTTAATGATAGCTCTTTGGTTGCTGTTTAGGTATTTTCTGGCAGCATTTCTCAAATCTTCTCTCGTAATAGAGCGATAGATGTTGATTTCTTCGTTAATCAAGTTGGTGTTTCCTTTTAGTAAATAACTGTCTGCTAGTGTGTTAGCAATACCTTCCACAGAAGAGTTAGCATTTACGAAATCGTTTTCTACTTGGTTTTGAAGTTTTTGATAATCTTCCTCTGAGATTAAATCTGTCTGAAGTTTTTTGATTTCAGCATCGATGTCTTTTTTCAAAACATCTTTTGAAGTATTTCCCATAGGAATAGCGAAGAAAGCAAAGATACTATGGTCTACCAATCCAAGGTTGAACGCTTCCACAGCCAACGCTTTTTTCTCATTATCCACTAGTTTTTTATAAAGAACAGAAGATTTACCTTTGCTTAGGTAGCTTCCCAGCATACTTAGAATGTAGGCATCTCTCTCGTTTCCAGCAGGTGTTCTGTAAGCGAAGATATAAGCAGGAATCTGGATGTTAGCATCATATATAGTTTCCTCAAACTCTTGTGTAATAGGAGTTTCTTTTGGGAAATTACGAGTGATAGGCGTTCCTTTTGGGATGCTGCCAAAATATTCGTTAATCCATTTTTTAGTCTGCTCTGGTTTGATGTCTCCAGCGACTACTAATGTGGCATTGTTAGGAATGTAATATTTTTTAAAGAAAGCATTAAATTCTTCTAATTTTGCTGAGTTTAAATCCTCCATAGAACCGATAACAGTTCCTTTGTAAGGGTGTTTTTTAAATAAAGTAGTAAGAATAGCATTGAAAAGCCCACCGTAAGGCTGGTTGTCCATTCTTAGCCTTTTTTCTTCTTTTACTACTTCTCTCTGAGTATCTACTCCAATCTGATTGATGACAGGATGTCTTAGTCTTTCTGCTTCCATCCAAAGCCCGAGTTGTTCGTTGTTAGAAGGGAAAGTTTCATAGTAGTAGGTACGGTCTGGGCTTGTGTTTGCGTTGTTAGAACCTCCGTTAGAAGATACTAATTTGAACCATTCGCCTCGTTTGATGTTTTTAGTTCCTTCAAATAAAAGGTGCTCAAAAAAGTGTGCGAAACCAGTTCTCCCAGCGGCTTCATCCTTTGCACCCACATGGTACATTACCGAAGTGGTCACCACAGGAGCAGAATTGTCTTGGTGTAAAATCACATGTAACCCGTTTGGCAAATCATATTCTTCAAACTTGATTTGCTGCGCATTAAACAGCATTGCGAAAGAAGCTGCCATTGCGATTGATAGAAATCTTTTTCTCATAAAAATTTAAATTTTACTCTATTAGTATAAAAAATCACGAAATGTTACAAAATTAACAAAATTTTTTATTGAAAAGTGTTTTTCTTTCATAATCCAAAAAATAATTAGAAAAAAGAAAAGAAAAATAGTTTAAATTTGTGGGCTTAATTTGTTCAAAAATATGGATTACCTAAAAGGATTAAATAATGCTCAATATGAAGCTGTGACCACTCTGCAAGGACCTCTGATGGTGCTTGCTGGAGCAGGATCTGGGAAAACTCGTGTTCTTACAATGCGTATAGCACATCTGATAACCAATGGAGCGGATCCTTTTAATATTCTGGCACTTACCTTTACCAATAAGGCTGCCCGAGAGATGAAAGAGCGTATCGCAAAGGTGGTAGGAAACAGCGATGCGAAAAGCCTTTGGATGGGGACTTTTCACTCTGTTTTTGCTCGGATTCTGAGGAGTGAGGCTCATTATCTCGGTTTTCCGTCTAATTTTACTATTTATGACACCCAAGACTCTCTCAATGTGCTGAAAAAAGTCCTTAAAGAGATGAATATAGATTCTGATCTGTACAAACCAAAGAAAGTGCAGGGCAGAATTTCTCAGTATAAAAACAATCTGATTACAGTAAAAGCCTATTATAACAATCCAGAGCTGATGGAAGCCGATGAACGTGCTAATATGAAACTGATGGGGCAGATTTATCAAAAATATGTAGAAACCTGTTTTAAGAACGGGGCGATGGATTTTGATGATTTGTTATTGAGAACCAATGAGTTGCTTACAAGATTTCCAGAAGTTTTAGCGAAATATCAGGATAGATTTCGGTATATTTTGGTGGATGAGTATCAGGATACGAACCATTCTCAGTATCTGATAGTGAAGGCTTTAGCATCTAAATTTGAAAATATATGCGTGGTAGGGGATGATGCGCAGTCTATCTACTCTTTCCGTGGGGCTAATATTCAGAATATTTTGAATTTTAAAAAGGATTATCCCGATGCGAAAATCGTTTCATTGGAGCAGAATTACCGTTCTACACAGAATATCGTAAATGCGGCTAATGATTTGATTTCCAAGAATATAAATCAGTTTGAGAAAAATGTATTCAGTGATAACGAAGTTGGAGAAAAGATAAAAGTTTACCGCTCTTTATCTGATGCAGATGAGGCGAATTTTGTGGCGGGAAATATCTGGGAACAGCATAATTTTAATCAGAAAAAATTTAATGATTTTGCTATTCTATATCGTACCAATTCCCAGACCAGAGCCTTTGAAGATGCTTTGAGAAGGAAAAATATTCCTTACCGAGTGTATGGCGGATTATCTTTTTATCAAAGAAAAGAAATAAAGGATTTGCTGGCGTATCTCAGACTTTTGGTTAATGAAAATGATTCGGAAGCCTTACTCAGGGTTATCAATTATCCGATGCGTGGGATAGGAGAGACCACACAGAATAAACTCATTGTTTATGCTGACTCGATAGGGCAGTCTATTGCTAATGTGCTGGATGCTCTGCCGTTTCATGCACCGAATTTAGGGATAAATAATTCGGCCTTAACGAAACTGAATGATTTTTGGCAGATGATAAAGGCTTTCCAAGTGATGTTGAAAACAGAAAATGTCTATCAAGTAGCGATGGAAGTAGCCAAAAAGAGTGGTTTGATAAAATCTTTGAAAGAAGACCAGACACCAGAAGGAATCTCGCGAGTGGAAAATATTCAGGAATTGATGAACTCCATGCAGGGGTTTATAGATGAACAGCAGCAACTGGAAGATGGCGACCCGAGTTTGTCTAATTTCCTAGAAAATATAGCCTTATCTGCTGATACACAGGAGAATGATGAGGAAGGCGATAAAGTCTCTCTGATGACGATACACCTATCCAAAGGGCTGGAATTTCCTATTGTCTACATCGTAGGGCTGGAAGAGGGTCTGTTCCCGAGTTTTATGAGTTCTAACTCCCGTGAGGAGCTGGAAGAGGAGCGCAGATTGTTCTATGTAGCCCTTACAAGAGCCGAAAAACAGGCGTTTTTCTCTTATGCTGTTTCGCGTTTTCAGTGGGGAAAAATCACAGATTCGGAGCCGAGCCGTTTTCTCAGTGAGGTGGATACAGATTATTTGGATTTTATCAATCCTATGGTAGAAAACAGGGGGATCAATCGCTCTGGGTTGTCGTCTAGTATTTTTGATGATACACCGAGCATGCCGAGGGCTTTCCAAAAGAAAGAACCGAAGAAAAAACTTTCTACTGATGAACAAAAATTATCAGAGCAGCCTATTAAAAGGAATTTGACTCCTGTTTCATCTGCGAAAATAAATACTCCCGACAGCAGCCAGTCCCAAGATATAGAAGTAGGGGACAGAGTAAGGCATAATCGTTTCGGCGTGGGAGAAGTGCTGTTTTTGGATGGAACAGACCCTAATAATGTGAAAGCAAAAATAAAATTTGTCACAGAAGGCGAAAAGAACTTGATTTTGAAATTTGCCAAATTGGAAAAAATAAATTAGAAAAATGCTTAAAAAAGTCAATAAAATAGCAGTTCTGACCTCTGGTGGAGATGCTCCAGGGATGAATGCAGCCATCAGAGCTGTGGTGCGTACATGTTCTTATCATGAGGTGGAAGTTTTGGGGATTTATCGTGGTTTCCAAGGGATGATAGAGGATGATTTTGTGGAGCTGAACGCCCGTAGTGTCCGTAATATTATAAACAAAGGCGGAACTTTCCTAAAATCAGCCCGTTCAGAAGGTTTTAGAACGAAAGAGGGCAGAGAAAGTGCTTATAAGAACTTGACTAATAATGGAGTAGAGGCTTTGGTGGTGATTGGCGGCGATGGAACCTTTACAGGAGCGTTGTCTTTTAGTCAAGAATTTGGTTTTCCTGTGATGGGAATTCCTGGAACGATAGACAACGATATCTATGGGACTACACATACTATCGGTTACGATACGGCGTTAAATACCGTAGTGGATGCCATTGATAAAATAAGGGATACCGCTAGTTCTCACAATAGAATGTTTTTCGTGGAAGTGATGGGGCGGGACTCAGGCTTTATTGCACTAAATTCAGGAATTGGTGGAGGAGCAGAGCGAATTATAATTCCAGAAAAAAATATTCCAGCAGAAGTGTTGCTCGAAGATATTGACAGAGGAAAACGAAGAGGAAAAACTTCCAACATCATAGTGGTAGCAGAGGGAAATACAGCAGGCAAGGCGGTATTTGAGCTTAAAGAATATGTAGAGCAGAAACGCCCTGAATATGATATTAGAGTTTCTGTGCTGGGACACATGCAGCGAGGCGGGACTCCTACCTGCTATGACCGAGTTTTGGCAACAAGAATGGGTGTAAAAGCGGTGGAATCCCTGCTGGAAGGGAAGTCACAGTATATGGTGGGGATTAACAATGATAGGATGGAGCTTATCCCACTGGAAAAAGCCGTAAAAGAGAATGATGAGAGTAAAATAGATAAAGACCTTATCAGAATCACGGATATTATGAGTATGTAGAAATTAAGATAAAGAATGAACTGGGAGTTTGGTAATTATCGATATTTTGGGCTGCTGTTGGTTTTACTGATGGCGGCGTATCTGCTTTGGGATTTTTCAAAATGGAGAAAAAAGAAACGGGATTTTTTTGCGGAAAGCAGATTTCAGAAACATATTTTTGGTGAAAAATCAAGGTTTTCAGGAGTTTTGGTTTTGTGCTATGTTATGTCTTTTTTGCTCTTGATTTTGTCTTTTGTGGATATTGTGAAGAATGAAAAAACAGAAATGAGCGTGGAGAAAGCTTCATCAGATGTGATATTTTTGGTGGATGTTTCTAACTCTATGAATTCCAATGATATAGAACCTTCAAGACTGGAACAAGCCAAATTGATTTTAAATAAAACCTTAAACCAGCTTGGCGAAGAGCGAGTGGGAATAGTGGTTTTTGCTGGCGAAGCGCGAACGATGATGCCGCTGACTACGGATTATTCTTCGGTGGATATTTATTTGGAAAACCTTAGTTCGGATTTGATAAAAAGACAGGGAACGGATTTTCTTTTAGCAATGGAAGAAACCGAAAAGAAGCTGAAAAAAGGCGCATCAGGATTGAAAAAAGTTGTTCTAATCAGCGATGGGGAAGACAATGAAGGGAACCACGATGCAGCAGTGAATTTAGCCCAGAAAAATAATATTGCAGTGACCAGCGTGGGAATAGGCACGGAGGAAGGTGGAGCGATACCAGAGCTTCAGTTTGATATTTATCAGGATTATAAAAAAGATGAGGACGGGAATACGGTCATCACAAAAAGAGAAACGCAGGCTCTCAAAACCATTTCCGAGAAAACAGGCGGGGTGTATATAGATGGGAATAGTGTGGAAAGGGCGGCAAACGAGATTATAAAAGACATAAAATCCAATCAAAAAGAAGGCGGTAGAGTCAGTAAAATAAGCATACTGAATAAAGAGCATTATTATCAGTGGTTTTTGGCTGGTGCTTTGGTTTTACTTCTTTTGATATACTTTTTGAATCCCAAAAGAGACTTGAACATATAAAAGCGTAAATACCTAATATTTAGCATTTTTTAACATAAAGTAGCTTCTTTTTTAACAAAAGAAAGCTTACTTTTGCGTAATATATGGTAAGAATTTTATTAGTTGTATATAGTTTCGTTTTTATGATTCCGGTTTCAGCGCAGGTGAGCAGTGATGTTCATACGCATAGAGGGAACCAGAGTTTTGAGAAAGGCGACTTTGATGACGCATCGTATCATTATCTGAAAACCTTAGAGGATAAGTCAGATGATTTCAGGGCTCAGTACAATCTGGGAAACACATTATACAAGAAAAACCAATATTCCGATGCTGTTTCTACCTATCAAAAAGCATTAAAAAACGCAAAAACCAAAGAGCAAAAAACAGCTGCTCTGTACAATCTGGGGAACGCTTACTATAAAAATAAACAGCAAAAAGAGGCCGTAGATTCTTATAAACAGGCTCTAAAACTAGACCCAAATAATCAAACTATCTTAAAAAATCTGCAAATTGCCCTGCAGAAAAAAGATTCCAAGCAACAACAGCAGGAACAAGACCAGCAGCAATCTCAACAGCAACAAAATAACGAGCAGAATAAAGGAGAAAAAGAAAATCCTATGGATATGTATGCTCCAGAAAATGATAAACTAAAAAAGGAGCAGCAAGAAGGGCAGCAGCAAGAGGAAAACTCTAATAAAGAAGAGCCCAATCAGCCAAAAGAATTGGAAAAAGAATTATTACGATACATAGAAGAACGAGAGCGCCACACGGCTAAAAGAGCTCTGGGAAAACAGGGATATGCCCAGCCGCAGAGCAATCGTAAAGATTGGTAATGAGACTGAGAGCTTACATATTATCATTTATTCTGCCCATATTTGGATATGGACAAGTAACTCTTTTGTCTGAAACAGATACCAAAGAATACCAAGTAAGAGAACCGTTTAATTTGAGTATTGGACTTGAAATTATCGGTGAAAACTACCAGCAGCAGTCGCCTGTGAGGCTTCCAGATTTGTCAAAATTTGAAATTCTCGGAAATGCTACAGAGTCCGTGGCAGCCATAGACCCAGAAACGGGAAATGTCGTGAGGCAAGTTCTTTATCATCTCATTTTACAACCTAAACAAGCAGGGAAAACTAGGATAGGAAGTGCACTGGTACAGGTAAATGGAAAGACATACAAGTCTGAGCCATTCGAAATTTTGGTGAGAGATGGGAAACGAAAAAATGAAGCATGGGGGCGAAGTGTTTCTATGGTGATGGAGGTTTTGGATAAGGAAGTTTATGAAAATCAGCCAGTTAATGTGGTTTTAAAATTAAAGGCAAATCCTCATAATTATTTAGATTTCCGAAAAGTAAATCAGATAAAACTTCCACAGAAAACAAAAAATATCTATACCGTAAATCTAAAGAGAGAAGATATAGAGATAGATAAAAATGATGAAACGGCGATGCAGGTAATAGCCTCGTTCGTGGTCGTTCCAGAGAAAGATGGGAATTTATTTGTTGCTCCTGCGACGGCATTGTTTAATGAGGAAAGAATATTATCCAATCCTCTTAAAATTCATGTCAAAAAACTCCCAGAAGGCGCGCCGAGAGGATTCAAAAACGCGGTAGGAAAGTTTGATTTAGAAGTAGAAATTCCTAAGGAAGAAGTGGAAGTAAATCAGCCTATGGATGTTTTCGTAAAGCTGAAAGGGAAAGGGAATATCATAGGGGCAGAGCTTCCAAAAATTGTAGAATCAGATGATTATACAATTCTTAAACCGACTCAAAAAATAGATGTTAAAGAATCTGAACTCTCTGGTGAGAAAACAGACCATTATGTGATTATCCCTAAAAAAGAAGGGGAAATCACCATTCGCTACGAAGATTTTGCTTATTTTGATATTGGTGAAAAGCAGTATCAGACCATAAATTCGGATGATATAAAAATCTTATCATTATCCAAAGAGGATATGGATTCTCCAAAATCTACTTTGGGGAAGATGATGGATGATACAGGGCATATTTTGAAAAAAGTCAATCTTTTGCCTGTTTCAGAGGAAGAAAAAGAAGAAGAATCCTTTGATTTTGGGAGATTTGCAGGAATAGGACTTCTTGTATTTGGCTCACTTTTAGCGATTTATTTCTTTACATTTAGAAAAAAGAAACCTAAACAATGGAGCAGTGTGCAGGAAGATGATAAAATAACGACCATAGCCGAAACCGAAGAATTATTAAAGGAAAATATTTCTATTGGGAAAGAATACTATTTTGGGGCGTTGAAAAACGCTGCGTATAAGGGAGATTCTGCAAGTTTCTTTGAAAATTATCAAGAGCTGCACACAGAGGCCGAAAACCAAATCAAAAGGCTGAAAAACCAAACTATTTCAGAGTTTTTAGAAGAAATAGAAAATGCTGATTTTGTGAAGGATTTTGAGCAGTTTAGGACTGAAATACAGGAGGCAAAATATGCTCCTGTTCATGAGGGTTTATATGAATTCTACAATGACATCGTCAAATTTTACACTAAAATTATGGAATAGTTAAAAAATATTTATAATTTTGAGAAATTTTTAAAAACTAATCTATGTTAGAGTCTATCTCATTTGACGAAATTATCACATGTTTTCTGGTTTTATTTGCTATTATTGACATCATAGGTTCTATTCCTATTTTTGTGAGTTTAAGGAAGAAATTTGGAAAAATAGAATCCGAAAAAGCAACGATTGTAGCAACGGGGATTATGCTCTCTTTCTTGTTTTTAGGAGATAAATTACTGAAAGTCATAGGTTTGGATATTAACTCTTTTGCTATCGCGGGTGCTTTCGTGGTCTTCATCATCGCTTTGGAAATGATATTGGGAATAGATATTCATAAAAACGAAGAAATGCAAGCTGCTTCTATCATTCCTATTGCGTTTCCTTTGGTGGCAGGAGCAGGTTCTCTTACGGCGACTCTTTCGCTTCGTGCAAATAATCATGTAATCAATATTGTTATTGCTATTTTGCTCAATATGATTTTTGTTTATATCATTTTAAAATCATCTGACTTTTTGTCCAAAAAAATAAACGAAGGGACACTTATGGTTCTCAAAAAAGCATTTGGCATAATTTTGTTGGCAATCTCCATTAAAATGTTTATGGCTAATTTAGTTCAGCTGATAAACACTTTTTCTAACCAAATAAATTAAAATAAATGGAACAAACCAATAAAGTAGAAGAATTTTATAAAAACCTGAGAATCAATTTAGAAGAACATCATAATTTTCCAGAGAATTATCTCTATAAATTCATTCTCATCAACGACAGCGAGAGACTTGCTGAGATTTACAGAATATTTGACGGCTTAGAATACAGCATCACGACTAATGAAAGCAGTAATGCTAAATACATAAGCTGCAGTATTTCCTGCTTTGTTTTAGATGCAGACCATGTAATCCGACTTTACAAAGAAGTGGCCAAAATAGATGGCGTTATCATGCTGTAAATTCTCATGAAAACCATTGTTTAGAACAAAGTTATTTATTATCTTTGTTTAAAAATAAAAGAATAATGGAAAATCTAAACAATGAAAATCAAGAACAGAAAAACGATGGTATAAAGATCTCCAAAAGGTCTCTGTATATTGCTTTTTCTATCATAGGAGCGCTGATATTGGGAGTGAGCAGCTATTTTGTTTTCTTTGGTAAAAACAAGGAAGCAGAAAAAGAGGTTCCTCATACTGATTCAGCCCTAGTGCATAAAGATTCAGCAAATGTAGCTAAAAAAGACTCATTATCAGATGAGTATGAGGGTGAATATGACCCGTATGCTTTGTATAAAGTAATTAGTAATACTCTTACCCTGCCAAATGGTCAGAAGTTGAATTTTGGTGATGAGGTGTATTTGGATGTGGAAAAATCTACCTCTGGAAATAGCATTATCTATCTGAACAATCCATATAAAGTTCCTAGCACCAAGCAGTATCCTATTTCGGTGGATGATGAGGTCTTGATAGATGCTTATAGTTTTACAGAGTTCAAAAATAGTTTTTCGCTTCCTCCATTTTCCTCACTTCCTCCTGGGGTGAAGAAAGTGATTCTGGATGCTGATGGCTATCATAATGGCAGAACTTATAGTGTTACTCAGAATGCAGACCGTGCCAAATCTACACTCAGCACAGGGGATTTTGATGGGGATGGAGTGAAGGATTATGCTGTGGTTTTGGATGATAATGAAAATCAGGAGAGCAGATTGGTTATCATCAGCATAAATAAAGTTACTAAAAAGCCTTATGTGAGTTTTGCGGAAAATTATAATGACAAACTGAAACTAAAATCCTTTGCCAAAGGGGCGTCTATTTATATGAATAGCTCTTCCTTTGTAAAAGCTCCTCGTGATGGTATTCTTATCAGTAATGAGGGTGGAGGTCTAGTGATTATCTATGACACTAATGCTCAGAAATATAAATTTTATGAGCAGATCCCAATATCAATAGAAGATTCAAACTACGAAGAAGAATAAATATTTTAAAGATTTAATTTTAGATAAAAAGAAACTAACCTCCTAAAATGGAGGTTAGTTTTTTTATTGTGTGTTTTTCTGCTGCTGTTTAGAACTGTAAGTAAATAGGCATTACTTGTTCCGCAGATTTGAAATATCCATAAAGAATTAAAAACAAGAAGAAAACCAAAATATAGACTACCATAGGGATGGTTTTAGTTCTTGCGATCACTTTATCAGCTAGATTATCAGGAATTAAGTGTAAGATCATCGCTACCAAAATCATCCATACCACGCCTTTGTAATTGTCATAAAAAGGACCAAATACGCTGATATCAAAGTTATTAAAGATTTGATAAATCATCTCTTTAGCGATTTCTAAATCTTCGGCTTTGAAGAAAATCCAAGCAAAACAAACAAAATGGAAAGTCAAAATACCAGATATGATTTTATAAATTCGGCTTTGGTTAAAGGCTGCAAAGCTCTTGTCTGTCAGCAGCATCCATATTTTATGAATTCCAAGTCCCACGCCGTGGATAGCTCCCCAGATGATGAAATTCCAGCTGGCTCCGTGCCAAAATCCTCCCAAAAGCATGGTAGTCAATAGGTTAAAGTTAGCCGCGATTCCGCTGGTTTTCTTTGTGATGAGAGCTGGAATTATAAAAATCAATAATAAAACTGCTGAAATCACTGCTGCCCAGAGGTTGGATAAATGGAACAGCTTGACTCCCATGATGAAAGAGCCGATTAGAAAACCGCCCACAAAAATGAAAGAAGCCACCGAGAAATTTCTGTTTCCTCCTAATGGAATGTAAAGATAGTCTTTCAGCCATGTAGATAGAGAAATATGCCATCTTCTCCAAAATTCAGTGATATTTAAACTCTGATATGGCGACATAAAATTAGGAGGGATTTTAAACCCAAGCCAAAGAGCAATACCTATCGCAATTTCACTATAACCACTAAAATCACAATATATCACCATAGCATAGCCATAGACTGCCATCAGGTTTTCTACACCTGTGTGCAGGGCAGGATTATCAAACATATAATCCACCATATTTAGAGTAATGTAGTCCGATATGACCAGTTTTTTAATCAGTCCTGAAATAATCAAGAAAAAACCTTTTGCGAAGTCGCGTTCCGAAATCACATACGGCTCATTAATCTGCGGTACGAAATCATGAGCACGAACGATAGGTCCCATCATCAGTTTTGGGAAAAATGCCAAGAATAAAAGATAATCAGAAAATTTATCCGCTGGCTTAAATTCTCCACGATAAACATCTACCGTATAGCTGAGATTTTCAAAAGTATAGAACGAAATTCCTATCGGAAGAATGAGGTTCAAAGGATTGAAATTGGTATCAAATAGAGAATTAGAAATCTCGATGAAGAAGTCCGTGTATTTAAAATAGAAAAGCATTCCGAGGTTAAATAAAATACTCAGAACCAGCAGGAATTTTTTCCTGCTTTGGCTTTTTTCTCTATAAATAGCATTGGATAAAAAGAAATCTACCACCGCTGAAACCAATACCAAGCCAACAAACCAGCCACTCGCTTTATAGAAAAAATAAAGTGAAAAAATGCAGAAGACATATCTGCGGGCTTTGTGGTGATTTCTTAAAGCAAAGAATAATAAAATAAATAGTGTGAAAAAATACACAAAAAAACCATTGTTAAACAGCAACGGGTTTTTACTATCATATAGAAACTGCTGTAGGAAAGCGTTCCAGTCAAATGTTGCAAAAAATTCTTGTAATGGTTTCATTTATTTTTGTTTGTATTTTTTGTAGTCTTGGATGAGTGCATTGTATATTTTTTCGGCTAAAACCTCAGCGCCTTTTCCATTCGGGTGGATGTAGTCTTTATTTGCCAGTGGTGGGCTTTGTGTAGCCCATCTTACGATAGAGTTTTCTCCGCCCATGGATTCGAATTGGTTATAAAATGCCATTTTATTATCAAAAGCAAGTTTCGCTTGAGTTTGTATCAGATTAGGAATACCGATGGCTGTTTTGTATTCTCCACCATATCTAAAAGCCCTGTCCGCGGTACTTACCAGCAAGAAATCTGTTTTAGGAAATGCATTTCGCATTTTGCTCAGTATAGGCTGCATCATTTTTTCATAATGAGAATAGTTGGTGTCTTTTGGTCTAAATAAAAGATTTACACCATACTGAAATACAATCAAATCATAAGGATTAGCCTCTTGAATTGATTTCAAGAATTCTTCATTGATTTTGCTTAGCTCCACACCTGTGATTCCTCGGAAAGAGAAATTATCCAAAATTATCCCGTTTTCAGATTCAAAACCAACGCCAAATAATGGCAGTGATGATGTTTTGGATTTGATTTTTAGGGTGTTATCGGTGTTATCAGCTAATATTTTTCTATTAACCAAGTGATGTCCCTGTAATGTGTGTGCCACGCCATCTATTTCTATTTCAGCGTTTTCTGTCTTTCCGTAGAGAATGTATTTTTGAATAGGTAAAGCGCTGTCTGTGAGGGTTCTATCTTGGTAAGTTCCACTTCCTGCACCTCTGAAAGTATGCCCAGAGATGTACATATTTTGTGCTTTAGGCGTCATGAAATTGGTGCTTTCCCAGCCTGTTCCAGAAACTCTCGCAGTCTGGCGAAACTGTGCTACATTAGAATGCATCGGCAGGAAACCAACTCCCTGCCCGCCAAACTCCTGTTGTAGAAGTTTTCTCAGCGTTTGGGTAATGAGGTCGCCCTCTATCATACTATCTCCAAAGTAAGCAATACGGATTTTGCCTTTTCCAGTGTTTTTCAGTTCAGTTAATTTCTGTGCTAAAATAGGCAAAGCGACAATGCTGTCTCCTTTGTGGAAATTAGTGATAAATTCAGGTTTTTTATACAGGTCAAAATCTTCCTCTGCTGCCTCTTCAGCAGGTTTTTCGGTTGTTTTTCCTGCGATAGCAGATTCACCGCTTTCGTTTTGTTCTTCTTCTGATTTTTTAAAAATATCAGAAACTAAATTTATTTTATCAAAAGCCTCAAATTTCCATCCATATATATAAGATAGAATAGATGCTGAAAAATAGACTAAAAAACAGGAGGTAACCAAGATTACCACCCTGTGAATTTTATTATTATCCAAAATATTCTTTTTTTTATTACAACGAGGCGCAAATTTATTTATTTTACATAAATAGAACAAATTTTAAATAAAAAAGCTGTCCGAATTTTCAGACAGCTTGTGTTTTTAAGATAAATTAAATTTTTCAATAATCATTTTGACTCTTTTTTTCCATTCTACAGGCTGAGTAGAATATCCTGCAGCGGCTATGGCTCTTACCCATTGGGTAGTATCTTTGATGCCTTTTAGATCTGAGTAGTATTTTTTTCTTGAAAGAATCTGACAGAATGCTTCGTAACTTTCTCTCGCGGAATCAAAACTTTTGTATTTTGATTTTGTTACTTTGTTTTTTCCTACAATTCCGAAATGGTTGTTGTAAGTTTTAGCTCCTTTACTTGTCCCACCGCCTGTCTCTACGAAGGCTACAGCTAGGATAACTCCACTTGGTATTCCGTACTTTTCGGATAACTCTTCTGCCAGCTGCTCGTTAGTTGTGATGTAGTTGTGCTTTTTTTGTTGAGCATTTGCTGAAACAGAAAATAATGTTAAAACCAAACTCATGATTACTACTTTCAAATACTTAATTTCGTTTTTCATATCATTTAAATTTGGTTGCAAAATTACGCATAAAAATAGAAATGCCTAATTTTTAACAATTTATAACACTGAAAACGGCGTATCGTTTTATATTTAGTTAAAAAAGTGTTAAAGTTGCTTATTTTTTTGGAAGATAAACAAAATACTCCAAATGAAAAGACAAGGCAGCAGCCAAGCCAAGCCGTAAGTTGCCAAAGGAAGGTAGTCGTGAAGAGGCTTAAAGCTCTCAAAACCAATGGATATCATAAAATCTGGTATCGCAAATATCCCAGCGACTAATGTGACGCCTCTGAAAATAGAAACCGAAGTCCAGCTCTCTGGAACGAAGTTAAGCAAAATAAGAGCCATGATGACAGGATAAATCAGGACAAGCACAGGAACTGCAATAGAAACGATGTTTTCTACGCCTGTCTGTCCTACAAAAACGCCTAAAATACACGAAAATACCACCACCAGCTTATAGACCATTTCAGAATTTCCGAAAATATTTTTCATGAAATCTGCCGCTCCTGTAATGATACCGACAGCAGTCGTAAAACAAGCAATGCTGACACTTACGCTCAGTAATGTTTTCCCGATATCGCCTAAAATATACCAGCTCACCTTCGAAAGAACCTCCGAGCGAGGAAGGTCATCCGATGGGAAATGAGATTTTAGCACTGCGCCCGTATAGATAAACCCTGAATAAATGATGAATAACGCCAGACCGCTGATCAGACCTGCATAGATGGTAAGTCTTCTTTTTTGTGAAAAGTCTAGTGAATTATCCATATTTAGAGAGGTGATGATTACTGCACCTATGATGATAGAAGCCATTCCGTCAAAGGTCTGATAGCCCTCTAAAAGCCCTAATGAAAAGGGTTTTTCTAAATTTGATTTTGGGATTTCGTTATCAATGAAAAATACTGCTCCTAAAATGATAGTCAAAATGATTATCAATAGGATAGGAGTGAGATATTCGCCTAAAATGTCCAGTATCTTGCCTCGGTTGAAACAAAGATACATCACCAGCGAAAAATAAATAACTCCAAACCACAGAGAAGAAATCTCGATGCTGTCCTTTACAGAAAGTTCGTAAGCTACTGATGCTGTGCGCGGTATAGGAAAAGAAAGACAAATGCCGTAAATCAAAATTCCTATAACTAGCGCAAACACTGGATGCACCTTTTTCCCGAAATCTATTACAGTTCCTTGTATTTTTGCCTGTGCAATAATGCCCATAAGAGGAATCAAAACGCCAGAAATACCAAATGCAATCGCTACAACATCCCAAGAATCGGCAGCCTTGATGCCCAAAAGTGGCGGCAGAATGAAATTACCTCCGCCAAATATCATAGAAAACATAGCGAAAGAGGTAATTAGGATTTTTTGAATTGACAACTTCTTCTTCATTTTTCTTCTTATTTTTAAAGCAAGTGACAAAAATAGTATTTATTTATTAAATATTACTTCGTTTTATGAAAATTTTGTTAAAAATGTTTTTTTGTGCAAAAATAAAATAGACAGGCAGGAACCCATCTATATTATTATGTTTATCAGAGAATTGTATTTTATTTATAGTAAAAACAATACATATGGAACATTACCTTTAATTTGTTATATCCAAATCATCTAAAGAATTCTTTTTTATGATTTTTTTAAACTCTTTCATATTCATATTTCTATATAGATGGTCTTTCTTTATATCGTGAATATAATATAGAAGAACTTCCTTATTTTGTTTATTAGAAAATGTAGTATCTACAGAAAATACGATATAGTCTTTATTAAACTTAAAGTCTACGACTCCACTATCAATAATTGTTTTATTGTTTTTTATAACCCTATTTTGATTTCCTCCTTCAAATATAAATACATATCCTAGGGGAGCATCTTTAATATAATCAGAATTACTACATCCAACAAATATTAATACAACTACTATATTTTTAAATATATTTTTCAACTTCTTTGGGTATTTAAATAAATATGAAAATAAAAAATATTATTAATGTTAGTATAATAAACAAATTTAATCTTTTATTGTTTATAATCAAAAATAACACATTTGGGACATTACCTATCTATTGATTATTCTTAAATTATCATTTTCCTCAAATACGACTTTTATTCTTTTTTCAACATTGATTTTATCAACAATTATATCATCTTTTTTCACTTTAAACTTTAATACAAATTTTGTAGGAAAAGAGGTGTTATAAACTTTGAAATAATGGAAATCAATATCACTTTTAATGAAAAATATTTGTTTCTCCGATGAAATATATTTTTCTACTTCCATCTTATTTACTAAAACATACTCATCTTTATTATTTATTCCTCTTTCATAAATTTTATAAAGATTAGATTTACACGATAGTAAGCTAAAAACTAAAATATAATATAAAATATGTCTCATACTAGTCCTATTAAAGTTGGGTTATTTCCAATAAACATTTGAAATTGTAATAATGAAGGATGTCTGATTAAATACTTATGCCTTTAATAAAGCTTTAGAAGTAGCTGTAACACAGCTCAATCTATTCCATAATACGATGGGTCAGATTCCTCCAAGCGTCATAATGGCGCCGTTCGAGTTTGTTTTCTTCTTATTTTCTTTCTATTTTGATACTATCTTTTACAAAAACATCTTCCATAAGTACTTTATAATTAGTTTTGTTTTCAATATTTAATTTTTCAATATTATACACAAACTTATGTAATAACTTCAGTTCCATGCTATTATTAAGTCTGTATCTCATTTTATGAAAAGGGTATGTATATTCTTCTCCTATTTTTAGGACATTACTATTTTCTATTTTATAAGATATTTTTCTCCTTTCCTTGCTTTTTATCAATACTATTGTTGGTAACATTTCTTGTATGAAAGCTGTATCCTGAAATTTAAACTCCTCCTGATACACTCTATATAACATTTGAGAATAAGTACTATTATCTTCTTCTTTCTCGATTACCAATGTTGGTTTGGCATCATTCATTAAATCATCCGAAGAATGACCTGACTGCCCTCTATCCAAAGCTTCTTTTTCATAGTTGAAAGCTTTTCTTGGAATGACTTCCTTCTTTTTGGGTATAAACATCAAAAAGTCATCTTTTGTATCGTTATAATACTCAAAATCCACCTTCTTATTTTCTATATCAACATTATACTTTAATTGTATCTTATCCCTTCCACATTCAGGTTTGTTACAAGACCCCATAGCCATATATAACAATATTAAATACATTCTCATTTCAAAAAAACTTTTCATAATTTTCATCATTATATTTACTTATATAAAAAATGTATTTGGAACATTATCAATCTCTGTGGATGTGTCACTTTTTATTTTAAAATAAACCTTGTAAAGGTATAACTCAAACTATCTTTTTCATAGATATTATAATGATTTGGGATATAGAGAGAATCTCCATAAATAATAGACTCGTTTCCTCTTTCTTCTGTTATTTCTTTTTTTAATGTATATACTTTTTTTGTTTCTTTATTTTTTATATATCCATTGTATATCCAGCAAAAAAAGAACTCTTGTTTGGTATAATATTCATATTTAGGCGGTTTATTTAAATCTCTGAAAATATGTTTATATTCTATTCTATCTTGTTCTTCTTCTGGTAAATCTCCATATAGATTAAATATTCTTTCTTTTACAGGTTTAGGAAGTTCTTGATAACTCATTTTTTTCTTTTCGAGAGAATTAATAGGCGTTTCGCAAGAAACTAAAACTAAACTTAATACTAAAATTATAATTTTATTCATAATATATTTAATCTGTTGCGCAAATAATCATATGATTATCAAACGATTAAATGCAATGAGCGATTTAGGACAAAAATATCAGTAGCAACTGCTGTTACAAGAAGTATTATTTTTCTTCGAAATCATAATAAAATTTATATCGTTTATTGTCATTAAATTCTAAATAGACTGTATCTGATTTAATATTGTTTATATTTATTCTTTTACTGAAAACTTTATAATCTTCACGATATGTGCTATCTATATTTCCAAAATTGGAAGATTTTATAGTCAAGTTTTTTGGTAATTCTTCTTTAAAAGAAACAGTCAGATAATCTTTCCTGCCCGCACCAAAAACAGTATGAATACCTATTTCTACCCATTTATAAACTCTATCTTTTTCTTCTACCTTATAATATCGGGTATCAGTTTCTATATTTTCAAATGATTTATACACCTCAAATTTAGTATATACACAGCTAGTCAATAAAAAGACACATAACACCGAACCAATTTTATTTATATTAAATCTCATATCATTATTTTTTTTAATACTAAAATTATAATTTTATTCATAATATATTTAATCTGTTGCGCAAATAATCATGTGATTATCAAACGATTAAATGTAATGAGCGATTTAGGACAAAAATACGCAAAAATATCAGAATATTACAAATAGATAATATTTTGATTTTTAGGTAAATACAAACTTTTACGAGCTAAAAAGAAGCAAAATTATATTTTCTGCCGTATCTTCCTTACCTTTGTATTTTATTTATAAATGCAATGGTAGAGCGAGAAATAAACATCAAAAAAGAAATTTTTGTAAAAAATGCACATCTCAATAACTTGAAACATATAGATGTCTGCATCCCGAAAAACAAACTGGTGGTTATCACGGGAGTTTCTGGCTCGGGAAAATCTTCCTTGGCTTTTGATACCATCTATGCCGAGGGACAGCGCCGGTATGTGGAGAGTCTAAGCTCGTACGCAAGGCAGTTTTTGGGTAAATTAGAAAAACCCAAAGTAGATGATATCAAGGGACTTGCGCCTTCCATTGCCATTCAGCAGAAAGTCATTTCCTCCAATCCTCGCTCCACAGTGGGCACCTCTACAGAGATTTACGACTATCTGAAACTGCTTTTCGCTAGGATAGGTCGCACTTTTTCGCCTGTTTCAGGGCAGGAGGTAAGGAAAGACAGCGTTTCTGATGTGATAGATTTTATCCAGAAAAACGAAGGGAAAACCTACACGCTCCGCTCACCACTGCATTATGAAACAGATACCTTTAAAAATACACTGAACACTCTGAAACTTTCAGGATTTACCCGCTTGGAAATCAATGGAAATACGGCAAGTATAGAGGATTTGGAAGCGTTTAATTTCACTCCTGAAAAAGGTATGGACATTCATCTCATCATAGACCGATTTTTGTATGAAGATGATGAAAGTTTTCTCCAAAGGCTGGCAGATTCTATCCAGATTGCATTCTATGAAGGGCGAGGCTATTGTTCTTTGAAAGATACTGAAAACGAAAAGGTTACCAATTTTTCTAATAAATTCGAATTAGATGGAATAGAGTTTTTAGAACCGAATATTCATTTTTTCAGTTTTAATAATCCATACGGAGCCTGTCCTTCCTGTGAGGGCTATGGCAAGGTCATCGGCATTGATGAAGATCTAGTAATTCCGAATAAAAATTTATCCATTTTTGAGGATGCTGTTGCCTGCTGGAAAGGAGATACCATGAAAGAATGGAAAGCAATGTTCATAAAAAAAGCAAAAGATTTTCCTATTCATAAGCCTTATTTTCAGCTAGATAAAGAGCAAAAAAAACTCCTTTGGCAGGGAAATGGCGATGCAGATTTTCCTTGTATCAATCATTTTTTCAAAATGCTGGAGGACAATCTCTATAAAATCCAATACCGAGTAATGCTTTCCCGTTATCGTGGGAAAACCACTTGCCCAGTCTGTGAAGGGCTGAGGCTGAGAGAGGAGGCGTCTTGGGTAAAAATAGATGGACACAACATTCAGACTTTAGTGGATTTGCCACTGGATGAGCTTTTGCCGCTAGTCAAAAACCTAAAACTAACTCCCCATGAACAGGAAATCGCAAAGAGACTTCTCTACGAAATCACTACGCGATTAGAGTTTTTGCTGAAAGTGGGACTCGGATATTTGACCCTGAATAGAACTTCTAATACGCTTTCTGGTGGAGAAAGCCAGAGGATTAATCTCGCTACCAGTCTCGGAAGCTCGCTGGTCGGTTCCATCTACATACTGGATGAGCCAAGTATTGGTCTGCATTCTCGTGATACAGAAAACCTGATAGAAGTCCTTAAAAACCTTCGTGATTTAGGGAATACGGTGATTGTCGTAGAACACGATGAGGATATTATGAGGGCGGCAGATTTCATTATAGATATCGGCCCTGAGGCAGGTTTCTTAGGAGGAGAGCTGGTATTTGCGGGGGATTTTGAGGAGTTAAAAAAATCCGATACGCTTACCGCTCAGTATCTTACAGGGAAATTAGAAATAAAAATTCCTGAAAAACGCAGAAAATCAAAGGAATTTATCAAAATCAAAGGCGCTAGGCAAAATAACTTGAAAAACATAGATTTGGACATTCCGCTGGAGAGTTTTGTGGTAATATCAGGCGTTTCTGGAAGTGGGAAATCTACCCTTATGAAGGAGGTTTTAGCGAATGAAATACAGATACAGCTCGGAATGGGCGGTAAAAAGGGAGATTATGACAGCGTGGAGTTTCCTTCTTCTTTGGTTAAAAATATAGAACTCATAGACCAAAACTCAATCGGGAAATCCTCTCGTTCCAATCCTGTTACTTATCTAAAAGCCTATGATGATATTCGTGATTTGTACGCAAAACAAAAGACTGCTGCCATACAAGGGCTAAAACCAAAGCATTTCTCGTTCAATGTAGATGGCGGAAGATGTGATGAGTGCAAGGGAGAAGGAGTAATTACCGTGTCCATGCAGTTTATGGCGGATATAGAGCTGGTATGCGAGCATTGTAAGGGAAGCCGCTTTAAGTCAGAAGTTTTAGAAGTGAAATACCATGAAAAAAACATTTCTGAAATTCTTCATCTCACTGTAGATGATGCTGTCCAGTTTTTTACCGAAAGCGGTGATAAGAAAATAGTTACCAAACTAAAACCCTTGCAGGATGTCGGCTTGGGATACCTTCAGCTGGGACAAAGTTCATCCACGCTGTCAGGTGGAGAAGCGCAGAGGATAAAACTGGCTTCCTTCTTGGTAAAAGGCGTAACCACGGAGAAAACTTTATTTATATTTGATGAGCCGTCCACAGGGCTTCATTTTCATGATATTAGCAAACTTATGGTTTCCTTGCAGTCGCTCATCGATCTTGGGCATTCTGTCATTGTGATAGAGCATCAGCCTGATATCATAAAATGTGCAGACTGGATAATAGATGTAGGGTCAGAGGCAGGGAAGCATGGCGGCGAGATTGTTTTTGCTGGAACGCCAGAGGAATTAGCGAAAAACAAGAAATCCCAAACCGCAAGATTTATTAAGGAAAAATTATAAAAGTGAATTTAGTCTAATATTTTCACAGCTTTTTTGTCTTCGCCAATGGCTACCAAGCTGAATTCTCCTAGGACACATAGCTCTCGGCGCTCGGCGTACATCTCTTCGGAGAAGACCTCCAAGCTTACTTTTAGGCTGGTGTTTCCTATGGATTTTATCTTCCCGATGAACTCCACTAGTGAACTTTCTGGCACAGGTTTTCGGAATTCTGTGTGGTCGCAAGCCTTTATTACAAAGGCTTTTCGCGCAAATCTCGTTGCGGTGATGAATGCCGTCTCTACCATCTGCTCCATGATAGCGCCGCCGAACATGGTTTCGTGGTGGTTGGCTATTTTAGGGAAAACCACTTTGAAAATTCTGGTTTCTGCATTCTGTATTTTTTCTTCTAAATTCATTTTTTAGTGGTGGTTTTTGGTTTAAAATTAAACAAAAATATCATTAAAAAGAGATGAAAACACCTCCAGTAAGCACCGTGTAGTGTTTTCGGATAGGGACAACAGGTTTTGTAAGGATGGTATTTTGGTAAGAAAGCCATATCCCGAAGTGTTTCGTTACGGAATGTTTCACATCTATACTATACGCGATACGCAGGTTTTTAATGTTGCTGTCAGGTCTGAAATGCGTGTATCCGCTGGTAATTATATTCCATTTTTCACCAAAATTAAACTTAAAACTCGCAAATACCTGCCCTTTTATGCTCCTTTGCTGCTCTGTCTTGTCCATATCCTGTGGGTCTGGATTGGGAACGCCTTTGTAGTTCCATTTTTCATATTCGTAGAAGAGACCTATTCCTGTGGAAAGTGTTACTTTGCTCGTACGGAAGATTCTATAGCGAGACTGGAGACCTCCCGCGGTGCGTATTTTCAGCCCTCGGCTGGGTGCCCAGACTGCTTCCGCGAAAGGATAGAGCTCTATAGCTGGTCTCACCAAATAGCGGTATTCGGTGTGGATGTGGCCGCTGCTCACATTCAGTTTTTTGCCATAAGTGGAGAATTCCATCTGGTTGATAATCGTGATATACTTCTTTTTGTTGAGCAAGAAGTTGATATTTGCATTATTTTTAAAGTTAAAAACATTTTCTTTCTCCGTTTGGAAGTTGAGTTCTGGAGCGATGGTCCCCTGTACTGTTCGTGTAGAATCTATCGTGTTTGCGATGCTTTCCGTGAAGATAATCTGCGAAAACAAAGGTATAGAAACCAAAATTAACGATAATAAGTATAATTTTTTTATCATAAAATAATTTTTCTTAATGTTTATTCTCATATTGCGTGAGGGAGTTCGTTTTGGAAATTCGCCAAAGGATTGAAATCATACGGGTTTATTTCTTCCATTGGCAGAGGTTTCATGTTTTTCACTTTCTTTTTCACAGTTTCGGTTTTTCCGTTTTCATCCGTGTAGGTGGAATGGTGCATTTGGGTGGAAAAATTGGTGCTGGTGGTTGATTCCTCGTGGGTTGCCCTGTGGAGGGAAGAGCTTTCGTGGCCTATCAGCTCGAATCGGTTGTTCTGATAACGGAAAACATAGGTGTCATTGCTAATCCACCAGCTGCCCGCGCTGTAGAAGAAGTAAAATTTGAACCAAATCGTTCCGTTTTTTTTGATTTCCATATCCTGAAAAGGCTCATCTAATGAAGAGTTTTGGTCTCCATTGATGATGAATTTATTATTTTGAAGAGCCAAGTGATATCCGCCGCCCTTTTTCCCAAAGGTGATGCCCAGAATTCTATGGGCAAACTCTTTATTTATGAAATCATCAGGGATTTTGTATTTTTCTTTGCTTTCTAGTATGAAAACATAATCCGTGATGCCGTCCTTGTTGATGTCGCCATTTACACTGCCCATCAGCTTCCAGCCTTTTGGGATAAACTGGTCTAAATTGGCAGCTTCCTTTTTCAGTTTAGGATAAACTTGCGCCGAAATCAGCCCTGAAATGAATAAAACCAATGATAATAATAGTCTTTTTTTCATATTTAAAATAAACCAAATTTATTGTTTCATTTCTTTTGCCAAGAATTTTCCTGTTATGGACTTCTTGTTCTTGATGATTTGTTCGGGTGTTCCTTCGGCTACGATTTGTCCGCCGTTTTTACCGCCTTCTGGGCCGATGTCTATAATGTGGTCGGCTAGTTTTATTACATCCAGATTGTGCTCTATGATGATGAAAGAGTTTCCTAAATCTACCAGTCTGTTGATGGCGTCCATCAGTATCTTTACATCTTCAAAATGTAGCCCTGTGGTAGGTTCGTCCAAGATGTAGAGTGTGTTTCCTGTTTGTTTTTTGGAGAGTTCTGTGGCGAGTTTTATTCTCTGCGCTTCTCCACCCGAGAGTGTGGTAGACTGCTGTCCCAGCGAAATGTATCCCAGCCCGACTTCCTGTAAGGTTTTCACTTTGTTGTAGATTTTTGGGATAGGCTGGAAGAATTCCACCGCTTCATCTATGGTCATTTCCAAAACATCAGAAATAGATTTGCCTTTGTATCTTACTTCCAGAGTTTCCCTATTAAAACGCTTGCCGTTGCAGGTTTCGCAGTGGACATACACATCAGGGAGGAAATTCATTTCTATGACTTTCAGTCCGCCGCCTTGGCAGGTTTCGCATCTTCCTCCTTTTACATTAAAGGAAAATCTTCCTGGTTTGTAGCCTCTTATTTTTGCCTCTGGAAGCTCAGAAAATAGCGTTCTGATATCTCCGAAAACACCTGTGTAAGTGGCAGGGTTGGAGCGTGGCGTTCTTCCGATAGGTGCCTGGTCTACATCTACTATTTTGTCAATGCTTTCCAGCCCTTCTATGGATTTGTAGGGTAGAGGTTCCTGCGCAGCGCGGTAGAAATGTTTATTGAGAATAGGGTAGAGTGTCCCATTGATAAGGGAGGACTTTCCGCTTCCAGAGATACCTGTAACGACCACTAATTTGCCCAAAGGAATTTCCAGATTTACATTTTTTAGGTTGTTTCCTGTGGCTCCTTTCAGCAGCAGCGAATTTCCGTTGCCATGTCTTCGTTCTTTTGGGATTTCTATTTTTCTTTTTCCTGTGATGTAGTCAGCGGTAATGGTATCAGCTTTTAATAAATCCTTTGGTTTTCCTTGCCAAAGAACTTCGCCGCCGTGTTTTCCTGCTCTAGGGCCGATGTCTAAAACTTCGTCCGCTTCTAAAATCATATCTTTGTCATGCTCCACCACTAAAACCGAATTTCCGATATCGCGGAGGTTTTTTAGTGAATTGATGAGCCTTTCATTGTCTCGCTGATGAAGTCCGATGCTCGGTTCATCCAAGATATAAAGCACATTTACCAGCTGAGAGCCTATCTGTGTAGCCAGACGGATTCGCTGGGACTCGCCGCCAGAGAGGGTTTTGGAGCTTCTGCTGAGGCTGAGGTATTCCAAGCCGACATCCAGTAGAAATCTCAGTCTGGATTTGATTTCTTTTAGGATTTCGTAGGCGATGATTTTATTTTTATCGGAGAAAGTATTTTCCACATCATTCAGCCAGTCCATCAGGTCAGAAAGGCTCAATGCTGCCACTTCAGCGATGTTTTTACCATCGATTTTAAAACTTAAACTTGATGCCTGAAGCCTTGCACCGTTGCACTCTGGGCAGATTTGTTCCACCGTGAAATCGCGTTCTATTTGTGTGGCTCCATAGTTTTCTTTGTCTTCGATGATTTGCTCCAAATGGGAAATCAGCCCATCAAATTCTATTTTTATCTTTTTGCTGATTCCAGCGTGTTTCAGTTCGCGGGTTTCTTGCAGGTGAATACCGTTGTAGATGTAATCCAGCGCCTCTGGAGAGATTTTCTCAAAAGGCGTGTCCAGACTCTGTCCATAAAGCTCTAAAATACTGCTAATCTGAGCTAAAACCCATTTGTTGAATTTATAAGTTTCCAAAGGCTTCAAAGCGCCTGCGGAGATGGATAGTTTTGGGTTTTCTACGAAGAAATCGGTATTGATTTTTTTAATCATCCCAAGTCCCTTGCAGTGCGGACAGCTTCCCTTCGGAGAATTGAAGGAAAAAGTATTGGGTTCTGGCTGAGCGAGGGAAAGCCCTGTGTCTTCGTCCATCAGGTTTTTAGAGAAATATTCTATTTCATCTGAACCGAATTTTTGTATTCCGATGACACCTTCGCCCATGTCTAAAGCCGTGCGGAGGGATTTCTCCATGCGGGATTCGGTAGCGCTTTCGCCGATAATCCAGCGGTCTATAACGATGTCTATATCGTGGTTTTTGTATCGGTCAAGTTTTAAATCGTATTCAATGTCTTGCAGCTGCCCATCAATCCGAGCTTGGCTATAGCCTTTCTTTGCCATCTGCACGAAAAGTTCGTGGTAGTGTCCTTTTCTTGCACGGATTACAGGAGCAGTGAGCAGGACTTTTTCGTCTTTGTAGTTCGATTTTATCGCTTCTAAAATCTGCTCTTCTGTGTAGCTGACCAGCTTTCTGCTAGTGGTAAGCGAGTAGGCATCTGAAACCCGCGAAAATAGAAGCCTCAGGAAGTCGTAAAGCTCTGTAACGGTGCCTACTGTGGAGCGGGGATTTTTATTGGTCGTTTTCTGCTCGATTGCGATGACAGGGGAGAGCCCTTCTATCTTGTCCACATCAGGGCGCTCCAGACCACCCAAAAACTGGCGGGCATAGGCGGAAAAAGTCTCGATGTAGCGGCGCTGTCCTTCGGCGAAGATGGTATCAAACGCGAGGGAAGATTTTCCACTGCCAGAAAGCCCAGTGATGACTACCAGCTGGTTTCGGGGGATTTTGACATCGATGTTTTTCAGGTTGTGTTCGCGCGCTCCGTAGATTTCTATATATTCGTTTTGCTCCTTTTTCGGCTTTGACATTCTTATTAGATTTAATAATCCTACAAATTTACAACAAAATTATACTACTCTGCACCGAAAATTTAATTATCTTTGGGAACAATAGTCAGCGGAAATAGGAAAGAAAACAAAAAAATAAGATATGCAAAAGGTAAAAAATAGCAAGGTAAGTGTGTTTATAAAAGTTCTTCTTTTATTTGTGGTTTTGTATGGATGTTCGGCGCAGAGTAAAAGAAATTCAAAAAATAATTTAGCCTTTGAATTGTGTGCAATGTATGGTCTTGACCAAGGGATTCGTAATTATGATATTAAGTTTAATAGGAGTGAAATCATGCCTAAAATAGATTCGGCTAATTTTTATCGCCTTATTACTATTATCAAAGAAAATGGTTATCCTAACCCTAAAAATGTTGGGAAAAGAAATTTGAAAGACCAAGAGTGTGTTCAGGCAGCGGCTGTTGCTATTCTTCTTCATAATCCACACCGAGTGGTTAAAGAAGATGAGGTTAGGAATCTTCTTCTTCAAGAAGTAGAAAAAGGAAATATGAAAAGAGAGTTTTTGGCTGCAGTTCTTGATAAATATTATTGGGTTAAAAAAGGAAATAATAGAAGGGTTTATTATGGGACTCAATTTGGAAAACCTTGTATAAAAGACAGAGCAAAAAGTGATTCATTGAGAAAGGCTATTTCCCTGCCACCTTTGAAAACAGAAGATTTTAAAAACTGTGAAGAATGATGAAAAATAGCAGGGTTCGGCTATGTATGTCATCGGTTTTTGCGATAATATTATATATTATCTTGCAGGAGCTGGTTTTGAGTTTTTTAAATAGCTATTTCCCAGTGAGAAGGGATATTGCTTTTGGGATAGCAGTATATTATAATAAATTTGTTTTCAGCATTGTTTTGGTTTTATCAGCTTTTATTTGGTTGATGGTTGGTAATAAGGCGATTAGGATGCTGTTTTTGTCCTTAATATTTCTGATATATTTTATGTTTTGGTGGTATCCATCAATATCGGTGTATCCTTATAGAATATCTTTATTATTAGGATGTTCAATGTTTTTTTATATTGGTTTTCATCTGTATATTTGGTATTCATTGAAAAATGAAAAATAAAATTTCTAATCATTTAATTTACGATAAATTTTAAAGAAAGCAGTCCGAATAAATGGGAAGAGATAAATAGATAAAAAATCCATCACATTTCGTGATGGATTTTTTATGGTTTTCTTACCAGATTTTGATTCTGTTTTCTGGTTTTTTATAGAGTTTGTCTCCTTCTTTTACATTAAATGCCTTGTAGAAAGCATCTACATTGGTAAGTGGAGCAAAAGCTCTGTAGAACCCTGGTGAGTGCGGGTCTGTTTTCACTTGGTTGATGAGGTACTGCTCTGTAGATTTAGTTCTCCAGATAGTAGCCCAGCTTAGGAAAAATCTTTGCTCTTGGGTATAACCGCTGATGACACCTGGATTTTTTCTTTCTTTCAGGTACATTTGAAGAGCATCGTAGGCGATAGCAACACCACCTAAATCCGCGATGTTTTCACCGCTGGTAAATACACCATTCACAAAACTTCCTTTCACAGGCTCGTATTTGCTGTACTGCTCTGCAAGTTGTTTTACTTTGATGTCAAAATTCTTACGGTCTTGTTCTGTCCACCAGTTGTTGAGGTTTCCGTCTCCATCGAAACGAGCTCCTCCGTCATCGAATCCGTGAGAAATCTCGTGTCCGATAACCGCTCCTATTCCTCCGAAATTTACCGCTGGGTCAGCTTTGAAATCAAAGAAAGGCGCTTGTAGAATAGCCGCTGGGAATACGATTTCGTTGTTTGTAGGGCTGTAGTAGGCGTTCACCGTTTGAGGCGGCATTCCCCATTTTTCTTTATCTACAGGTTTTCCTACTTTTTCTAGGCTTTTCTCGTAGCTCCATTCAGCTACATTTTTTAAGTTAGAATAAAGCGAAGCCCCATTTTTAGGCGATTCTACTACGAGTTTAGAGTAATCTTCCCATTTGTTTGGGTAGGCTACTTTTACAGAGAATTTGTGTAGCTTGTCTAGTGCTTTGGTTTTTGTTTCGCTGGACATCCATTCTAGTTCGCTGATGTGCTTGTGGTAAGCCTTTTTCAGGTAACCTATCAGGATTTCCATTTCTTGTTTAGCCTCTGGAGAGAAGTATTTTTGTACATATAATTTTCCGAAAGCTTCACCAAGAACGCTGTTGATTAGGCTAAGAGCTCTCTTATCCATAGCTCTTTGCTCTTTTTGTCCTTGTAGATATTTGCTGTAAAAATCAAAGTTGATTTTATCCAATCTCTGGTCAAGGCTCGTAGCACTTCCAGAAAGAAGACGAAGTTTTAGGTAATCTTTGATTAGAGCGATATTATTACTATTGATGAATTTATCAAGGTTTTCGTAATATTTCAGCTCAGATAGAATCACTCGGTCTGTGTTTACTCCTGCTTCTTTCAAGTAGTTAGCCAAGTTTACATTTTTCACCAATTTAGAAAGTTCAGCCGTAGTTTTTGGATTGTATCGCTTGTTAGCATCTCTTCCTTCCTCGTTGGTTAGGATAGTTTTTGCTAAACTCTTTTCAAAATCTACAATTTTCTGCGCCGTAGCATCAGCATTTTTGTAGCCTAAAATCTGCAATAGAGAAGCTACATATTTCTTGTATTCAGCGATAGTTTTAGTGTTCGCTTCATTTTCTTTTTGGTAATAATCTTTTCCTAAACCTAAACGAGGCCCACCAAGATAAACGGCGTTCATTTTAGAGTTTTTAAGGTCTGTATAAACGCTCCATCCATATAGCGGGTTGTCCCCAGTTCTCACAGCTCCTATAAGGTAGTTTTGAAGGTCTTTTAGGTTTCTGATAGAGTTTATCTCTTCTAAATCCTTTTCGATAGGTTTGATGCCGTCTGCATTACGCTTGTCCATATCCATGTATGTAGCATACAAATCCTGAATCTGCTGTCCTTCGGTTCCTTTTTGGTAGTTTTCAGAAAGGATGTTTTTTAGGATTTTTAGTGAATTTTCATCAGTTTTTTCTCTCAATTCTTGGAAAGAACCCCAAGTAGATTTGTCAGCAGGAATTACAGCAGTTTTCATCCATCCGCCGTTTACATAGTTGTAAAAATCATCTTGCGGACGCACGGAAGTATCCATCAAATCAAGTGCAATCCCATGGTCATGCTGCTGGGCATGAGCGTGGTTTTCTTCTTTTTTTACTTCTACTGTTTTTTCTGTATTTTTCTGTGTGGAGCAGGAGGTAAGGAAATAAGCCCCTGCTAAAAGCGAAATGCCTAATGTTGAAAGTTTCATAATTATGGTTGAATTTAAATTGTTATTTCTATTATTGGTTTATAAAATATGTTTGTCCGCTCTATAAGAACTCCTTACAAGAGGCGAACTCTCTACATGCCTGAATCCCAAGTTCTCCGCAAAGATTCTGTATTCCTCAAACTCTTCCAGTGGGATAAATCTTTTCACAGGCAGATGTTTTTTACTCGGCTGAAGATACTGCCCGATGGTGATGATATCCACATTGGCGTTTCTTATGTCTTCTATGGTTTGGAAAACTTCATCTTTTTTCTCGCCAAGTCCCAGCATGATGCCTGTTTTCGTTCTTCGCTGTCCAGCATCTTTTAGGTATTTGAGGACATCTAGACTTTTTTCATATTTTGCCTGAATTCTTACCTCTCTTGTCAGCCTTTTCACGGTTTCCATATTGTGCGAAATTACTTCTGGCGCCACTTCTACCATTCTGTCCAAACATCTTGTAACTCCTTGGAAATCAGGGATGAGTGTTTCTAGTGTGGTTTCGGGAGAAATTCTTCTTACAGCATTCACTGTTTCTGCCCAGAGGATAGAGCCCATATCTTTCAAATCATCTCTATCTACCGAGGTGATGACAGCGTGTTTTATTTTCATTAGTTTGATGGAACGGGCTACCTTTTCAGGTTCTTCCCAGTTGATATCCAGTGGTTTACCTGTTTTTACTCCACAAAAACCGCACGAACGGGTGCAGATATTCCCCAAAATCATAAATGTAGCAACACCATGACCCCAGCATTCGCCCATATTTGGGCAGGAACCACTCTGGCAGATGGTATTCAGCTTGTATTTATCAACCAGAGAGCGGAGTTCTCGGTAGTTTTTCCCTGTTGGGAGTTTTACCCTTATCCACTTGGGTTTATTGGTTATGGTATTTGTCTCGGAAACCTCTTTATTCATAGTATTTTTATTCGTTTTTTAATAATTCGGCCAATATTTTTTTTGCTCTCATTATTCTCACTTTTGTATTTGCAACCGAGATATTTAGAGTTTCTGCAATTTCTTTTATGCTTTTTTCCTCGAAGAATCTTAACTCTATGATTTTTCTGTATTGAGCATCCATGGAAGCGATCGTGCTGACGATATGCTGCTGCTGCTGTTTGGAAATCAATAATTCCTCTGGAGATTTTTCAAATTCGTTTTTTACATCTTTAAAATCGTCCGTGAAGACTTCCTCTCTGGATTTTTTTCGCCAATAGTCTATCACTGAATTTTGTGCAATGGTCAAAATCCAAGTTTTAAACTGAAAATTTTCATCATAAAGGTTCAGTTTAGTTAATATCTTTGCGAAAACAGCCACAGTAAGCTCATCTGCGATGGTTCTGTCCTGCACTTTTTTCAATATAAAACCAAAAACATCATCCCAAAAATAATTAATCAATTTGGTCTGTGCTTTTTGGCTCCCATTCTGAATCTGAGCAATGGCGTCAACTAATTCTTTGTCCTTCAAAAAAACATATTTGAGACAAATATAATAAAAAGATTACATTTTTCACGGTTTTTAATGCATATTGTAATAAAATTGATAATTTTTAATTTTCTGTGATAATGTAATTGCTGATAAACAGTATTTTATATTTTTTTGAAATAAAAATCCTGAATTTGTTTTGCTGTTTTGTGAATTTTATTTATATTTGCAAACCAATTGTTAAGGAGGTATCCTTTTGGCCCTATAACTCAGTTGGTTAGAGTAGCTGACTCATAATCAGCAAGTCCTTGGTTCGAGCCCAAGTGGGGCCACTCGTTGGTTAATAAAGCACTTTCAAATAAAATTTGAGAGTGTTTTTTTTGTTTTTGTGGAATTGAACAAGATGTTTAGTAGGTTTTAGATACAAATGTTATTTATAAAATTATTTTCAGGAATAAGCTATCTATAATTTTACTAAATTTGTGCGATAAAATTGAGATAGCCTTTTAGAATAAGAAAATATTCGTTTTTATTAGGTAAAATGATTTAAATAAGAACATAATTAGTTGTAATGTCGGATAAAACACCATCAGTAAAACAATTTTTTCCTGTTCTCACGGGATTCCGAGCGATAGCAGCTTGGATTATTTTCATTTACCATTTTTTTCCATTCAAAAATAAAAATCACGCATATCCTAAATGGATAGCTGATATCATTTGGGAATTTCATATTGGTGTAGATATGTTTTTTGTATTGAGTGGGTTTCTTATAACTTATCGTTATTTTGATGATCATCCTATTCAGTTTAAAAAATATATGGTTAATCGATTTGCAAGAATTTATCCCATGTATTTTCTTATTACAGCATTAGGATTTGGACTGACTTTTATTAATGTGGGTTGGAGTAAAGAGCTTACTATTGAGGCTATTTTGAGTTTTACAATGACTAAAGCTTTCTTTAAGGATTATATGTCTGTAGGAATATCTCAAGGATGGACACTTACATTAGAAGAGTTATTTTATCTTTCTGCGCCAATTTACTTTATTTTGCTTCGTAAAATGAAATGGGTGGGAGTTTTAGTACTTCCTGTAGCTGTTTTTGTTTTTGGTATGTTTTTGAAATTTATTTTTAAAGATATAGAAAATATAGGAGGATTTATGCAGAATAATATTCATGCTTATATTATTGAGTTTTTTGCAGGAATAGGACTGGCCTTGTTTATGAAAAAATTTAATTTTAAGACAAAATTTAATTTTATAACTTATGTCGGAATAGTTTTTATTATGATTTATCTTTTTGGAATTTCTTATTTTAGAGGAATTTTTCATCTAAAAACAGATATAGGCAGATTCATAGAAATGGGATTTTTATCCTTTTTTGGTATTGTTCCTCTTTTATGGGGGCTTATCCATGAAAAAACATTTATCAGTAGAATTTTATCCTTACCTATTATGATACTTTTAGGAAAGGCGTCTTATATATTTTATCTAATTCATAAAGGTTTTCTTTCTATCTTTATTGATGAAAGTATTTGGAGTAATAAGTTATTTCTATTTGTTATTTTGAATGTTATCTCTATTATTTTATTTAAGTGTATAGAAGAGCCTGCTAACCAATGGATTAGAAATAAGTTTGGGAAATAATTTTATGAAAGAAAGAAAAAAAATAAAGGTTCTTTTTCGCTTGCGTTCCATCGAGATGGGTGGTGTTCCTAGGGTTGTGCTGGATTTATTGAGAAATCTGCCTAAGGAAAAATTTGATTTGACACTGATGCTCAATCTTTATCAAGGTGAGCTGGTTTCTGAAATTCCGAAAGATATAAAACTTATCGTGGTGGAAAAAGGAAGAGAACAGATGTCCAAAAACCCTTTTATCCAGAAAATTCAGCTTGTGATGAGGCGAATAAGATTGGAAATTTATAAGCAGTTTCCATCTTTATTGTATGCCTTAAAAGTAAAAGAAGACTATGATATAGAGGTTTCCCCTGGTTATGCTGAGTTTGAAATGGTGCTGAATTCACCTAATAAAAAATCAAAAAAGGTGGGTTGGTTTCATACGGATGTAAGTTATGATAATAACAAGAGCCGTGTCATGAAACGAATAAACCTTATGAAAAAGTTCGACTGGATGATTTTTGGAGCGAAACAAACGCGGCAGGTAATAGAGGATCTCTATGGGGTGAGCTATCCTAAAAGTTCAGTGATATATAATGTTATAAAATTATCAGAATCTAGGAGCAAAGCGGATGCCTTTGAGGTGGATTACCCTATAAAACCTGTTTTTTCTTCAATGGGGAGATTGCACAGCAGAAAAGGTTATAGTGCTTTGATGAGAGTTCATAAAAGGCTGTTAGATAATGGATTAAAACATTCTATAGCTGTGATTGGCGGGGGAAATGAAATGGAGAATTTGAAAAAACAGCGTAAAGAATTAGGAGTGGAGGAGTCTTTTTTACTTTTGGATAGTCAGAAAAATCCTTGGCCTTATATTAAAGCATCAGATTATTTTGTTATGCCTTCTGAATCAGAAAGTTATCCATTAACAATAGGAGAGGTTATGGGGCTGGGAAAACCTATTATCTCTACAAATGTAGGAGGAATTCCAGAAATGATAGAGGATGGAGTAGATGGTGTTTTGGTGGATTGTAATGAAGATGCTATCTATGAAGCGATGAAACAATTTTTAACAGATAAAGATCTAGTGAATAGAATAGCTCAGGGGACAAAAAATGCCGATGAGAAATTTGATGAAAAGAAAATCTACCAACAGATTACCGAAGTTTTTGAAAATGTCCTGAAAAACTAATTTTTAGCATGGAAAAAATTACCATTTTTACGCCTACTTATAATAGGGCACACACTCTTGGAAGAACTTTTGAGTCTCTTAAAAATCAAACTATTAGAGGTTTCAAATGGCTGATTATAGATGATGGCTCTACTGATAATACTAAAGATTTAGTAGAAAATTTTAAACAAAGTGCTGATTTTGAGATAGAATATCATTATCAGGAAAATGCTCATAAATTTGTATCTATTATAAGAGGTGTAAAGCTTTGTAACACAGAGTATTTTACAATTTTGGATTCAGATGATGCTATCCTGCCGAATGCTTTGGAAATTTTACTCGGTGAAATAGAAAATGTTCCAGATGATATTGTTTTTGTGTGTGGGCTGGCAGTGGATGAAAAAGGACAACTCATCGGTGAAGAATATCCAAAATCGCCATTGGACTGCTCCATCTTTGAGATGAGATACCATTACAAAGTAAAAGGTGATAAATGGGGGCTTGGTTTTGCAAAAGTTTTCCGAAATATGAACTTGCAGGAGGAAAAATATTTAGGGAAAGGTTTTATTCCAGAGGGAGTCTATCAGTTTTTGTTCGATGTCCAAGGGAAACATAGATTTATCAATAAAGCTGTGAGAGTTTATCACAGAGATTTGGAAGATGAACACTCTTTGGCTAATAATTTCTACGATGCTAAAAATGCTTTTGGGTTATCCCAAAGCTATCTCACCTTCATCAATGTCTATGCTGATAAAATTTACAGTTATCCCAAAACTCTGCTTAGGAATCTCATTGGTTATCAATATTATTCATTAAAAAATAGAAGTTCAATATCAGAGATTGTATCTTCTCCTAAGAATATAATCATCAAAATATTAGGAATACTGATTTTTCCTATGAGTTTTGTTTATCATAAACTAAAATAAGAGGTGAAAAATGAAAAAAAAGAAGATTTTATTGATATATTATGTACTTTTTAACCCTGGGGGAGTTGCCAGAGTGATGACTAATCTTGCCAATGAACTTGTGGAACAAGGACATGAAGTTGAAATCCTATTACTGACGAGTAAAACAGAGGCATTTTATTCATTAAATAAAAATATTAAAATCCATACGGCGGATATGTTTTCGCACTGGGCATGGGGGATTTGTGAATTCAATGTGAAACGCCTCAAATTCATTCCTAAAATACAGAATATCAATTCGTATATTTCTCATATCGGGGTTTATCTGCTGCTCAAAAATTGGCTTCTGAAGCACCATCAGAATTATGATACCATTATATCCTGCTGGTATAAAATCTCTTCTTTTTTAGGTACATTTAAAGATATTGCAGCTAAAACAATAGCTTGGGAACACACAGATTATAATGTGGGTGGATGGCTTTATAATAAAAAACTAAGAAAATTATATAAAAACCTAAAAGGTATAGTATGTATCAATACTCCTTCTGTCCAGTATTATAAGCATTTTAGCAAAACTTTCTTTATTCCTAATATTATAGGAGAGCCATTTGAAAGTAAAAATTTTATACCATCGGAAAGTAAAGAGAATGTCATTTCCTTTGTGGGGAGGCTGGATAAAGGTAAAAATGTAGGAGAATTATTGGAAATTTTTGAACAATCTAATCTTCCAAAAGACTGGATTTTACAGATTATAGGTGATGGAGTGGAAAGAAATAATTTAGAAAAATATGTAAAAGATAAAGGGTTAGAAAAAAATGTGTGTTTTTTAGGCTCAAAAAATATAGATGAAATTTCAGAATTATTAGGCAAATCAAAAATTTTTGTATCCACTTCTTTAAAGGAAGGTCTGCCCACTGTGTTAGTGGAAGCCATGTTCTGTTCTAACGCTCTTGTTGCTTATGATTGTAACTATGGACCTTCGGATATTATTAATGAAAATAATGGTTTTCTGATATCACTAGGGGATAAACAGATGTTCAGAAAAAAGCTGGAATATCTTGTAATGAATGAGGATATTTACAATAGTATGAATAAATCTTCTTATGAAGAATCTCAAAAATGGAAAAAAGGGAAGATTTTAGAAAAATGGGCAGAAATACTTTAATTTTGTCATTATTTTACTAAATTTATGAATTTAATGATAAAAAAGCTCTTTCAGAATTATCGTTTTATTGGCGTTTTGTGGTTTGGGTTGTCATTGGTGGCTATTTTACAGACAGCTTTTCGACCAGAAAAACATAATAACTATCTCATATTCAAAGGAGTTTTCTGGCATACGATACAGCAGCTTCCGCTTTATGTTCCATATCCAGAGGAATATTTTGATATGAATCATTATGGAATATTTTTCAGTGGGATTATAGCATCTTTTGCTGTTTTGCCTAACTGGCTTGGCTGTTCGTTATGGATTTTGGCTAATTCGGCGTTTTTGTATTGGGCGATTCGCCAGCTTCCTCTCCCGAAATGGGCAGTTATAGGTATTTTATTCATTTCTGTTCATGATTTATATACTGCGGCAGCGATGCAGCAGTTTAATGTCAGCATTATAGCACTGCTTTTGGGAGCATTTGTTTTCATTGAAAAAGGGAAAAGCCACTGGGCTACGCTGTTTATTGTTATCGGGCTTTTAACAAAACTTTACGGAATTGTAGGTCTGGCGTTTTTCTTTTTTGCTAAAGACAAATGGCGTTTTGTGTGGTCTGGACTGCTGTGGCTTGGGCTGTTATTTTGTTTGCCAATGCTTTATTCTTCAACGGATTATGTGATTTCTCAATATTACGAATGGTATATTTCTCTTTCGGAGAAAAACGGCTCAAATTTAGATACTTCGCATTATAATCTGCAAAATCTTTCCCTTTTAGGATTTTTGCAGCGAGCGGGAATTTATAATAATAATTTGGTGGTGATTGCTATTGGACTAGTTTTATTTGCGCTGCCTTATTTACGAATAAACCAGTATAAAAACTTGAATTTCAGGTTATTACTGTTGGCTTCAGTGAGTATATTTCTTTGTTTGTTCAGTACAGGAACAGAAAATAGCACTTATATCATCGCTTATGTAGGAATAGGGATTTGGTTTGTTTCTACTCCGAATAAAAATAAAACATTGAAAATCATTTTATTATCTTTGGCTATTTTAGCGTCACTTTCTCCGACAGATATATTCAAACCATTGAAAGAGCCTTATATTATTCGGTATTCTTTACGGGCTGTTCCGCCAGCGCTTATTTGGTTGAGTATCATTTGGGAAATGTGTTTTTTAAATTTTGAAGAAAATGAAGAAAATAGACATCATCGTTCCATGTTATAACGAAAGCGAAAATATTATTCCGTTGTATGAGGCCATTAAGGGCGTTTTTTCTGAAAAATTGCCAGAATATTCATATTCTTTGATTTATGTAAATGATGGTAGTTCAGACAATTCCCTTCAAATTTTAAAAAAACTAAGCAGCGAGGATGAAAATGTAAAATATATTTCATTTTCGCGGAATTTTGGGCATCAGTTGGCTGTAAAAGCAGGGCTAGACCACGCTTTCGGCGATGCAGTTATATCGATGGATTGTGATTTACAGCATCCCCCCGCTCTCCTTCCAGAACTTATCCAGAAATGGGAAGAGGGTAACCAAGTGGTAGCCACACTGCGGACTTATCCTGCTGAAATTTCGAAGAAAAAACAGCAAACATCACAGCAGTTTTATAAAATTCTAAATTTACTTTCCGATATTGAAATAAAAGAAGGTTCGGCAGATTTTCGCTTGTTGGACCAAGCGGTGGTAAAAGTTATCCGCTCTATGAACGAAAACGAACCTTTCCTGCGTGGAATAGTCCCTTGGGTGGGCTTTCAGCAGGTATATTTGCCTTACACGGCACAGGCTCGTTTTGCAGGACAGACCAAATACACGATGAAAAAAATGCTTCATTTGGCTTTGGCGGGAGTGACAGCTTTTAGTGTGAAACCCTTGTATTTTGCGGTGCTTTTAGGCTTTTTCTTTTCATGTTTATCTGTTTTGTACATTCCTTATGTGATTTTTGCTTTTATCAATGGCTCTGAAATATCCGGCTGGGCATCTCTGATAATGACCATCGTGTTTTTTGGAGGTTTGCAACTCATTATCTTAGGAATTATCGGAATTTATATCGGAAAAATCTTTAAACAAACTAAAGAAAGACCAAGTTATATCATTCAAGAAGAAAATTTGTAAATAAAAACATATAAAAAATGAGAACCATAATTTTAATATTGTTAGTATTTTTCAGCTCATTTATTCAGGCGCAAGAAAAATATCAATTGTCAAGTCATATTTTGGATATTTCACAAGGAAAACCCGCTCCAAATGTAAAAATAAGCCTATCCAAACAGGATAAAAATCAAAATTGGGTAGTGATAGACGAAAAATACACGGATAATAACGGGAGAATTAAAGAATTTTTGAAAGAAGAATCAGGAAAAAATAATAACGGAATCTATAAACTTACTTTTCATATTGTTCCTTATTTTGAACGATTGAAACAAAAAACTTTTTACCCTTTTATAGAAGTAGTTTTTGAGATAAAGGATACTCAGCATTACCATATCCCGATTACATTGTCTCCATATGGCTATTCTACTTACAGAGGAAACTAATAATTACAAAAATGATTTACCTAAGTTTTGATATAGAAGAATTTGATATGCCGAAGGAATATGGCTATGATATTGATTTCCAGAGGCAAATAGCAATTTCTCGGCTGGGATTGATTTCCATTTTGGATGTTTTGAAAAAGCATAATGCAAAGGCAACTTTCTTCTCAACAGTTGTTTTTGCACAGCAGGTTCCAGACCTTATAGAAAGGCTCATTTCAGAGGGACACGAGCTGGCTTCTCATACTTATTATCATTCTGATTTTGAGAACGAGCATCTGAAAATGTCCAAAGAGGCGCTTGAAAATCAGTTTAATGTAGAAATAAAAGGCCTACGAATGCCCAGAATGCGTGAAGTGGATTCTGAGGAAGTGAAAAAAGCTGGTTTTGAGTACAATTCTTCTGTAAATCCCACTCTTTTACCTGGGAGATACAATAAACTCCATGTTTCTAAACGATTTTTCAATGAAAACGGCTTGTGGCAGATACCAACGGCTGTGAGCTGGTTTAGAATTCCACTTTTTTGGCTTTCGTTTCATAATTTTCCGTTATGGATTTATAAATTTTTATTAGCAAAGTGCGTAAAATCAGCGAGATACGCAGCCTTGTATTTTCATCCGTGGGAATTTACTGATTTGCACCAAAAGGAATTTAATTTTCCAGCTTATGTGATGCGAAATTCAGGAAAAGAAATGATACAGCGCTTTGATGAATTATTGAAATTTATTAACGAAAAAGATTGGAAAACAGGTCTTTATAGAGATTTAATACAAAATGAAAGCAAAAAATAATGAAAATAGCATTTGATGCCAAAAGGTTTTTTCACAATACTTCAGGGCTTGGGAATTATTCTCGTGATTTGGTAAGGATTTTAGCGAAATATTCGCCAGAAGATGAGTTTGTCCTTTTAGCCGAAAAACAAAGCCAAAGAGGGAAGGAGATATTGTCCCTTCCTAATGTTTCCTATGCTTCCGTATCAAAGGGAATGCTCGCAAGACAGCTTAAAATGGGTGTGGATGCGCAGAATTTGGGAGCGAATATTTTTCATGGACTTTCGGGAGAACTTCCTTTAAAATGGAACGAAAAACCGATAAAAAAAATCGTGACCATACATGATTTGATTTTTGTGCGCTATCCAGAATTGTATTCATTTTTTGACAGGAAAATCCATTTTTGGAAGTTTAAAAAAGCGGTAGAAATGGCAGATTTAGTCATCGCAATATCAGAGCAGACCAAAAGGGACATTATGGAATTTTTGAAAATTCCAGAAGAAAAAATCAGGGTTGTTTATCAGGGCTGTCATCAGACTTTTAAGGAAAAATATACCGAAGAACAGCTGAAAGAAATAAAACAAAAATTCGGTCTTCCAGATAGATTTCTCCTAAATGTAGGAACTATAGAGGAGAGGAAAAATCTGCTTTCGGTGGTGAAGGCTCTGCAAGGGACTGATATTCCGCTGGTTGTGGTAGGAAAGAAGACGAAATATTTCCAAAAAATAGAGCAGGAACTAGCAGGAAATAAAGTAAAAGCCTTGTTTTTGGAGAATGTTTCTATGCAGGAATTGGCGGGAATTTATCGTTTGGCGGAGATTTTCATTTATCCAAGTTTATTTGAGGGCTTTGGTATTCCTGTGATAGAGGCTTTGTTTTCGGAAACACCTGTCATTACGAGTAATATGAGCTGTCTTCCAGAGGCTGGAGGAGAGCACTCTCTGTATGTCAGTCCGCTGGATGTGGAGGATATTCGGTTTAAAATCAAACAGTTATGGGATAATCCCGAAGAATGCAGATTCCGAGCAGAAAAAGGACTTGATTTTGTTCAAAAATTCACTGATGAGCAGATTTTCAGGGACTTGATGAAAGTTTATAACGAACTGGGAAGTTAGGTTTTGGAATAAATATTTTTGAAAATAGAAAAAATTACTATCTTCGTAGTGGGATTTTTCATAAAGAATAAGCAAGGTCAAGCATGAGTTACTTCTTTTCATTTAGGTTGATTTACTTATGCAATTACCTTGCTTTTATTTTTTTCAGATTAAAATAAATGTAAGAAAATGGATGTTAATAATACTCATATTATCAGTGATTTACAAAAAATAGCGCTTCGTCAGAATGCAGTCTATATTCCCAATGCAGATGCCAGTTTTTCTAAATTGACAGGCGAAACACTTCGCCTCATTGATACCCTTCGTAAGCATGGATTTGTGGTCACGGAGCCATTATTACACGCCATAAATCACACCACTTCAGCCTTTAAAGAAGGGATAAAATCATATTTTGAGGAAGTTTTAGGAACAAAACTAAATTGGACTCCTTTGGTGAAAAACTGGGAAATTCCCACAGGCGAGAGCGTCTATGACCACTGGATAACGGCTTGGTTTAATCAAGAAATAGGAGAGCTTCCTAATGAAGAAACCTCAAAATACTATCATGACAAAGTCTATGATAATGAGAAATATACCGCTGTAAAGCTGGACTGCGGGCACATCATTCCTGATGGAACTTTTCCCATGAACCGCTATAACGGCTGTCCATTCTGTGGAACGCCCTTTGTTTTTGGTAAATTAAAGCTTGAAAATCAAGGAAGTAAGCTCAAAGTCATTGACCTTTGGACAGAAAAAGAAATGAAGGCTCTTTTGGAAAGTCTGCTCGTTTCTAAAGTCCCGCTGGATGCCACGCAGACAGATTCACTTAAATTACTTTTAAAATATTATAAACCTGAAAATGAAGTAGTTATAGGAATTAAAGAAACGCTGATTCTTGTAGTAGATGAACTTATTTCGCAGGGAAAAGAGCAGGATGCAGGTGCGTATTTCCGTAGTCCGACCGATATTTTACGGTATTTGTGGTACAAGAAAACAGGTTTTTTACAAATCATTAAACCCAAAGTAGTTGCTAAAAACATAGAGCAAAATCACAAGCATATCCAAAGACAGAGTGATTTGAGTGTTTTTGCAAAAATTGTCGGTAAAGAAAGATTAAAACTGAAATATTCCCGAAAAGAAGCAAAAATGGCGGCTGTTTGGCTGAACCAATTGCCTCTTTCGGTGGAAAAAATAGCTGAGCAGATGCATCCTAACCGCCAGATGTGGGTTCGTTTTATCCGAGCGCTCCGTTTGGCCGAATACAGCAGAAAGAAAGGCTTTGATAAGTTGAGAGCCGTTCTTGATGTTTTTTATAATCAAACTTATGAAGTCTGGCAGGGGAAAGTAGATTATTTCCGTTCAAAAACCGACGCAAAAAGGACTTTTGCGCTTTTACAGCAGAAACCGAGTTTGTTTGCGAGGTCGTTGTTTTCCAATATGCTTTGGTTTGGGGCAAAAGAGACTTTGCAGGCCTTTGAGAAGGTTTCCTCGGAAGTTCCTATGAAGTTTTTACTTACCCTGAATTCTTTTGTGGAAATTTATTTTGACAGGGAAGCGCAGCGCAGCGTAAAAACAGCGATGGGAACGAGAAAAAGCATTCCAGCGAATAAATTTTTGAGTTTGTATTCGGATGAGGAATTGGCTGATTTTCAATCTTGTATAAAGGATTTTACTTTGAAAGAGATAGAGAGGAGATTTTCTCAGTCCGAAACAGGATTTAAAAAAATATACATTGACCCAAAATTGTATGAAATTCCGCTTCCGATAGGAGACAGAAGCCAAAATTTGCAGGATTTTACTCCTGCTTTGATGGGAGAAACTTTTCCGTTGGAAGGCGATAAAATAAGGCTTTTTATGCAGTGGGGAAAAGGGCTTCCAGCTCAGCATATGGATATGGATTTGTCGTGCAGTATTATTTATGAAGACAGACAAGATGTTTGTAACTATTCTAATCTCAGTCTATTAGGCTGTAAACACAGTGGCGATATTCGCTCTATTCCTAATAAAATAGGAACAGCAGAATATATAGATGTGGATATCAGTGCCTTACAAAAAGCAGGTGGGAAGTATGTGGTATTTACTTGTAGTGCGTATAGTTTGGGGAGCATCACTTCTAATTTGGTAGTAGGCTGGATGGATTCAAAACATAAAATGAAAGTCTCTGAACGAAGCGGAGTTGCCTATGATCCATCGTGTGTGATTCACCAGATACGAATTTCTCAACCTTTGCAAAAAGGCTTGGTTTTCGGGGTTTTGGATATATCAGCGCAGAAAATCATCTGGCTGGAACAGCCGTTTGTAGGGCAGACGATATGGAGTCTTTGTTTCGAGGATGTAGAGACTTTACTCAAAAAACTTTCAACAAAAATTTCCGTAGGAGAAATATTAAAAATAAAAGCAAAAGCCCAGTCTTTGGAAGTAGTAGAAACTATAGAAAATGCTGATTTTGTGTATAATGTGGAGTGGGCGAGAAAGCCAGAGAATATAAATAGTCTGCTTTTAAATTAGGCTAAAAAACTCATGAAATTAAAGCTGTTTGGAGCAAATGGATGAATTTTTGACAAACCTTTTTTTGAAATATCAGGATTTTCCTAGTTTTTTGGATTGTAGTCCCATTACTTCCGTCCATGATTTAGGAACGATGGGGGAAACGCTGTTAAACTTGGCGGTTAATTCTCAATTTAAGGAAGATGTTATTTTGCTGATAAAAAACGGAGCAGATGTAAATCAGCAGGGAGAACTGAATTTTACTCCTATCCAAAACGCCTGTATTCATGGGAATCTTGATATTATTGAAATTCTTTTAGAAAATGGCGCTGAAATAAGTATGAAAAATGACTTTGGGTATGATGCAAAACACTATGCCACAGAAGAATACCACGATAAGAGTAAATCCAAAGAGATAATGAATTTGCTAAAAGATGATAAACAGCCATATAGAAGATTTAAGAAAGAAACTAAACGAACATAATTGGGAAGTTTCAGAGGAGCAGGAAGGAAACGAGCTGGATATATCGGGATATTGGGTGATTAATCATTTGTATGAGCCGAATAAATCAGTTACTTTGGGTTTTGAAGGAATGGATGATTTGAAAGTTTTACCAATGGAAAAGAGTTATGCCTGTTTTTTGTCCGAAAAGCCCTCTGTATCGCTCTATTTTTCTAAGAATAATCCTAAAATATGGAAAAAGAATTTGGAGGAGTTTGTTTTGAATTTAAATTCCGTTATTTTTGACAAAATTTAACCCATGAAAAGAAAAGTTCTGATTATCTACACAGGCGGCACCATCGGGATGGAAAAAGACTACAACACAGGAAGTCTTAAACCCTTTGATTTTGATTTGATTTTTGACAAGCTACCTGAAATCAAGCTATTGGATTGTGATACTTATATTCATTCGTTTTCGCCGCCACTAGACAGCTCGGACATCGGCCCAGAAAAATGGAGGGCGATAGCAGAAGTGATAGAGGCGAATTATGAAAAATATGATGGATTTCTTATTCTGCACGGCACGGATACGATGGCTTACACTTCTTCGGCGCTGAGTTTTATGCTGAAAGGACTGCGCAAACCAGTGATTTTGACAGGTTCTCAGTTGCCGATAGGAGACCTGCGAACAGATGCCAAGGAAAACCTGCTGACGAGTCTTTACTATGCGAGTTTGTATAAAGAAAATGAGGCGATTATTCAGGAAGTGGCTTTGTATTTTGAGCATCAGCTCCTGCGCGGAAATAGAAGTATAAAGTATAGTTCGGAAAACTTTGATGCCTTCCAAAGCCCTAATTATCCTATTTTAGGTAAATCAGGCGTGTTTTTGAACATTAAAGAAAGTTATCTCTTCCGCCCTCAGCAGGATGAAAAGTTTTCTGTGGACTATCATCTGAGTACCAGCGTGCATTTGTGCAGGATTTTCCCAGGGATGGATTTGGAATATTTGCTAAAAATAGATGCTGTAAAGGTTTTGATAATCCAAGTTTTCGGGTCGGGGACGATTTTCGGAGATGTTGGAACGCTGGAAATTTTGCAGAAAATACGCAACAAAAATATAGATATCGTGGTCATAAGCCAGTGTCCATCGGGCGGCGTGAGTTTAGGAAAGTATGAAAACAGCAATGTTTTTTCTAAAATCAATGCCATCAGCGGAGGAGATATCACCATAGAAAGTGCTTTGACAAAGGCGATGCATCTGATAGACAATCCTAAATATGCAGGAAGTTTTTCCCAACAGTTTTCTAAAAATTTGAAAGGAGAGATGTCTTGTAATTAAAAAATATTTTATACATTTGCAAAATTAATAGAAAGGTGCTCGAGTGGTTGAAGAGGCCACCCTGGAAAGGTGGTATACGGGTAACCGTATCGAGGGTTCGAATCCCTTCCTTTCTGCATAGGTAAGGTGTTGATTTTTAATATCTTACCTTTTTGTTTGGTGTATTTTATTGTTCGTTTGTCATTGTAAAGCCATTTGCAAAATAGGTATAAAATAGGAAAAAAGTCCAAACAAATTTTGAACTTTTTTCCTATTTTATACCATTGTCTGTTCAGTCCATCGCAGAATAATTGAAACCACTCAAATTCACTGTTATCGTAGTTTGTAAATGTTTGATTTTCTACCAGTTTCCAAGTTGTTTCGTGTAAATCACAAGCTTTTGTTGTTTTTTAGTTATTTTTTGTAAATTTGCCATCGTTAATCGTTTTGATAAATTTTTTTGATTTTTTATTATTATTATTCCTTGCTCCCAGTTCCTACTGGGAGTTTTTTATTTTTTTTATTGTTTATTAATTACTGAAATTATTTAAAGATTTTGGGTATAAAACGATAAAATAATCGGAAAAGGCTTCTTTTCATGATGATTTGATTTTTTTTGTGATATATTTGCCGCCGAATATATTTTGAAAGGTATATTAAATGCTTGAAAATCAATCGAACTTAAATACGAAAGTAGATGATTCTGCCTCAAATAAAACTTTGAGAGTGGAAAATATGTTCGATAGAATAGCTCCAAAATATGATTTCTTTAATCGCTTGTTTTCGCTGAGAATAGACCTTTTGTGGCGAAAAAACTTGGTGAACTGGATGCAGAGCGATGACCCGAAACAGATTCTGGATGTTGCTACAGGAACAGGCGAGCTGGCGATAGCGCTTTGGAAAAAATTCAGAGTGAAAATAACTGCTGTGGATTTGTCCCAAGAAATGCTCAATTTGGCTGATAAGAAAATCAAACAACTGGGAGCAGACATAACCATTCAGAAAGCAAATGCAGAAAATTTACCTTTTGAAAGTAATAAATTTGATGCTGTGAGCGTTGGATTTGGTGTAAGGAATTTTGAAAACTTAGAAAAAGGTCTAAGTGAGCTGAGGCGGGTGGTCAAGGAGAATGGGAATGTCTATATTTTAGAATTTTCAAGAATGGAGGGAGTTTTGTCGCCTTTGTATAATTTTTATTTTAATAAGGTGCTTCCATTTTTAGCAAAGATGATTTCTGGTGAAAAGGAGGCATACGCCTATTTGCCGGATTCTGTGAAGAATTTTCCTTGTGGGGAGAGAATGAAAAATATTTTATTAGATTTGGGGTTTTCAAAAGTGGAGTATAAAAAATTAAGTTTAGGAATTGTAACAATTTATAAAGCAAAAAAATAAGATGAAAAAATTGTTTGGAGTATTATCATTGTTTGGACTTTTTTCAATGTCGGATGCGCAGTCGCTGTTTAACATCAGAGACAGACCGGACAGGTTGGAGTGGATAGATGAGGACAAGTACAGCTATGGGTTTTATCTCAATGCCAATAGTTTTGATTATAAAGTAAAGTTGGCGAATGGATTTTCGGAGCAGAACAGCCCAGTGGCAGTGAGAAATTCTTTGGGGTTCGGGGCTGGACTTATAGGAAGAATGAAAATCAATGATTATCTGGATATCAGGCTGGAACCAGGAATTCAGTTCGTGGAGAGGGAGCTTACTTTTAAAAATGCTGCAGTTTTAGCGGTGAATCCTGCTGATAGAGATTTATACACTTTGAGAAAGGTGAAATCCACTTATGTAGATGTTCCTGTAATGCTGGAACTTCATGGGAATAGATGGTTTAACTCCCGTCCTTATGCCGCAGGAGGGATTAATTGGCTAGTGAATTTACAGTCTAATGAAAAAAATGTAAATGATAATTTACAAGGGACTTTTAGGACGAGAACGAATAATTTCGCGTGGTCTGCGGAGATAGGAATACAGTTTTATTTTTCTAAATTTAAACTTACTCCTGCCATACGAGGAACATTTATGATAAATAACGAGCTGGTGCAGGACAATCCTACAACGCCTAACCACTGGGCAGGAACCATGTCTTCCTTAAAAACAAATGCACTGATGTTTGTCCTAAAATTTGAATAGAAAGAGAGCCATAGACGAAAGTTTATGGTTTTTTATTTAAAATTTAGTAAAAATCCAAAAAAAATTGTAATTTTGCGTATTAAGGTTAGAACAAACTTCTGGAGATGTCAGTGGATTTAGATAAAAATTTTTCTGTATTAAGAGATAAAATTCTAAAAATCAATAAAGATTATAAAGAATTATCAAAAGAATATAAGGAATTGCAGGAAAAATATGATTTGCTGAGAGGAAAATATGAAGAGGAGCAGAGAGAAAATCAGGAGTTGAAGGAGGAACAAAAAAAGATAAAATTGATTTCAGCAATTTCTGGTAATCCAGACCATAATAGATTGATGAAAAATCATATCAATAGACTGATTAAGGAGATTGATGCATGTATAGCTTATCTTAGAAATACTGGAATGTAATGGCTCAGCAGGAAATAAGAATAAATATAGCAGGACGGTATTATGCATTGTATATTGCTCCAGAACAGGAGGAAGTAGTGCGTAGGATAGGGAAAAATATAGAGATGATGATAAAAGATGTGGAGTCCAACTTTGCTACCAAAGACAAACAAGATGCTATCGCAATGGCTGTCCTTAGACTTATGATAAATGCAGAGTTCAATCAACTGAGAATGGAGAGAGAGTTCAAAGAGTCTGATAAAAAGCTGAAAGAAATAATAAATTTTTTGGAGGAGCTGGAAGAGGATAAGAAAGAATAATAAATGAAGCCTGCAATAATTCTAACTTTTTAGGTAAACTCAACGCTAAACAATTACCGAGTAAAGGTCTGCTCAATGGCGCGCCGTCATCTTGTCGGATTACAGAGAGTAGAAATAAGCTCAAATCGTGTTGATAGGGAGTTTACTCTAACATCACAAATGGATTATTGTGGGTTTTTTGTAAAAATATTGGAAAGAAAATAATCAAATAGTTAATAAATAATGGAGGTAATTTATATCATAATAGGTCTTGTAGTGGGAGCTTTGGGAGGTATTCTTTATTCGAGGAAAGCCACAAATTCCAAAGCTAATTTCATTATAAAAGATGCTAAACAAAACGCAGAGAATATTATTCAGAATGCCAATGTACAAGCAGAATCTATAAAGAAAGAGAGAATAGTACAGGCAAAAGAAAAGTTTTTAGAACTAAAAACAGAGCATGATGCCAATATCCAAGCTCGTGAGAAAAAAATGCAGGAAATAGAGAAAAGAGCAAAGGATAAAGAAAGTAAACTAAATGATGAGCTTAGTAAAGTTTCTAGACTTGAAAAAGATTTAGAGAAACAACAGGCTGAATATCAGAGAAAATCAGAAATCATTGATAAAAAACAAGCTGAGCTCAATGAAGCCATTTCTCAAAAAGTAGAAATGCTGGAAAAAATATCTAACTATTCTGCCGATGAGGCAAAAAAAGAATTGGTAGAATCCCTAAAAGCAGAAGCGAAAACCAGAGCCCAAGCTTATGTACAGAACATAATGGAAGAGGCTCAGATGAATGCGAAAAACGAAGCGAGAAAAATCGTTATTCAGACTATTCAGAGAATCGGGACGGAGCAGGCGATTGAGAATTCAGTTTCAGTATTTAATATAGAATCCGATGAGGTTAAAGGAAGAATTATCGGTAGAGAAGGACGAAATATCCGTGCATTGGAATCGGCTACAGGAGTGGAAATTATAGTAGATGATACGCCAGAGGCTATCTTGCTTTCGTGTTTTGACCCTGTAAGGAGAGAGATTGCGCGCCTTTCGCTTCATAGACTTGTTACCGATGGAAGAATTCACCCTGCAAGGATAGAAGAGGTCGTAGAAAAAACCCGCAAACAGATAGAAGAAGAAATTATAGAAGTAGGAAAGAGAACGATAATAGATTTGGGCATCCATGGGCTTCATCCAGAGCTTGTAAAAATAGTGGGTAGAATGAAATACCGTTCTTCCTATGGGCAAAACCTATTACAGCACTCTAGAGAGGTGGCAAATATAGCTGCTACTATGGCTGCGGAGCTGGGATTAAATGTAAAATTAGCTAAAAGAGCAGGACTTTTGCACGATATAGGAAAAGTTCCAGAAGAAGAATCTGAGCTACCACACGCACTTTTAGGAATGCAGTGGGCAGAGAAATTTGGAGAAAATCCAGAGGTAGTCAATGCTATCGGTGCACACCATGACGAGATAGAAATGACCTCTCTATTGTCGCCAATCGTTCAGGTAGCCGATGCAATATCAGGAGCAAGACCAGGAGCGAGAAGACAAGTTTTAGAATCTTATATCCAAAGATTAAAAGATTTAGAAGCGGCAGCATTAAGCTTTGATGGAGTTTCTAACGCGTTCGCTATACAGGCAGGTAGAGAACTGAGAGTAATGGTGGAGAGTAGTAAGGTAAATGATGAAAGAGCTCATCAGCTTTCGTATGATATTTCAGAGAAAATACAAAACGAACTGACTTACCCAGGACAAGTAAAAGTAACGGTAATCCGCGAAACTAGAGCAGTAAATATTGCAAGATAATTTTGAAGCCTTCCTTTTTGGGAGGCTTTTTTGTAATTTTGTGAGAGATAAATTTTTGATGAAGATAGAGTTTGTAAATGAATTTAACTCTCTAATAAATAATACATTATACCAAATATATATTTTCTCTCTGACAAATTAATAATTATTTAATTTATTATTGTATATTTGCTAACAATTCTAAGTAAGGCTATTTATTTTTTGTAATTTTTGTACTATAAAATTTATAAATCCTTATTTATGCAGATGGGGTAGAAGTTCTATCCTTTTAGGAATTTTACGATAAACTAAAAAAATCACAATTATGCCAAATACTATAATCATAGGTTCAGGGTCTTATATTCCAGAGAGAGTAATTGATGGGTCTTATTTCTTAGACGCTGTTTTCTATGATGAAAACGGGAAAGTTATAGACAAACCTAATGAGGAAATTGTTAAAAAATTTGTAGAAATTACTGAAATTGAGCGCCGTAGGTATGTGAATGATGATGAGAACAATTCTGATATTGCTACAAAAGCCTCTGAAATAGCTATCCAAGATGCTGGAATAGACCGCGAAACCATAGATTATATTATCTGCGCGAGTAATTTTGGGGAAATCAATGTAGATGGAATAAGTAGCTTTATGCCTTCTATGTCTGCAAGAATAAAGCATAAACTTGGCATAAAGAGCAGAAAATGCGTGAATTATGATATGATTTTTGGTTGTCCTGGTTGGGTAGAATCTATGATTTTGGCGGATTCTCTCATAAAGGCAGGAAAAGCCAAAACTATTCTTGTAGTGGGTTCTGAAACGCCAAGCCGTGCATTAGACCCATATGACAGAAATAGAATGATTTTTGCGGATGGTGCAGGCGCTGTGGTTGTAAAGGCTACAGATGATGAAACTGTGGGAATGATTTCTTCGGCGACTATTTGTGATAATCAGGAAGAAATTACTTATTTGGATATGGATTGTTCTCTGAACAAAGACCATGACCCAAAGAAAAAATATATCAGAATGGCAGGAAGAAAAATTTATGAATATGTTTTGACGAATGTTCCTCCTGCGATTAAGGAAACTATCGATGCAGCGGGAATTGGCATAGATGATGTAGAAAAAATTCTAATCCATCAGGCAAATGCTAAAATGGACTATGCAATCATCCCAAGACTTTATAAACTCTATGGCAAGACTGAATATGACCATAACATCACTCCTATGATTATCCAAGAAATGGGAAATACTTCTGTAGCGAGTATTCCTACGATGTATGACCTCATTACCAAAGGTAAAATGAAGGGACACAGCATGAAAAAAGGAGATTATATAGTGATGTGTTCCGTGGGCGCAGGGATGAATATCAATGCATTCGTTTATAAAATGCCTTAACAATTAATACTTTTTTCATACAAAAACTATAAAAACCACATCAGCATAAATCTATGCTGGTGTGTTCTTTTAAATAATATCTATAATTTTTTTATTCCATGCGAAAACAGTTTTTACTTATCTTCGGAATTTTTTTAGTTTTAGAAATATATGTTTATCAGGGAGTTAAGAATTTGACTCAAAATCCTTTTATCAGAGGAGGATATGTGGCGGTTAATGCCCTGATTTATGCGGTTATTTTCTATCTGGCTGTTATCAGGCCAGATTCCTCCAAAGTTCCTTTTATGATGAATATTGTGATGATATTTATCGTTCCAAAATTGGTCATGGTTCTTTTTCTTTTGGTAGATGATATTCTTCGGTTTGGTAAGTATTTGGTTCAGGCTTTTTCTGCCAAAGGAAGCCACTATCCAGAGAGGAGAAAATTCCTTGGTTTGATGGCTTTGGGCGGTACTATACTGCTTTCTTTTGCTGTGATAGATGGCATAATTTTTGGGAAATATCGCCATATTTTAAGAAAAGTAAAATTAAAATTTAAAAACCTACCTAAAAGTTTCAAAGGCTATAAAATTGTCCAAATTTCCGATGTTCATAGTGGGAGTTTTTCTGACCCTTCCAAGCTGCAGCACGCTATAGATTTAATTAATGAGCAAAAACCTGATTTAGTGCTGTTTACGGGAGATATGGTGAATAATTATGCCGATGAGTTTAAGCCTTTTATCTCTTTATTTTCTCAAATTAAGGCTAAAGACGGGAAGTTTTCTGTTTTGGGAAATCATGACTATGGACTTTATGGGCAATGGAATACGAGCGAGGAACAAAAACAAAATGTCCCAAAACTAATTGATTATCAAAGACAAGCGGGTTTTGAAATGCTCCGAAATGAGCATAGAGTTTTTGAAAGAAATGGCGAAAAAATCTATCTTTTAGGAGTGGAAAACTGGGGAGAACCGCCTTTCCCTCAGTTTGGTGACTTGGATAAGGCTGTAAAAGGCGTTCCTACGGATGCCGTGAAAGTACTGATGTCGCACGACCCTACGCATTTTGATGCAGTGGTAAAGACTCATCTCTCTGATATTCAACTGACTCTGTCTGGGCATACGCACGGAATGCAGTTTGGTCTTGTATAATCGGCAAAACCAAATGTGCAAAAAATTTCAGGTATGGTTTCCAATTTCTGGCTGGAAAAAATCGGTCAAAAATAACAAAATTTAAACACTCTTTAAAGATGATTTAAAGAGTGTTTTTTTATTGCACAATTCAAATAATATTACTATATTTGTATGTGTTATTTTGGGGTGTTTTATCCTGTAATCATTTTGACAGCTAGGAACAAGCTTAATTAATTACACATTCAATTCAAACGACACTTTTTCACCCTTTAACAGCCTCTTGGTATTGTCTATGTTATTCTCGTAAATATGCACATTTCCGAGTGTTAGTGTAATAGATTTCAAAGGCAAATCAATCTGTCTGCTGATTAAATACAAGTGGTAAAGGTCAGCAGGAAGCCCTAATGAGGCATCACTGGAACGCTGATAAGCCGATATTACCAACTTACCATTATCTATTTGAAACTGAATCAATGATAAACAGGGTTGTTGGTTAGTCTCTGTATCGTTCCTGCCCAAAAACAGCACATAGTTCTTGCTGTTGCGCTTTTCCTTGTTGATTTTCGCAATGAGAGGCGGCAACTGCTCAAAGTAAGTTGGATAAGAATTTACCAGCATAGGTCCGCAGTAATCCCACCAGCTGATTCCTGCTTCTCTATATTTTTCGGTTAATCTTTCTCCGTTCTGGAAGAGTTGAAGCTCTGTTTTTAATTTGTTTCTTGCGATTTGATGACCTTCAAAAATCTCCAACAAATCTGATGGATAGAGTTTTAACTGTTCATCCAAGAGATACTTAATATTCCCTTTCTTGTTATTCTGAACTTTGCCCTTTTTTAAGATTTTCTCTAAAATTTGATAATATTTGTTTTTCATAGTTATTTTTATAAATCATTATATCATTATACTTAGCTCCATAATTCAAAGATGTATGGATTATAACTTTAGTAGATTCATCAAAAGGACTTCGCTTAAATCCATTTTCTGACATCCATTCTGCAAGCTCTATAACTTGGCTTTTTTCACTGGTAAAATAGAAATAAGGTTTATCCTCCAGTAGGTTAAGAATGCTCAAATAGTCGGTAAGTTTCCAATAATCCATATTGTGGTAGGTTTTGGTATCGGTTGATAGATATGGAGGGTCTATAAGAAACACCACATTTTCAGTGTTTTTGTATAAACTATACAAATCTCTATAATCCATTTGAACACGCTCCACTCCTTTTAAATATTGTTCAGACTCATAGTGTGTTTTTTTAGTATTGTTATAAATACTTACTTTCTCTAAGTCTTCTAAACAAGTTACATAGTTCGCTGAAAATAAAATGCTTCCAGATAAAGTAATGTAATCTACAAAGCCCTTTTCTGCTTTCAAAAGGTCTAATATCTGCTTTCTTTTTTCTCCATCAACTCTTTTTCTAGGTTCATCTTTTAAAATATTCCTAATATTTGCGAGTATTTTATTCGTTTTAGGAATATTTTTAAGTCTTTCTGAATAATTATCAAAGTCATTGTAAATTACCTTTGCTTCTGGATATACAGACTTAACCGTATGGCTCAAAAGCCCAGAACCTCCGAATAAATCTACATATATTGCATCGTTTGGGAAACTCTTTAAAGCCTCTTTAAAAGGCTTTACAAACCTCCTTTTCTGCCCTTGAAACGGCAAAGGTGCTTGATTATAAATTTTCATAGTTATTAGTTTTTTTAATGGTTATTAGTTCTTATATTTGCAACTCTCAGGGTAAACAACAAGCACAAAGTACAGAAGACTTTTTGTCCTCCGTAGCTTTGTGCTTGTTGTTTTTAAAATACCCTGAGAAAGTTTTTAAAAAGCGGAGGACATTTTTTTAATCCCTATCCTCCAAAGGATTTTACTCTAAGTTGTTCTCTTTGAGCCTTTGCCGAAGCAGTGCATTTTCTTCTTTAAGTTGCTTGATGCTTCGCTTCAAAATGGTGATTTCATCCTGCAGGAGCTTGATTTTGTCTTCATAAAGCCCTGTGATTTCCTTAAACTTCGCTTCATATCGGGTCTGTAAGTCATCCAAAGTATCTTTATAGACTTTCACCAGCTTGTCAGCATTACCAATCTCTACCGTGTCGTTATTGACTTCAATAGATTCGGTTTCTGCCTTCTGCTTCCTTTTCCCGAAGATAAACCCCGCTAACCCCGTCAGCACCGCAGAAATGAAAGTTCCGAAGTGTGGCAGTAAATGCTCATTAATAAATTCATTCATAATTTTTTATTTTTCAATCTTTTAAGTACTATTTCAATAAAGCTTTAATATAAACTTTTTTGATACCTCCTTTGGCTGTCAAAGCAGGTGCTAACTCTGGCATAGCGAAGTGCTTAACTCCGTTATGTGTGATTAACTGACTATTTGGATTAGTTGCCCTAAAGAAAGTTCCATTATTATAGATTATAGTAAGCTCCTGCACCTCTATAATGTTATCTATATTCGGTATCTTTCTAATTAGAACAGTGTTCAGCTCATCTCCTGTTGCTCCTTTTCTGGATATACTTAGAGCATCAGACCAATAGAAGAAGTTGTCTATCATATGCTCTGAAACTCCTAATTTCAACTCGGATATGTGAGGTGTCCAATCCGTTGCCTTAGTTCCTCTCTCAATCTTATAATATCTAACATCAACAGCTAAATTAGGCACAGGTATGTTAAATCCTACCCAATCAGTCTCGTTTGTCCAGCCCTCTCTTTTTACTCTTACCCAAGTATTAGGTGGTATGGATTGACCCCAGATAGTAACATTTTCTGTATGAGCATGTCTGAAATCCATTGAAATAGTATACCCACCTTTATTTGTGTTCGGGATACCCTCCTCAGCATTCATGTTAAATCCATAAACTCCGACACTCTTTCCAGAAGCTGGTGTATATCTAACAAAATAGCCTGTTCTATCAGATATAACTTGTGCATTACCTGTTCCCTCTGAGTTAGGGCTAAACATAGGTGCAGCTGAATTTCTCGCTAAGTTTCCTACTCCGATAGTAAGGTCATTTAGCTTAGTGTCTACTTCTGCTTTGCTATACCCATTAGTGCCTCCACTACCTCCTGCTACAACTCCAAATTCTAATATCTTGTCTACTACAAGTTGAGCTAAGATTTTATGACCTGCTTTGTTAGGATGTAACCCATCAATATAGAACAAATCATGATTGTAGTTGTTAAATCCTGTCTCTCTGGTGTCAATCCACTTAACTCCATAGAATTTAGCCAATTCTATCACTCGCTCTGCAAACCTATCTGAACCCTTGTTCATATCATCAGTTGAACCTGCATTAAAGGATTTCAAAGGTGTCATTAAGACAATGTTAGCCCTCTTGTAGTGTCCTAACATATCCTCTAATGCAAGTTGATATGCACCTGTAAATGTGTTGAAGTTAGGGTTTGAAGTGTCTGTTATAGACCCTAAACTACCCTTAGGTTTAATCTCGCCGAGTGGTCTTGGTGTAGTTGGGTGTTGCTCTAATCTTTGGTCATTAGCTCCCATCAAGATGAAAATGTAATCACTCTCTTGGTCTACTACTCTTGACCTCTTCAAAGCAAAGCCGTGAGGGTCATTATTCCCTTGAACAAGTGAGCCAGACCTTGCATCAATAGTGCCTTTAATACCGCCTGTCATAGAAAGTAATTGACCCACCCAAATATCATCAAAGCTGTATCCTGTTGCAGTTTTATATTCTGATGAAGTATCCCCAAAATTAGAAATACTATCTCCGATTACAGAAATCTTTTTACCTGCTAACTTATTTACAGCATTTGGAACAGGTGTAGGTGTTCCACTTCCCTTGATACTACTTATAGGAACACTCTTAATCAGACCATCCGTGCCGATGACTAACGCTTTAGCCGTATCTGGATTAGCCTCTTCTTGAACATACTTAACATTCAAAGTAAGGCTACCATTGATTACCAGCTTTCTGTTATCAAACTCTCCATAGATTAAGGCATTTGCGACTTCACACCTTTTAGTTCCAGAATTATGGATAGCTAAAACATTATCTCGGTTATATTTTAAGTCTATGTGGTTACCTAATATAACTGAGTTATATAATCTTAGATGTCCGTGCGCCCAAAAGAAGTTACCTACTACGACATTGTTATAATCTCTATACTGAACACCTCCTCCTGCATTAGAACCAATCCAAATAGACCCAATAGTTGTAGTTGCTCCTGCTGTATTTCCATTGAATACATTACCTACATTGTAACCTACATATACTGAGTTAGAGCTACTTAATCTACCTGTTTTCTTATCATATCCGAATGATTCTCCTAATCCTATTCTACCTGTAATATATTCTTCAAAAACAGGAGAAATCTGTTTAAGGTCATCTAAGGTTCTATCCTCATTGCTGAGGTTTCCTCCTGCTCCTGCTCCTAATAGGGTTAAGCTGTAACCTGCTAATAATTTAGGTGCAGCATTCATACCTATGATAACATTATCGCTACCTTTCTTACTTGCATTAAATGCATAGTGACCTAAAATAGTATTATTTGAACCATCATTGGAAGTAGAGTTATTAACTCCCAACAGCAGGTTAAATCTACCTGTATTACCCTTATTGTAATTACCCCAATACATGTTCCAATTAAGCATACCTATCTCTCCATTAGGACTACCTATATTAGAATTAGGGTCTGAACCTAATTGTAAAAATGAGATAGGCTGAGGAACATAAGTGCTTCCATTATCATCTACGATAGTTCTAAAAGTTATTTTACCTAACTTTTCGTTAATCTCATTTTTCGTGTATGTGCTACTAGTTGGTAGGTGTGGTTTTAATAATGTAGCCCACGCTTGAGCTTGTAAATCAGTCATACCAGAAGCATCCGCATTGGCTTTATTAGCTAATTGGTCAGCATCTGCCTTGCTGGAAAGCGTGGTGCTAAGGTCTTGGATTTTGTCCTGCGGTATAAGTTCATCCTTGTGCCAATAGGACTCCATCCAGTTCCAGAATTGGTCTTGTGTAGGCTTAGAGCCTGTTTTAAACCACTGTTTTATTGTATTTATTGCTGTTTGTGCCATAATCTTAAATTTTAATCAAACCCTATAAACTCGATGAACTTGATAATTCTGTATGGAGGCATATTGTTGTGAGGTTGATTTCCTCCTGTATTGCTCGTTATTGAATTATAGTTTGAATTATGAATACCATCACTTCCCCCAGGACCTCTCTGTCCGTGGTCAATTCTCCCCTTATATGTATCAATATATGGATGTGAATGACTAGGCATTTCTTCAATGGTCAGTTGATGAGTCTTTTCTCCATCATTTTTAAGAAGTTCCTTAAAGTCTTCATCATCTGGATTCCAGCCTAGAGGCATTCTCCCCCTTAGGTCGGTGCATTCTTTCCAGCCCTCTGGTATAGGTTCGCTGGCTGGTTTCCCCCAGATGGCGATTAAGCCTATCGGTACAGGGGTTTTCTTATCTTCAAGGGCTTTAATCCTTTTCTCAAAATCAGCATTCTTTACTCCTTGTTGTATCAGATTATCTACACGCTTAAAATCTTCCCATTTAAAGGTTTTTTCTGGCGTGGAACTTCCGAATGTTACATATCGTGTAATCTCAATAGGTTTAAATGAACCGTCTTCAAAAGTTCCTGATACTGCCTCTTCTTTGATAAAGATATTTGCCGAAAGACTTCCGCCTCTGAACTCCAATACTTCTTTGTTCACATAGACCACTCCATTGCTTACCGTGTTCCCTGTGATTTCACAGCCCGAAATAACCACCATATCACCAGCCAAATTCCCCAGTGTGTTAAGGATATGGAAAGAGTTTTGCAGAAAATCCAAATTATTGGTATCCAGCGGAAAGCCCCCTGTTTGTTTGTATCTTACTATATTCATGTTAATATTCTTGTATTTTATAGCGTTTTGAAGCCAGTTTATAAAAATCTATTAAGTATTTCATCTCAAATTCATTATACAGCAGTCCTCTCGGAACCAGTACGATAAAATCAACTCCTGTATCGCCGTAATCGGCTCTTTCATAGAGATAAATTCTGCCCAAAAACTTCGGTTTTTGCTCTCCCCTGGTATAGATATACTGCCGTTGAAACCTGTTCCCGTCAGTTATCTTTATCCGTCTTAATGAAACATCAAACTTATCGTTAAGCGCAGCGCGGAGGTAGCACACCTGCCCATTGTGAGCAAGGTTGTAGAGATTGGCATTCCTATTCACATTGAAATCATCGGCTATTTTTATCAAAGGATAATGAAGCGCCCGAAGCCATGCCAAGAGCTTTTCCCTGCGGAGAAAAGTCGGAGTTAAAAGGCTTGTCAATTTTGGAATGTCCAGATTAAACCACATATTCAATGTTGTTAAAGTTTTCTATTTTAAAATACCCAGAAACAGGGATTTTCTTTACTTCTATGGTCTCATAACCGCCATAGTCATTCACTCCCGCATCTATCCACTTACTTTCAGCCAAAATGATATGCGGAATCCTCACACCCTCTACCTGCTGGAGAGCATCCACCAAGTGAGCTAAAACAAGCTCTCCATCAAAAGGCAGATTTTTCAAATATTCTTTAATGGCATCTTCTACTGGCTTTTTCCCTGTTATGATGCTTTGTCCGTTTTCATCCAAAACCAATGGGTCTCGGTAGATTTTCATCTGTAGCTTGAGAATATCAGGCAGGTAGTTGATGACCGTAATTCTTACCCCTGCATCCTTGATTTCATTCATGTAAGCATCAAAAGAGGCTTTTTGTCTAACACCTATCGGCTGAAGTTCTCCGCCCTGTTCGGTTGCAATCTTGACAATGAGACGGCTTTCGGTATCCGCTTCGGTTACTGCAGAAAATTTGACAATCTTAGAAGCCGAAATTTGGTCTTCGGTAAATCCTTGATTATTGAATTTATCCGTGTCCGAAATGAGGTCAAAACCATACTGAAAGGCTAACGCCTTGTTTCTGTACCAGCGTGCCGTGTGTGGCTTTAATTGTGTCAAAGCCTCCAAGACTTCCGCTTTGTGCTGGTCAAAAATCAACTCTAAGGTATAAATCACAAATGCTGTGATGTACGCCCAAAGCCTCCATATTGCCACCTTGCTGGTCGATGTCAGCCCTGCAAGAGCTGGTTCTGACTCTTTGGCTTTAATTATCTCGTTGTTGATTTGTTCTATTGTTCGTGCCATTTTCTAACTTACTTTAAAATCTGTTTGAATAACCCAATATCCGATACCCTCTAATCTTTCCTCCTCTGGAAGCATTATTACTGCTGTGGCAGGTTGAAGCCTTTTTGAGGTATAATAATTCAGCACATCACTATCTTTATTCACGCTGTCTGGGAGTTTAATTTCTGCTCCTGCTGGCAAATCATCAGTCAGACTCAGACCATTCACTACTGCAAGAGCAAAGGTATTTTCCACCGCTCCTGTGTGCTGTATGGCTATATCTAAAAGTGATTGTAAGGGTAAAACATTAATTTTCATTATATTGAGCTGTGATGTTCATTTCTAAATTTTTTCCTATACTGATTGCGTCTACGCTCATACCATCAATACTGAACTCCTGCCGTATTTCACGGGCAAAATCATCAGGTTTGTGAGTTTCCAAATATTTCCTAGCACCAACTCCTCGTTTAGGATTAGCTTTAAACTCTCCCTTATCTGATAAAATAAGTAGTTTTTGATGTTGTGCGGTGCTTTCTCCTATGGAAAAATCACCATTTTTAAGCACTAAATCAAGGTTTTCGTCTAACAATATATCTTTTGGCATATTATATTATTTTACCTGTTCCTTTCTCTATAGTCGTTCCTGATGAGCCCGTAGTAGTCAATTTTATTCCGCTGTTTACTTCTACCTTTCCGGACTTTACAAAAACTTCTATTGCATCACTCAGTTTTTCTGCTATTCTCTCTACAGAGTTATTGTAATTTGTTTCTTCTCCTTGTTCAAAAGTGAAAATTTCAATAATAGAGGCTTTCAGTGTTGCCTTATCTAATCCTTGACCCATTTTAAATTTATTTTAAAAGCTCTTTAAACTCATTTTTTAAACTCTCAAACTCGGCACGGTTAATCAGCATAATGGTAGGCCCTGTATTGGTTGTAAATCTCATTTTTAGAATCGCCTCAAAGAGTTTGTCTATCAGTTCCGCCATATTCTTGTTATTGGCTGATATATGCACCTTGTCGGTCAGCTCTACCTTTGTAGTATCTGTCGCCCAAAGAAACTTATCCACTTCATCGCAGGCTATAATCATCCAGTCATCATCATCTTCAATTCTTACCACTAATACTAGTGAGCCTATTTTAGGTATCTGTAAAAAGCTCTTTTTCCCCGTCAGTACAGGGCGTAGTCTTACTTCTGGTATTTCTTGCCCGTCTTCATCTTCCAGCACGCATGTTGCTTGGTTCTCATTTACGGATTTTACCTTAGCAATATTACTTACTGCTGGTCCCGATGAACTCACTAAATCTCCAAGCCTTTCTCTTATATCTCCTATTGTCATTTTGTAGGCATTAATAGTCCAAGTGTTAATGTCTGTCGTCCTCCTCCTTCTCCAAACTCCCCAGATACAGTGTCTACAAAGTATCGCCCTTGTCTTTCATGGAATACTTTATCGGTAATTTCACACACCATCCCTTTCTCCGCATAAGGCACCAGGAATATAGTTACATCTCCCTCATAGCCTCTGTAATTTTCTTTGCTTTCCAGCCTTTGAGCTATTTCTTTCAAGAACTGAGCGGGAATACCTGCCTTTATCTTTACTTGCTTCTCATTGCTGTATTTATCTATCTGTTGTCTTGCTTTTCTATGTTTTGTTGTTTTTTTCTTTGAGTTTTTATCATCAGATTTCACTTTCTGAACTTCGCCAGCTTGGTTTTTTTCTTTGATGACAATCTTCATATTTTTATCTACTTCCTTTTTCTTCAAACCATCATCTTTAACTGAGTTCCAACCTAAATGAACTTTAATTTCATCTTGTTTTTTTCCAAATAAAGTCCCCACATACAGCTCATTAAAATTAAAATAAACCGAGAGTTTGCACTCTTTTACCAGCCATTCTAAAACTTGTATTCCTGTAGCATTTTTAAAGCGTACATTTTTCAGCGGAATATCTGGCATTTCCTTGGAAAGTAAAATGTCCGTTCCAGCGGTTACATCCTGTAATAATTTTTTTACCGTTACAGAGGTGTAAGTTTTGCTGAATATAATATCATAGAGCTGGTAACTGTATCCCTCACATTCCACTTCTACGGGTATCCCCATATTAACCCGCTTGACAAAGCCCATAAACCGAGTTTCGTTTTTTCCATCATAACCAAGTTTAACTGTTACCTTGTCATCTTCTTTAAAGGCGTAAACTTTTTTATTATCCTCTGCATTCGCTGTTGTGGTAGCATCTGTTTTAAGGTATTTTGTCCTTGGAAGCGAAATCGTACAAGTATCAGTAAATGAATTAACTGAAGTCTTCCAGGTTACCTTATTCGCCTTAACCTTAATTCCTCCTATTTCTATATCGCTGGTTAGATAAAACATGTTAATTAGTAATGATTAAATCTTCTATATAATCTGTTTCACAACTTATCATAAAAGGGCGTATCCAATATGCTTTGCCTTGTACTTCTGGAAATTCCAGTGTCTCGATGGCCACTCGGCAGCTTTTCTCTAAAAAAAGCTCTGGATAACCTCCATGAAGCTCTACGGGTTTATCAGATTCAAAGAGTTTTTGAAGCTTCATTATATCCTCCTCAGGAAACTTTCTTCCTTTTCCGATAAGAAAACCACGAATGGTAAATCGGTAGTCATCAATATTAAAACACTCTTTTACGGTGCCTTTACGCTCACTTACAGGCGTTCGTACAATCGTTTTTGACAGATTAACTGATACCGTGCAGTTTTCTATCTCAATAGTTCCACTATCAGCATTACTGAGTGAAATAGGAAACCATATATCATGTCCGTAAGCTCCTATTTTATTGAGTGCTATGTTATTCCTATTGTAGTGGATAGTGCCTTTTGGGTGTGGATTTTGAGCAATTCCCGAATAAGTTACATCCTGCGTTAGTGGTTTGTCCGAATCTTTTGGCGTAACATAATAAGGAGCTTTCCCGAAATAGGTTTTATAAAGCTCGTGTAAATCAAATATCGTTATCATACTGTCTTGGCTCCGTTATATAATACCCTTGCTAAACACTCTAATGTTATTTTTTCTAATTGCTCGGCGCTTTCTGCTCCGTTCATTGTGGTAAATTGGATATTGTCAAAGAATTTACCTACATGGATATTGACTACTTTTGGTCCGCCTCCTGCAATGGTATCACCAGCTTTTTTCTCCGATGTTTTATTTTTCTTTTTCTTGTCCTCTGCTGCTCCAATGGAAGTGTCTTTAAATCTTGTTAAGTCTGCATGATAACTTAAATCCTCAGGAGGTTTTGGAAGGTTATCAGGCGGGTTTATTTTAGTGTCTATCGTTACTGTCTTTCCTGCTTCATCAGAGAACCAGCCTTTGACAAACTTATAAGCCTCATCAATTCCAGATAAGATAGGTTCAAGAACATTCTCCCATAACCAAACAAGTTTTTCTCCTATCCAACCAATAACATCCAATATATTACCTAAAAGCCACCCGATGGCTCTAAATACATCTTTGATAATTTCAGATTTAGCTATCCATTGTGCCACCCCCATAATAATTTTTGAAACAGAGACAATAATGCTTTTAGTAAACTCCCAAACTTGATTGAAATACTCCGAAGCAATTGCTATCCAGTCACTCCATTCTCCTGTACCAGTAGTAAGATTTGAAATATAATCTATTGCTTGTCCTAATCCATCAGAAATAGCATTGATATAAGGCTGTAATTGTTCCAGCATTGGGGATATGTTTTGAGCGAACTTTATTCCAAGGTCTAAAAACTTATTGACAATAGGAGAAAAGGCATCTCCAATGTCGGTTAAGCTGTCTGCAAACATTCCTTTCAGCGTTCCTAATTTCCCTGCCATGGTTGCAGATTGTGCCTCTAAAGCACCCTCGTAGAGTCCGCCTTTATCCCTTGCCATAGCAAGAGCTTTTGCCAGCTGGTCGTAGGTCACTTCCATTTCCTTAACTTCATCGATACTCTTTCCTGTACTTCGGGAGAGCATTTCATAAATGTTAATTCCGACCATCCCGAACTGGCGGATGTCCATTGCTGTTGCTTTTCCTACGGTCTTAATCTGCTGCATGTTTGCCGCCATTCGGGAAAGCTCATCATTTCCGCCTCCTACGGCAGATATAGCATTAGCAAGGTTCATGGCGTCTTCTCTTGCGTCTTTGGCATTCATCCCCGCAGAGATTAACGCCCTATTGGCATTCAAAAGACTGTCGGCATCAAAAGTGGTTGATTTAGCATCTTCCTTAATTCCTTTATACGCCTCAGTAGCTCCTTCTTTTCCTAAGAATGTAGAAAGCCCTGCGATGGCCTGCTCTTTCTTCATGCTTGCAGAAATTGCTCCGCCGATACCATCTTTTACCAGACCAAGGAAAGCAGAGCCAGCGTTCATCGCAAACTGGGCAGCTAAAGTGCCTTTAAAAACACTACCTAAGCCTCCTTCTTTTGAAGTTGCACCTCCTCCTGTATTTCCAGCGTGTCTTGAAGACAAGCGCTGCAGAGAGGCAAGCTCCCTGCGGGCTTCTCTTATCTGGGAGGGAATAGTAGAGTTTCTGATTACATTTTCAGCATCTCGTATTTTCTTCTCAATTTCTGAAAAACTCATGCTGAGTGTCTTATTTCGACCCGTAACATCATTAATATGCCTTCCCATACGGGCGAAGGTGCTTTGAGAAGTAGAACTTAGCCTGCTAAGTCCTCCACTCATGACATCTTTCATCTTTATGGCAAATTCTACAATATTACTCATCTCTATAATTCACTTTTGATTGTGCTTTCCAAATTTCAAGGGCAATACCTGTGCGGTAGAAAAATGTTTCTTCGCCCCATTCTTTTAAGGCATTTGCCCCAAATTGCATACTTCCGAATACGATTAAATAGTCTATTCCTGCTCTTTCTTCTTTAAAATCCTTTTGCCCTTTTTCACTAAGCGCGAAAAAACTCGGCTTTCTTTGTCTCTAAGATGTTGTTCATCTGGAGGAATACTGATATAAACATATCTTCGTCATCTATCAGTTCAAAATCTCCATCAATCCACAACTGCTCAATTATCATGGCTACAGCCTTACTCATCCCATTAGTGCCGATAGCAGTCATATAATCGCCCAGGTCATCTGCTGTTGGTGGTCTAAGAATTGCCCTATAATCACCTACAGCAATATAAATTAGTGGTCGCCCTCCATATTGAGATTTGTATTCATCTAATTTCTCTTGTGTAAACCTATCAACAAATGGCTGAAGGTTGATTTCTTTTTTGGGTTTTTCTTCTGATTTTTTATCCTCTTTTGCTTTTCGTGCAGCAAAGGCACGGTTTAATTTTTCTTTGCTCATTTTTCTTTAATTTTAAAGTACTGTATGGTCTATGTTCATTGCTAAAAAAGGGAGGGAAATCTCTCTATATTTAGCATTCTGCTCTAATTCACTACCTGCTTCAGTAAATGCCACCCCCGTAGCCGTATAGGTTTTTATGGGGTCGGTAAGCCTTTTCTTATAAGAACAAGTAATAACAATCGCTTCGTGAGGCACTTCGGTGATGTCTGAATATTGGGCTACTTGTGCTGCCTTATTAAGAGCATCTAGTTCAAAACCTAATATTTTGATACTTCCTTCATACTTTACATTACCATCCATGATGTCTATTGGCTGACTTCCTGCTGCGTATAAGTGCTCTTTTTCTACTGTCTTTTTAAAAGAGAATCCACGAAGCCCCTTAATTGTTCTGCCTAAAAGCTTGACTTCAAACTTTGACCAGGCACACTCTTTTGAGGTTATATTTACATTTGCCATTTCTTAAATTGTTTTTGTTAAACCAAGGTTTACCACAATCCAGCTCAAATATCCAAGAGGTTGTATTTTTACCTGAACTGACAGCTTACTAGTATTAATGATGTCTTGCTCCACTGGAACAATCACATCAACTCCGCTGATTTGTTCTTCCATATTGGAGCGGATTTGAGACTTTATCAAATCTTCAATATATTTAGCATCAGTAGCATGAATATTTCCGTTGGCTTCCATTCTTACAGAAGTTTCTAAAAACGGAGTTGTTGTTGCTGCTGCTAATCTTTGCGCCTTATCTATCAGTCTACCATGCACGAGAATATGGAAATCATCTTTTCCTGACATTTTATCAATCCCGAAGAAATACCCTGCGGCTCCATCTCTCCTATGAAGCAGGATATAACCTGCATCACTAAAATTGTCTAGTTCTGTAGGGGTAAATTCTTCTAAAACACGATTGCCAATATATGCCTGTGTAATAGAGAGTACACCATTCTGTCCATTACCGAGTTTTACATGTGCTCCATACTTACAAGCCCTAGCAAGAGCTAGACCTCCCGAAGCAGAGTTATCCTTTTGGCTACCTCCCAAGATTACTCCTGCAAAGGTATTTTCTCCATCTACTGGTTTATAGAGTGGATTAGCAGAAAGATTAGCTACTCGTCCCTCGATGAGAAGTCTAACAGGACGGTTAATAGATTGCTGATATTCACACAACGGCTTAGATTTAGTCACTGCTTTCTCTACATCAGAATCTAAGAATCCCGTTCCTGGTGTGTAAGAATCTGCAGGGTTTCTGCTGACAAAAACGATATTAACACGCCCCTGGGAAAGAGTGAGCATTTTTTTCAGCCCATTAGCATTGGTTGCTGTAACCATCTGCTCCATGGTCATAGTATCTTCTACACCTTGTACCCACAGTTCCTGGTTTCCGCCAAGTTCATCGTAAAACTCTTTGATATGACGGTGCAAATAAGGTTCTGCGGTTTCTGTGTAACCTTTTTCTACAGCATCATCATAGGAATACACCGTTTGTATTTTACCTATCAGTGATGAAGTCTTCGCTGTACCAATGATACCTGCCGTGCTGTCCAGCACAGGCACCTGTCTCTGCAGATTACCTTTGCTGACATTAACAATTACTTTTGGTGTTCCTGTTGCCTGCATTATTTTTCTAATTTAGATTTAAACTCTGTAAGTACACTAATTAAGTCTTCTGCATTTGCTTTTCCTCCTACCTCTAATTTGAAGTAAGATGCTAGAGACTTCATTTCGTTATAATTCTTGGGAATTAACTCCAAATTTTCAAGCTCTTTAATTTTCTCAGTTCTTTCTGTGTCTTCTCCACTTGGAGTGGCTGCATCTTTCGGGGTGTTGTCTTCGGTATTAGAGGTATCTGGTGTATCGGGAGACAACGGCTCTTTTCCATTATCTACTTTGTCCTCATCAGCAGAATTCTGGTCTGCTGATGCTTCGGCTTCCCTACGGGTAAAGGATTCTATGGTTCTATCTTCTAGGGTAGAAGCAAAGCTCTCTGCTCCTTCTTTTTTGTGAAATACTCTGCCATCAGCAGTGATATGACATTCGTTGCTGTGATGACGAGAAAAATAGTCTATCGCAGCGGCTGTATGTTTTTTCATGATGTTTTAAATAAATTTTAAAGTTATTTTAAATGACCTTTTTCCACTTTAATACTCCTGTAAGGGCAAAGAGTGCTAGGATAAGTATAAATATTCCTCCAAGATACATCAGTCCTTTATGATACCACTTAAAGGGTTTTTCTATATAGACGGGAATCTTTTTGCTCTCATGCTCCTTTACATACTTATCATAGAGTTTAAGAGCTAATTTTTCGGCTTCTGCCTTACAGTCTATTGTAAGTTTATTGCCATTTAAAGAAACCTGCGGAGGCTGTAATATCCTGCCTTTTGGTGGATTTTTATAAATGGCTCTAATCTTAGGCGTTCCTCCCTCTGGACAGTCTATCATAACCTCAGTCCTTACGCTGTCCCTCTGAGTTACTACCACGGTGTCTCTTACGAGGGTTTCCTTGGTAATGGTCTTTGTGTTCTCTATGATTAGCGGTTCTGCAGGCTTCCTGCTTCCGCAGGAAACCGCAAAAACCAATGCTAAACAGATAGATATGATTTTTAAATATGCATTTCTCATTGCTGTAAATTATAAATGTTTGTATTCTGTTTTTGCATTAAAACTTGGACAGGCTTTTTTTACCTCTGGAAAATCCCTGTGCCCTTGGATGACCGCCTTTGGAAACTGCTTTTTGAGTTTTTTAAGCAAATCAAGCAGCGCCTTTTTCTGAGCTTCCGTTCTGTTGTCAATAGGTTTGTTTTGGCTGTCCACTCCCCCGATGTAGGAGATGTTAATACTAACCGAATTAAACCCCTTGACTCCATTGGACACTTTCTCTATCTCCAATAGCTGGACTACCTCTCCATTTGGTTTTATAATAAAGTGATAGCCGGGCATTTTCCACTTCAAAATATTTCTCCAGTAGCTCTGGATAGAAGACACTGTCGCGGTCTGTGGCGTAGCGGTGCAATGCACGGCTAAATACTTTATTTCTCTCATTTTACGCTTTTTGAACGATTGCTAATACACCTTTCCAGTCCTCTCTACGGCATCTACCTCCCATCTTTACGATACCTGAGTAGATGTCTCCATAATAGATTGGATTTCCTAATTCCTGGAATAATTCAATATCTCCCTCTGCTTTAGTAACACAGTCCTTTTGCCACAATAAGCATCCAAGGTTATCTGTTCCTGAAAGGGCTTGACCTGGAACAATAGGTTCATTTGTTGTTGCATTAAAGGCTAACACAGAACTTCTTTCAAGGATAGTAAATCCTGCAAAGGTTCCCACAATTCCATTTTTCAAATCTGCAGAAGCTTGGAAAGCTGCCATTTGATTAGAAGAAAGAGAATCTATGAACTCTTGGAGCATGTTACTCTCCAGCATAGCGTATCTGTTTAATTTAGGCACCCCATCTTTGTTCATCTTGGCTTGTGCTTTTTGTAAATCCTTATAATCCAAAGCTTTTCTTGTTCCTGTCTGCCCGTCATCTGGATTTACAGCTGTTGCAGCTCCCGAAGTAGCAATCTGTCTTGACACTGGTAAAAATTCTGCTGTTGTACCTCCGCTTGTAGTCGGTTTAAATCCTCTTACCCAGTTATAAATCATTTCATCTCCAACAGCTTCTGATAAAGTTGCAACATGGTCTCTAAGTACGCTGTCCATTTTATCATAGGAGATTTCCATTCCTTCTGCCCAAGGCATATGGGTTGGATTTGTTGAGAAATCATCCAAAGCATACAATATTGCTGAATCTTTTCTCTTACTTACTGTTGCTGGGAAAGTGTCTCTGTTTTTAACCACACCAGGACTTGTTCCTGCTTGTGGGATATACACTACAGCACCGCCTTTTACAAATTGTGATTCATCATAACACAAATTGATATGCGGGTTGTCTTTTCTTAATTTCTCCACAATATAGGAACTCCAAAACTCCTGTGGAACTTTTGCATTTTGTCTTGCCATTTTTTTAATCTTCTTTTAGGTTAGGAAATTTTTCGTTTTTCATCTTGTCATAAAGGTCTGGATGCTTTTCTTTAAGCTCTTGAAGTTTACCCTCTCTAAATAATTCTTCCCAAGTTTTACCTTTAAAATCGCCTAAATCTTCATTTTTATTAAGCGTTTCTACTACCGATACCTGTGCAGGCATCGTGTCTATCAAATCTTTAAGGCCTTTTGGGTCAGACGCATACTTTTCAGAAAGTTTTTCTGCCATTTCATTGGTCAGTTTTTTGTCTTCTTTTCCTTTACTGATAAGGTCTTCCACTTCTTTTTTAAGCCCTTCTTTTTTCAAGTCTTCTAGTTGTGAGGTCTTGTCTTCTAGTTCTTTCTTGAGACCAGGCACTTTCTCTGCCTCATCCATTAAGTCCTGTATTGCTTTCAATACTTCGGATTCTTCGGACTTGTCACTTAAGTTTAGAGCAGTAAGGATTACCGCTGTTGTTAGTACTGTCTTGTTCATATTCTTATAAAAATTTGTATTAAAATCTGCGAGGTTCAGCTCGTTATTATCCTTATCATAAAGGCTGGCAAGGGCATTGTAATTGCCTGGAATATCTACAAGGCTGATTTCTCTTGGAAACCATTTCGTAATCGTTGGTCCTGTCTGGTCTTGGAGTTTTAATTCTTCACTGCTACTGGCATCCAGTACCACAATTCTACCCACCGAAGCTGCATTTAAAAAACCTCCTTCTATCTGGTCGGCAATGCTCTGCCCGTCGGGATGAGAAAGATTGACTACGGGCTTGGCAAACACTTTGTCTTCTATTGTCTTAAAATCTTCCCAACGGACAACAACACCTTTCTCTCTATTGTGCATCAAAAATCCGATAGGGTTTTTCTTTACTTCATCTAACAGAAGTCCCTCAGTGAGACATCTGTATCCATAGACATTTACTGAGTTGTCCGTAATACAGAACTCCTTGTCTATCTTCTTGAATTTTTCACTTGCTTTTCCGCTCATCTTTCTTATGGTTTCTAAATGTTGTTGCAAATCTCTTGAATGATTTAACCTATTGAAAATAATAGCGTAATCACTGCACAACTTTTTTTAAAAAGCCATTTTTTGAAAGAATTTTGCTCCTTGAAATAGTGTATTATGGCAGCAAAAAAACATGAACAGAGAGAGCATGCCCGACTGCTTTATGTTAATGAACGGATTACTTTAAAGGAGGTAGCGGAACGGGTTAATGTATCGGAAAAGACTATAGGTAAATGGTGTAAGGAAGACGGCTGGGACAAACTCCGAAAAAGCCTACTCACAACCAGAGATGCCCAGCTGACCCATTGGTATAATCAGTTGGAGGCTATCAATATGGATATTGCCGAACGCCCCGATATACTTGATGACAAGGGCAAAAAAATCAAACGCCCACCTAAACTCATTCCTACCAATTCCGAAGCAGATATTATGTCCAAAGTGACGGCCAATATCAAAAGTCTTGAAGTAGAAATCGGATTGGGTGAAATCGTAGAAACAGGCAAAAAGCTCATCACTTTTATTCAAAAAATTAACCTTGATGATGCCAAATTGTTTAAAAACTATTTTGATGAATATATAAACGAGCGAATGAAAAATGGCTAAACGAAGAAAATCAGACAAGGAATGGCTCTCAGAATGGAAAGAATTTGGGGACAATATAGACAATGCTACCCCCATTGACCCCAATGAAAGTGCCATATCCAAACTCAAAAGAATAAAGGAGTATGAAGCCAATGATGAAGTGTGGTTTAGGTATTATTTTCCCAATTTCTACACTTCTGAGCCCGCTGAATTTCACCTAAAATCTACCAAAAAAGTAATGAACAATGCCGAGTATTACCTCGTGCGTTCGTGGGCTCGTGAGCTTTCCAAATCGGGGCGTACCATGATGGAGGTGCTGAAACTTTGTCTTACTGGTAAGAAGAGAAATGTGCTGCTTGTCTCTAATTCTTTTGACAACGCCAACCGTCTGCTGATGCCTTACATGGTTAATTTAGAGCGAAATAATCGAATCATCAATGACTACGGCACACAGAAGAAAATAGGTTCTTGGGAGTCAGGAGAATTTACTACCCGTAAGGGGGTTGCTTTCCGTGCCATTGGTGCAGGACAGTCGCCAAGGGGTACCCGAAACAATGAAATACGCCCCGATGTAATCCTGATTGATGATATAGATACTGATGACGACTGCCGTAATTCGGAGATTATAGAGCAAAGGGTCAAATGGATAGAGCAGGCACTTATTCCGACCCGTTCCCTCTCTAATCCTCTTCTTATTATCGCCTGTGGGAATATTATTGCGGATTACTGCTGTATTACTGAGATGGGCGCCAAGGCGGATTCTTGGGAAGTGGTTAATGTGCGCGATGAAAACGGCAAATCTACTTGGCCGCAAAAGAATACAGAGGAGAATATAGATAGGGTACTTTCTACCATATCCTATGAGTCCATGCAGAAGGAATATTATAATAATCCAATGGATGGTGGCAAGGCATTTAAAAATATCGTAGATAAAGCACCTTTCAACTTGAAGCACTGCGATTATGTTGTGATTTATGCAGACCCTGCAACTTCCAACTCGGAGAGTAAAAAGTCATCGTCCAAAGCAGTGGGTATCATTGCTAATAAAGGAATGGAATACAGTGTGCATAAGGCTTGGGTCAATCAGATGAGTAATGCCAGTTTTGTAGACTATCTCTTTGAAGCTTATCTAATCTGTAAAAATGCAGGTGTAGAGCCGATTTACATTTACATTGAAAACAATACGCTTCAAAATCCTTTCTACGAGCAAGTGTTTCTGCCAATGATTTATAAAAAATGCATGGAGCTGAATATTGCACTGCCTATCCGTCCAGATGAGAGGAAAAAGCCTGAAAAATGGGCAAGGATAGAAGGAAAATTAGAACCACTGGTAAGGCTGGAGCGATTGACATTCAATATCAAAGAAAAGGATAACCCGCATATGCAGAGGCTTAAAGCTCAATTTAAAAACGCAAATGCCAAAGCCAAATTACTTGATGGTCCCGATATGGTAGAAGGAGCCATTACCATTATTGATAATAAGAGAGTGGAGCAGGCAATGGGAGCAGTAGAACTTATCCCGAGAAAGTCAAGCCCTCACAGAATTTAAAACCCTTTTAAATTGAATTTAAAATGTTAGTACAACCAGAAGAATTAACCACTGACCTATACCAGGAAGTAATAGATGAAATCACCAGAAGAAACAGAGATGAAGTCATATCGCATATTAAAGCTGCAGAAGACTTTGTTAAAGCCTATTTATTCAAGTATGACCTTCATGCACTTTTTGGGACAGAAACAGAAAGCCCCACTGTACAGGATGAATTTTTAAAGAAAACAATTAAAATCATTGCTTCTTACTGGCTGGTAAGAAAAGCAAACCCAGGCGTCAGTGTAGAACTGCTACGGGAAGACTGGGAAATGTTTATCGGAGATGAACATACCCCAGGATGGCTGACCAATATAAAAAACGGCACCATCAACCCCGCTTGGCCATATAAAAAAGACGACCCTGCTACACCACAAGATGAAAGTAAGCAGGAACAAGACACCTTCTGGGATTCTACTTTAAAAAGAACTAACCGATTCTAAAATAAAATTATGAGCAAAAATAATACAACACCTAAATACATTATCAATGACTTAACATTGGTATCTCCCGACAGACAGCGAAAGGATATACAAAGCCTTAAAAATGCGGTATTATCTGCTGAGAGTATAAGCCTTCCTAATAGGGCAAAACTTTATGATTTATACCATGACATATTAAGTCTTGATGGTTTCTTACAAGGGATAACAGCAAAACGAATTAACTCAGTTTTAAATAAAAAACTCAAATTCTATGACCGAAACAAAAAGGAAAACGAGGAAATAACCAAACTAATGAAGTCCGAAGCAGGACGGGAAATCATCTCTCAGATTGTTAATTCGGAGTTTTGGGGAGTTTCGGGGATAGAGTTTAAAATAGGCGAAAAATTAGCCTTTGATGAAATCCCCCGAAAACACATTAGACCAGAAAAAGGAACTATTAGTAAAACCCAATATGGTTTAGGAACTGATGACTTTAAAATAGAAGAACTCCCTTTTGTGTGGGTTATCGGCAGAAAGAATAACTTAGGCTTGTTCTTAGCTTGTTCCATGTACGGCATTTACAAGCGTGGAAACTTCGGCGACTGGGCGCAGTATGTAGAAATCTTTGGACAACCCGTAAGAGTCATGTACTATGACGCCTACGATACTGCAACAAAAAATGAGCTTAAAAAAATACTTACTGAAAGCGGAAGCTCCCTAGCAATTATGTTGCCTAGACAGGCTACTTTTGAAATGAAAGACGGCAAAGCCTCCAATGGAAGCGGAGAACTTCAAAAGAGTTTCAAAGATGCCTGTAACGAAGAAATGGCAGTGGCTATTTTGGGTAATACTGAAACCACATCGTCTAGTAAAAGCAGTGGTTATGCGCAGTCTAAGGAACATGGAGAACAGCAAGACGAAATCATTGCCTCCGACCTTATTTTAGTAGAAAACCACCTTAATAGTGACAAGTTTATTTCTATCCTTAAATCCTACGGCTATGATGTAGAGGGCGGGTATTTCAAATACGAACTGGAGCTGAATTTAGACAAACTTAAATCTCGGCTGGAAATTGATATGCGAGTATCTGAAAAAGTGCCCGTATCCGATGATTATTGGTATGAAACATACGGTATTCCAAAGCCCGAAAACTACAACGAGCTGAAAAAAGAAATGCAGGAGAGACAGACCCCTGTCGCTTATCTGACACCTCAGAATGATGAAGAAAAAAACAATGAAGACAAAGATGACAAAGATGACAAGAAGGATAAAGAGGATAAAAAAAAGAAATTAGCTGACCTTTCAGAGTCCAATTGGTATAGTAAGATATTTGAATCTTTAGCGGATTTTTTCGCCCACGCCCGACCTTAGTCGGGCAGATTAACGACCTTTATGCCAATACCTGCGAACATTGTGGAGGACACCTTCCAGACCTTGGCGATGAAAAACGGGAAGACTGGGAAGCCATCTATGATGAAATTGCTAAAAAGATATTGGATAAATCAGCCTCCGAAGTAAATGCCGACCTGCACTTAAAAACTGCAGAAATCCTCATGAATGGGGTGCGTAAGAGCTTGGAGAAAAATCTTACTTATGGAGATAAAACAGCCGTGCTGGTAGAATATCTCCAAAGAAATATTTATGCCTTTTCTGCTGCTAAATCCTTTACTGAAATGAAGTATTACAGGGATATGATGATAGAAGAGGAAAAAGGCGGAATATTAGACTATGGAGCATTTAAAAAGAAAATTGCTGACACTGGAGAAATATTTAACGACACTTACCTTCGGGCAGAACATGACCACGCTTATTATTCTGCTGTGATGGCGCATAAGTGGGAAGCTCTGGATACTGAATATTTAGAATATTCTACCGTAGGAGATGATAGGGTAAGACCAGAACATGAAGCTCTGGATAAGTTCACTGCTCCAAAGAGTGATGTAGTATGGAGAAGAATTTATCCTCCTAATGGCTGGAACTGCAGGTGTACTGTAATACCAGGGAAAGCATCTATGTCAGAAAAGAAAATGACTGCCATAGAGGCAGGAAAGATGATGAAAGACCATCTAAAACATACCCCATTTGACAATAATGTAGGGATGTCCAAAGTGATTTTTAAAGACAATCATCCGTATTTCCAGAATGCCAAAGGTAAAATAACCAATCTGAGCTGGGAACAGTACGGACTAGCTGATATTGGCAAAATAAGAGCGAATTTGCTTCCTGAATACCAGCGAACCACCAAGCAGGAATATTTAGACTGGTGGAAAGCCCAGCCTAAAAGAGAGGGAACCGATGACTTTGTGATAAAAGATGTCCTCGGACAGGAAATCCTGTTAAGTAGCGGGGAAGGGAAAAAGAAAAGAGCAGACAGCTTTTTTAAAGACCATATTATTAAAAAAGAGGATGATAAACGCTTTGAGTATGCCACAGAAACTCGAAACATCTTAACCTCTCCCGATGAAGTATGGTTTAATCCAGAAAAGAAGAATACCCGAACTTATCTAAAACACTATGAACAAGGAACAATAAAACTAGTAGTGGATGATAAGTTAGAGGCTGTTACCATGTATCTAATAGACGCAAAACATGAAGGAGAACTAGATAAAAGTAGAATGGGGGTACTAATGTATAGAAACTAAAAAAGGAAGTCTATAAATACTCCCTTTTTATCAAAATGCACAAGGACAGAGAACATGACTGATTAGGCCACTCAATGCCGGTAATCATTTTGATACCACAAATATACAAAATATTTTTAATAAAACAATGACACCAGAAGAATTTGTAAAAAAACTGCAAAATAAAGCCCTGGAAGTAGAGCGTTATGCCACGCTGGAATTTCCTAATATGGCGGGAAACATCACTCTGCGGTTTATCAATGGTAATTTTAGAGCACAAGGTTTCCAGGGAACCACTTTTAAGAAATGGAAACCCAGCAAGGGAACTACTCTTGTAAAAACAGGAACTCTTAGAAGCGCTACCTATTACACCACGCAGACTGGACAGGTAACTATCATTAACCCTATGCCTTATGCCAAAGTCCATAATGAGGGATTTAAAGGCGAAGTAACTGTAAAATCCCACACTCGGAACCGCTACAGCAAAGCCAAAGTAGGCACGGGAAAATTTACTCAAAAAGGTAAGGAGAGAAAGAAAACAGTAACCTTTAAATCAGGAGAAACAACAGTAAAATCCCACACTCGTAAAGTGAATATCCCACAAAGACAATTTATCCCTACACAGGACAGCCCAAGCCCAGTGCTGAACAATGCTATAACAAGAGAATTAACCAAAGACCTAAAGAAAATTATATCATAATGGAAACATACTTTAAACCACTATTTTTAGCCCTCCAAAAAAGAATAATGGAGAATGTACCTGAAATTAGATTTATAGACCAAAACATAGGTCAGCTTGGCTTTGATGAGTATAGAGCTATGGTATCCTTTCCTGCTGTACTAGTGGATTTTCCCTCTACCTCTTTCTCAGCTCTGTCTGGAAACGCCCAGCTTGGTATTTCTTTTATTGAAATAACACTTGTATTTGCTCCATACTCTCAGACCTACCAAATGGCTTCCGATAATGTAAAAGACTTAGGGCTGCAGTATTTTGAAATTGAACAGAAAGTTTTTGCTGCCATGCAAGGCTGGGACTGCGAGGGACTGTGTACACCATTAATAAGAACTCAAGCACAAAGTCAGAATAATAATGATATAGGTATGAGGGTAAGAAAATTAACCTTCAGTACATCATTTGAAGATTATACCCTTGACCATGACGAATATAGAGAAGTGGAGTTTAAGTTTTCGGGAGATATTATTCCTTAAAACAGACTGAGCTGCTGCGAGGTCTCTCTGGGGATAACCATACCTTTAATATTCATCCATTGGCGGTAGTTGATATAAATATGATATTTAGGAAAAACATGCCTAACTATACGAGTATCCGGCACATCATCATATTTGTGCTTCTTGTAGACTTCTACAATGTATCTTGCTCGTTTTAAGTAGTTTTCCCTATTTCTCGGCATGCTACAAAAATACCACGCAAAAAGATACAAGTCAAGGCGATTTTTAGCGAGTATCAGAATAAAAAAACCGCCCACAAATGCAGGCGGCCAAAAAATAAAATATAATATAAAAAAAACAGTTATATTTTAGAAAATTCTCTGAAAAAGTGATTCATTTCACGCTCAAAAACATCAGTATAAATGTTTTTGTCACTTTGTTTTTCGCCCTCTTTCGTAGCAGTGAATGTCCATCGTGAGACAGCAGGTTCACTGACAAGAAGTCCTTCTTGAGCAGGAAGGTTTAGATAGTAACCCTTAACCTCGTAGCCTTGGCACTGCAGAAACTTGATAATCTGCGCCTGTGACATTTCTGCTTTGGTATACATCGTGATGATGCCTTGTTCTTCTTTTATTCGTATCATAGTTTATTCTCTTTTTCCATTGTTTTTTGAATTTCTCGACGGTGCTTTTCTTGGCTCATTTCTTCGGTTGCTTTCTTTGGCAGGAATGCCGGTATCTTTGTAGAGTTTTGACCGATTTTAGCAAACTTCTCCTGCATTTCCTTCGGTAGTTCATGAAAGTATTTTAGTGGCGCTTTTTCCTCCTTTTCTTCTTGTTCTTGGGGCGGTTTGCTTCTTACCAGCTTCTCTCTTTCATCAGTTTTTCGTTCCAGATATTGTCCTGCCCAGTCCATTACTAGCATCGTATCAAACTTATAGACCTTTCCAAATTCCCCTCTTCGTGCCATTTTGAACATCAGCACTATATCATCAAAAGTTTCATGGCTGAATTTCTCGTACAAATCTCCTGCTAACACTTGGATTTGGTAGGTTTCCAGCTTATTTCCTGTAACCTCTAAAAAGAACTCTATCACTCGGATAATCTGCTTTATTGTAGCTATTTTTTCACCCGAATAAATCACAAGTGGTGCGTTTTCTAGGCTTTGCCGAATGCTGAGGCTCTGCTCCATTTTAGCAATGGCATTAAAGGCCTGTTTCTTCTCCGTATAGCTCTGCAAGGTCATCAGCGTTGTCGGCTGCAGAGGTTGGGATTTTGTTAATGCTTTTGAAATATTCTCCATATAGTTTTGGGTTGGCTTTTACTTGTTGAACTTCATTATAATACTTTTCAAAATTGCTTTCTCTGAACAAAGTCGTTGGGCAGAGGTAACCTGCCATAGCGGGGTTGTTCTTCCATTGAATGGTTTTCAGCTGGATGACTTCCACGATTTCCTGCGGGGTAAATTCCGCCTTTAAAAGGGCTTTAATCTTAGTTAAATTACTCTTTATCGGTCGGAACTTAGAGCCTGTGATTTCGTTGAGGTTTTCTAATATCTCCAGCTCTGGCGTGTGTAGTTCGGCTTCCATATTTTCTAATTTAAAATTATCGTTTCTTCTACGAGGCTGTCTGCGAGCCTTTTGGCAAAATTCAAATCTTTTTGAGCGTTCAGAAAGGCGTTATAAAGACTTGTCAGCCTCTCGGCAGGGATTTTGTTAAAATCATCTTCTTTCGCTGCACGGCAGGCGATGCCTTTCACATATTCCACGCTCGGTTTTTTATTCATCTTTTCAAATACCCCAAAGATGGCAGCGATTAGTCTTTTTCTCTTCTTGTCCAGTTCTCGGGATGTTACCGAAGCTCTTTTGTTCAGCTCGTAATAAAGTTCATCTATTTCAGATGCTGTAAGCTCTTTTGCTGAGCAGGTGCGCCCACTTGTGAAATCATAGATTATTTCTCCTCGTTGTTCTTGTAGTCCCTGTTTTGAGAGGGAGGTCATCAGTGCTTTGAGTGTTGCCATTATATAATTTCTTTGAAAATTGTATTTTGCTCCGCCCGATGGCTCGAACATCGGTGCCTGCCTGTGCGGAAAGATTGGGATTTAATCCTCTCGTTTTGAAGCATCCAGCATTATTGCAAAATCAGAGATAAGTTCTCTCAAAACTTCTTGATATTCTTCTTTGCTAAGTTCTTTTGTTTCTCTCTCGAAAAACTCTTTTACTGCTTCTGTGATTTCTTCTATTTTGTCCATTTTTAAATTATTTTTAAAGGTTATATTACTCAGCATACATAGCTTTTACTGCAAACATGCATGCCTCCTCTAATTTTGTCTGCGCAAGGGAAATAAGCCTTTGCTTTTCTCCACTTGCTGGAGCGGTATTTTTATCGCCTCTCTGTTGTTCCAGCCCGTCTATGATTTCTGCGATACGCTTCCTTGTGGTCTCTACTATCATTGGCTCCATTTCTCTGTTTCTTAGACCACATCTTTTCTGTCCTATTGTCATTTTAAATTAGTTTTAAAGGTCATTTAAATTACTCTTGTGGGAGCAGGAAACTCAAATCTATATCCTTTGAAAGCTCTGCGCTGGTCATGGATAAAGGCAGGTTTCTTTCCATCCCTACGCCATCTACTTCCCACGCTTCTATAAACCATTTGGATAGTTTCGGTTTGTAGGCGTTCTGGATGATTTCTACCCCTTTCTGAAAGTCCGTATCTGGATAATCTCTATCGGCAATTTGTCTCAGTTCCAAAACTTTTTTACTATCCAAATCCCCTTTGCCGTTTCTTTGTAAAAGGCGGTAAATAGAGGCTACTAATTTTTTAGAGTTTTCATCCTTAACTAATGTTCCTAAGAACTTATGCACCATTTCCAAACCATATCCTGCCTCATCGGTGTAGCCGTCTGTAATTCGGTAGCCCAGTTTGATACTTTGTTTTCCATGAGTAATGGTGTGGCTTTGTTGGTTTTTAGCCTTAATGCCCATTGTCTCAATTTTCAGCTTCAAGTAATTTTCAAAAGTTCGGAAAGTAACCTCCTTTATTTTTGTAATATCATCCGAAACGCTTTTAAGAAGTTCAAACATTGTTGGCACCGTTCCAGCTGCCAAGTCTTCCAATGCTTTTAAATCTTGGGCTTTTTTCTCTTTCTTGGCTTTTTCCTCCTGTTTTAATTGGTCTTGCAAAGCCTTTTTCTGCTCATCTGTGAGCTGTGCTAAATCTATCGTTGTCATAATCTTTTATTTTTTTTGTTCTAATTTCTTTTTTAAAGTTTTTGTAAGGATCCGCAGTCTTGCAATTCTGGAGTAAGATTGCCAGCACTACGATTGCGAGCATTCTATAAATCATCGAGATCATAAGTAAGGGTAACTATTCCCCACATTATATCTTGTCGCCAGCAAATAGCACTTAACAAAAGCCCTATTAAAGCGATTAAAAGAGTGTTTTCCTTTCTGAATATATCAAACAGTTTTAAGATATAAACAGCGTGGGCTAACAGTAAAATCATAAGTGTTATCATCTCTTTATAAATATTCTTGGTTTAATACTGAGTTAATCGCTGTTTTAGTTACCTCGTAGTCTTTATACTTTTCAAAGGCTCTGTCAGCCAAATCTTCATCTTTAATAGTCATTTTGAATTTTGCCATTCCTATATCCTCCAATCTTACCCAAATAGTAATAATTTCGTGTTCATCCTCAGGTTCTCTGGTTATCAATACTTGTCCTTTTGTTGTATTGTGGATTATTGCAAAATCCTCATTCTGTTTTTTCATATCTCTTTTATTTTTCTTGTTCTTCTAATAGTTCTTTTTGTTTTTCTAATAATCCTTCAAGCTGGTGCTGTAGTTCTTTCCACTCTGCAAGGCTTTCCGCCTCTTCCATTTGTTTCTCTATTTCTTTTATCATTACTTCCAACTCCTCAAGGTTGGGTTCAAATAGTTCTGTCATATCTTTTCAATTTTAAATGCATTAAGGTTTTGAATAAAGTAAGGTTTGCCGTCTTTCGATATGCCTTCTTTTCCATAGATACTGAAAGACACTTTTACTCGGTGACCTGGTTTGAAATCTGCTAACTTTTGAATGTTATCATTTGTGAATTGTACTTTGGCTGCATTCTCATACTTTTTGCCTGTTCCTTGTTCGTAGGTAGATGTATCTAGCATTACTTCTACCTTGGAGAATGTTTCGTTTATCTGCTCTTTCTCTCCGATGTTTTTAATTGTTCCGTAAATTACCATTGTATACTTATTTTTAATTAGTTATAAGGTTTCCATTTCATTCGCAGTGCTCTCATGAACACATCGTTTATTTTCTTCTCCAGCTTCTCGGGCTGGGTAAACTCTTCGCCTTGCAAAATCTTCGCCCGCTCATATTGGATATATATCCTTTCAAAGGCGGTAAATACCCGTTCGTATTGGCTGTCAAACTGCAAGACCTTTAATAATATATCGTCTCTATTCATAACTGGTGTTTTTTAATTGGTTTCTTTTAGTTCTGTTCCGTGATACAGCAGGGCTTTTTCTTCATCTATCATAATATTGCCACCTGGACACCTTCCTAAAACAGTCACCCGCATTCCTTTCGCTTGTACTATTATTTTGCTCATTTTTCGCCAGTATCTTCCTGCTGCGGTATCTGGCATTCCTCTTTCCTCATGGCTTACAAAAATTATCAGCTTATCCTGGTGTTTCATCATCAGTTCTTTCAGCTTGGCTTTTGTAATCTCATCTACATACTTGGTGATGTTGTCTATGAAGATGATTTTTTGACATTGTCTTTTCTTCATTCTTTCCTCTATATCCTCCCATTCTTCATATTCTATTATTTTAAAATTCTTATTAGTATCATTGATGCCCATTCGTTTCATTGCTCCTGTGAAATGCTCACTGATACCCTCTTCTGCGGAGATATATAAGACTTTTCCAAACTTTGTAAGGTAGTTTGCCAGCATCAGTGCAAAGGTGGATTTCCCTTGTTTCTCATCTCCGTGGATTATCCAGCCTCCTGTAGTCTCTGGATTTCCAAATACTTCCTGCCAAATCCCCTCAAATTCAAACTTTTTAAACTTCTTAGAATAGGCTTGTTTTACACTTAATGCCTTCATTATGCTGCTTTCTGTATTTTTATTAAGGTTTCTAAATATCTAAGGCTCTTTATTCCGTTGTCTTTTTTAGTGAAACACTTTTTTACAAGGCTGTTTATCTTGCTCTTGTCCTCCATGTTCTGGACTGCTACATCATAAAAGAGCTTTTCATAGAATTTTACTTTGTCTTCTTTTACATCTGGCGTTATCCCTCTAAACTCAGAAGCGAAGCGGTCAAAGATTTCTTTATAACCTACTTTGTGATTGTTGATGCCTCGCTGTATTTTGGCTCTCAGTCCATCAGCTCCCATCATATACCAGCCACAGCGTCCGATGGTTCCGTTTATCAATCCTTTCAGCTCCAAGAATGCTGCGTAATCCAAATCTCCTGCTTCATCTATACAGATAAATACTTTCCCTAGGTTATTGATGTAGTATTTTAGGTTGGCTAGGATTTCATTATAATTTCCTATATCTCCGCATCCTATTTCTCTTGCTAGGGCTTTTATAAACAGCCTTTTTGTTTTGCATTGAGAAGCGTCCAGATAGAAAGCATTTCGCATTTTAGAGACTAATATCTTCGCACAAAAAGTCTTTCCTATTCCGCAGTCATCTACTAATATCAGAGACTTTGAGTTCTGCTGGCAGTAGTTAAAATCATCTTGCAGTTCAAGGTAAACATCAGTCTCTACAGCATTCCAATTATCATTATCTAATGTCACATTTAGTTTTCTTCCTATCGTGAGCCATTGGGTAGGAGACAAAAGTCCCTCTCTTTCGCCTTTTTTCAGTCGGCTGAATACTGCTCCATTGATGTTGAGAGTTTTAGCATAGGCACTATCCGAGCCACTGTATCGGCTTTTACCTTCTATTATCGCTAGAGCGATGGCTTCTTTTAGTTCTGTTGATATTTCCATAACAATTATTTTTTTATCTAAAGTTTGCTGAAAGCCCTTTTGAGAGTCTTCCTGTTTGTATTGGTATTTGTTCTGTTTCTTCGGTTTCGGTTTCTATCTTCTTGGCTGGTTCTTCACGAGGCGTGTAGCTTTCCAGCCCTGGAATGACAAATTTGTTATTCAGCACCTTGCTTCGGCGGTCTATCACTGTCAGTCGGTCTATATCATTCTTTCTGTCTCTCATGTAGGCATTTACAGTGTTTTCATATGCAGACATTATTTGTCGGTTGATTCTTCCTGTATCGTCTAGTTCATGATAAGCTCGGCTGTAGGTAGGTTTCGGAAGCAGTTCGCAGATAAGCATATCATCATAATAGACCATCGCTTTTAGCACCTCTCCATCGTTTCCGTCCAGCCAGAAAATCTCAAAGCTTTTTCCTTCTATGTATTTCATCAGCCTTATCAAATCCTCTCCGAGGGCGATTTCTCCCGAAAGTCCCAGCAGATACTCACTGCTTCTGAATTTTACTATCCCAGCATTACAAGATGTTTTGGTATTGTAACCTAGATAAGGGAGTATCGCTCTCCAGTTGGTAGGTTTGGTTTCCTTGCTCTGCATCTCTGTGAAGACTTCCCAGCGTGTTTTACCTTCGTGGCGGCTGTGCTCCATATTATTCCATTTTTGTATATCATATAAGGAGTTCATTATGATTTGCTCCTTTGGTAGAATAATATCTCCTTCGGGTCCCTTTTGGTTGTCTTCTTTTCTTGCAAAAGGTCTTCCGAGCCAGCCTTCTTTGTCTTTTTCAAACTCATATCGCAGTTTTCCGAAATACCGCTCTACATGTTTTGCTCTTGCCTTGTTGGCTTCTATTCTGACATTGTCAAACATCGCCCCATTTTTTAAGAAAGTATCTCTAAATGATGCATTCAAAGCGCTTTCGCATTCCAGACCGAGAGGCAGGTTAAAGCCCCATTCGGTGTAGTTCCTTACCATCTGGCGGTAGAAGTTTAGGATAAGTCCCTCCTTGGTTTCTCCGTATACCCATGTAGTCCATGCTTCCGAACCTAGGTCTATTCCCATATAGAACCACAGCCTTTTGCTCTTATCATAGAAGAATGGAGGCTGTCTGTCATCTATGGAGATGAGCACTCCTGCTTCTTTCACTTTGTCCAGACTGTGATATGGCACGAACTGCTGTATCAGTTTCTGGCGGTCTCCACTTCGTTTTGCGTAGGTTCCTATCTTGTTCTCCCATCTTCCCAGCCAAGCGATGATGCTGTTTTCAGAAATCTGCTTAAACTTCTTGCGGTCGGTATGGTCGTAGATTTCTCCTGTGGTGTGGTTGATGATTTCTACACTGCCGTCTAAAAACGCCTGATATTCATCTGCTACCTCTGTCCTTGTCGGTTTGGTTTCTCGCCCTGCGAACATATCATTCAGCAGTTTTATCATGTCATCAGTCATTATCTTCGCATGTTTGTTTTTTAGTTTTTTAGAGACTAGACTTCCGAAATTAAAGTCCTCTTCATCTCCTTTTAAAAACTCTTTAAATACCCTTGAAAACTGCCTGTCGCCCAGCTCTAGTGTGTGAGCTCTGCCGTGTATTTTGGGCAGGTATTCATTGAAGGTGATTAGGTCTATCCTTAGGCTTTCCATGATACCTGTTTTCTTGCCTCCTTTTAGTGACAGCCTTTCTTCTTTCAGTTTCAGCAGGGCTATCAGCACACTGGCGTTAGTGATGTATTCTTCTTGGTATTCTATTTTTAGGTAATCGCCATCTTCAAACTCATAGGTGGTGTAGAATGCCGTAGCTGCAGGATTTATTTCCCAGAACTTCAGCAGGGGGTGGTGCATCGTACGGGGGTCGCCTATGCTGTTCTGTATCTCCTTGGGTAGACTGTCAAAGTCTACCAACAGCTGGCGCCCGTTACCTCCCGACTGGACTTTCTTTATTCCGTAAGGTTTGTCTTTATATCTGCTTATCTGCGTTTGAAGCGATTTTAAACAGTTATAATACTTCGGAACAAGCTCGTCCTTGGTTACTACTAATATGTTACCCCATTGGTGTGGCATTATTCTTTATTTATTGTCTTTATTTTGTTCCCGCTGGGGACTCGAACCCCAGTGTATGCCCTTCGGGAGAAATCACTATATTTGTGGTGTCTAATCAAAAATTATAGTGATATGTTTGTTAAAATCAATTATGCAGGTCAAGAAATTTACCTTAATGCTTATCAAATTGCACATTTTCAGGTATTAGGAGACGACTCCGTTGTTATTTTCCTTGTAACTGGTGAGAAGAGGACTCATTATGGAGGTTCTCATCTGTTTTTACAGCAGATACAGTCTTTAAGCACGAAGCCATAGATTTAATCTCCATTATTATCTTTTCTACCTCTTTATCATTAGAGAGGTCAAGGTTTTCTATCTCTATATCAACTAATCTGGGTGCGCCGTTTTCTAATAATTGGCTTTTTATTTTAAAGTCCATTTAAATAGTATTTAAAATTGTTTTTAGCATTCTCCTAATGGAAACTCTGCCTCCATGTTTCGCTCTGGCAGATAACAGACTCTTTTGCTCGTCCAGATTCTAAATCCTAAAAAATAGTAGTGGGTTCTGATTTCTTCTTTGTTGCTGCCTAGTGTGTAGTAGGTATATTCTACTTTTCTTAACATCTGTTTCATATCTATTGGTTTATAATTGTTTTCATTGCGTTCTCTGTAGCCTGGTCTATTTTCTTGCATAGCTCCTTGTAGTCTCGTAGTACATTGTCTGCCATCAGCCCCTTGCGGTCGCCTTTCAGTATCTGGCGAACATATCTGGCAGAGAACCCATACATCTCTGCAATTTTATTTACTGCTAATGGGTGGTATTTTTCTCTTTTTTGCTTACTTTTGTTCATTGTCTTTATTGTTCCTTTTGTTGGTGCAAAGATATAGATAAATTTCTCAACTAAACAAATTTATTATGAAAAATTTCTCAACTCAAAAAGATAGAATACTGCAATTTATTGAATATAAAGGTATTAGCAAAAATAAATTTTATAATGAAACAGGTATATCTAATGGTATTCTAGATAAAAAAAGTGGGTTATCAATGGATACGGTTGAGAAATTTTACTCAACTTATCCCGAAATAAATCCAGAATGGTTGCTCACAGGACAAGGGGAGATGCTAAAAGAACCTACCCCAGAGGATAAACAATCCAAATTACAGAAACTCAAAGAAATAGCAGATACCTCTACTAAAAAAAACAACCTTATCCCATTCTATGAAGATGTAGCCACCATTGGTGGCACCAGTATCTCCGCAGATACCTCTGCCGTAGCCAATACCACTACCTATATAGATGCTGGGGACTGGTTCAAGGGGGAGGTCTCCGCCGCTATTCGCCACTACGGAGATAGTATGGTAGAGTATTCCAATGGCTGTATCCTCGCCCTCAAAACCATTACCAATCAGCGTAATATCGTCTGGGGGCATAACTATGTTGTAGAAACAGATGAAATCCGTGTTACCAAACGCCTACAAACCTGCCCAGAAGACAAAAACTGCATAATGGCATATAGCACCAATACAGAAACCTACCCAGATGGTACCCTCATCCACGAACCCTTTAAGATTCATAAAGAAGACATTAGGAAAATATTCCTCGTCATCGGTAGTATCCACAAAGAGTATGGCACAGAAGCCGTTTTCATCAGAAAATAATACCAAATATCCACTACCAGAGTGGTGTGTGTAAAGTTTTTTCTATACTATTTTATATAAATAATTGTAAATCAATATATTAAATACCAAATGTTATAAAAATAAATGTCAGTAAAGGGTGTTGAGTTTTACAAAAACTAACAAAATAGCCGTTTGATTTACGCTTAAATATATCCCAATTTGATGTGAAAAATATACTTTTGAATACCCTACTGAATACCCTACTGAATACCCAACTCCTAAAAAGTGTGTTTTTTGTGGTTTTTACAGCCTGTTATATAGGGGTGCAGAGCAGGGGTGTTTATCACTTGTGACATTTGCGTTTACACCTCATCTATAAACAGCAAAAAGCACTGTTTTTAGGCTTCTACGGTAATTATAAGGCATAATAAAAGCCCTAATGGTAGTTAGGACTATTTAATAAGTAATTATCTTTATTTTTAATAGAAGTAAAATGATAGTAAATGGAAGTTTTTGGACATTTTGTTTTTCCTCGTTTTTCGGGCTTTTTTTTGGTTTACTCCTTTATTTATAGGCTTTTTCGGGCTTTTTTATTTACTATTCTTTTTAGACATTTTGTTTTACCCCCTATAAAATAAATATAAGTAATTTGTTACCTGACATTTATCTGATACGAATAAATAACTCTAAAGAAGCTATAAAAATCATAAAAAAATAATGTAGATAAGAAAAGCCCTCTTTCAAAGAGGGCTTTTTTATTATCAAATAAAATTGTTATTTATTTCTTCCCAAAAACAGAAATGTTGATGTATTTCTTTGGGTTTTGTTTTAAATCACTTATAAGCTCGTTTAGTGAGTTAGAAGTTTTAGTTAAATTATTGTAAAGTTCTTCGTCTTTCATTAGTTTTCCTAAAGAACCTTCACCGCGGTTTATTCCTGCGATTACTTGGTTTAGCTGATTGGCTGTTTTGCTGAGCTCTTCTATGGATTGGTTCAGTTTTTTAGCATCTATTTCATCTGCCACTTTCCCAAATTTATCCACTGTGTTTTTTGTAGAAACCATCGTTTGGTTTGCGTTATCAAGCAGAGAATTTATTTTATGCTCGTTAGAAGCCAAAAGTCTGTTGGTTTGGTCAGCTGTAGTTTTGAAAGCTGATACAGTAGCGTTTAGATTTGCCAAAAGTTGTTTTATTTCTCTTCTGTTCTGCTCATCAAGGATTTTGTTTGTGCTAGATAGAGTAGAATCTACTTTTGTAAGAACGCTGGAAACTTTTGGTCCCATTTCGGATGCCATAGCATTAATCGCAGAAAGCTGGAATTTTCCTCCCAATGTATCGCCGTCTTTCGCGATTTGGTTGTCATAAACTAAATTGATTTTCAGTTGCTTTCCTCCCATTAAACTTGGTTCGAAGATTTCTACCGCAGAGTTTTTAGAGAAAGAATACTCATCATCCACAGAAATTCTCACTACGAAACTTATTTTACCATTTTTAGATGTCACAGGGATAATCTGGTCTACCAGTCCGACTTTTAACCCGTTGATAGTAACGGCGTTAGAAGGTTCTAGTCCATCTACATTGTCATATTTTACGAAGAAAAAATTATCCGTAGAAAACACATTTTTTCCTTTCAAAAACTGAAAAAATAACATGAAACTTACAATCGCAAAAATCGCAATAAGTCCCGCTTTTACTTCTTTTGATAAATTCATCATTATATAAATTGAGGTGCAAAGATAAGAAAAATCAGAATTATAGAAATAGGCTTTTGTTAATAAGATATTAATAAAAAAATGATAACACGAAAAAAATCTTAAATATCATAAAAACAATTAGTTAAGTTTTAATTTTTTGTTAAAAATCAAAGAAACTGACAAAAATCATTTTCAAGTTTTGATTAGTTTTCATACCTTTGTCCTCTCTAATTATAGAAGTAACTCAAAAAGTTTACCCTATGAAGATAGCCCAAATGATGAAAAAAAATGTTTTATTTTATAGTCTTGTAGCAGGATTGTTGTTTTCTTTACAATCTTGTGTGTCCAATTATGTAGTGGCTACTCCATCTGCATATAAACCAGAAATTTTAGCAGAGGAAAAGTCTCACTTTACATCTTTGTCACAAGAGTATAAAAAAGAATTAGAATCAAATAACGCCGTTGCGAAAGTTGAGGAAAAAAATGTTTCTGCAAGAAAAATGGCAAAGAAAAAATCTTCTACCATAGATGGAATCCTTAGCGAAGCGAATACTTACATCGGAACGCCATATAGATTCGGTGGGATGACTAGAAGCGGGATAGACTGCTCAGCATTCGTTCTTTCGGTTTATGGTTCTGCCACTGGGATTAGTCTTCCTAGAATGTCTTCGGCTCAGGCTCAGCAGGGAGAAAGAGTAGGAAAAGAAGAATTGGAGAAAGGAGATTTATTATTTTTCCAAACAAGAGGAAGCAGAATTTCACATGTGGGTATTGTTCAAGAGATTACACCAGAAGGAGAGATTAAATTTATCCACGCATCCACATCCAAAGGGGTTACGATATCTTCTCTAAATGAGAAATATTGGGGTATGAGATACAGATTTGCAAAGAGAATATTGACCAATGAAAAAATAGAAGAAATGGCTTCATTGTAGATATCCAAAGACTATATTTTAATTTATAATAATAGGAGAGGTTTCGCTTTTGGGAAATCTCTCTTTTTATTTGGAAATAGAGGTGGTTTTATGGAATGTTTAATTCAAAAAAATAATTAAATTTGTCATAGTATATTTTTAATCATGTTGGAGAGAAAAAAAGTAGAAGAATTTTTTAAAAAAATAGGAATAGAGGAATTGGTAACCAATCTACAAATCATTGAAAATGATGTCTATATAGATATGGTAGCCCATTCTCCAGCTATGCACGAAAAGAAAAAATTAGAAACAGCGCTAAAACAAGCATTTTCCAAGGAATTTGATAATCAATATGTATTAAAACTAAAAATTTCTTCTCCCGAAACTCCTTCAAAACAGAGTATCAGAGGAAAAGAGATAAAAGGCGTAAAAAACATCATTGTCATAGCATCTGGAAAAGGCGGGGTAGGCAAATCTACTGTGACAGTTAATTTGGCGGTAACTTTATCAAAAATGGGCTTCAAAGTAGGACTGCTGGATGCGGATATATATGGCCCGTCTATTCCTACCATGTTCAGTACCGAAGGCGATAAACCAAGTTCTGTACAAATCGATGGGAAACACTTTATGAAACCCATAGAGCAGTACGGAGTTAAAATGCTGTCCATAGGATATTTTTCAGGCGCAAATAAAGCTGTAGTTTGGCGAGGGCCAATGGCTGGGAAAGCCCTTCACCAGATGATTCGTGATACGGACTGGGGAGAGCTGGATTTTCTACTCATAGACCTTCCTCCTGGCACGGGAGATATACATCTGTCTGTAGTTCAGGAACTTCCTATCACGGGGGCGGTTATTGTAAGCACGCCTCAGCATGTGGCTCTGGCAGATGTGAGAAGAGGAATTGCAATGTTCCAGATGGAAAGCATCAATATCCCTGTTTTAGGGCTTGTGGAGAATATGGCGTATTTTATCCCAGAAGAGCTTCCAGATAATAAATATTATATCTTTGGGAAAGAAGGTGCCCAAAATTTAGCCAAAGATTTAGGAATTCCTGTTTTGGGCGAAATCCCTTTAATACAAGGAATAAGAGAGGCAGGAGATACAGGAAAACCAGCTGCACTGAATGGCGGAACTAAAATATCCGAAATCTACACAGAAATCACGAGAAATATCATAGAAAGCCTCATAGAAAGAAATAAAAATCTCCCTCCGACAGAGGCTGTTAAAATTACCACAATGGCAGGTTGTTCAACTAAAAAATAAGTAAAATCCTCATGGAAGAAAGCATAGAAACGAAAGTAAAAAAAGCATTAGAAAGCATCAGACCATTTTTAAATAATGATGGCGGTGATATAGAATTAGTAGAAATAAAAGATAACAAGGTGTATGTCAAGCTTTTAGGAAACTGCTCTGGCTGCCATATCAGTAATTCTACTATAAAATTAGGCGTGGAAACCACTGTAAAACAGCATGTACCAAGTATAGAAAGCGTGGTAAATATAGAATGATTTTTTAGGTCAATATTATTAGGTTTAAGGCAAAAAAAGCCTTAAATTTGCTCAATATATAAATTATTTTACATCATATTATTATGGAACAGTACAATGTAGAGCAAGAAATTCAAAAATTTGTTGCTGGGGTTGAGGCAAGAAACCCAAACGAAACTGAGTTTATTCAGGCAGTAAAGGAAGTTGCTGCAACGGTAATTCCTTTCATTGCGACTAAAAAACAGTACCAAGGCAAAATGCTTTTGGAGAGAATGGCTGAGCCAGAGAGAACGATTATTTTCAGAGTTCCTTGGGTAGATGACAAAGGACAAATCCAAGTAAACAGAGGCTACAGAGTACAGATGAACTCTGCTATCGGGCCATACAAAGGAGGAATTCGTTTTCACCCTTCTGTGAATTTGAGCATCCTTAAATTCTTGGCGTTTGAGCAGACTTTCAAAAATTCCTTGACAACACTTCCAATGGGTGGTGGTAAAGGTGGTTCTGACTTTGACCCAAGTGGAAAATCAGATAACGAAATCATGAGATTCTGCCAGTCTTTCGCAACGGAATTGGCTAAACATATCGGTCCTGATACGGATGTACCTGCTGGGGATATCGGTGTAGGAGCAAGAGAAGTAGGCTACATGTTCGGACAATATAAAAGATTGAGAAATGAATTTACAGGAGTATTGACAGGAAAAGGTCTTTCTTTTGGTGGTTCATTGATCAGACCAGAAGCTACTGGTTTCGGGGTTGTATATTTTGCTGAAGAAATGCTTAAAACTAAAGGAGAAAGCATCAAAGGTAAAATCGTGACTGTATCAGGTTTCGGAAATGTGGCTTGGGGAGTTGTTAAAAAAGTAAATGATTTAGGAGGTAAAGTAGTAACTATCTCTGGTCCTGATGGATATGTATATGATGAAGAAGGAGTAAGTGGAGATAAAATCGACTTCTTACTAGAACTAAGAGCTAGCGGAAACAACAGAGCAGAGGATTATGTTAAAAAATATCCAAATGCTAAATTCTTCGCTGGAAAACGCCCTTGGGAAGTGAAATGTGATGTAGCTATCCCTGCTGCTACACAAAACGAGCTTAACATCGATGATGCTAAAAACTTGGTAGCAAACGGATGTAAGTGTGTAACTGAGGCTGCGAACATGCCTTGTACATTAGAAGCAATGGAGTTGTTCTTGGAAAATAAATTATTATTCTCTCCAGGGAAAGCATCTAACGCTGGTGGAGTAGCGACATCTGGTCTAGAGATGACACAGAACTCTATCCGTTTGAGCTGGTCTGCAGAAGAAGTAGATGAAAAACTACAAACCATCATGAGAGGAATCCATGAAGTATGTAGAAAATACGGAAAAGAAGAAGATGGATATGTAAACTATGTAAAAGGAGCAAACATCGCAGGTTTCGTAAAAGTTGCTGATGCTATGCTTGCACAAGGAGTAGTTTAATTCCTCTTTCAATAAAAAAGAAAAGCCTTCAAATTTTGAAGGCTTTTTTATTTACTTTATGTTTCTTGATTTTTTGATTTCCTCTATTCTTTCTTCGAATTCTTCCGTTTTTTCTGGATGTTTTTCTTGAAGAATTTTATACGCTTGGATGGCTTTGGTGTAGAGTTTTTGTTCTACATAAAGCTGAGCAAGGGTTTCTGTCATCAGGTGGGAAATATCATTGCTCTTTTCTTTCACAATAAAATCTACATCCTCTTTTATCGGAGAGATTTTTGGATTGTTTTCTATGAACTTGTCAATGATTGCAGCTTTTTTGTCTTGTTCAGAAGGAGTAACGATTTCTGAACGGTCTATTTTTAGCCAGCTTTTCCAAGTGCTGATGAACGAGGTCACATTACTATTAGATGTAGGTTTCGCTGCTTCTGAAACTTTTTCTGTTTCTATTTCTGCCTTTGGTTCTGGTTTCTCGCTGTTTGCTGCTTCTTCCGTTGTAGAAATATTTTCTTCCTGAACAAGGTTTTTAGAAACTTCCGCTGTATCTTCTTTTTCGGTGTCTATTTGTTTTTGATAAATATTCACAGGCGAATAAGATGCTTGTTCTTCTTGTGCATCAGAATTTGCCTTTTTAGAAGCATAAAAATCAATAGTCGTTTCCTTTGCTTCTTTTTCAGTTGAGCTTTCAGAAATTGTTTCTTCCGAAGAGTAAATGTTTTCTTTTTGTGCAGGAGTTTCCTCTACGAAACTAGTTTGTTTTCTAGCATAAAAATCAATAGTTGTTTCTCTTTCTTCTTTTTCAGCTGGACTTTCCGAAGTTGTTTTAGCTGAATAAAAATCTTCTTTTTGTGCAGAAGTTTCTTCTACGAAACCAGTTTGTTTTCTAGCATAAAAATCAATAGTTGTTTCTCTTTCTTCTTTTTCAGCTGGACTTTCCGAAGTTGTTTTAGCTGAATAAAAATCTTCTTTTTGCGTAGGAGATTCTTCTACGGATTCAGCTTGTTTTTGTGCATAAAAACTAATGTTTGTTTCTTTTTCTTCTTCTTCTTCTTTTTCAGCTGGCTTTTCTGAAATTGGTTTTTCCGAAGAGTATTTGTTTTCTTTCTGCGCAGGAGTTTCTTCTACAAAACCAGTTTGTTTTCTGTTATAGAAATCAATAGTCGTTTCTTTAGGTTTTCTTAGATTAAATGTATCTGGGCTGGCCAATTCTTCTGCAGAAAATCTCTCTTCTTCTTCAACAGGTTCAGCTTCAATTTCAACCTCAACTTCTTTTTCTTCCACTATTTCTACTGGCGAGATTTCCTCCGCTTTAACTTCTTCAACTAGAATTTCTTCTTTCTCAGCTTCGCTAATTATTTCAATAGTTTCAGCTATTTCTATATTTTCCTCTTTTTCAGCGATAGCTGGCTCCTCTGTGGCTGCACCAGATTTTAGTTTAGCCATTTCGGCAGCGATATATTCGGCAGCAGTAAGTTCGGTTTTTTCAGTCTCAATTTTCTCTGGCGAAAGAACATCAGACTGAGGTTCTTCTACAAGCGAAACATCTGGTATAGAAGGCGTTTCATTATTCACTGCTTGTGCTTCCTCGTTTTTATTTTCTTCTACGAAAGATACTGGCTCGCTGATTTTAACCGATTGTTTCTCTGTGACTAAATCAGTGTTTTCTTCAATTTTTACCTCAGCTGGAGCTGGAATTGCCTCTGTTTTAACCTCTTGAATTTTAGGTGTTTTTACAGCAAGATCAGTCTTGAAAGGAAACGCACTTGCTGCCAAGGCCGCAGCCATATTTTCATTGGTTTTGTTAATCAAGTTGTACAAAATCCTCTTGTCTGTCGTATAGGCAGCCGTTTTTGCTAATTCTTTTGAGAAATTTTCATTATAAAAACGATGAACACCCAAAAGATAAATAGCCCTCAAACTCTGCATATAAGGGAATTTTTCTATTTCTGTTTCCAATAAGTTTAAATCCTCTACCCTAAGAGTTTCAGGGTTTTTTATAAGGTCTATTATTCTTGTTTCCATTACCAATTTGCTACAATTTCATTAAAAATCTGGTTAATAATTCTTTCATTCACTATTCGTACTTGGCTGCTTTCTATCGCATTGATATCCAAATCACTACTAAATGTAGCCTCTCCAGAAAAAGTTTTATTAAAGTTTTTCTCAGGCTCTATTTTATTTTCATAATTTACATGTACCGTAATCGTAAGTTTGTTTTGCGCGGCCTCCGTTGTCCCTATTGTGCTAGAAGAAATGGATGTCGGCGTGATGCTGTAATCCGAGATATAGCCTTCTATCAGGATGTCAGGGTTTTCAGAAGTCCCTTTGAGGGAGGTTCTCTGCAAGAACATATTTTGTAATGCCATTGTGAAATCTTGGCTCAAATCAGAATTTACCAAAGCGGCATTGTTCGGAAAATTTTTGATTAAAATCGTTTTCGTCTCAGGACTGAGCGAAGACCCCGTGAAGCTGTAGCACGAGGAAAGGATAATTCCCATGGCAGCTGTCATCAGGACGATTTTTAGTTTTATTTTAGTTAAAAAATTTCCCATCAGTCTTCCAAATTATATTGTTTTATCTTTCTATAAAGTGTTCTCTGCGAAATACCGAGTTCATCTGCCGCCTTGTTTCTTCTTCCGTTGTGTTTTTCCAAAGCTTTTATGATGAGGTCTCGCTCATTATTCTGCAAAGATAAAGATTCTGGCTGAGCTTCTTCTAATTCTATGTCTTCTATATTGTTATAATTTTCCATATCAGACCTTGTGATGATGGTCGGATTTTGTATTTCTGCCGGTGGCGTTTCGAAATAAAGGAGCGAACTAGGGTTTGCCGATGATATATCTGGCGTGTAAATTCTATTGATTAGATTTTGTTCATGCATAGAGAATTCTCCTGTTCCTCGGTTTTTGATAAGTTCTGAAGTCAGAGATTTCAAATCATTGATATCATTTCTCATATCAAAGAGAATTTTATACATGATTTCCCTTTCCGAGCTGAAATCAGAATTATTATTCGTTTTAGAATGATTAGAAACCACAGGAAGTCTATTGTCCGCAGGGATATATTCTGCAAGTCTTTCCGCGCTAATGGTTCTGCTCTGTTCCACTACGGTCATCTGCTCCACCAAATTTCTCAGCTGGCGGACATTCCCAGGGAATGAATAGCTTTCCAAATACCGCACTGCATCTTCAGCAAGTATCAGTTCGGGCATTCTGTATTTTTCGGCAAAGTCAATGGCAAATTTTCTAAATAATAAATGAATATCGCCTTTTCTCTCGCGGAGTGGCGGCATATCCACCTGAACGGTATTTAGTCTGTAATACAAATCCTCACGGAATTTCCCTTCCTGAATGGCATTCATCATATTTACATTCGTTGCCGCTACTATTCTTACATTGGTTTTTTGGATTTGCGAGGAACCAACTTTCATAAATTCTCCACTTTCCAAAACACGAAGCAAACGAACCTGCGTTTGCAAAGGAAGTTCGCCCACCTCATCCAAAAAAATAGTACCGCCGTCTGCCACCTCGAAATAGCCTTTCCTCGTGCTGGTTGCTCCCGTAAAAGCACCTTTCTCATGCCCGAAAAGCTCCGAATCTATCGTTCCTTCTGGGATAGCACCGCAGTTTACCACGATATAGGGCTGGTGCTTGCGCTTGGATTCAGAGTGGATGATTTTTGGGATAAATTCCTTCCCTGTACCACTTTCTCCGATGACCAAAACCGAAATATCGGTAGGAGCCACCTGTATCGCTTTTTCCAGCGCCCTGTTTAGCGCAGGATAATTTCCGATAATACCGAAGCGGTTTTTTATGTTTTGTAAGTCAGACATTTTTGAAGTTAAATTAACTTTAATATTTTTAAATTAAACCACTCTTCCAATAAGCGTTCCCTGTGTGCTGTCGTAGGCATATACAGAAACTGTATCGCCTATCTTTTGGCCATCTTGTTTGTCAAAAACTACTACTACATTTTGGGAGTTTCGGCCTCTCCATTGGTTAGGGTCTTTTTTGGAAGCTCCTTCTATCAGTACCTCGTGGTTTTTGCCTACATATCCTTTCAGTCTCATAGTGGAGAGTTCGCCCTGTAAGGCAATCACCTCGGAGAGTCTGCGTTGTTTTACATCGGCTGGGACATCGTCCTTCATCTTCTTGTGCGCAGGCGTTCCTGGTCTTTCTGAATAGGCAAACATGTAGCCGTAGTCGTATTCCACCTCTCTCATTAGGGAAAGTGTATCTTGGTGGTCTTGTTCTGTTTCTCCACAGAAACCAACTATCATATCCTGCGAAAAAGCAATATCTGGAACGATTTTTTTTGCTTCTTTTATTAAATCTAAATATTCTTGGCGGGTGTGCTGGCGGTTCATGGCTTTCAGCATGTTGTCGCTTCCGCTTTGTACAGGCAGATGCACATATTTACAAATATTGTCATATTTTGCCATCATACGGAAGACATCCAGACTCATATCCTGCGGATTGGAAGTCGCAAAACGAATTCTCATCTCAGGAACAGCCTGAGCTACCATTTCCAGCAGCTGTGCGAAATGCAGGGCAGTGGCCTTTTGCATCTCGGAAGCTTTGTCAAAATCTTTTTTCGCGCCGCCGCCATACCAAAGGTAGGAATCCACATTCTGCCCAAGGAGTGTGATTTCTTTATAACCATTTTCCCAAAGTTCTTTGCACTCGTTGATAATAGAATGAGGATCTCGGCTTCTTTCCCTTCCACGAGTGAAAGGCACGATGCAGAAAGTACACATATTGTCGCATCCACGGGTAATCGTCACGAAAGCAGTGACGCCATTTCCGCTCAGACGCACAGGACTGATGTCAGCATAAGTTTCTTCTTTGGAAAGTATCACATTGATGGCATCTCGCCCTTCCGCTGTTTCTTTTAGAAGGTTTGGCAGGTCTCGGTAGGCATCTGGCCCTACGACCAAATCCACCAAATGTTCTTCTTCTAAAAGTTTGGTTTTCAATCGCTCCGCCATACATCCTAAAACGCCTACGGTGAGGCTTGGCTTTTCTTTTTTTAGGGTTTTAAACTGCGAAAGTCGCATTCTTACGGTCTGCTCTGCTTTCTCTCGAATAGAGCAGGTATTGAGCAAAATAAGGTCTGCTTCCTCCAAAACTGTAGTAGTATTGTAGCCGTTTTTTTGTAAGATGGAAGCTACAATTTCGGAGTCAGAAAAATTCATCTGACAGCCATAGCTTTCCAAAAAAAGTTTTTTCGTGTTTCCATCAAGGTCTGCGATTGCATAGGCTTCGCCTTGGCGTGTTTCATCTATGTACTTCTTCTCCACATTCTAATTTTTTACGAAGATATAAAATTTCTGCCAAATTGACAGATTTAAGTTGGAAATTTTCTATTCCCAAAAATATTTCACTTACAGAACTTCTATTTGATTTTTTAATAAATCTTCAAAAACTTCTCTTTTTCTGATGAGATGCGCTTTGTCATTCAGCCAAAGAACCTCGGCAGGTTTTAGTCTAGAATTAAAGTTAGAACTCATCTCAAAACCATACGCACCTGCATTTCTGAAAACCAGAATATCTCCTTCGCGGACTTCATTGAGTTTTCTATCCCAAGCGAAAGTGTCTGTCTCACAGATATTTCCCACTACAGTGTAGATTCTCTCCGTTCCTGTAGGGTTAGACAGGTTTTCTATGATATGGTAGGAATCATAGAACATAGGTCTGATGAGGTGATTAAACCCAGAATTTACTCCCACGAAAACCGTAGCGGTAGTTTGTTTAATAACATTGGCATTTACCAAGAAATGTCCAGATTTTCCCACTAAATATTTCCCTGGCTCGAACCAAAGTTCCAGCTCTTTATCGTTTTCTTTGCAGAAGCTAAGGAAAGCGTCTTCCACTTTTTTACCAAGTAAAGCGATGTCTGTTTCCATATCATCTGAGTGGTAAGAAATTTTGAAACCGCTGCCCATGTCAATGTATTTCAAATTAGGAAAATGTTCCACTAGTTCGAACATGATTTCCATTCCTTGTAGGAATACATCAGGGTCACGGATTTCGCTGCCTGTATGCATATGCAGCCCCTCAATATTCAGTTTTGTGGATTTTACTAATCTTTCTATATGGCGAAGCTGATGGATAGAAATCCCGAATTTGGAGTCAATATGTCCTGTAGATATTTTGTGGTTTCCTCCCGCGTATATGTGAGGATTTATCCTGATAAAGATAGGGTAGGAATCGCTGTATTTATTCCCAAACTGCTCTAAAATAGAGATATTGTCAATGTTGATATGAACTCCCAGTTTCATAGCTTCCTCTATCTCTGTGAGGTCTACGCAATTTGGCGTGAATAAAATTTTCTCAGGAGCAAATCCTGCTTTTAGCCCAAGTTTGACTTCGTTGATAGAAACGCAGTCAAGATTTGCGCCCAGCTGTTCTACATATTTTAATATATTGATGTTGGTCAATGCTTTACAAGCGTAGAAAAATTTTGTCTTTTCTGGAAAAGCTGAGATTAAATTTTGGTATTGATTTTTAATTGATTCAGCATCATATACATATAAGGGTGTCCCGAATTCACTTGCAATATTTAGTAAGGTATCGTTATTCATAACAAAATAGATTTATGTTTATATAAAAAAGCCCTAGTATAAAACTAAGGCTTTTATAGATTTTTATCAATGCTTTTAAGCATTTGGTTCTACAGATACATAAGATCTGTCGTTTCTCTTTTTAGTGAAAACTACTTTACCATCTACCAATGCGAATAATGTATGGTCTTTACCCATTCCTACATTTTCACCTGGGTGGTGCTGAGTACCTCTTTGTCTTACGATGATGTTCCCAGCAATAGCTTCCTGACCACCAAAAATCTTCACGCCTAATCTTTTAGAGTGAGACTCTCTACCGTTTTTGGAACTACCAACTCCTTTCTTGTGTGCCATTTCTTTTAATACTTTTTAAAGTTAGTTACTTTACTACTGATTCTTATGCTTCAGACTCTTCTACTGTGTCTTCTGCTTTTTTCTTAGTAGTCTTTTTTGTGCTCTTTTTAGCACCTCCTTCAAAACCAGAAATAGATACGATCTGGATTTGAGTTAATTGTTGTCTATGACCGTTTTTCACTTTGTAACCTTTTCTTCTTTTCTTTTTGAAAACGATTACTTTATCAGCTTGAACATGGTCTAAAATCTCTGCTTCCACAGCGACTCCTTCTACAGCTGGGGCGCCTACAGTTACTGTTCCGTTAGAAGTCAAAAGAACTTTGTCAAAAGAAACTTTTGCTCCTTTGTCTCCTGCTAAACGGTTTACGAATAACTTTTGGTCTTGCTCTACTTTGTATTGAAGCCCCGCTATCTCTACGATTGCAAACATTGTTATAAGTATTTATTTTAAAATTAGTTTGCAAATATAATATTTTTTTTTCTTTTACAAAAATCCTGTTGATTTTTTAACAAAAAAACTTCTCTCAAATCAGAGAGAAGTTCTTGTTTTATTTTTGAACGATTTTCGTTTTTGGAAGTTCCACTGTTCCTGGATCTTTCCAAAGGCCGTCTTTTATCGCTTTTTTCTTGATTGCTTCAGCTCTTTTTCCACTGTCTGGGTGAGAGTTGAACATTCTTTGGAATCCGTTTTCTTTCGCTCCGCCAGCTAGAAGTTCTAGTTTTTTGAACGCTGTGTAAGCTCCTACTACATTGTATCCGTTAGATTTCATGAATTCATAAGAATAGTCATCTGCTTGGCTTTCTTGTTTTCTACTGTGAGAAGAGTCCAAGAATGCGTTTGCCATATTTCCTAGCTGAGAGTCGCTAAGTTTTGCGGCTGTGTTACTAGCAGCACCAGCAGCATCTATAAGAGCAGCTCTGGTGTATGCAGATTTGATAGCGTCTTTAGTGTCTTCGTTTTTCACATGCCCGATTTCGTGTCCGATAACAGCCAAAAGCTCATCATCAGTCATGATATCCATAAGAGAAGAGAATACTCTCACGCTTCCGTCAGCAGCAGCAAAGGCATTGATATCTCTTACTACATATACTTTATAATTTAAAGAAAGTCCATCTTGGTTTTTGTGTTTACCGAAAAGACGGTTTAGTCTTTTTGTGTAAGGGCTGTTTTTGTCAGCTACTGGATTGTTTTTATCCATCCAGTCCACAGATTCTTTAGAAAGTCTTGCTGCATCAGCATTAGAGAAAGTCATTGCTTTTACTCCTTTTGCACCTGCATCCAGCGCTTTTCCTAAATTAATTTTTTGAGCATCAGCAAAGTGAATTGCTCCTGCCATAAGACCTAAATAAATTACTTTTTTAAACATAATTTTTGTTTTTGAATGATGCACAAAATTACTAAATATTCTTCAGAAGGGATAAATTTTTAATTAAAAATTTTATTTTTGGCTAAAAATTCTCGGTTTGATGAAAAGAGATTTATACATTGATTACGCGAAGGGATTGGCAACTTTGTCGATAGTTTTTATTCATACTGTTTTTTGGTCTGGGCAGTTTTATGTTTCTAATGAAATGAGGATTTTCAGTCTGCTTTTTGATGTGCCTATTTTCTTCGCACTCAGTGGATTGACTTCTTCTGGGAATATTGATAAAACCTTTCGCAGGCTGCTGAAATTACAAATCACATATATGATTTTTGTGACAGGATTGTTCCTTTTTGATGGGTTTTTCAAGGTTTTTTTGCAGTCTTTTTTTGATAAAGAAACATATCAAAATTTCTTTCTGACCTTCGGATCGAAATATACGGAGAACAGTCTGAGCCAGCCTTTTGATTTTAAACTTTTGGGAAACTGGTGGCTGCATCAGTACAGCACTTGTGATGTGTTTCCTGTGGTGATGGGCAGTTTTTGGTATTTGAAAACCTACTACATTGTTACTTTTTTTGGTGTCATCGTGCTGAGGTTTTTCTCAAAATACATTTGGTGGATTGTAGGTTTTTGCGTGGTTTTTATATTTATTTTTAATTCTAATCCAGGTTTTTATCCCACTGGACAGGTGGGCTATACGGTTTTTTATTTGATGGTATTTCTTGTGGCTTACCAGCTGAAAAATAAGAAACTGACCAATGCTCAGGTTCTGTTTTTAATTGGTTTTGTATTACTCAGCTTTGTAGGAATGTTTTGGAGCTATGGAGTAAATATTTTTTACAAACTCAATAAACAGAAATTCCCGCCGAAAATCCCTTATATCGTTTGGTCTTTCGTTTCTTTGGCGATGGTTTTTATTTTTTATAACAGACCGAAAATTCAGAAAGAAAATCTGCTTTCGTACATAGGTCAGAATGCGATATTTTTCTATTTTGCGCAGGGAATCAGCTCGTCTTTGGTGTATTTTTTCATTCCTGTTTTTAGGGAAAAATTACATTGGTTCGTTTTGATGATTTTGATTTATGTTTTAAATGTTTTGTTGGCTGTGATTATTGCTAAATTTCTGAAAAAAGTAGATGAGCAGGGCTGGAAAATTTTAAATTTCTTGGATAAAAAAATCAAATAAATATACTATATTTGGAATAAAGTTTTTTTACAACTAAAAGACAATCAGTGATATAAATTTGTAAAACCAATTTTCATTAGTTTTAAAACCAATTTACAATAATTGTCAAGGAATTTGATGGAAATTTGTACCAATAATTCAAAAAAATAGGAATATGAAAAGAGTATTTAGAAATTCGGTTGTGGTCTTTATGGCTGTCTTTATGATAGTTTCCTGCGCAAAAAAAAATGAATCAGAAGCTGCTTATATAGATCTTGATTTAAATGGATCAGAAGCAGTTGCAGATAGTGCTGCCACATCTATATCTATGGCGGCAACCCAAGAAGTGGAAGGCAAAAAATTCGTGCGAAAAGCAGATGTAGATATGGATGTTTCGGATGTATATCAGGCGACTATCTACATAGAAAATACATTGAAGGAAATGGGTGGTTTTGTGACGAGTAGTAATTATCGCAGTGATGTTTTGGAGGAAAATGTCTTCCCTCAGTCAGAAGAAAAATCCCTATATGTCCGTAAATACACCACTAAAAACCAAATGCAGGTGCGGGTGCCAACGGAGAAATTGTCAGATTTCCTAAAATTACTGAATGACAAGAGTATTTTTCTCCGAGAACGAACCATCACTGCTGAAGATGTGAGTGCTAATGTAAAAATGGCTGAACTGGAAAAACAAAGAATGGAGAAGCATAAAGCTCAACTTTCCCAGCAAACCAACACAACGAAAAATGCAGAAGCAGCAAATGATAACGAACGAGAGCTTAATTATCAGAAAATAAATGATTTCAATCTTGCTGATGAACTGAAATATAGCACGGTGGATATCCATCTTTCTGAACCGAAATTCAAGATTTCTCAAGTAGAAATGCCGAATGTCAATAAATTAGAAAACAAATACAAAGGAAGTTTTTGGTATGATTTTAAAGAAGCTTTCGTTGATGGATTTTATGGATTCCAGAAGTTTTTGATACTGGCTGCAAACGCTTGGATGTTTATTTTGGTCGGTGTTTTAGGGATTTTTGCTTGGAGAAACAGAAAGAAATTTTGGAAAAAATCACATAAAAAAGAAGAAGAAAAATAAATGATGAAAATCCCTGCATACAGCAGGGATTTTTTAAATTTAAAAGACTAAATTTGTGTTTTTTAATAATTAAAATTTATGCTACCAAAAATAAACCCTACCCAGACTAAGGCTTGGAAAGGACTGAATGAATATTTTGCTGAAAAAAACTTTGATTTGAGGGAGCTTTTTGCTGAAAATCGTAATCGTTTTGAAGAGTTTTCTATAAAAAAAGAAAACTTTTTGTTTGATTTTTCTAAAAATCTAATCGATGAAAAGGTAAAAAATCTTTTGCTCCAGTTGGCTGAAGAATGTGAGCTGAAAACGGCAATTTCGGCAATTTTTTCGGGTGAAAAAATAAATGAAACCGAGGGAAGGGCAGTTCTCCACACGGCTTTGAGGGATTTTTCTGACCAGCCGATTTTAGTGGATGGAAAAGATATTAAACCTGATGTGAAAAGGGTTCTTTCTCAAATGAAAACTTTTTCGGAAAAGGTGATTTCGGGCGAGCATAAAGGATTTTCGGGAAAGGAAATCACGGATGTGGTGAATATTGGGATTGGAGGTTCGGATTTAGGGCCAGTGATGGTCTGCTCAGCATTGAAGCATTTTAAAACAAGGTTGAATGTGTATTTTGTGTCTAATGTAGACGGAAATCACTTAGCCGAGACACTTAAAAACCTCAACCCAGAAACCACGCTTTTCATCATTGCTTCTAAAACTTTCACCACTCAGGAAACCATGACTAACGCCCATTCTGCAAAGGATTGGTTCTTAAAATCTGGCAGTCAGGGAGATGTGGCAAAGCACTTTGTGGCGCTTTCTACTAATATTTCGGAGGTTAAGAAATTTGGAATCGCCGAAGAAAATATTTTTGAATTTTGGGACTGGGTCGGCGGTCGCTATTCGCTTTGGTCGGCTATCGGTCTAAGTATAGTGTTATCAATTGGTTATGATAATTTCGAACAGCTTTTAAAAGGAGCAAACGACACGGATATTCATTTCCAAAAAGCAGATTTTTCCGAAAATGTTCCAGTGCTGATGGCATTGCTGGGCATTTGGTACAGAAACTTTTTTGATGCAAGTTCGCACGCCGTTCTGCCTTATTCTCAGTATCTTGACCGTTTTCCTGCCTACCTTCAGCAGGGCGATATGGAGAGTAATGGTAAGTCTGTGGATAGAAATGGAGAATTTGTGTATTACGAAACTGGACCGATTATCTGGGGAGAGCCAGGGACTAACGGGCAGCACGCCTTCTACCAGCTTATTCATCAGGGAACGGAGCTGATTCCGTCGGATTTTATCGCCTATGCGAAGTCTTGTAATTCGGTTTCTGACCATCAGGAAAAACTTTTGGCGAATTTCTTTGCGCAGACAGAAGCTTTGGCTTTTGGAAAGGATAAAGAGCAGGTTTTAGATGAATTACAAAAAACCAATAAATCTGTTGTTGAAATAGAAAAGCTGGTAAATTATAAGATTTTCCAAGGAAATATTCCAACGAATTCATTTTTATTTAAAGAATTAAATCCTTTTTCGCTGGGGCAGCTTATCGCTTTGTATGAACACAAGATATTCGTTCAGGGAGTGATTTGGAATATTTTTAGTTTTGACCAATTTGGGGTGGAACTCGGAAAAGTCCTCGCAAATAGAATTTTACCTGAACTTACCAATTCTGAGAAAATTTCTTCCCATGATTCTTCTACGAATGGACTGATAAACTATTATAAGGCTAATAAATAGAATGATTTAGAAACGACTGCGCCCAGTGAAGGAACTATTCCTTTACTGGGCGTAGTGTGTTTATGGAGGTTGAAATTTTTGTGGAAATGGGAAGTAAGCTGAGTTATACAAACAAAAAAAGAGTTATCATCTGATAACTCTTTTTTGGCGCCTTTTGCTGGGCTCGAACCAGCGACCCTCTGATTAACAGTCAGATGCTCTAACCGACTGAGCTAAAAAGGCGTTTTGTTCATTTTTAGTGATGCAAATATAGGAACATTTTTTATATCCACCAAATTTTTATGAAACTTTTTGTAATTATTTTTTCTAAAATTTGTCCAGGATTAACTTAACAATGTCATTTCCAAAGATTAACACCATCAGAGATAATAGGAAAATAACTCCGGCCATTTGTGCATATTCTAACACTTTCTGAGAAGCAGGCTTCCCTGTGATCATTTCCCAAAGCGTAAATACCACATGTCCACCATCAAGCCCAGGGATAGGAAGTAGGTTTAGAAATGCTAACCAAACAGAGAACATAGCCGTAAAACTCCAGAAGAAAGTCCAGTCAATTGCATAATTTCCAGCTGTGTCTTGTTTTACATGCATTTGATTAACAATTGCAATAGGTCCTCCTACTTTTTTATAGCCTTTCACCGTTTTATTAAACACAAGTTTAAATTGTTTTATTTGGTATGTCAGTTCCTCTATGGAGCGTGTGAAACCTCTTGATACGGCTTCTATTGCGGTAAAGTCCTTTTTTGTTAGAAAGTTTCTGCCAACAGAGATGCCTATCGTTCCTTCTTTTGATACAGGAAGTTTTAAATCTACCGTATTACCTGCTCTTTCTACTTGAACCAAAGCTTCCTGTCCTGCGTGTTTTGATAATGCAGAAGGCAGTTCATCGTAAAAAGTAATATTTTTATCGTTGATTTTTAGTATTTTATCTCCTTTTTGTAATCCTGCATCTATTGCTGTTTTAGCTATCACAGTATCTACTATGGGTTCTATTCTCGGAACAAGGAATCCCTTTGGTGTATCTTCTTGAAATACCATAGCTTTGCCTTCGTCATTGGTATCAAAAGTAACTTCTTTTCCACCCCTTAGCACAGTAATATGGTCGCTTAATAAAACATCCAGAGATAGTTTTTCTAAATTTTTCTGTTCTTTTCCATCTACTTTTAGGATTTTATCTCCATCTTGGAATCCCATTTTCTTGGCTGATTCACCATAAGTAATCGTTACATTTTTATCAGGATTAAAAATCATTTCCCCATTAAAATAGGAAAGACAAGAATAAATTATCCAAGCTAAAAAGAAATTAACAGTAACTCCGCCAAGCATGATGATAAGTCTCTGCCAAGCTGGTTTGCTACGGAATTCCCAAGGTTCAGCAGGTTTTTTCAGCTGTTCTGTATCCATACTTTCATCCACCATTCCCGCTATTTTTACATAGCCTCCCATAGGCAGCCAGCCGATGCCCCATTTTGTGCTTTCTGGGTGTTTTCTCCAATCATTATCAGGCAGGTTTTCTATATTGATAGGGACTTCTTTTTTCTCTCCATCTACCTCGATGACTTCTGTATCAGGCTGATTTTTAGAGAAAAATTTGTATTGCCATTTTCCGTTGATTTTTTTCATTGAAAATAAAGAAAACCAAGGGTCAAAGAATAGGAAAAATTTCTCTGCTCGGGTCTTGAACCACTTTGCAGGAAGATAATGTCCTAATTCGTGAAGAACTACTAAAATAGAAATACTTAGAATAAATTGAAATATTTTTAATGCTAATTCCATCAAATTTAAAATTAAAATCGTGCAAAGGTACTAAAAACATTATTAAATATTTTTGGATTTAAAATAAAAAATTATAGATTTACAAACAAAAGTCAAAAAATATGAAAATAACAGCATTAAATTTGGATATTCAATGGAAATCTCCAGAGGAAAATATCAATATTATTGAAGAAAAATTAAAAGATGAACAGGCGGATATATTTCTCCTTCCAGAGATGTTTACTACGGGATTTTGCGTTGATACGGAAGAGGTAGCAGACAGCAAAGGCGAGATACTTGCATGGATGAAGCATTTCGCAGAGAAGAAAAAATCAGCAGTGGGAGGGAGTGTTTCGGTGAAGGAAAATGGACAAATGTATAATCGGTTTTATTTTGTGGAACCATCTGGGAAAGTTCATCAATACGATAAAAAGCACTTGTTTTCTTTTGGTGGAGAGGATAAAATCTATACACCAGGGAAGGAGCGTGTAGTGGTTGATTATAAAGGAGTTAGGTTTTTGCTTTTGGTGTGCTATGATTTGAGATTTCCTGTATTTGCGAGAAATGTCGATAACTATGATGTAATGATAAATGTAGCCAGCTGGACAGAGTCTCGTATTTTGGCGTGGGAAACGCTTTTGAGAGCTAGAGCTATTGAGAATCAGTCGTTTGTGTTCGGAGTTAATAGGATAGGAAAAGATGGTTCAGGGCTCAATTATCCAGAGAGCACGCATTGTTTCTATGCTGATGGGACAGAGATATCCGAGAAAAATGGAGATATAGTATCGGCGAATATAGATTTGGAGAAATTAAATTCTTTTAGACAGAAATTTAAAGTTCTTTTAGACAGAGATGATTTTGAATTAAAATAGAAAAATGGAGCTTTATAACGGCTCCATTTTTTTTATATAAACAAAAATAATTTCTTAAAAATCCTCGTCAGAATCTATTGTGAAAGAACGGGATTTGAAGTCTTTGTCATGTTTTTCAGAAATTACATCTTCTCCCTTTTGTTCGATGATGAAATCTTTAGTTTCATTGAACATTTCTAAGAAACCTTTGAAATCTTCTTTGTAAAGATAGATTTTGTGTTTTTCAAAAGTTGCTTCACCACTTTCATTAAAATTTTTCTTACTTTCTGTGATAGTAAGGTAGTAGTCGCCTGCTTTTGTTTCTCTCACATCAAAGAAATAAGTTCTCCTTCCTGCTTTTAACACCTTTGTAAAAATTTCATTTTCTTGGCGTTCTTTGTAATCACTCATTTTATTGTTATTTTAATAATGCTCAACAAATTTAAGATAATTTTTTAAAACTCTGATAGAAAAAATCAAAAAACTATCAAAAATCATATATTTGGATATAGGTTTATTTTTTGACTGCTCGTCACGGTTTCTCGGTGGGTGATGATGATGGCAGTGCAGTTGGCTACTTCTTTCTCTATATTGGTCAGAATGTTTTGTTCGGTTTTGGTGTCCAGAGCTGATAGGCAGTCATCAAAAATCACGATTTGAGGCTGTTTGATAAGGGCTCTGGCGATGCAGATTCTTTGTTTCTGCCCGCCTGAAAGCATTACGCCTCGTTCTCCTACCACGGTCTGGTATTTGTCTCTGAAGAGCATCACATCATTATGAATGTCAGCTATTTTCGCAAATTTTTCTATCAGTTCAGGCGTAGGATGGTCTACCGCAAAGCCGATGTTATTCTCTATCGTGTCGGAGAAAAGATAACTTTCCTGCGGAATATAACCGATGAATTTTCGGTAAAGTTCCAGATTGTGCTCTTTTAGGTTTTTGCCATCAATCAGTATTTCTCCTTCATCTGGGTCTATCAGCCTGCAAAGAAGAAGAGCGATGGTAGATTTCCCGCTTCCTGTTTTTCCTGTGATGGTGATGAATTCTCCCGCATTTACTTTAAAACTTAAATTCTCCACAGCTTTGATGCCCGTGTTGGGATAGGTGTAGCTCACATTTCGGAACTCTATATCGCCTTTGATTTCGTAAATATCATGATTGGTATTTACGATATCGGAATGAATATTCATAAATTCATTTATCCTCTGCATAGATGCTTCTGCCCGTTGGTTGATAGAAGTCACCCAGCCCACGGTGCTGAACGGAATCACCATCGCATTGGCATACATAAAGAAATTAGCAATCATACCGATGTTGATTTCTCCATTAATGTACTTCTGTCCGCCGATGAATAAAATAGCGATATCCAAAATTCCCACAATCAGAATCATAGAAGTGTAGAAAAAATTCTCATACTTGGCTAAATCTACCGATCTGTTTTGGTAGCTTTTTATTTTTTCATCGTATTTGTCTTGGACATATTTTTCTTTGTTAAAGAATTTCACCACTCTAATTCCCGAAAAACTATCCTGCACGAAAGTAGAAATTGCAGACTGGCTTTCCTGAACCAATTTTGATTTTTTCCCTACAATTCCGCTTACTTTATACACAGAAAGAGAAAATATGGGTAGCAGTATTAGAATGACAAGTGTCATCTCCAAATCAGTTCTTATCATATAAAAACTAGTAATCATCAGCAAGATGATGAGGTTCGCTACATACATCACGCCAGGGCCGAGATACATTCTAATGGCGATAATGTCCTCGCTGAGGCGGTTCATAAGGTCGCCTATGCTTGTTTTTTTGAAGTTTGTAAGGGAAAGGCTTTGGTAGTGCTGGTAGATTTCGTTTTTTAGTTCGTATTCTATTTTTCTGGATGTCACTATGATGGTCTGTCTCATCATAAACCGAAAAACTCCTGCAATGATGGATGAGCCTATGATGATGCCTCCATTGATAAGAAGTGTTTTTATAATAGTATCGCTGTCATTATTCTTACTGCTCAAAACCTGCTGTATAGCATCTATGGTGTCTCCCAGATACTGTATCCAGAAGATATTGAAAAAATTACTAAGAAAAATAAATAAAACTCCTAACGAAAGCATATTTCTATGTTTCCAAAAATAGGGATTGAGGGATTTTAGTGCTTTCATATTTTTTTACATATTGGTAGGGAGGATAATCATAAATGTAGTTCCTTTTCCTTCTTTGGAGCGGATGGAGATTTCTCCCTTATAGTCTTCTATCATTCTTTTTACCATTGCCAGCCCGAGTCCTGTACCGCTGGATTTGGTGGTAAAATTAGGCTCAAAGATTTTTTCTAATTTGTCCTCAGGGATTCCGTTTCCGTTATCCTCTATGGTTAGGCTTATTTTTTTGTTTAAAAGTTCTAGATTGATTTTGATGAAAAAGTCTTGTTTCTCATTTTTTGCCTGCTGGGCATTTAGGATGAGGTTGGTCATTATCCTTTGGAAGAAAGATTTGTCAAAGTTGATGAGGACATTATTTTGTTTAGATTGAAATATGATTTCGTTCTTATCATCAAAAATCCTTACAAGGGATGAAATTTCATTGTTTACATTGATTACCTCATTCTTTTTTTCGGGCAGTTTTGTAAATTCCGAAAAAGCTCCTGCTACCTTTGCCATCAGGTCTATTTGGTCCACCATGGAGGAGCAGAGTTTTTTTACTCTATCATCTATATCTGGGTCGTTTTTATCAAATTTCCTTTCAAAATTTTGGATGAGGAGTTTCATGGGAGTCAGTGGGTTTTTGATTTCATGCGCCACTTGTTTCGCCATTTCGCGCCATGCCGATTCTTTTTCTTTGAAGGATAATAGTTTTTTTTGTTCCTCTATCATCCGTATAGTTCGGTTATAGGAATTGATGAGCGGAGTGAATTCATCATCGTTATAATATCGGATGGGTTTTAGTTCTTCGTTAAGGTCTATTTGTGTGATTTTGTGTGAAATTTTTCTGATGTTTTTCGTCAGCTCATCGGAAATTCTCCAGCTTAGCCATATCCCAAGCATGATGATGATGATGTTCGCCGCGACCATGATTTGGATATACTGGTTAAAGGTATTCAGGCGGGTGTTATCACTATGATAAAAAGGAAAAAAAACAATGGCGACAGGCTCCAGCATATTGTTCAAGAGTGGAATATAAGAGGCGGTCAGATTATCCTCATCATCTTTTATGTATTCTATGGAGTCAAATCTATTTCCCTTTTTTAGGATTTTTTTTAGGACTTCTTCTGGGATTTCCTGTGGAGAAACTTGGTTTTTATCTTTGTTGGAAAGTAAGAACTTCCCTTGTAGATTATAGATGATGATGTCCTGCTTGTTGATATCGGAGATTTCTAAGATTTTTTTCTCCAAGACAGGTTTTATGTTTTCTTCGGTTACAGTCGTATGGCTCACGGCATAGTCCAGTGAAGCCATTAGTATTTCTACCGTTTGGCGTAGTCTTTCTTTGTTTTGGGTTTCGGTATTTTTTTTGAAAACGAGATAGGAGATTACCGTTACGCCTATGATACTCAGCAGGGTAACCAGCATAAATCCGAAGAAAATTCTCGTTCGTATGTTTCCTTTGATGATGGAGCTCATGGGTTATTTTTTCATAAGTTTTGCTACATATTTCCCAATGATGTCAAATTCCAGATTTACTTTACTGCCAATCTCTAAATTCTTCAAATTAGTATGTTCCCAAGTGTAAGGAATTATCGCCACCGAAAACTCATTTTTTCCACTGTGGGCTACGGTCAGGCTGATGCCGTCCACGGTGATAGACCCTTGTGGAACGGTAGTAAATCCATCTTTCTCGGTGTATGCTATCGTGATGTAGTGGCTGCCGTTTAGGTTTTCTATGGATTTTATTGTCCCTGTTTGGTCTACATGTCCCTGCACGATATGCCCGTCCAGTCTGCCGTTCATCAGCACGCATCTTTCCAGATTTACTTTTGTGCCTATTTTCCAGCTTCCCAGATTGGTTTTTTCCAAAGTTTCTTGTATCGCGGTTACGCCATATCGCTGATTTTCAATTTTTTCTATGGTCAGACAGCAGCCGTTATGAGAAAGGCTTTGGTCTATTTTTAGTTCATCTGTAAAAGGGCAGCTCATCGTAAAATGAACACTTGTTCCCTTGGCTTCTATATTTTCTACTGTGGCAGTGGCTTCTACTATTCCTGTAAACATAAATTTAAAGTATTTTTGAATAAATCTGTTTTCTTCTCAAAAAATTAAACTAATTTTGCTCTTTTAAGACCCAAAGTTAAGCAAAATGGAATTTAAACATAAAATAAAAGTAGGAATTTCTATCGGAGATTATAATGGAATAGGCCCAGAAATCATCCTTAAAACATTGAAAGACAAGAGTATGCTGGATTTTTTCACGCCTGTGATTTTTGGTTCAGGGAAGCTCTTTTCTTTTCAGAAAAATGTATTTAAACTGCAGTTTAATTTTAACTATATCCTTCACGCCTCCGAAGCGGTAGATGGACAGATAAACATTGTAAATCTTCGTAAAGATGAAATGGAGGTAAAGTTCGGTACGCCCACAGAGGAATCTACCAAGCTAGCGATAGATTCGTTAGAAGCTGCCACAAATGCCCTGATGAAAGGTGAAATAGATGTGCTGGTAACTGCACCCATCAACAAGGATGAAATGATAAAACATGGTTTCCCATACACAGGGCATACCGAGTATTTAGAGAAAAAATTCGCTGCCAAAGGATTGATGTTTTTGGTGACAGAAGATTTAAAAGTTGCAGTTTCTACCCATCATATTCCACTAGCGAAAGTAGCGCAAACGATTACGAAACAAAGAATAATAGACCAAGTGAAACAGATGAACAACTGTCTGAAACTGGATTTCTCCATCGAAAGACCAAAAATCGCAGTGTTAGGGCTGAATCCACACTCAGGCGATGGCGGAACGATAGGAATGGAGGAAAAAGAAATCATAGAACCAGCCATTAAGGAATTGTTCGACCAAGGTTTTATGGCTTTTGGGCCTTATCCAGCGGATAGTTTCTTCCAGCCAGAAAAATACAAGCATTTTGATGGAGTTTTAGCAATGTATCATGACCAAGGTCTTACTCCGTTTAAGACCATCGCATACGAAAACGGAGTGAACTACACGGCAGGAATGCCGCTCATTAGAACATCGCCAGACCATGGAACGGCTTATGATATCGCAGGGAAGGGCGTTGCGGATGCTCATTCCTTTGAGGAGGCAGTTTTCACAGCGATAAAGATTTTCAAAAATAGAGTAGAAAATTTAGACCTCATCGCTCATAAATTAGAGATAAAAAAAGCCGCTCAGAATGTAGAAGATGAGGATCTTCCAGAAGGAGAGGAATAAGAAAAGCACCTGATTTCAGGTGCTTTTTCTTTTTATTATTTTTTTACTCGTTTTATTTTATTGGCATTTTTCTTTTCTTCCTCTTTTTTTCGTTTGTTTTCCGCTTGGTCATAGAGGGTGGTGTCTGTTTCGTAGATGATTTCTACATTTTCAGGTGAGTCTAGAAATATATCCTTCCATTTCCGTGGGCGGTCTTTGGTATTCCAGTTAAACTCTGGGAATTTCCGCTTCTCTGGAGCTATTTTGCTCATAGGATATATGTCTGTATTTGCGCCAATGTTACACGCTACGATGTGTAGTTTTTGTTCCTCGAAAAGCGCCTCAATCTCTCCACATGATGAAAGTGAAATGCCTAGTCTGTCCATGTTTTTTGTCTTTGCGTTTTGGCTTTCTACATAGTTGATAGCCTGTGCGTTTTCGGTTACTTTTATCAGATGAATATTATTGTTTTTGTAGTAGGCTATCATCTGTTTGCCTTTCACTTGGTTAAATTCATCTTTTAGATTGATGGAATCTACCTTGCTGATTGCTAGTGCGTTTCCGATTACTTTTAAAGAATCTATGCTTTCGTTTTGTGTGTTGAGGTAAGCCTTGATAACATCGCCTGTCACTTGTCGTTCGCCTGTCCAGAAAATAGGTTTTCTGATGAGGTGAAGCTCTCCGTCAGTTTCATTAAAACTGAGTGAATCAGCTCTTGCCTGCGCATTAGATTTGAACATTCTGGCTTTGTGGTAGGCTTTTAGGAAACTTTTTTTCATTCTGCTGGAATCGGCTTTTTGGTAAGCGATGATTTTTTCGGCAGAGAAAAATAGTGAATCATTTTTAAAGATTTTCACAGCATAGGGCTTTCCTGTAATCATCGCAGAATCTTTATTTTCAAATATCTCGCCATAAGAGCCTCTTACAAAGCGGTTTTCCCGCGGGTCGTCCAGCAATACATTTCCTTTCGCAGTTCCGAAACCTGTGTTTTGGTTGTAATACATGGCATCGCCCTTCAGGGTTTTCCCATTGTAGTAGATTCGTGAATTTTTGCTGAGAACGACCTCCTTGCTGTTCATTTTATAGTATCCTTTCTCTGTGTATACCGAGTTGGATGGATTACTTTTGTTGATAATCGTAGTAGGGCCGTAGAACTCTGCGGTGTTGGTGTTTTGATTTTGTTTGATTTTAGTTCCTTGCACTTGGTACTGGCTGTTGTCTATATTTACATTTCCTGTAACATCTACCACTCGGCTGGTGATGTTGTAGGTGGCAGTTTTGGTTCTGATGGTGTTGCTGCCATTGTAGATAGTTCCTCCCGTGTTGAAATAGGCCGTGTTGGGAATTCGGTCATAGTAGAGAATATCCGTTTTTATGGTCTGTTTAGGGTCTGTGAGGACTACATTTTTCCTTGCGATTCCACGCTGGGAGTTGCCGTCATACTGGATTTCTCCTGCGGTGATTAGGTTGCCATCAGAGGTCTGCAGCTGGGTGTTTCCTATTGCCTTGGCAAAGTTCGCTTCGGAATAGAAAATCACGGTGTCGGCTTTTAGTGTAGAGCCTTTATGTTCTAGATGCACATTTCCTGTCATGAAGGTATTTCCGTCGAACAAATCTTGCCTTTTTTGGGTAAGGTCTGCATGGATGATTTTTACCTTTACAGGTTCATCTTTTCCTTCTTGTTTTTGGTCAAAAAAAGGGTCTTTTTCCAAATTGCCATTTATGGAAGTAATCTGCCCAAAGACAAACAAAGTGGACAGCATGAAAAAAGATATAAACAGTTTTTTTGTCATAAATTGGGTGTTTTTATGGAGTGGTCTCCTTCTTTTGTCCGTAGAAATAGAGCGTGTGGCTATCTATGGATACCCCGAAAGCGTTTTCTATGGACTCCTTTATCGCTTGGATTCTTGGGTCGCAGAACTCTATGATTTCCTCTATTTCTTTCTGCGAACTATCTTTGTAAAGAACGATGTGGTCGTGCTGGCGGTCAAAATAGGATTTTTCATAGGTGGAACTTTCGCCGAACTGATGTTTTCTGACCAGCCCGGCATCTAGAAAAACCTCTATCGTGTTGTAGATGGTCGCTTTACTGATGTGGTATTTTTTCTGCAGCATTAGTAAATAGAGGTCATCCACATTAAAGTGCTTGTCGTAATTGTATATCTCCTCCAAGATAGTGTATCTCTCAGGAGTATTTCTCAGTCCTTTTTCTTTCAGGTAGTTTCGCAGAACCTCCTTGATGGCTTCTATACTTTTACTATTCACTTTGTTTTCCATAGTGGGCAAATTTAATTATTTTTTACGAAGTAACAATTTAATTACATCAAAACCAAATCTCGCCCTTTTTCGTATTCAATAAAAAAACCGCAGAAGGCTCTGCGGTCTCTTGTTATTGATTTTTATCGTGCGTTTCCTTTGAAATCTGTTTTGTAGTAGTTAGATTTCTCTTGTGCGTTGGATTTTAGTTTTCCTTTTATAGAAACTTCTATCTCATTTTGTTTGATGGTAATGTCATTAACATACTGATATTCAAACGCTTCATCATCTTTGTGCTTTTTCCAAGCATCATCGATTGCTTTTTTCAAAGTTTCAAGTGTTACTTCTTTGAAGTCAAACAGCTCATCTTCTAGACGGAACTTGTCTGCGTTAGGCCCGATTACATTGATTTCTTTAGTCTCTGGCGCTTCCCATCCGTTATGGTTAGAGTGGTAATTGATTTCCTGAACTCTTCTTTTGTCTACATTGTCTTGGTAAACGATAGAAATCATAAGATTGTCTGGGTCATCTTTTCTTTTAATCATTCCCTCTACGCTTGGTCTGCTTATGTGGAATCTCACTTCGTCAGTTACTTTTGCGTTTTCTCCAAGTTTTTCCACTACGGCATCATACCATTTTTGGGTTTGTGCTGGGTCAGAAAATAGTTTGTAATCGATGCTTTCTTTTCCAGAAGCCTCATTTGCGACTTCCTGTGCTGCACTTACAGCTTCTTGTGCTTTTTCTTTTGCTTTGTCACAAGATTGTAACCCCAGTAGTGATGCTGCTAAAACACCCGCAGCGATGAATTTTTTTGTTTTCATTTTAAAAAGTTTAAAAATTTAAATTCTTACAAAGGTCGTGAATTTAGCAGAAAAATAAAAATAAATAAACCGATTTTTTGTATAAAAACTTTGATTATTAAATCTTTAATTCAAAAAAAAGATTATCTTTGCAGCGTTTCTGTGGGAAATTTTGGCGGAAACAAAAGAATTTAAACCTAACATCTTCCCGATTTTTCAGTCCCACACACCGCCAATACTGAGAAAAAAGGAATACAAAGTGATATTTTTATGTCAAAACAAGAAGAGGTTCTTATGAACCAAAATGTGGCTCCAGAGCAGTTTGACTGGGATTCTTTCGAGTCTGGTCTTAACGCTGAGGACAGAAAAGAAAAAAATGAATTAGAAGAAATCTACAAAGGTTCTTTGAACGACCTTTCCGAATCTGATGTGATCATCGGGAAAGTGGTAAGACTTACAGACAAAGAAGCGATCGTAGATATCAACTTCAAGTCTGAGGGAGTGATTTCTCTCAACGAATTCCGTTACAACTCTGGCCTAAAAGTAGGTGATGAAGTAGAGGTAATGGTAGACAAAAGAGAAGACAAAACAGGTCAGCTTCAGCTTTCTCACAAAAAAGCAAGAACGCTGAAAGCTTGGGATAAAGTAAATGAATACCACCAGTCTGGTGAAATCGTAAATGGTTTCGTGAAGTCTAGAACAAAAGGTGGTATGATCGTAGATGTTTTCGGTATCGAAGCATTCTTACCAGGTTCTCAGATCGATGTGAAGCCTATCAAAGACTACGACCAGTTCGTAGGAAAAACGATGGAGTTCAAAGTAGTGAAAATCAACCCAGAGTTCAAAAATGTGGTAGTTTCTCACAAAGCTCTTATCGAGGCTGATATCGAAGGACAGAAAAAAGAAATCATTTCTCAATTAGAGAAAGGACAAGTTCTAGAAGGAACTGTTAAAAACATTACTTCTTACGGAGTATTCATCGACCTTGGTGGTGTAGATGGACTTATCCACATTACAGACCTTTCTTGGTCAAGAGTAAACCACCCATCAGAATTCCTTTCTGAAGGACAAACTGTAAAAGTGGTAATCCTTGATTTTGATGATGAGAAAACAAGAATTCAGCTTGGTATGAAACAGCTAGAACCACATCCGTGGGAAGCTCTTTCTGCTGACTTGAAAGTAGGAGACAAAGTAAAAGGAAAAGTAGTAGTTCTTGCTGATTACGGTGCATTCGTAGAAATCGCTCCAGGTGTAGAAGGACTTATCCATGTTTCTGAAATGTCTTGGTCTACTCACCTTAGAAGTGCAGGAGATTTTGTGAAAATTGGTGATGAGGTAGAAGCGGTAGTTCTTACTTTGGATAAAGATGAAAGAAAAATTTCATTGGGTATCAAACAATTGACTCCAGATCCATGGGCTGACATCCAGTCTAAATATCCAGTAGGTTCTAAGCACACAGGAACTGTTAGAAACTTTACTAACTTCGGTGTGTTTGTAGAATTGGAAGAAGGAATAGACGGACTTATCTATATTTCTGATCTTTCTTGGACTAAGAAAATCAAGCATCCATCTGAGTTCTGCGCTGTAGGAGATAAACTAGATGTAGTAGTTCTAGAGCTTGATACAGAAGCTAGAAGACTTTCTCTTGGACACAAACAATTGACTGAAAACCCTTGGGATAAATACGAATCTAAATATGCTGAAGGAACTGTACATACAGGAACTGCAGTAGATGTTTTCGATAAAGGAGCTCAAGTTCAGTTCGAAGATGCAGAAGTAGAAGCATTCTGCCCTTCAAGATTGTTAGAAAAAGAAGATGGTTCTAAAATCAAGAAAGGAGAACAAGCTCAGTTCAAAGTAATTGAGTTCAACAAAGAATTCAAGAGAGTAGTAGTTTCTCACACAGGTCTTTTCAGAGAAGAAGAAAAGAAAAATGTAAAAGAAGCTGCAGCTAAATCTTCTTCAAACGAAGAGAGAACAACTCTTGGAGACATTGATGCTCTTGCAGAATTGAAAAAGAAAATGGAAGGAGGTAAATAATCCATCCCATTTCTAAATACAAAAAATCCCGCTTGCTAAACAGCAGCGGGATTTTATTTTTCTTTTATATAAAAGAATATTACTCTAAAATTTCTTGTAATTCCAGCCAGCGCATTTCGTGGGCTTCTAATTGGCTGGTGGTTTCTTCCAGCTGTTGCGAAAGTTCAGAAATAATGTTGTAGTCCGTTTCGTTATTCAGTTTTTCTAAAATTTCATCCTGTTTTTCCTTTAAAACGGGCATTTCTTTTTCTATGTTTTCCAATTCCTTTTGCTCTTTGAAGCTGAGTTTCCTTTTGGAATTGGTGTTTTTAGTTTGTTTTTCTTCTGTCGGCTTGGCGGGTTCGTTTTTCTTGGTGTTTTTGTTTTGTGCTTGCTGGTCTCTGTATTCAGTGAAAGAACCAATAAAATCCTTGATTTTTCCTTCGCCTTCGAAGACTAATAAATGGTCTACAATTTTATCCATAAAATACCTATCGTGCGAAACGATGATAAGGCAGCCCTGAAACTGCGCCAAGAAACTCTCCAGCACGGTAAGTGTAGGCAGGTCTAAATCATTAGTCGGTTCGTCAAAGATGAGGAAATTTGGGTTTTGGAAGAGTACAGAAATCAGATACAGTCTTCTTCTTTCGCCGCCGCTTAGGTTAGAAATGGTGGTGTATTGTGTCTGTTCATTGAAGAGGAACATTTTTAAAAACTGTGATGCCGAGATACTCTTCCCATTTGCGAGAGGATAATATTCCGCGATGTCTTTCATGAAATCTATCACCCGCTGGTCTTCCTTGTAGGTAAGTCCTTTTTGCGAAAAATACCCGAATTTAATAGTTTCGCCCACTTCTATTTCTCCACTGTCGTAGGCTTCCAGACCTTGGATGATGTTCAGCAGGGTGGATTTTCCTACGCCGTTTTTTCCTATGATGCCTACTTTTTCGCCTCGCTGAAACTGATAGCTGAAATTATCCAAAATGATTTTATCACCAAATTTTTTATTGATGTTTCTCAGCTCCAAAATCTTTTTGCCCAGCCTTTTCATCCCAAAATCCAGTTCTAATTCCTGCTTTTTGGTGTCCATTTTAGCGGTTTTTTCTGTTTCGTAGAAGGCTTCTATACGGCTTTTGGACTTGGTGGTTCTGGCTTTCGGCTGTCTGCGCATCCATTCCAGTTCCTTGCGGTAGAGGTTGTTGGCTTTGTCTATGGAGGCGTTTAGATTGTCTTCTCGTATGCTTTTGTTTTCCAAATATTGGGCATAGGCACCATGATGGACATAGAGTTTTTTGTCTTCTATTTCCCAGATGATATCACACACGCTATCAAGGAAATAGCGGTCGTGCGTTACAAGAAGCAGGGTGACCATGGCTCTGGATAGGTATTGTTCCAGCCATTCTACCATGTCTACATCTAGGTGGTTGGTAGGCTCGTCCATGATGAGCAGCGTGTGCTTGTGTTCCACTCTCGTTTCTATCAAGAGTTTGGCGAGGGCTACGCGTTTTATTTGTCCGCCAGAGAGATTGTCCATTTTGGCGTTTAGGTCGGTTATTTTCAGCTGGGAGAGGATTTGTTTCATTTCGTTTTCCAGCCCCCACGCTTTTTGGTTTTCCATTTCTATGAATGCCCTTTCTATAAATTCGGTATCATCAGAAGTCAGCGATTTTTGGTAATTTCTCAATGCTTGCATAGGCGGCGAATCTAGATTCATGATAAATTCTGTGATGGTCTGCCCGCTCTCAAAGTGTATTTCTTGGTCAAATAAAACCACCTGAATATCTTTATTGATGACCACTGTCCCGCTGTCTGCAAAGTCTTTGCCCATTAGAATATTGAGCAAAGTGGTTTTTCCGCTTCCGTTTTTGGCAACGATGGCGATTTTGTCCCCTTCATTGATATTAAAAGAAATATCCTCAAATAAAGTAACGATGCCATAAGTTTTGGTAAGATTTTCTACGCTGATGTAATTCATTTTCCTGAAAAAGTTAATTTTAAAGTCTACTTCCGCCTATTTCACTCGCCAAATATCGGAAAAATAGAGCATAATAAAAGTGAAACACATTCTAAAAATGAAAATAAATGTATTAATATAGTTGGTAATCAGTGAGTTTTATCGTGTAAGGAAAAATATTTATCAATATTTTGATTAAATAAAAAACTTTTACTACTTTTGCACCATTCAAAAAATGGTTCCGTGGCCGAGCGGCTAGGCAGTGGTCTGCAAAACCATCTACAGCGGTTCGAATCCGCTCGGAACCTCAATTTGCCTAAACAATCGCTTGTAAACCAATGGTTTATGAGCGATTTGTTTTTAATATGTGACAACATATGTGACAACTTTTAGAAAAACACTTTAAAATATTCTTTTTAGTTTAAGATAAGACAAGGTTTTAATATCCATCATCTTATTTAGAATGAATAAAAATAACAATAAATTGTATTTAAAACTAGATTTTAGTTTTGATAAATTGTAACTGTATCAGGAACTGTGTCAAAATTTGATACGGTTTAATCAATCCTCTTATTTCTCTTTTTATGGACTCCAGAAATTCAAAGTAATAAAAACCCCCTTAATCAAATTAGGGGGGTATTATGTTTATAGGGTCCTTAGTAATCCTCTTCAGGATAAATAACCTCTACAATAATAAGCATGAACCTTTTTTCCAATTCTTTTAACTGTTTCTCATTATAAACCTCATCTTGTTTGTTCCAATCCATTCCTTTGTAAGTTCCGTTATTGAAATGTTCTAATATCTTAACGGGCTTAAACATCTCCGTGTCTTTAACCTGCCTTAATATACTTTCTATCTTTCGTTTTCTCATGGTTATTTTAAATTATAATCCTCCTTTAGTCTGCTTAGTAATTTTTCAAAATCTTTATCACTCAATGTGTCCAGTATATTACCCAGCTCTATACTTTTAAGGCTTGGTATTACAAATTTAGCCATATCAATAAGGAATTTAAATTTGTCTTTTGCTTCTAGTTCGGAAAATGCATCATCTAATTCGTCTATATGTTTATCCATAAAGTCAGCGAAAAATAGCCGTATTCTTTCGGTCTGTTTGTTTTTACTACCTTTTGGGCGTCCTTTTCCTGCTGTATTACCTTTTTCAAATCTACTCATTTTTTTCGTGTGTTTTTAAATGTTCCGTTATCTGTTCGTTAGTTTATTAAACCTCATCTCATGAAACTAAAAATCAAAACATAACTGCCCTGCTGGATAGTTCCGTGCCTCAAACCTCCTGCGGGAGTGTTTAGGGTTGTTATAGCGATTAGTAACAGTGTTACGGATATTATGAGCAATATAATATATTCGGGTGTCTAAATCACAGTTTTTGTGTTTTGGAGTTAAAAACTGTTCCTCTAAACTTAAATAAGTTTCTCTATCCTCAGAATAGTAGAAATGCAGAGCAGTAAAACTTAAATATTTTGAATTTCGTTTCTGCATGGAAATATCCAAACCTGTAACATTGCAAAATACACCCTCTAAATTACTATGTTTTTGTTCTGAAAAGACAAGGTTTTTTTTAGGGGTGTTTAGTTTACTTTTTTGGGGGTGTTGTGCAAATTCACACCTTAACGGGTCTAGGGTGTTTTCAGTGAAAAAATTAAGTTGCTGAAAATCAATATTATTCTTAGGAGAATTTGCACAAAAAATAACCTTTTCAGAATTGGATGAAATTCGTGCAGTTTCTGAGGTATGTTTAATTTTTTTTGAGGGTAAAATTTCGGTTTTTCTTAGGTTATTTTGTGTAAAATCCTTAGAGGTACTTGCACAATCTAAAAGATAAAAAAGTTTATCAATGATTCTTTTTTTAATACCCAAGTTACTTAAATCTTCTTTATGTAGAATATTATTATATTTTCTCCTGTTATTGGCAAAGGTGTTGTGGGTGTTATTCTTTATCAATTTCTGCCAGTAATCTGGGTTGTTAGCCTGAAGCATAAATTTTTTATCTTTTTCGCTGAGGTTCTCTAGTGTAGAGGTGTTGTTTAATAGTAGGATATTATCCCACTTTTTTAATAGTTTTTCAGCCAAATGATTGTATGTTTTAGGGTTTAGTAGGTCGGTAATATTGTAAATTCCCAATGCTCTTGTATGTTTTGCCTTTTTGGTTTTTATTTCAAATCTAAAGGTATTCAGTGGTATATTGTAATTAGGGTAATTTTGAAATTGTAACCCTTTTGCATACGCCTTAACTTTGGTGTATATGGTTCCACATTCTTTGAAATATGGGGCTTCTTTTTTAGGGGTAATAAATGGAGTTTTTTCACTGAATATAATACCATTGATGAGGTTTTTAATATCTAAACTATCTAAGTCTGTATTTATACCATATTCTAGGTTTACTATTTCGCAGTATGGATATTCTTTTTCAGTGATATTTAACAACTGTAAAATATCTGTAATACTATTGATACAATCCATTACTGTAAAATCATTGCCGTTATGTTTATAGTCATTATAGTGATAATGTGGATTCATTCCAATGTAAGCAGTGGAATATCCAGCAAATTCGCCTTTACTAGCCTGTGAAAAATCATCATTAAAAAATTCTTTACGGAGTGATATGCTAAGTTTGTTGCCATACTTAGGGTGTTGATAATCATCGTACCTATTATTACTCTTGATGAACTTAGTGAATAAACCATTGTTATAGATTCGGTTTATTATATTGGTTTCTTTTATCTCTATTTTGATGTTGTCCAGCATAATTTTAGGGTTATGTGGGGTTATCATTTACTTAGTTATTGTTCAGTCTAAATATTCAATACTGTAAATAATTAGAGGGGTTTATTTCCCCTCTAAAACATTGCTATACTTAGTTATTTTACAGTATAGTCGCTCAATAGTTTTTGTTTGAACTTTATTCTTTTTATACGCTCTTTTATTACTTTTTTTGCTGTATGGTCATCCTTATCTAGTTTGTGATAGGTTCGTTCTAGGTCATCTATTTCAGAGCGATATTTTACAAAAAACCATTTTTGTAGTTCTTTAGCCTGTTCCCTACTGCTTGTATGATAGACGGTGTAGGAGTGTTTACCAATTCTTATTTTTCCTATTACATACACTAGTCCCACACTTACTAGTTCGGTTATTCTATTAGTTACAGAGTTGGAGCGTCTGTCTAGATAGGTTTCTACTTCAAGGTAGGTGCATGGTTGTAGTCTTTCAATAGCCTTTAATACGCTTAACATTCTTTCTGTTAAATCTTTTTTTACATAATAGAATGCCTCAATCTTTGGTGTTCGTTCTCTCATTATTTTCCTGTTTTGTGTTTATTTAAAATTTCATTTAGTTCGTTTCTTTTGTAGTATACCCGTCCTTCAACTGGATAGGAGTTTAATGCTCCTTTTTTTGTCCATCTGTGGAGGGTAGAGCGGTCTATTTTTAGCATAGAGCAAACCTCATCACGGGTAAGTAGTTCTGCTGGTTCTTTGGGTTGGAACTCTTTTGAAAGTTCTTTCTTCAGCGTTGCAAATCGTTTGTCTATTTCGTTAAGTAGGTCGGCGGGAGTAGTCCCAATAAATTGTAATTGTTCCATAGTTCAACTATTATTAAAATTATTGTTGCAAAGGTTCAATTTATTGCAATGAAAATTTCCCCTAAAATTTCCCCTAAAATTTCCCCGTAAAATTCCCCTAGTCCTATTTATTGGGTTTTGGAGCAATAAAAAAAGACTATCCATATAGGTAGTCTTTATATTTTGCTGTGATAAATAACTATAAGGAGTTAATAATGTCTCTAGCCTTCGCTATTGTTCCTTCATTTCCTGCTGTGTATTTTGTTATATCTTCATTTGAATTGGGATTTAGAGCACTTATATTCCCTCTTATGGTTCTTGTATCTCTATTTAGTAATTTAGATATTATATTTTCTATTTGTGTGTTGCTTTTATTTTTAAATATCTCCAACTCAAAAAAACCTAACAATTTTAAAATGGATATTTGAACGGAAGCAGGAGTATTTTTTATTGGTTTTATTTCAGGCTCTTCCTTATTAGGTTTCTTTAATATAGTTAAATCTATTGGAGCGGTAGGGTCGTCGTTTGTTGTTTCTATAAAATAATCATATATAGATTTTAATTCTTCAATAATTCTTTTTGTTGCTCTAAGGTGTGTATTAAAATTATATTCTTTGTAATAGCCTCTATATCCTCCAGTATCATTTAGGTGGTCTATTAAATTAGAATTTGCAAAAATTGTGTATATTCCATATTCCACACGGCACCAAGGAAATGCGATATATGTATATTCTCTTAACCTCCCAATAGGGATACTTTTATCATTTAACCATTCTATAAATTCATCTATGTTCAATATAATTTCATGATGTGTATTTTCTATACAGTATTCTATTTTTGTTTGATTGAATAAATGTAGATATTCTTCATAGTAAAAAATATACCGCTTTAAGAATATATCTTTTTCGTAATTAGATGTTTTTGCTGATAATAAAGACTCATATTTTTCAAAAAAATCTAGTAAAAAATCATTATAATTTTGGTAATAAGAGATTTTATTTTTCAAATTTTTTAGTGTGTTCATCATATAACTTGTTACTTAGTATAACACAAAAATACAATCAAAAGCCTTTATATAACACCTTTTGCAATATAACTTATTCACACATATAGTAAAGTATGATGAATACTATACTAATTCATTTTATCCTATTTTATTCCTGTTTTAAGAATTAAACAATATTTAAAATCACTTTGTAAGATGAGGTTTTAAAAATAAACACCCTGTTTTTAGGGTGTCTTTTTATATCAATAATATTTGATTATCTAACCTTTTACAGTGTTTAATATCTTTTTGAGGGTCTGGGTTACTACTTCTGCAATGAGGGTTTTAAATGGGGTTGAATCTTTTTCTATACTTGCTGTTTCTAGTGCAGTATAGTATTTTAATCGGTTTTCTGCATCTCCTTTTAATATCGCGATAGGGTAGCCATGTTTTAGTAGAATTAAATTCATCAGTAGGCGTGAGGTTCTACCATTCCCGTCTGTGAAAGGATGTATATAAACCAGTCTTTGGTGCATTTCTGAGGCTAATTCTACGGGGTGCATCGTTTCCCTATTCTCATTATAAAACCTCATCATTTCTTCCATTTCTTTTTGTAGTAAAAAGGGTTGAGGTGGCATATGTTCTGAGCCTAGTATCATCACGGGGACACTTCTATAGCGACCTGCATTGTCTTTGTCTATTCCCTGCAAAATAAGGGCGTGGATTTGGAGTATATCCCTTTCTGTTATAGGTTCTAGGCTCTTTGCTAAGTCTTTTATATAGTCTACAGCATGGGCGTGGTTTATAGCTTCTAAATGTTCGTTTAGTGTTTTTCCCCCTATGGTTAAACCTTTTTCTACTACAATAGCAGTTTCTTGTAGGGTCAGTGTATTACCTTCTATTTTATTACTTTCATGGGTATATTCTATATCAAAGGCTTTGGATACCTTACCTTGAAATAAGTTTCTGTATTTGTCCAGTTCGTTTTTTAATTGGTCTATTTCTGTATAATTCATTGTTTAGATTGTATTTCTTTGGTTTTCTTTTTCTTTTTCTTTTCTTTCTTTTGATAGTTCTTTGAATACACTTGCTGAACTTATTACATAGTCTGCTGGGTCTTTCTTGATATAGTCAAAGAATGTTTTTTCAGTCTTGTGTCCTGTTATTGCCATGATTATAGGAGTAGGTAATTTGGGGTTTCCGTAAAAGTTAGTAGCAAATGAACGGCGACAAGTGTGGGAGGAAATAAGATTGTATTTTTCAGTGTCTTTTATTTCATTTCTGTTCTCTTCCTCATTAAATACCAACCCTTTTACTATTTCGTTAATACCTGCTAATTTACAAACCTTTTTTATATATCTATTAAATAATGTATCATTACTGCTTCTATCGGATGAAAATACGGGAGGAAAATCTCCATTATATTTGTTTAGAATCTCCTCTACTTCATCCATTAGTGGAATAGTTACCCTGCTCCCTGTTTTTTCTTGTGTTAGTTCTATAAATTTAAACTGGTTTCCCTCTATATCCGTTTTGGTACAAATCATTTTTTTATTCATCCTCATAAGGTCAGAAATTCTTTGTCCAGTATAGCATCCTATTATGAACCAGTCCCTAGCGTGTTTTAGGTTTTCATTTCCTACAATAGGCATGTTTTTAACCTGTTTTAATTCATCAAAGTCCAAATATACTGAAATAGATTTAGCAGGCGGAATAGACATTTTTATGATTTGTCTACTTACGGGTTTATCGTTCTTGTAGGCATCCATTAAGACAGTTTTAATGTTTTTTAATAGTCTTTGAGTGGTGGATTCTGCTAATCGTCTATTTTTCTTAGTCATCGCCCAATCCTTAAATTCAAGCATGGTTTTTGCGTCTATTTCTTCGATGAGGTATTTTTTCTTTTTGTATTGTTGAAACTCCTCAAACTTTTTTCCTGCCTCTTCTATTTTTTTATCAGTAGCCTTTTTGGTGCGGGTGTCCATTTCCCTATATTTTAGATAAGTTTTTAGATAGTTCATAAATATACTATCATCTGTTTCAGGGTCTTTGCGTCCAAAAAAATCATCTACTTTACTTTTTAACCAACTGTTAGAAAATATTATTCCCTTTGTGTAATCATTGTTATATTCTGTTTCTATGAATATTGAAAGGCTTTTTAACTGAGTTACTATACTTTTGTTTTCAGCATTGTTGTTTTTAGGTAGATTGGTGGTATTGCTCCAATCTTTAGAGTTAATAGATAAGCCTGTGGAGACTCTTGGGTATACTCCCTTTGAGATAGAAAAACCTATTTGTATCACACTGTTTGTTTTGGATGAGCGTAAGAAATAACGAACGGTTGGCATAACTATAAAATTGTTTGAACAAATATATAGATTTATTTAATGTGTGACAACATGTGTGACAACCTTTTTGCGTTTTTATGAAATTTATTGCAATATCGTGCCACGATGAAAAACAATAAAGCCCCTATTTATAGGGTGTTTAAAGGTTTTTATAATTTTATTCGTTTTTATTGTTGTTGTTCGCTCGGAACCTCTAATGATAGCTCTAAGGATTTTTCCTTGGAGCTATTTATTTTTAATAAAAATTAAGCTTCCCTCAAAAAAAATATGATTTTTATCATATAATTAAATACAATATTTCATAAAAACCGCAGTTATATCTCTAATGGTTAAAGGAAACTGGTCAAAAGACAAGAGACTTCTTTATATTTAAAACTAAGCAATTAAAATTCAATTTATAACATTATGAGAAAGATTCTTTTATGTGGAGCAGCTCTTTTAGCTCTAGCTGCGTGTTCAAGGGATGAGGAAGTTCAAATTTCAGATTCTACCCAAGCTCATTGGGATTATGAAAATCCTAATTGGCATAATCAAGGGTATTCTGAGTGTGCGGGATTGGTTCAGTCACCGATTGACATTGTAACTACTGCGACTACAAAGGCTACACTTCCTGCAATTACTTTTAATTATTCATCTTTTCCTGTGAAGGCTGTGAACAATGGGCATACTGTACAGGTTAATACAGATGGAAATAGCAGCATCACTTATAACGGTGTTGCCTACAAACTTAAGCAATTCCATTATCACGGACATAGTGAGCACTCTGTAGATGGGCAGTTCTCTCCGCTTGAAGTGCATTTCGTTCACCAAAACGAAACTACTGGAGCTATCGTTATTTTAGGATTATTGATTAAAGGAGGAGGAGCGGATAATGCTCAGTTCGCTCAGTATATCAATTCATTCCCAAGTGTTAAAAATCAAGAAGTTACTACGACTAATACAATAGATCCTTTGGCAATGCTTCCTAGTAACAAAAAATATTATAACTACACAGGATCACTTACAACTCCACCATGTTCACAAGGGATGAACTGGATAGTGTTCAAAGATGTTGTTACAATTTCTGATGCACAGCTTAAAAAGTTCACCGATTTATATAATCATAATTACAGACCAATTCAAAAAACAGGAAGTAGAACTGTCTTCGAATCTTTGTAATTAGGAAGAATAAAAAAATCTCAAAGAATTTTCTTTGAGATTTTTTTGATATATGAAGATAGAAAAATATATATTTTTTCATTTTTTTTCTTGATATTCAAAAAAATGATTATATTTGCACACTGAATTGAAAAAATAGTTTAAACATAAAATAATTTAAATCATGGCAAAGGAAACGTTTAATCGTAGTAAACCGCATTTGAACATTGGTACAATTGGTCACGTTGACCACGGTAAGACTACTTTGACTGCTGCAATATCTAAAGTATTGTCAGACAAAGGGTTGGCTGAAAAGAGAGACTTCTCTGCTATTGACTCAGCTCCAGAAGAAAAAGAAAGAGGTATTACAATTAATACTTCACATATTGAATACGAAACAGAAAACAGACACTACGCTCACGTGGACTGTCCTGGTCACGCCGACTATGTAAAAAACATGGTAACTGGTGCTGCTCAGATGGATGGAGCTATCCTTGTGTGTGCTGCAACTGATGGACCTATGCCACAAACGAGAGAGCACATCTTGCTTTGTCGTCAGGTAAATGTTCCAAGAATCGTTGTATTCATGAACAAAGTGGATATGGTTGATGACCCAGAATTGTTAGAATTGGTAGAGCTTGAGTTGAGAGATCTTCTTTCTTCTTACGAGTACGATGGGGATAACTCTCCAGTAATCAAAGGTTCTGCTCTTGGTGCTCTTAATGGTGAGCCTAAGTGGGTTGCTACAGTTGAAGAATTAATGAACGCTGTAGATAACTGGATCGAACAACCAGTGAGAGATCAAGATAAGCCATTCTTGATGCCGATAGAAGATGTATTCTCTATTACAGGTAGAGGTACTGTAGCTACAGGTAGAATCGAGTCTGGTGTTATCAATACAGGTGATCCTGTTGATATCATTGGTATGGGAGCTGAGAAATTAACTTCTACTGTAACAGGGGTAGAGATGTTTAGAAAAATCCTTGACAGAGGAGAAGCTGGAGATAATGTTGGTCTATTGTTGAGAGGTATCGAGAAAACTGATATCAGAAGAGGTATGGTTATCGCTAAACAAGGATCTGTAACTCCACACAAAAAATTCAAAGCAGAGGTTTATATCCTTTCTAAAGAAGAAGGAGGAAGACATACTCCATTCCACAACAAATATCGTCCTCAGTTCTATGTAAGAACAACGGATGTTACAGGTGAGATCTTCTTACCAGATGGTGTAGAAATGGTAATGCCTGGTGATAACTTGACTATTACAGTAGAATTGTTACAACCAATCGCTCTTAATGTAGGTCTTAGATTTGCAATCAGAGAAGGTGGTAGAACAGTAGGTGCTGGTCAGGTAACTGAAATTTTAGACTAATCATTTAGTATAATAAAGTTTTCCCGGAAGGGAACTTTCGGGAAAACTTTTTAAATTTAAATTAAACTACGGGCATCGTCCAATGGTAGGATACCGGTCTCCAAAACCGTTGATCTGGGTTCGAATCCTAGTGCCCGTGCAAATTTAAACTAAGGTATATTTTGTTTATTGTGTGATCATAGATGGGATTTCCTTAGTTTTTTCTTTTATTGAAGATATATTATGAGTTTTATAAGTTTTGTTAAAGATTCTTTTTTAGAGTTTAGAGAAAAGGTTGAGTGGTTGAAATGGAAAGAATTACAGTCTTCTGCAATTATTGTCGCTGTATCTACATTGGTATTAGCATTATTTACATTTGGAGTAGATAGTCTTTTTAGTATATCAATCAAGAACTTGTATTCATTATTTATAGGATTTTTTAACTAAAATATTTCTCATGGAAGATTTAAAATGGTATGTGCTGAAAGCCGTTAGCGGTCAGGAAAATAAAGTAAAATCCTATATAGAAACTGAGGTTAGAAGATTAGGGTATGAATCTTTTGTTACTCAAGTGGTGATTCCTACGGAGAAGGTAGCACAGATGAAAAATGGAAAAAAGGTCTTCAAGGAAAGACCATATTATCCAGGATATCTTATGGTGGAAGCTAATCTAATGGGTGAGATTCCACACATGATTAAGAATATACCAGGTGTGATTTCTTTTTTAAGTTTGACAAAAGGAGGAGATCCTGTTCCTATGAGACAGTCAGAGGTTAATAGGATGCTGGGTAAAATGGATGAACTTTCTGAATTTGCTGTGGATGTAGAGATTCCTTTCGTAGTGGGAGAAAATGTGAAAGTTATAGATGGGCCATTTAACGGATTTAATGGTTCTATTGAAAAAATCCATGAAGATAAGAAGAAATTAGAAGTTAAAGTTAGGATATTTGGAAGGGAAACACCATTGGAACTAAGCTATATGCAAGTAGAAAAACTTTAATTAAAATACAACCACTCTTTTCAGGGTGGTTTTTTATTGATATTTAGAATAAAAAGTAAATTTATTTTTGTAGATAAGAAATAAATTTATAATTTTGCAGTCCGTAAATGGAGTTGAAATGTTCAGGTGAGAAGGATATTTCCTCTATCCATTTACAGATTTATAAAATGCTTCCACATTTTTATATTTTTAATTTATTTTAATAAAGAAACATGGCAAAGAAAGTCTTTAAAATGGTAAAACTTCAAGTGAAAGGAGGGGCAGCAAACCCTTCTCCACCAGTAGGTCCAGCATTGGGTTCTGCAGGGGTGAACATTATGGAGTTTTGTAAACAATTTAATGGAAGAACGCAAGATAAGCCAGGTCAAATCCTTCCTGTAGTAATTACAGTTTATGAGGATAAATCTTTCGAATTTATCATTAAAACACCTCCAGCAGCAGTTCAGCTTTTAGAGGCGTCTAAGGTAAAGAAAGGATCTGGGGAGCCTAACAGAAACAAAGTAGGTTCTGTAACTTGGGAGCAAGTACAAAAAATAGCTGAAGATAAAATGGCAGATCTTAACTGCTTTACACTAGATTCAGCTTTGAGTATGGTTGCTGGTACAGCAAGATCAATGGGATTAAAAGTAACAGGAACGAAACCTAACGCTTAAAAATTAAGGAATGGCAAAATTAACTAAAAAGCAAAAGGAAGCTGTAGCTAAGCTAGAAAAAAATAAGGCATATAGCCTTGAAGAAGCTTCAGCCTTAGTAAAAGAAGTAAATACAGCAAAATTTGATGCTTCTGTAGATATCGCTGTGAGATTAGGTGTAGATCCTCGTAAAGCTAATCAAATGGTAAGAGGGGTAGTTTCTCTTCCTCATGGAACAGGTAAAGATGTTCGTGTATTGGCTTTGGTTACTCCTGATAAAGAAGCAGAAGCAAAAGCTGCTGGTGCTGACCATGTAGGTCTAGATGAGTACTTAGAAAAAATCAAAAATGGTTGGACAGATGTAGATGTTATTGTTACTATGCCAGCTGTAATGGGTAAACTAGGTCCATTGGGTAGAGTATTGGGTCCAAGAGGTCTAATGCCAAACCCTAAGTCTGGAACAGTTACTATGGAAGTAGGTAAAGCAGTAGCAGAGGTGAAATCAGGTAAAATTGATTTCAAAGTGGATAAATATGGTATTGTACATGCAGGTATTGGTAAAGTATCTTTTGATGCAGATAAGATTAGAGAGAATGCGCAAGAGCTTATTCAGGCTTTAATCAAATTAAAACCAACTGCAGCAAAAGGAACTTATGTGAAGAGTATTTACCTTTCTTCTACAATGAGTCCAGGTATTGCTATCGATACTAAATCTGTAAACTAAAATCTGAAAGACAATGACAAAAGAAGAAAAAGTATTAGTAATACAAGAATTAAAAGAATTGTTACAAGATGCCAAAGTGGTTTATGTAGCAAATCTTGAAGGAATGAATGCTGCTGCTACTTCAGATTTTAGAAGACAAGCATTTAAAAGTAATGTTACGCTTAGAGTTGTAAAAAATACATTGCTTCAAAAAGCGATGGAACAAGTAGAGGGAGTAGATTACTCAGAAATGTTCCCTACATTCAAAGGAAACTCTGTATTGATGGTAGCAGAAGTAGCAAATGCTCCTGCAAAACTTATCAAGAATTTCAGAAAGAATGGAGCATTCCCTGCTTTGAAATCAGCTTATTTGCAAGAAACTTTCTATATTGGTGATGACCAATTAGATACTCTAGCAAACATCAAGTCTAGAGAAGAGATGATCGGAGAAATCATAGGATTGCTTCAATCTCCAATCAGAAACTTGATTTCTGCATTGCAAAACAAACCAGAGGTTGCAGAAGCGAAAGCAGAAGCAGAAGCTCCTGTGGCAGAAGAACCAAAACAAGAAGAGCCTGCATCTGAAGAAGGAGCAGAGTAATCTTTGGTCTTCAATGAGTAAAAATAGACACTCAATAAAATTTAAATAAATCGTTCAACAATTAAAACATTAAAAAAATGTCAGATTTAAAAAAATTAGCGGAAACGCTTGTTAACTTAACAGTAAAAGATGTAAATGAATTAGCTACTATTCTTAAAGAAGAGTACGGAATCGAGCCAGCTGCTGCTGCAGTAGTAGTATCTGGTGCTGCTGGTGGAGGTGCTGCAGCTGAGGAAAAATCAGAATTTGATGTAATCCTTAAAAATGCAGGTGCTTCTAAATTAGCTGTAGTTAAGTTAGTTAAAGACTTAACAGGTGCTGGTCTTAAAGAAGCTAAAGACATCGTAGATGGTGCTCCAGCTCCAGTAAAAACAGGAGTTCCAAAAGACGAAGCAGAAGCTCTTAAAAAGCAATTAGAAGAAGCTGGTGCTGAAGTAGAATTGAAGTAATTATTCAATTACAATAACTAAAAAAGCTGTTTCAAAATGAAATAGCTTTTTATTTTTTACTGATAGATAAATTTTAAAATTGATTTAAAAGTTTTATTTTTTTAAGGCTTTGATTAGAACAGGAGTTGTAGTTACTACAATCAGCCCGATGATGATGTATTCCAAATGTTTTTTCAAATCAATTCCGAACTGGTCGATAAAAAGTTTATCCAAATAATGTCCAGCAAAAATCAGTGAAAAAGACCATAAAAATCCACCTATAATATTATATAAAAAGAATTTTTTGCTGTCCATTTTCACTATGCCCGCCACAATGGGAGCGAAGGTTCTAATCATGGGCAAAAATCTTGCAATAATAATAGCCATTGCTCCATTTTCTTCATAAAATTGTTGTGCTTTCAGCAGATAACTTTTTTTAAAGAAAAAAGAATCTTTCTTATGATAAAGTTTTTGACCACTTTTTGAGCCAAACCAATAGCCTACTGAATCTCCAAGAATAGCAGCAACACCGACAGTGGCCGCTAAAATAGCAGTATTGAGAAGGTCACTTCCTGTATTCCCAAAGGTTTCGCTGATAATCGTAGTGGAATAAATTCCAGAAATAAACAATAAACTATCCCCGGGCAGGAAAAATCCGAAGAATAATCCTGATTCTGCAAATACGATGAGAAGCACCAGCCAAAAACCACCCAATTTAATGTAAAATTCGGGGTTTACTAAATCTTTCCAACTTTCAAAATGTTCCATAAAATCTAATAATCAACAAAGATAATTTATTTAAGAATATCAACTATAAAATTTTATATCATTAAATCATGAGTTTCGTCACTTTGTCCTTCTGCCATTAGAAAAGATTTCAGGAAAGGAGTGATGTTGCCATTCATCACAGCATCTACATCAGAGGTCTCATAGCCAGAGCGAACATCTTTTACCAATTTGTAAGGATGCATCACATAGTTTCTAATCTGGCTGCCCCATTCTATTTTCATTTTTCCTGCTTCTATTTCGTTTCGTGCCTTGTTTCTTTCTTCCAATTCTATTTCGTAAAGCCTTGATTTTAAGAGCTGCATAGCTTTTTCTTTGTTTTGAAGCTGAGAACGGCTTTCAGAGTTTTCGATGATGATTCCCGTAGGGTGGTGGCGGAGTCTCACGGCGGTTTCTACTTTGTTTACATTCTGCCCTCCTGCACCGCTGGCTCTCATGGTTTCAAAAGTGATGTCGGAAGGATTGATATTAATCTCAATAGTGTCATCCACCAAAGGATAAACATAAACGGAAACAAAGCTGGTATGGCGTTTCGCATTGCTGTCAAAAGGAGAAATTCTCACCAAACGATGCACACCGTTTTCACCTTTTAGATATCCGAAGGCAAATTCTCCATCTATTTCTAATGTCACGGTTTTCACGCCCGCTACATCTCCTTCTTGGAAGTTGAGTTCCCGCACGCTGTATCCCTGCTTTTCTGCCCACATGATGTACATTCTCATCAGCATAGATGCCCAGTCGCAGCTCTCTGTTCCACCTGCTCCAGCCGTAATTTGGAGAACGGCAGAAAGCTCGTCTCCTTCGCTGGAAAGCATATTTTTAAATTCCAGATTTTCTATTTTTTCAAGAAGTTTTGGGAAGATGTCTTCTACTTCTTTTTCGCTGTCAGGGTCTTCTTTGGAAAATTCTACCAATACTTGTAAATCTTCAAATTCTTTATGGATTTCCTCATATTCTTCCACCCATTTCTTTTTGGAGCGGAGCTGTTTCAGAAATGCTTCGGCTTCTTTTGGGTTGTCCCAAAATTCTGGTGAAGCAGTTTTCTCATCATCATTGGATATTTCTACCTTTTTTCGCTCTATTTGAAGGTATTTGTATAAATCTTCTATTCGGGTCTGTGCGTCTTTTATTTGCTCGTTACTAATCACAAATTCAAATTTTTACAAAAATAATAGTTTTTTGGTGATTTTAGTAATAAAATTTATTTTCCGTTAAAAGTATTCATCGTATTGGTAATTCCTGCAAAGACGAAGGACAGGCAGGCATCTGCAAATTTTTCGATTCTTTCTGGGAGTTTTTCTTTTTCTTCCTCGCTCCATTCACCGATGACATAGTCTATCTGCTTTCCCTTTTCAAAATCGGAAGAAATCCCAAATCTCAGGCGGGCGTAGTTCTGGGTTTTTATCATTTCCTGAATGTTTTTCAGACCATTGTGCCCAGCATCAGAACCCTTTGATTTTAGGCGTAAAGCACCGAAAGGTAGCGCCAAGTCATCTGTCACGACGAGGATATTTTCCAAAGGAATATTTTCTTTCTGCATCCAGAATTTTAGGGCGTTTCCAGAGAGATTTACATAAGTGTCTGGTTTTAAAAGAATTACTTTTCTGCCCTTGTATTTTCCTTCGGCTGTCCATCCGTAGTTTGCAGAGCTGAATTGCGCATCTATTTTTTCGGCAACTCTCTCCACGATTTTAAAACCGATGTTATGCCTTGTATTTTCGTATTTTTCGCCTTTGTTTCCTATTCCTAAAATTAAGTATTTCATTGTTTTAATTAAAATGATGATAATTCTCCATATCAATAACTTACACTTGGTAAAGTGAAAATAAGTAAATGATTTTAAAATTATGGTTTTATCTTTTTTTTGAAATTAAAAATTATCAATTTCTATATCTGCTTGAACCTCACTTACTAAATCGAATACAGGGAATACTTTACCAAGAGGAATGATAATTTGGTTTGGGTAAAGAGTATTGCCTTTAGGTATATTTTGATAAAGCATAAATTTTAGATAGTTCTTTTCTCCTTCATTAATTTTAATTTTTTCTTTGATTTTGTGTTTAGGAATTTCTAAATAAAACTCTTCATTAGCTGGTTTTTCCATATTAAAAACCGTTCCTTTTTTTAAATTTAGAGGTTTGCCATTGATAAAGATTTCTAACTTTGAGAATTCAGCGGCTAAACCATTATAATATTTAGGTCTATAAACAATAAGTTCGGTCTTTTTATTTTCGTTCTCTTCTATGGAAAATTCATTATCGGGTAAATGATAAATATAAGCTGACATCACAAAAGAATCAGGCTCACCTATGTTTTGAATCCATTTTATCCACATTGAGTTTCCTCCATTATTCAGGCAAAGGTTTGCCAGATAGTTCAGTTGATATTCAAATGTATTCTCCTCTACATTTTTTGAAGAAAATTTGGTTCTAATGGTTTTTATGGGTTTGTATTCCTTTTTAATATTGTTTTTGAAAAGTAAGTAGATGTTCTCTTCTTTCCCTTCATTGTTTTTGAAATGATATTTTTTCTGAGAGAAACCCAATAGAAATGAGAATAAACCAAATAATACAAAAATCTTTTTCATAAAGTTATTTTTACAAAGATAAATAAAATTATCTAAGGATTTTATCTAATAATCTATTTACTTCCTCCACACTTTCCATGTTGTCTTTTCGCATGAGCAGCTGGTTGTTTTTTTCTTTCAGCTGGGCTTGGCTTGGGTTTTGTGTCAGATAATTCAGCAGGTGTTTGAATTTTTCACTTTGATAAAATTTGTCTTGTGGATTGTCTGGGAAATATCCTAAAAATACGCCTTTTTTCATTACTATTTTCTCAAAGCCTATCTCTGCGGCGAGCCATTTCAGCTCTACAGATTTCAGTAAATTCACGGCTTCTTCTGGTAGTTTTCCGAAGCGGTCTTCCAGCTCGTTTTGGAACTTTTCTAGTTCCTTTTTGTTTTCTATTTCTGCCAATCTTTGGTAGAGGAGAAGTCTCTCCGAGGTGGAATCTACATAATGGTCAGGCAGCATTAGCTCAAAATCAGTGTCGATGTTCACTTCTTTTACCGATTTGAAAAGTTTTTTCCTGTCTTCTTCATTATTAAATAATTCCTCAAATGACTCATCATCCTGAAGCTCTTCCAAAGCCTCCTGCATAAGTTTTTGGTAAGTTTCAAAGCCCATTTCGTTGATAAATCCGCTCTGCTCTGCACCGAGTAAATCCCCAGCGCCACGGATTTCCAAGTCTTTCATCGCAATCTGGAATCCGCTCCCCAAATCCGAAAACTGCTCTATCGCTTCCAGTCGTTTTCTGGCATCAGAAGTTATCATATCATATGGCGGCGTGATGAGATAGCAAAAGGCTTTCTTGTCGCTTCTGCCCACACGGCCGCGCATCTGGTGAAGGTCTGCAATCCCAAATCTCTGCGCATCATTGATGAAAATAGTATTCGCATTCGGAACATCCACGCCGCTTTCTACGATGGTCGTAGAGATGAGAACATCATATTTCCCATCCATAAAGTCCAAAACTCTTTCTTCCAGCTCTTTCCCGTCCAGCTGTCCGTGTCCAGTGATGATTCTGGCATCAGGAACGAGCCTTTGGACAAGACCAGCGATTTCCTTTAAATTGTCAATTCTATTGTTAATGAAATACACCTGCCCATCTCTTTGGAGTTCGTAGGAAATGGCATCTCTCAGCGTTTCTTCATCGAAGCCTATCAGCTGGGTTTCCACAGGTTGTCGGTTCGGCGGTGGTGTTTTTATTACGGATAAATCCCTTGCTGCCATTAGCGAAAACTGCAGTGTCCTTGGGATTGGCGTAGCAGTCAGGGTAAGCGTGTCGATGTTGGTTTTCAGGGTTTTAAGTTTGTCTTTTACATTTACTCCGAATTTATGTTCTTCATCAATGATTAAAAGCCCTAAATCCTTGAATTTCACCTTGTCTGAAACCAGCTGATGTGTTCCTATCACGATGTCTATTTTACCGCTTTCCAAACCTTCCAGCGTTTCTTTTTTCTGTTTTGCTGTTCGGAAACGATTGAGATAAGAAACATTGATAGGAAAATCTTTCAGCCTTTCTGTGAAACTCCTAAAATGCTGAAACGCCAAAATGGTCGTAGGAACCAGCACAGCCACCTGTTTGCCATCGATAGCCGCTTTGAAGGCAGCACGAATAGCGACCTCCGTTTTTCCGAAACCTACATCGCCGCAGATAAGCCTGTCCATAATGGTTTCTGCTTCCATGTCTTTTTTTACATCATGGGTCGCTTTCTCTTGGTCTGGCGTGTCTTCGTAGATGAAACTCGCTTCCAGTTCATCTTGTAGGTAGGTGTCTGGCGAGAAGGCAAAACCTTTGGAGGTTTTTCTCTGTGCGTAGAGTTTTATTAGGTCAAAAGCTATTTGTTTTACTTTCGCTTTGGTCTTTTGTTTAAGGTTTTTCCAAGCAGGAGAGCCCAGTTTGGAAAGGGCGATTTCTTTGCCTTCCGAGCCGTTGTATTTTGAGATTTTGTGCAGAGAGTGGATGCTCACATACAGCAAATCACCGTTTTTATAAGAAAGTTTAAAACATTCTTGCGTTTTGCCATCGTTATTTACTTTGACCAGTCCCATGAATTTACCGATTCCGTGGTCTATGTGCGTGATGTAATCGCCGACTTGCAGCTGCATCAGGTCTTTTAAAGTCAAATGCTCAGACTTGGCGAAAGAATCTTTGGTTTTAAATCTTTGGTAACGGTCAAAAATCTGATGGTCAGTATAAACCGCGATTTTATAATGGTTGTCCACAAAGCCCTCATGAAGCTCTGACTGAAACGCCGAGAAAAGATGATTAACCGCATCTTGCTGATGTTCAGTGGCTAAGGTTTCTATGATTTCTGTCAGTCTGTCTTTTTGTTTCTCGGAAGAAAAGGAAATCCAGACCTCGTAGCCTTGCTCTTTTTTGGCGATTAAATCCTCTATCAAAAGTTCAAAATTCTTATGAAAACTCGGCTGTGGAGTTTGGCTCAGCTGAATGATTTTTGATGAAGGACTATTTGAAAAATCTATGGTTCTGAATTTTTGAAAACATTTTGAAAACTCATCGCTGGAAAGAAACAGCTCGTGAGGCTCTCGGTGTTTGATGGTTTTGCTGAGTTTATTAAATTGATTTTGAGCCTTTTGGTAAAAGTTTTCAATTTTATCCAAACAAGAATAAGCGTTTTTGATGATAATCAGGCTATCCGAAGGCAGCAAATCAAAAAACGGAACTTTCTCGCCTTGTGTGGAAAGATTGATATTAGAAACCAATTGAAACTCATCTACTTTCTCCACGGAAAGCTGGGTTTCTATGTCAAAAGTTTTGATGTTTTCTATTTCATTCCCGAAAAATGTGATTCGGAAAGGTTTTTCATTTGAGTAGGAAAAAACATCTACAATTCCGCCTCTGACCGCGAATTCACCAGGCTCGGAGACAAAATCTGTTAAATTAAAATGAAACTGATTGAGCAGTTCTTCCGTAAAATCAAAATCCAGTTTTTCGCCCGTTTTTATGCGGTGAGAAATCATTTTGAAATCCTCTTTTTTCAGAACTTTTTCATTCAGAGCAGAGATATGAGCTACGATTATTTTTTGTTTGTTGTTGAGATTCAGTTGGTTGATCACCTCCGTTCTCAAAACTAAATTGGCGTTTTTAGTCCGCTCCTCCTGATAAGGCTCTGTGTAGGAGTTGGGCAGGTGCAGGACATTTTCTTCGCCGACAAGTTCCTCCATTTCTGTGGTTGTGTAGTGGGAATCTTCCTTGTCATCGGTAATCAACAGAATGGTTTTTTGCTGGCTCAGGAAAGCCTCGGCAGCGAGAATGCTCACGATAGAGCCTACTGCTCCTTTCACGGAAAGATGCTCGGTTTTTTCCCAGTGTTGAAAAATCTCTTCTCCGAAATTTTGGTTTAAAAGTTTGGTTAATAGTGATTTGTCTATCGTTTGTAAGCTCATTTTTTTGGTATAAATTAAATGACAAGAAGCGATTTCGGAATGGCTCCGAAATCGTTTCTCTATTGGTGCAAAGGTAAGATTATTTACCGAAAAAATCCTATCTCATGTAGTGTGCAAAGTACAAACAGCTTGTCTGTAAGTCTTTTACGGTTTGGGTTCGTTTGTAATGCTTTTTCAGCTCTGCGAAGTAAGTTCGGAATTTTTCTCTCTTCGTCAGACTTATCTGGGCTTCAAAAACTTTCTCTTTTTCTGAATAATCAGGGTCAGAATAGTTGATATAAAAATTCTGATTGGCTTCCCATTGATAGAATTTCCCTTGCTCTGCGCTTGCCATTTGGAAAAGAATTCTGGCTTTTTGCTCTTTGTTTTTAGAGTGTTTTAGGGCTTTTTCGTAGTAGCCGATAGCAAGGTCAAAATTATCCGGTTCTATAAATCCGCTGTCGTAGAAGGTTTTGTAAGAGAAATCATATTTTCTCTCGCTTGCCTGTTCATGGAAATGGAATTTAGGGCTGTTGCTGTTGTTCATATCCAAAGTGAAAAGCTCACGGAAATACCCTAAAATAGAGGTGTTGTAGAGTAGGTTGCCGATGAGCTGGTTGGCTTTCGCTCCTTTCGCAGATTTTTCTTTTCCTATTTCTTCGAGCTGAATCAGGGCTTGTGCAAGTTCTAACTTGTTCATTTTCTGTTTAATGAAAGGGAATAGGCTGAGGTCTTCGGCTTTCATAGATACTTCCTGCGGACTGTCAAAACTTTCCCAGATATTATGCCCGAAAACAAGGCTAGAAATATGGTTGTAGCCATCGTATTTATCTTTGAAATCGGATTTTGCTTTCTCTTTATCATTGCCATAATAATAGGCGTTATTAATATAAATATCCTCAAAACTTCCTGCTTTCTCGTAGTGAGTTTTAGCCTTTTTGAAATCAGCCATACGCATGGCGTGGTCGCCGTAGATTAGCTCAAAGAAAGCTTCTGCGTTGATGTTTTTTATAGACCGCTCGATGATGAATTTTTCAAAACTCGTCTTGTTTGGCTTTTTGTAGAAAGCTTCTATTTTCTTTGTCAAAGCGAGATTTGGGTAATATTGCAGGGCGTGGATGCTGTTATTTAGAAGGAATGATTTTGCATCTTGCTGTTCTACGAAATAGCGGTTGGCGATGATGTCAATGATAAAGTCTCTGGTGCTGAGGCTGTTGTACCAGCTGTTTTCATCTTTGCTAGGTTCTTCTCGTAGGATTTTGCCATATTTTTTCATTAGAATTTCCTCAAACTCTGGCGTTATTTTGGTTTGGGAAACGATTTCGTTCAGCATTTTCATTTTTTCTATCTGCTGGATGTAGTCGGAATTGGTGGTTTTTATTTTATTTAAAACCAAATTGCTTCCCTTGAAATCTTTATTCAGAAAACGGAGATAGGCATCACTGAGTTCCCAGAAAACATCTTTGGAGGTTGCTTTTATTTCAGAGATTATCTTTTTTAAATCTTCGGAAAAATCAGCTGTTTCTGCATCATAGTTTGTCCTTACAGGAAGGAGTTTGTCTTGGCATTTGTCCTTATTATTACAAGAAGGATAAGTCATGAGGTAGTTTCTCTCCAGCTCGTTGATAGCTCTGGCAGCGAGAACTTTTAGGATTTTAGAATCAGCATTGTTTTTCAGCATTTTCTGCATCAGCGGCACGGGATTGCTGTAGCCGTTGTAAGCCAAAAGGAAATACGCCATATTTTTTTCTTCGGCAGTTTTAGCCTTGCTGAGCAGTCCTTCGAAATCGCCAGAATTAGAGAATTTCATAGAAGTGTAGGAGCTTTGTTTCAAATCTCTGCTGTGGATGAAAACTTTGAAAAAATTCCAGTTTGCGGCTTCTTTTTTGCCTAAACCATTCTGTGCGCCCGCCATTTGCTGTAAGGCGTAATAATAAATAGGTGATTTTAAATTCAAGGGAACAACCAGAGTTTCAAAATAATGAACCGCCTTTTGGTAGTTTCTCGTATAGTGGTTGAACCTTACGATTTGATAAGCGTACCGAAGTTTTATTTCCTTATTGGTAGATGTTTGGTAGGCATTCAGCAGGCTTTCCATGGTTTTGGAATAGTTGAGCTGAGTGGCATTTTTCCTGTTTTTATCAACATCGAAATAAAACGAATCTTCATCCGCAACAAAACTAATCGCCATATAAGGTTCTAGTTCTTTGGCTTTGATGAGGTAGGTCAGCCCTTGTTTGTATTTATTAAAAAACTGAGCGCCGAGTTTTTTGCTTAAAACATGGGTGAGTTTCCCATGAGACCAGTCTTGAAGGTGTTTTAGACTGATAGTCTGCACGAGTGCCAAAGTTTCATCATAGGAGAGCTTGTTGTCAAAATATTTTTGCCAAGATTCTATATTTTCGCTTCGGAATTTATTTTGGCTTTCATAAAAAGGTGTATCATAGGCCAGTAGAAAAGGTTCGTATTCAGGCGAATGTATCATTTCCTGAGCGAACAGGTTGAAATATTCATAGTCCAAATTAACATCCGCGCAGGCGTTTGCCTTATGAACAGCGAACAAAAGCGAGAGGGAAACAACAAGTTTTTTCATAATTCTATAAAGTATATTTTTCTACAAATTTACTATCCAGATGATAGTATACAATATTATAATGGTCTAATTTTTTATCCAAAAAATGTTTTACTTCGTCTAATTGGTTTTGGGAAATTTCCTCAATCTTGATTTTAAATCCTTTGCTGAGGTACACACCAAAATAAAAATCATCTTTCAGCACTTCAAATTCTGTTTCAGAAATTTTCTTAAAGTTTTTGTTTTGAGATAAATCATTTATCGTCAGCGCATTGATGAGTTTCTTTTTTCCGACATGATTGCTCACGATTCCCCAAGAGTATAAAGGAAGGGCAATGTCCATTTTTATGGGATATTCCTCAATGTTCATTAGATAATTTTTGAGTGTGGGAACATCTAAAATTGAATTTTTCGGCTGGTTTTCCAGTGGCGAATAAGTGGCATAGCACATTAGGTAAACCTTTTCCACGGGCGGAAATCCTGTTTTTTCTTTGTCTTTCACTTGGTGAAGCCGAAGGGTGCAGGTGATTTTTTGTTTTGAAATATTTTTTAGTTCTTCTAAAAACAGGAAATAATCCTCTCTCGTTTGTTCCGTCCAGTCGCAGTCTATTTGTATTTCGGAAGTCAGAGAGAGTTTGTTTTCGTTTTTTATATTTTCTATTAGAGAAAGAGTATTTTTCGCAAGGGAATGGATTTCTTCTTTTTTGATTCCGAAAAAAGTTCGATTCGTTATGAAAATCACAGGCGTGAGAGGAAGGTCGCTTTTTTGCGAAAAATGAATTTTCCCAACAGGAGTAAACTTGCCTTCTTTTTTATCAATATCAAAAAATCTGGTGTATATGGTCTGTGACTTAGATTTTTTCAGGTTTTCTTGCTCTTTTTTATCCAAATTCCACTCTGTTCGCCAATAATAAAAAGAGTAAGAATGCTCCTTCGGGTTAGAACAATTGATAAGTAAAAATAAAATAAAAATATGGAATAATTTCATAAATTTCAAAGTTAGAAAAAAATAATAAAATACAGAAAAAAAACAACTTACAGTTTGTGGTTTCAAAAAAAAACCTTAAATTTGCACACTTATTCAGTGGGAAGATTGTGCTTATTTATAAGTAAAATCTGCATAAACAGCTGAATATGAGTGTTGAAAAATAATTTAAATAAATTTTTAATTATACAATGTCAGGTATTATTGGTAAAAAAATCGGTATGACCTCTTTGTTTAATGAAGAAGGAAAAAACATTCCTTGTACAGTTATTCAAGCTGGTCCGTGCTCGGTTTTACAGGTCAGAACCAAAGAAGTTGATGGTTATTCAGCTATTCAATTAGGTTTCGATGACAAGAGTGAAAAGAATGTCGGAAAGGCATTAGCTGGTCATTTTAAAAAGGCTGGCTCTGCTCCTAAAGCGAAAATCGTAGAATTCCACAATGGATTCGAAGATGTGAAATTAGGAGATGAAGTGAATGTAGATATCTTCGTAGAAGGAGAGTATGTAGATGTTACAGGAACTTCAAAAGGTAAAGGTTTCCAAGGTGTTGTTAAAAGACATGGTTTTGGTGGTGTAATGCAGCAGACTCATGGACAGCACAATAGATTGAGAGCTCCGGGTTCTATCGGTGCGGGTTCAGATCCATCAAGAGTTTTCAAAGGCTTGAGAATGGCTGGTAGAATGGGAGGTGAGCAGGTTACTGTTCAAAACCTTCAAGTGTTAAAAGTAGATAAAGAACAAAATCTTTTAATAGTAAAAGGTGCTGTTCCGGGAGCTAAAAATTCTTATGTAATTATCAGAAAATGGAATTAGTAGTATTAAATACATCAGGAAAAGAAACCGGAAGAAAAGTACAGTTAGACGATACTATCTTTGGTATCGAGCCTAACCAGCACGCGGTTTACTTAGAAGTGAAACAATATCTTGCGGCTCAAAGACAAGGTACGCATAAGTCTAAAGAAAGAAGTGAAATCACTGCTTCTACTAAAAAATTGAAGAAACAGAAAGGTTCTGGTTCTGCAAGGTACGGGGATATCAAATCACCTGTATTCAAAGGAGGAGGTAGAGTTTTCGGGCCTAAGCCAAGAGATTATAGATTTAAATTAAATAAAGCATTAAAAAGATTAGCGAAAAAATCTGTTCTTTCTCAAAAAATGAGAGAAGATTCTATCAAAGTTTTAGAAGAGTTGAATTTCTCTGCTCCTAAAACAAAAGATTTTGTTAATGTAGTGAATGCTTTAGGTTTGGAAGGTAAGAAGTCATTATTTATTCTTGCTGAAGCAAACAAGAATGTATTTTTATCTTCAAGAAACTTACCAAAAGCAAAAGTGATGAATTATAACGAAATTTCTTCTTATGATTTAATCAACGCTGGTCAGGTAGTATTCTTCGAAGGTGCAGTAGAGAAGTTTCAAGAAAATTTAAGAAAATAAATTATGTCAATCATTATTAAACCAATCATTTCAGAAAAAGCGACTTATCTTACAGATTTGAGAGGGCAGTATTCTTTTTTAGTAGATACTAAAGCGAATAAAATCCAAATTAAAAATGCTGTAGAAGAAGCTTATGGTGTAAAGGTAGCAAATGTTAGGACTATGATTTATGCTCCTAAAGTTTCTATGAAATACACTAAAAAAGGTCTTCAAGTTGGTAAAACTAACAAATTGAAGAAAGCAGTTATAGAACTTCAAGCAGGTGAAGTTATCGATGTTTTTGCAAATTAATAATTAATTATAAATAATAGTAATGTCTGTTAGAAAATTAAAACCTATCACCCCGGGACAGAGATTCAGAATTGTAAACAATTTTGATGAAATTACTACCAACAAGCCGGAGAAATCTTTGACTTTTGGTATTAAGAAATCAGGTGGGCGTAACAACACAGGTAAAATGACCATGCGTTACACCGGAGGTGGACACAAAAAGAAGTACAGAATCATTGACTTTAAAAGAAACAAATTTAATGTTGATGCTACTGTAAAAACTGTAGAGTATGATCCAAACAGAACAGCTTTTATCGCATTACTAGAATATGCAGATGGAGAAAAGAGATATATCGTAGCTCCAGCTGGTATCAAAGTAGGACAAAAAGTAGTTTCTGGGGAAAATGTAGCTCCTGAAATAGGAAACGCTATGAAATTGAAGAACATTCCTTTGGGTTCAGTAATTTCTTGTATAGAAATGAAACCAGGACAAGGGGCAATTCTTGCGAGAAGTGCAGGTTCTTCAGCACAGTTGACTTCAAGAGATGGAAAATACGCTATCGTTAAATTACCTTCAGGAGAATCAAGAATGATCTTGGTAGAGTGTATGGCAATGATAGGTTCAGTATCAAACTCAGATCATCAGCTTACTGTTTCTGGTAAAGCAGGTAGAAGCAGATGGTTGGGTAGAAGACCAAGAACTAGAGCGGTAGTTATGAACCCAGTAGATCACCCAATGGGTGGTGGTGAAGGTAGATCATCTGGTGGTCACCCAAGATCTAGAAACGGTAAACCAGCTAAAGGTTACAAGACTAGAAAGAAAAACAAAGTGTCTAACCGTTACATCGTATCTAAAAGAAAATAATTATGGCAAGATCACTTAAGAAAGGACCTTTTATTCACCATTCATTAGAGAAAAAGGTTCAAGCAAATATAGAGTCTGGTAAAAAGACAGTAATTAAAACATGGTCTAGAGCATCTATGATTTCTCCAGACATGGTAGGACAAACTATAGCAGTGCACAATGGGAAATCTTTTATCCCTGTATATATCACTGAAAATATGGTAGGTCATAAGTTAGGCGAATTTTCTCCGACAAGATCTTTCAGAGGTCACGCGGGTAATAAAAATAAAGGTAGCAGATAATAGTCATGGGAATAAGAAAACAAAACAGTGCATTAGCTAGAAAAGCAGCAAATAGAGATGTGGTAAAAGCATGTCTAAATGATTGTCCTTCTTCTCCAAGAAAAATGAGATTAGTTGCTGATATCATCCGTGGAGAAAATGTAGATAAAGCATTATATATCCTAAAATACTCTAAAAAAGAGGCTTCTAATAAGTTAGAAAAATTGTTGTTATCAGCAATTGCTAACTGGCAGGTGAAAAACCCTAATGCTGATATAGAAGCAGCAAATCTTTTTGTAAAAGAGATTTATGTGGATAGTGCTAGACAATTAAAAAGATTGAAACCAGCACCACAAGGTAGAGGTTACAGAATTAGAAAAAGATCTAACCATGTGACTTTAATTTTAGGTAATAAATCAGAAAATCAATAATCAAGGTATGGGACAGAAGACAAATCCAATTGGTAATAGATTAGGAATCATTAGAGGTTGGGATTCTAACTGGTTTGGAGGAAATGATTATGGGGATAGAATCGCAGAAGACTATAAGATCAGAAGATACCTTGAGGCTAGATTATCTAAAGGTGGAATCTCTAGAATCTTTATAGAAAGAACATTAAAGTTAGTTACAGTTACAATCACTACAGCAAGACCAGGTTTAATCATTGGTAAAGGTGGTCAAGAGGTTGATAAATTAAAAGAAGAGTTAAAGAAAATCACTGATAAGGATATTCAAATTAACATCTTTGAAATTAAGAGACCAGAATTAGACGCTGTATTGGTTGCAGATAGCATTGCTAAGCAAATTGAAAACAGAATTTCTTACAGAAGAGCTGTTAAAATGGCTATCGCTGGTTCTATGAGAATGGGAGCAGAGGGGATAAAAGTTCAGATTTCTGGAAGATTGAATGGAGCTGAAATGGCAAGATCAGAATCTTTCAAAGAAGGAAGAATTCCTCTATCTACATTCAGAGCAGATATAGATTATCATATCGCAGAAGCACACACTACTTATGGTAGATTGGGTGTTAAAGTGTGGATTATGAAGGGAGAAGTATATGGTAAGAGAGAGCTTTCTCCACTTGTAGGGCAACAACAGAAAAAAGGTCCTGCATCAGGAGGAGGTAAAAAAAGAGAAAGAAAATAATTAATGAAATTTTAGGTTTGAAATTGAAAATTTTAAATGCCGTTACCTTTTAAAATCTAAAATTTAAAATCTAAGATCTAAAATTCTAAAATTATGTTACAACCAAAAAGAACCAAGTTCCGTCGTGTTCATAAAATGAAAATGAAAGGTAATGCTAACAGAGGAGCTCAGTTAGCTTACGGAACATTCGGAATTAAAGCCATGGAAGGTGCTTGGATCACTGCAAGACAGATTGAGGCGGCTCGTATCGCTGCTACAAGATATATGAAGAGAGAGGGGCAACTATGGATTAAAATATTCCCAGATAAGCCAATTACTAAAAAACCAGCTGAAGTAAGGATGGGTAAAGGTAAAGGTGCTGTAGAATACTGGGTAGCTGTAGTAAAACCAGGAAGAGTAATGTTTGAAATCGGAGGAGTACCTTACGAAGTAGCGAAAGAAGCGTTAAGACTTGCTGCACAAAAACTTCCAGTAGTTACGAAGTTCATAGTAGCTAATGATTTTGTTCAACCACAATAAATCTCGAAATTATGAAACAAGCTGAAATTAAGAACTTAAGCGTAGAGGATATCAAGGCGAAATTAGTAGAGTTGAGAGCTACTTACAGCAAAACAAGATTGGCTCACAAAATTAGCCCAGTAGAAAATCCTATTCAAATCAGAGATTTAAGAAGAACAATCGCAAGACTTGAAACCGAGTTAACTAACAAACAATAATTTTCATTTTAAGCATGGAAAGAAATTTAAGAAAAGAAAGAATAGGAATAGTTTCGAGCAATAAAATGGAAAAAACCATTGTTGTTAGTGAAACTATGAGAATGAAACATCCTATGTACGGTAAATTCGTATTAAAAACGAAAAAATATACTGCACATGATGAGAACAACGAGTGTAACGAAGGTGATACAGTTCTAATCCAAGAAACTAGACCTTTGAGTAAGAATAAGAGATGGAGATTAGTAAGAATTATAGAAAGAGCTAAGTAATGTTACAAACTGAATCAAGATTAAAAGTAGCTGATAACACTGGTGCTAAAGAAGTGCTAGTAATCAGAGTTCTAGGTGGTACTAGAAGAAGATACGCTTCTGTTGGTGATAAAATCGTAGTTACTATTAAAGATGCTACTCCATCAGGAAATGCAAAGAAAGGACAAGTGTCTAAGGCTGTTGTAGTAAGAACTAAAAAAGCTGTTCGCAGAAAAGATGGTTCATACATCAGTTTCGATGACAATGCTTGTGTTTTGCTCAATGCAGCGGGAGAAATGAGAGGAACTCGTGTTTTCGGACCTGTTGCTAGAGAGTTGAGAGATAAAGAATATATGAAAGTAATTTCATTAGCCCCTGAAGTTTTATAAATTCTAGAAAGATGACAAAGTTAAAAATCAAAAAAGGAGATAATGTAATTGTTACAACAGGTAACAAAAACATTAAAGGTAAAACGGGTGAAGTTATTGCTGTAATTAAAGATAAAAATAGAGCTGTAGTTGCAGGTCTTAATATCGTAAAGAAGCATGTAAAGCCATCTGCGTCTAATCCACAAGGAGGAATTGTAGAAAAGGAAGCTTCAATCCATATTTCTAACTTAGCACTAGTAGATCCTAAAACAGGAAAAGCTACAAAAGTTGGATACAGAATGGAAGGAGATAAGAAAGTAAGATTTGCAAAAAAATCTGGTGAAATTTTATAAAAGACTAAAAGATGGAATACATAGCTAGACCCAAAAAATTATATAAAGAAAAAATTGTTCCAGCAATGATGGAAGAATTTGGGTATAAGTCTGTAATGCAAGTACCAAGATTAGAGAAAATCGTACTTTCTCAAGGTTTGGGAGATGCAGTACAAGATAAGAAGATTGTAGATTATGCGGTAGAAGAGCTTACAGCAATTACTGGACAAAAAGCAGTAGGAACAATCTCTAAAAAAGATGAAGCTTCATTCAAATTGAGAAGAGGTGTTCCAATTGGAGCAAAAGTAACACTAAGAGCAGACAGAATGTATGAGTTTTTAGATAGACTTACATCTTCTGCACTACCAAGAATCAGAGATTTCAGCGGAATCAAAGCTGATGGTTTTGATGGAAGAGGTAACTATAACTTGGGTATTACCGAGCAGATTATCTTCCCTGAGATCGTGATTGATAAAGTGAAAAAAATCCAAGGTATGGATATTACTTTTGTGACTTCTGCTAAAACAGATAAAGAAGCTAAAGTTTTATTAACTCATTTCGGATTACCGTTTAAAAAGAACTAATCATGGCAAAGGAATCAATGAAAGCGCGTGAGCGCAAAAGAGAAGCACTAGTTGCTAAATATGCCGCTAAAAGAAAAGCTTTGAAAGAAGCGGGAGATTACGAAGCTCTACAAAAATTGCCTAAAAATGCTTCTCCAGTTAGATTGCACAACAGATGCAAACTTACAGGAAGACCAAGAGGGTATATGAGAATTTTCGGAATTTCGAGAGTTACTTTCAGAGAAATGGCAAACCAAGGACTTATTCCTGGTGTTAAAAAAGCAAGTTGGTAACAATTTTTAACAAATCGAGATAATTAAGTTGTAAAAATTGCAAAACTAATTATCATTAACCAATAATTAAAAAAAAGAAAAATGGTAACAGATCCAATTTCAGATTTCCTAACTAGAGTAAGGAACGCACAAAGCGCAGGCCACAAAGTGGTGGAAATTCCTGCATCGAAAATTAAAAAGGAGATTACGAAAATCCTATTTGATCAAGGGTACATCTTGAACTATAAGTTTGAAGATAATGCTGTTCAAGGGACTATCAAAATCGCTTTGAAGTATGACAAGCAAACTAACAAACCAGCTATCAAGTCTATTCAGAGAGCTTCTAGACCTGGTTTGAGAAAATACGCTGGTTCAGATGAACTTCCAAGAGTATTGAACGGTTTGGGAATAGCTATCATCTCTACTTCTAAAGGAGTAATGACTGATAAAAAAGCAAGACAAGAGAAAGTAGGAGGTGAAGTAATCTGCTATGTATATTAATTTATAAATAGGAATAATGTCAAGAATTGGTAAATCAATTATAACAATCCCAGCAGGAGTTACAGTATCATTTTCTAATAATGTAGTAACAGTGAAAGGACCAAAAGGTGAACTTTCTCAAGAAATCACTAAAGGGATTACGATAACACAAGAAGGTGTTGAACTAACAGTAAACAGACCATCTGATTCTAAAGAACATAGATCTCTTCATGGTCTTTATAGAGCACTAATCAACAATATGGTAGTTGGTGTTTCAGAAGGGTTTACAAAACAGTTAGAATTAGTAGGTGTAGGTTATAGAGCATCTCACTCAGGACAAAAACTGGAGTTGGCTCTAGGTTTCTCTCATGGTATTTTAATGGAACTTCCAAAAGAAATTACATTAAATACTGAGACTGAAAAAGGTAAGAACCCAATCATCACTTTATCATCTCATGATAAACAATTATTGGGAATGGTGGTTGCAAAAATCAGATCATTTAGAAAACCTGAACCTTACAAAGGAAAAGGTGTGAGATTTGTAGGAGAAAATGTTAGAAGAAAAGCTGGTAAATCTGCTTAAAATTTAAGGAAATGGCATTAACAAAAGTAGAAAAAAGAAACAGAATAAAGAGAAGAGTAAGAGGGAAAATCTCCGGTACTCAGGCATCACCAAGATTATCTGTATATAAGAGTAATAAAGAAATTTATGCTCAGTTGATCGATGACAAAGAAGGTAAAACTTTAGTATTCGCTTCTTCTAGAGAGAAAGAAGTAAACGCTAAAGGAACAAAAACTGAAGTAGCAGCAGCTGTAGGTAAAAGAATTGCTGAAAAAGCAAAAGCAGCAGGCTATGAAAAAGTAGTTTTTGATAGAAATGGTTTCGTATATCATGGAAGAATAAAAGCTCTTGCTGATGGTGCTAGAGAAGGAGGTCTTCAATTCTAATTTTAAAAGTATCGAAATATGTTAGGAATAGATAATATAGAAAGAGTAAAACCTGGAGGATTAGAATTAGTAGATCGTCTAGTTGCTGTGAACAGAGTAACCAAGGTAACCAAAGGAGGTCGTGCTTTCGGATTTTCTGCTATCGTTGTAGTAGGAAACGAAGATGGAGTGATTGGTCATGGTCTTGGTAAGTCTAAAGAAGTTGCATCTGCAATTTCTAAAGCAGTAGAAGAAGCTAAGAAAAACTTAGTGAGAGTACCTGTAATCAATCATACAATTCCTCATCAAACATCTGCAAGATACGGAGGAGCAGATATCTTCCTAAGACCTGCATCTCACGGTACAGGACTTATCGCAGGGGGGGCGGTGAGAGCCGTTCTAGAATCTGCGGGAGTGCATGATGTATTGTCAAAATCTAAAGGTTCTTCTAACCCTCACAATGTGGTAAAAGCTACATTCAAGGCGTTGTTAGATATCAGAAGACCAGAGGAAATCGCAAGAATGAGAGGGATTTCTCTAAATAAAGTGTTCAACGGTTAATTTTTAAAGAAAAATGGCAACAATTAAAGTAAAACAAGTAAGAAGTGCTATTGGTAGAACTAAAACTCAAAAATTAACACTTGAGGCATTAGGTCTTAGAAAATTGAACCAAGTAGTAGAGCACGAAGCTACACCATCAATTTTAGGAATGGTAGCAGCAGTAAAACATTTAGTAGAAGTTCAAAAATAAAAATAATCTTAAAAGGTTTAATGCTGAGAGATTGGCATTAAATCTTTTGATTTGAATTTTAAATTTAAGACAATTATGAATTTAAGTAATATTAAACCAGCATCAGGAGCTACTCATAACTCTAAAAGATTAGGTAGAGGACAAGGTAGTGGTAAAGGAGGAACTTCCACAAGAGGTCACAAAGGTGCTAAATCAAGATCTGGTAACTCTACCAAAATAGGTTTTGAAGGAGGACAAATGCCTTTACAAAGAAGACTTCCAAAGTTTGGTTTCAATAATGTGAATAGAAAAGAGTATAGAGCAATAAACTTGGATACTATTCAATCATTAATTGATGCTAAAAATTTAACTGAAATTACTAAAGAAGTTTTGGTTGAAAATGGATTGTCTTCTAAAAATGAATTAGTAAAAATTATGGGTAGAGGGGAACTAAAATCAGGAGTTTCTATTTCTGCAAATAAATTTACTAAATCTGCTGAGGAAGCAATAAACAAAGTAGGAGGTAAAGCAATCACTCTATAAAAAAAATAATGAAGAAAGGATTTATACAAACACTCAAAAACATTTGGAGTCTTGATGAATTAAGAGAAAAAATATTATTTACTATTTCTCTTGTATTGGTGTATAGATTCGCATCATATATTTCCCTGCCTGCCATTAACTTGGACGAGGTAGGGAATCTTTTGCAGCATTACCAAAATCAAGGAGGCAGCAAACAAGGAACAGGTTTTTTGAGTTTGTTATCATCTTTTACAGGAGGTGCTTTTGGTAGGGCTTCTATATTGGCTTTGGGTATTATGCCATATATCTCTGCATCAATTATAGTTCAGTTGATGGGGATGCTAGTTCCATATTTTCAAAAATTACAGAAAGATGGCGAAAGTGGAAGAAATACTCTAAACCAAATAACAAGATGGCTTACAATAGGAGTGTGTCTAGTTCAGGCTCCGTTTTATCTAGGTACTATAACGAATCAGTTTTTACCTTACGCACAGTTCAGAACAGCTTATTATGTAGAACCTGAGTCTGTGATGTTTTGGTTACCTAGTATCGTAATCCTTGTAACAGGATCCTTGTTTTCTATGTGGCTGGGTGAAAAGATAACTGATAGAGGTATCGGTAATGGTATATCTATATTGATAATGGTGGGGATACTAGCAGATCTTCCTATGGCTTTTGTAGATGAAGTTACTCAGCAGACTAGCAAAGGAGGATTAGGTTCTATCATTATTTTAGTAGAAGTTTTATTCTGGTTATTAGTTATTGTTTTAGCGATATTATTATCAGTTGCTGTAAGAAAGATACCAGTACAATATGTGAGCAGAGCTCACGCAAGAGGAGGGCACAATAGTGCTTTGACAGAGGGAGCTAGACAATGGATTCCTTTGAAGGTAAATGCAGCTGGTGTGATGCCTATCATCTTTGCGCAGGCGATAATGTTCATTCCTGGGTTATTGACTAAAGTAGATGAGACAAATACATTTTTAGCAGGCTTTAAAAATGTTTTTAGCTGGCAGTATAATGTTCTGTTTGCTTTATTGATTATAATATTTTCTTTCTTCTATACAGCCATCTCTATTCCTACCCATCAGATGGCGGAGGAGCTAAAAAGAAATGGAGGTTTGATCCCTAAAATAAAACCAGGGAAAGAGACAGCAGATTATATAGATGATATTTTATCAAAAATAACTTTGCCAGGTTCGATTTTTTTAGCTATCTTTGCAGTCCTTCCAGCAATAGTTCATGGTACTTTTGTACAAACAGATAGATTTTCACTCTTTTTCGGTGGAACATCATTGTTGATTATGGTGAGTGTGATATTGGATACAGTACAACAAGTAAACACTTATCTTTTAAATCATCACTATGATGGTTTGATGCAGTCAAAATTATCAAGAACAATAAAAAGGTAATAAGATATGGCAAAGCAAAAGCATATAGAACAGGATGGAGTAATAGTGGAGGCATTGTCAAATGCCATGTTCCGTGTCGAACTAGAGAATGGGCATGTTCTCATAGCACATATCTCTGGGAAGATGAGAATGCACTATATAAAGCTCTTGCCAGGTGATAAGGTGAAATTAGAACTTTCTCCATATGACTTGACTAAGGGAAGGATTACTTTTAGATACTAGAAGTATATTAGTTAGAATAAAATTAAGAATATAAGATGAAAGTTAGAGCATCAATTAAGAAAAGAAGTGCAGACTGCAAAATCGTAAGAAGAAAAGGCAGATTGTACATTATTAACAAAAAGAACCCTAAATTTAAACAAAGACAAGGCTAATTAAAATAGCATACAATTAAATTATGGCGAGAATTGCAGGTATAGATTTACCAAAAAACAAAAGAGGCGTGATAGGACTTACTTATATTTATGGAGTAGGTAGAAGTACTGCGTCTGAGATTTTGAAAAACGCTGGAATCAGCGAAGATAAGAAAGTCAACGAATGGAATGACGACGAATTGGCTGCTATCAGAAATTACATCTCTGAAAACATAAAAGTGGAAGGAGAGTTAAGATCTGAAGTTCAATTAAACATCAAGAGATTGATGGATATTGGTTGCCAAAGAGGGATTCGTCATAGACTGGGATTACCTTTAAGAGGCCAAAGAACGAAAAATAACTCTAGAACTCGTAAAGGAAAGAGAAAAACTGTTGCTAATAAGAAAAAAGCAAGTAAATAATCGTTAGGAATTATGGCAAAACAAGCGAAAGTAGTTAAAAAAAGAAAAGTAAAAGTAGAAGCGATTGGAGAAGCGCATATTCAAGCTTCTTTCAATAATATCATTATTTCTTTGACCAATAAAAACGGAGAAGTGATATCTTGGGCTTCTGCTGGTAAAATGGGTTTTAGAGGATCTAAGAAAAATACTCCGTTTGCAGCACAGGTGGCAGCAGAAAACTGTTCTCAGGTAGCTTATGAAGCAGGTTTGAGAAGAGTGAAAGTGTTTGTGAAAGGACCTGGTGCAGGTAGAGAGTCTGCAATTAGATCTATTCATAATTCAGGAATAGAGGTAAGTGAAATAGTAGATGTAACACCTATTCCACACAACGGATGTAGACCACCAAAACGAAGAAGAGTTTAATAATAAAATTTGATGTTTCATTTTTAATATATAGAAAAAATGGAATCTCAAATGTCAAATCTAAAATCATATGGCAAGATATATTGGACCTAAAACAAAAATTGCGAGAAAATTTGGTGTAGCAATTTATGGAGATGATAAAAGTTTTGAAAAAAGAAGAAATCAACCTCCAGGTCAGCACGGACCAAATAAAAGAAGAGGGGCTAAAAAATCTGAATATGCAGTTCAGTTAGCCGAAAAACAAAAAGTTAAATATATCTATGGTATCTTAGAAAAACAGTTTGCGAATATGTTTGATAAGGCTCATAGAAGTAAAGGTGTAACAGGTGAAGTTTTGTTACAGCTTTGTGAATCTAGATTGGATAATGTTGTTTATAGATTAGGTTTTGCTAAAACTAGAGCAGCTGCAAGACAATTGGTTTCACACAGACATATCACTGTAAATGGAGAGTTGGTAAATATTCCATCATATTCTCTAGTAGCAGGCGATGTTGTTGCAGTAAGAGTTAAATCTAAATCACTTGAAGTTGTAGCAGATGCACTAGCTTCTAAATCAAACTACGAGTGGTTACAATATAACGACGAAAAGAGAGAAGGGGTGTTTATCTCTGCTCCTGAAAGATTACAGATTCCTGAAGATATTAAGGAACAGTTAATCGTCGAGTTATATTCTAAATAATTTTTTAATCAAATTCTTGCTCAACCCAATTTTATATGGCAATTTTACAATTCATAAAACCCGATAAAGTAATACTTCTAAACTCTACAGAAACTAGAGGTCAATTTGAATTTAGACCACTAGAACCTGGATTTGGAACGACTATCGGTAATGCTTTGAGGAGAGTCTTGTTATCTTCTCTCGAAGGATATGCTATTACATCTATTAAGATAGAAGGAGTAGAGCATGAGTTTTCAACAATTCCAGGAGTAATAGAAGATGTAACTGAAATAATTCTTAACCTTAAACAGTTGAGATTAAAGGCTACAACTGAAAATGCTCCTGCTGAACAAGTAAGTGTTAAAGTTTCTAATCAAACAACAGTAACTGCTGGAGATTTCTCTAAATTCATCAAAGGATTTGAAGTATTGAATCCAGATTTAGTTATCTGTAACATGGCAAAAGATGTTTCGTTTGATATTAAATTTAATATAGATAAAGGTAGAGGGTATGTTCCTTCTGAGCAGAATAAACTAAATAATGCTCCTATCGGAACTATTGCTATTGACTCTATTTATACACCTATTAAGAAGGTTCAGTATAGTGTTGAAAACTATCGTGTGGAGCAGAAAACAGACTACGAAAAATTAGTTTTGGACATAGAGACAGACGGTTCTATCTCTCCTCAAAATGCTTTGACAGAAGCTTCTAAGATATTGATTTATCACTTTATGTTATTCTCTGATGAAAGAATAACATTAGAAACAGAGGCAGTGAAAGCATCTATCCAATACGATGAAGAAACACTTCATATAAGACAATTATTGAAATCCAAGTTGGTAGATATGGATTTGTCTGTAAGAGCAATCAATTGCTTGAAAGCAGCAGAAGTAGAAACGCTTGGAGAATTGGTTTCATTCAGTAAGTCTGATTTGATGAAATTTAGAAATTTTGGTAAAAAATCGCTAACAGAATTAGAAGAATTAGTTCATTCAAAAGGTTTGAACTTCGGATTTGATGTTAGCAAATATAAATTAGACGCTGATAAATAATTTTATATCATGAGACACGGAAAGAAATTTAATCATTTAGGAAGAACTGCCTCTCATAGAAAAGCATTACTTTCCAATATGGCATGTTCTCTTATAGAACATAAAAGAATAAACACTACTGTAGCTAAAGCTAAAGCTCTTAGAGTGTATATAGAACCTCTTTTGACTAAATCAAAAGAAGACACTACACACAATAGAAGAACAGTATTCTCTTACCTTCAGAATAAAGAAGCAGTTACTGAATTATTCAGAACAATTGCTCCAAAAATCGCTGAAAGAAATGGAGGATATTGCAGAATCATCAAAACAGGATTCAGACTTGGAGATGGTGCTGATACAGCTATGATAGAGTTAGTTGATTTCAATGAACTATACAGTGCAAAATCAGAAGCTAAGAAGACTACAAGAAGAAGTAGAAGATCTTCTTCTAAAAAAGAAACTTCTGAAGCTACTGAAGTAAAAGCAGAAGAATCAGCTGAAAAAGCAGGAGAATAAGTTTTTACAACTAATTATAAAAAATAGTCCTTATCAATTATTGGTAAGGACTATTTTAGTTTTGATGATATAAAAAAGAAAGGAGACTTTATAAAGTCTCCTTTAACCAACTAAAGAACTCTCGCTGCCATACTAAGGCATTCTGAGGTTTTAGCACCCAGTGGTTTTCATCTGGGAAGTATAAGAATTTAGATTTGATGTTTTTAAGCCTTGCTACTTGGAATGCCTGTTGCCCCTGCTCATAAGGAACTCTGAAATCCATATTTCCTTGGATAATCATTATCGGCGTATTCCAGTTGTTCACATAGCTGCTTGGATTGAATTTAGTGTAAGATTTTGAAGAAGGATTGTCCCAAGGAGAGCCTCCCATATCCCAATTTGCGAACCAAAGTTCTTCGGTAGTACCATACCAAGATTTAGTATCAAAAAGCCCATTGTGAGAAATGAAAGTTTTGAATCTGTTTTGGTGGACTCCAGCCAGCATCAGTACAGAATAACCTCCGTAGCTAGCTCCCACAGCACCCATTCTGTCCTTGTCTATGTATGGAAGTTCTTTCGCAAAGTCTGCCGCAGACAGGTAGTCTTGGATGGATTGTCCTCCCCAGTCTTGGCTGATTTGTTCATTCCATTTTGTTCCCCATCCTGGCATACCTCTACGGTTAGGAGCGATTACGATATAGTCATTGGCAGTCATCAGTGAGAAATTCCATCTCAGGCTGAAATATGGCGTAAGAGCAGACTGCGGCCCTCCCTGGCAGTATAGAAGAGCAGGATATTTTTTGTTTGGGTCAAAATTTGGTGGATAGTGGAACCATACGCCCATTTCCTTGCCGTCGGTAGTTTTTACCATTTTTAGTTCAGAATGACCTAATTTTAGTTTTTGGTAAAAATCAGCATTGACATCCGTTACCTGCTTCATTTTTCCATTTTTTAAATCCACGGAATAGAGCTCTGGGCTGTGGAAAGCATCATTTCTACTCACTAAAAGTGAATTTTTATTTTGTGCAAAAACAGCATTTATATCAAAATTACCTTTTGTAACTTGTTTTACGGTTTTGTTTTGATTAACAGTAAATAACTGCTTAGTTCCTCTGAAAGCAGCCGTGAAATAGATATTCTGAGAATCATTAGCCCAGAAGACATCTCCCGTTACGCTGTCGTCCCAGTTTTTAGTAAGGTTGGTTTTACTTCTATTTCCCCAATCCATCACATAGATATCGTTTTTATCGGCTTCGTATCCATCTCTTGCCATACTTTGCCAAAGAAGATATTTCCCATTTGGGCTGAATTTAGGGTTCATATCGTACCCCATCATTCCCTCTGTCAGGTTGCTGGTTTTTCCTGTTTCCAGCTCGTATAGGAATATGTCTGTATTGGTGCTGACAGCATATTCTTTTCCAGTTTTTGCCTTAGTAACATAGATGATATGTTTCGCATCAGGTGACCAAATGAAATCTTCTCCTCCACCGAAAGGCTTTTGAGGTGAGTCATAGGCTTTTCCTTCTAGTAAATCTTTGGCTGTGTTAGGATTTTCTTTAACACTGACTACGAAAATATGATTGTATTTCCCTGCATACCAAGTGTCCCAGTGGCGGTGGTTTAGGTCTGTGTAGACTTGTGCAGAGGAGTTAGGAACATCGCTGTATTTGTCTTTGCTGTAGATTTTTTCTAGCTGAACTTCTCTACTGAAAGCCACTTTCTGCCCATCGGGAGAAACCTTGATATTCTGAGCATCTTTCCCAATGATATAAAATTCTTTCCAAGATTTTCCATTGTCATTGGAACGGTAGATTTTCCCATCTTCAAGGGCATAAATTCCGTTTTTATCCCATTGGATAAAAGATTTTTTTCCTAAATCAAACGGAACACTTTGAGAGGAAGATGTGTTTAGCAGATAGGTTTTATGAACATTTTTTTCTGTTTCCAAATCAGTCTGGCTGGTTCTATAAACCACTAAAGAATGGTCTGGAGATGCCCCCTGAACGCTTATTTTTCTCAGCTTCCAGAGGGTTTCTGGCGACATCACTTCCTGTGCATTTATCAGGAAAGGACTTGCCAAGACAAGCATGGTTTGTTTTAATTTCATAATTATAGATTTAAAATTAGGCTTAAAGATAAGAATAATCTTCTAACCAGAAAAGAAAAAGGCAGGCTGGCGAAAGGGAATGTTTTTTTCTTGTAGGGAAGAAAGTGTATTTATACAAAAAAAGTTCGCCAACATAAAAATGTTGGCGAACTTTTTAACAAAATAATATGATTGATTGAATAACCATTTTTTTTAGTTAGCAGGGACAGCATAGAAGTAGTTTTCTACCCATTTTGTTCCCCAAGCATTTCCTCCATTTGGATATTCAAAAGCGCTTCGTTTGATGGTTGCTGCATCAGACTGTAAGTTTAGATAGATTATTTGATTGCCACTAGTTGTATTGTTGTATATAAACGAAGTCTGCATCTCAAAGTCTTTTCCTGTATAAGGAATAAATAGCGTAGAACCACCTATCGGAGTTTCACCTGTGTTAGAATTATTGGTACCAATATCTTTTGTTCCTACATAGGCTCTCGCATATCCTGTATTGAAACTGGCTCCTCTAAGATGGATTTTTACATATATCATACTTGCCCCAGGAGGAACTGTTAGTGAAGCAATTTTATTGAAACTTGTATTTCCTAATTCAGTAGCGGCAGCCCATGAGAAAGTACCAGCTATTGGTGCTTTTTCAAAAAGAGATATTTTCTGCCAAGTTCCTACACCATTATAATCACTGGTAAGGACTTTCCCCTGCCCCTGCGAACCATCTGCGATTCTAATAGCCCCTCCGTAAGGCCCCTTTATATCTAATTTGGCTACTGGCTGATAGGTTCCTATCCCTACTTTAGGAGCATTATTAGTGTCGTTTCCCAGCAGGATTACATTACTATTTGCATTAGAAGTATCAAATGTATCATTTAAACTATCAAGGTGTCCTATAAATATTACTTTATTTAATTGACCACTGACAGTAGGCATGTGTTTAGACTGATCAGAATCTATCCCTATGTGCATGTTTCCATTCCCTTTTATCCATTGTCCAGCAGAGTATCCTATACCTGTATTGTAGTCTCCTGTGGAGTTTTCAAGAAGAGTACCTTGTCCTAAAGCGAAATTATAACTTCCTGTGGAGTTTTGATTAAGAGCATATTGTCCTATACCAAAGTTATAACTTCCCGTGGAATTGTTCTGAAGAATACTTGCCCCAATAGCTATATTTTCGCTTCCTGAAGTGTTATTATAAAGAGAAGAAGTTCCTATAACCACATTATTATATCCAGTAGTGTTGCTCTTGAGGGCTGCTTTTCCTATAGCTATGTTACCTGTTCCAGTTCCCACGCTGGTTCCGTTCTCGCCTACTCCTGCGTCTTGGGTAATATGGTTGTCATTTCCTATCAGTCTAAGGTCTTGTGCTCCGCCGCCGCCCAGTTTTCTCCATTTTTCTACTCCCGTAGTATTGTCATAGTAGTAGTAGCCAGGCTCATCCACATCTATTAACTTGCCAGTACGATCTATGCTTGGCATAGATTCTTTCAGGTAAGTAATGATAGCGTGCTGGTCTGCCCCAAAGTGAGAAAGGTTGCTCATATTAACCATTTCTACTGCCGTGATGCGCGGGATGATTAATCCTTTGCTTTCGCTCGTTCCTGGTTCTATATGTAGGGTAGCACGAGGCTCATTAGTGTTTATCCCTACCATTCCTTTTTTTACTTGTGCGTGTGCTGCTACAGCAGATAGCATTAATGCCGTAAATAATACTCTATTCATAAATTAAAATATTAAATGAATTAAACAAAAAACGCCACTTTTCTTTTTAAAAATGGTATCTGTTTATAATTACAATTATTTTTTGATATACTTTTTTATTAAAAATTAAGGGCAAAAATAATAAAATCTTTGAATTTTGCAAAACAGGGTATATATTACGGAAAATCAGTGATAGTAGCAGAGTGTATATTTTATAGTATCTTTGCAGGGAATTTATCCTAAATAAAAAAACTTATGTTTGAAAATAAAAATCAAGAACTTACACCTATTTCTACATTAGGCGAATTTGGGCTTATAAAACATCTGACGCAGTTTTTCCCTGTTGAGAATACTTCTACAGAATTGGGCGTGGGAGATGATGCGGCGATTATCAATGCCGAAGGGAAAAAGGTTTTAGTCAGCACAGATATGTTTACCGAAGGGGTTCATTTCAATTTAGGTTACACTCCTCTGAAACATTTGGGCTACAAGGTGGTAGTGGCAGGCATCAGTGATATCGCTGCGATGAACGCTGTTCCTACTCAGATTATGATTTCAGTAGCCGTTTCTAATCGTTTCCCTGTAGAGGCTTTGGAGGAAATTTATGCAGGAGTTCAGCTGGCATGCCGACGATACAAGGTAGATTTAGTAGGTGGCGATACTACCAGTTCACAGACAGGGCTGGTAATCAATGTCACTGCGGTAGGATTAGAAAGCTCTGAAAATATCATCAACCGAAATGGAGTGAAACCGAATGATTTACTGGTGGTTACTGGTGATTTAGGAGGGGCATATATGGGCTTGCAGATTTTGGAGAGGGAGCATTCCGTTTATCTTAAAAATCCTAATATGCAGCCAGAGATGGAGGGCTATGACTATATTTTGGAGCGCCAGCTAAAGCCAGAGGCGCGAACAGATATTAAAGGAATTTTAGAAGAATTGGGCGTGAAACCTACTTCTATGATAGATGTTTCCGATGGATTAGCATCAGAAGTTCTGCATCTTTCTGACAGGTCAAAAGTTGGTTTTAGGATTTATGAGGAAAAAATCCCGATAGATGAACTTACCATAAGCACAGCTGATGAGTTTAATCTCAATCCTGTGATGACAGCACTGAATGGGGGAGAGGACTATGAACTGCTGTTTACCATATCTCAAAGTGATTTTGATAAAATTAAAAACAACCCAGATTTTACCATCATCGGGCATGCTGTGGAGGAAGAGCAGGGGAATTATTTGGTTCTCAGAGGTTCTAATGAACTTGCCGAACTTACAGCGCAGGGCTGGGATGCTTATTTAAAGAGCAAAAAGAAAACCGAATAATCAGAATTAAAAATAAGACTTATGCACAACAAATATGATGTTGCCTACCTAAAAATGGCTCTGGAATGGGCGAAACTTTCCTATTGCAAAAGAAAGCAAGTAGGGGCGCTCATCGTGAAGGACAGAGCCATCATCTCTGATGGGTATAATGGCACACCTTCTGGTTTTGAAAACTGCTGCGAAGATGAGAATAATAAAACCAAATGGTATGTTCTCCACGCAGAGGCAAACGCCATCCTGAAAATATCCCGAAGCACGCAGTCCTGCGAAGGGGCGACATTATATCTCACCCTTTCGCCGTGTAAAGAGTGTAGCAAACTGATTTTCCAGTCTGGGATAAAAAGAGTGGTTTATATACAGGATTACCCTGATAATGAAGGGCTTGTATTTCTAAAAGATGCAGGAGTAGAAACCCTGAAAATATCTCAAGAAGAATTAGAAAATGACATGGAGTGAAGCTATTGAAAACTATGCTAATTATCTGAGGTTTGAGAAAAACGCTTCAGAAAACACCATTGAGGCATATGTTTCAGATCTGCAGAAATTACAGGATTTTGCGGAGCAGAACCTGATGAACATTACGCCCATAACGATTTCGTATGAGCATTTGCAGGAGTTTCTTTACCAAGTATCAAAAATTAATTACAGCGAAAGGACACAGGCAAGGTGGATTTCTTCCATTAAAGGATTTTTCAGTTTTTTGCTGGAAGATGAACTTCGCGAGGACAATCCTTCGGCTCTTTTAGAAACGCCTAAATTAGGGCTTTATCTGCCTGATACATTGTCTTTGGAAGAAATAGAAAAACTAATTTCTGCAACGGAAGAAAATACCGATTTAGCAAAGAGAAACCGCTGTATGATAGAGGTTTTGTATGGCTGCGGGCTGCGTGTTTCGGAGCTTACGGAGCTTCAGATTTCAAATATCAATTTTAAAGAAAATTACCTCAAGATACAAGGGAAAGGCGACAAGGTTCGCTTTGTTCCGTTGGCTGATTATACAGCAGATTTCATTAAAAACTACATCAATAATATCCGAAGCAAACAAAAAATAAATCCTAAACATTCCGATATATTATTCTTAAACAGCAGAGGAGCGCAGATTTCTAGGCAGATGGTTTTTCTTATTATAAAGGATATAGTGAAAAAAGCAGGTATTCAGAAAAATATTTCGCCACACACTTTCCGCCACTCTTTTGCGACTCATCTTCTTCAGAATGGAGCAGATCTACGGTTTATACAGGAGATGCTAGGGCATTCCAGCATCACTACTACGGAGATTTATACCCATCTGAATACGGAAGAACTCCATGAAACGATTTTAAAATATCACCCAAGAAATCAATAGAAAATGAACGAATTAAATTTTTGCCCAAAATGTGGAAAAAAATCACTCTGCTGGGAACAAGGAAAAAGATGGAGCTGCCCAGAGTGTGATTTTGTTTTGTATCATAATTGTGCAGCTGCGGTGGCTGTGGTTGTCATCTGTGGCGATGAAATTCTACTGACTAGGAGAAATCAAGAGCCAGCCAAAGGAAAACTAGATTTGGCAGGAGGTTTTACAGACCCTCATGAGAGTGCAGAATTTACCTGTTTTCGGGAACTGAAAGAGGAGCTGGATATAGAAATAGACACTGGAAAACTTAGATTTTTGATGAGTCTGCCGAATATCTACCATTACAAAGGAATAGACTATAATACGCTGGATTTGTTTTTTGAATATCGTGTGAAAGAAAAATTTTCTGTCAATTTAGAAAAATCAGAAATAGCTGAAACTGTTTGGGTTAAGAAAGAAAACATCCAGTTGGAAGATATTGCTTTTCCTTCGCAGAGATTGTTTTTTGAAAGATTTTTAAATAAAAATTAAGAAAAAATTTGTTAAAAAATCAAAATTATATAAATTTGTATCGTTGCATTTCATTTGCAAATATTTTTTTACGGTATATAATTTTATAAATAGATTTTCACGATGAGTTCAAACAAGATTCCTGCTGATGGTTTGGCAGGTCTTAAAGAGAATTTTACCAAAGACGCACTTGCTGGGTTTTTGGTATTTTTGTTAGCATTACCACTGAGTATGGGAGTTGCCAAAGCGGCAGACTTTCCTCCTATTTTTGGGGTTGTTTCTGCGATTATTGGCGGAATAGTGGTTAGTTTTTTTGCTGGTTCTAGACTATCTGTCAAAGGGCCTGCAGCGGGACTTATTTCCATAGGTGCAGGAGCAGTGGCGGCGTTTGGTGGTGGAGAAACTGGCTGGAAAATGGCAGTGGCGACTATTGCGGTGGCTGGTGTTATCCAGATTGTGATGGGACTTCTGAAACTAGGTAAATATGCGGATTTGTTCCCTTCTGCGGCAGTGCATGGAATGCTGGCGGCGATAGGAATTATCATCATGTCTAAACAGTTACACTTGCTTTTGGGGATTAAACCTGATGATTTGGCAGGAATGGGCGTGATAGATTTGCTAAAACACTTGCCGAACAGCATAATGAACGCTGATAGAGAAAATACGATTTTGGGACTGACTTGTTTGGCAATTCTCTTCGGAATGGGAATGATTAAAAACCCAATAGTGAAGAAGATTCCAGCTCCGTTAGTAGTGCTTTTGGTAGCGATTCCGATGGGAATTTATTTTGAAATGAGTGCCAACGAAAAGGTGGAAATCGGCAGTATTTTTGACACTTTCAAAAATGGAGTTTTCGTTGCTGATTTTTCTGGAATGTGGACTCATACAGGTGTTTTTGTGCAGTATGTTATTTTGTTTTTACTTATTGGTTCTATCGAATCTCTTTTGACAGCTAAAGCGATAGACCTAGTAGACCCATACAGAAGAAAATCAGACTTTAATAAAGACCTTTCTGCGGTAGGTTTCGGAAATGTGCTTTCTGGACTGGTGGGCGGGCAGCCGATGATATCAGAGGTAGCGAGAAGTTCAGCCAATGTTTCTAATGGAGCGGTGACAAGATGGGCGAATTTCTTCCATGGATTGTTTATGCTTTTGGCGGTGATTTTCGCGGTTCCGCTTATTGAGATGATACCAAACACGGCACTTTCTGCGATGCTGGTTTTTGTAGGGTTTAATCTGGCTCACCCAAGAGAATTTATACACATTTTCCACATTGGAAAAGGGCAGTTTGTTATCTTTGTTTCTACGGTGATAGTTACGCTTTTGACAGACCTTTTGGCAGGTGTGGCTTTTGGGATTGTACTAAAAATCATTATCAATATGATGAATGGTGCCAAGGTTCAGGATTTCCTTCATTTGAATATGAATATAGCAAATAATGACACTGAAATAGCAGAAGTAGAAGCGAAGGGAAGCCTTCTGTTTAGTAATAATATGAAGCTGGGAGAGTTTTTAGATTCATTAAATAAATACAAGGAAGTGAGATTTAATCTCGGAGAATTGGAATTATTAGACCATACTTCTCTGGCTACTATCCAAAAATGGAAAAAAATTCAAGAAGATGTTTCTGGAATGAAAATCAGCCTCAATGGATTAGAAAACCACTCTAAATCAGGAGATTCTGAAGATTCTGTACTGAGAAAAGGAAAAAGACATCCATTTTAAAATATAAAAAATGCTGCAAAATTTTGCAGCATTTTTGTTTTATGCATTTTTGATATTTTTATTGTGCTTTCGGCTCATTACCCATTCAGAATCAGTGAGATTGTAGATTTCCTGAATGTCTTTTAAAATGTTTTTAAAATCTAAATTCAGGTCTTTTAGTTTCCCTGTAGAAATATCAAAAACCCATCCGTGAACGATAGGGTATTCATCTACGATATATCGCTCCTGTACGCAGGCAAGTTTGATAACATTGATGCATTGTTCCTGCACATTTAGTTCCACCAACCTGTTGTTTCGTTCCTTTTCATCGGCTATGGCATCTAGTTCTATGCGGTGAAGTCTGTAAATATCTCGGATATTTCTGAGCCAAGGATTCAGCAGTCCCAAATCTTCTGGGCTCATCGCTGCTTTTATTCCTCCACAGTCGTAGTGCCCACAGACAATGATATGTTTTACTTTTAGGTGTTCTACGGCGTATTGTATAGCGGATATTGCATTCAGATCCAGTGTATTCACCAGATTAGCAATATTTCTATGCACGAAAACCTCACCAGGTTTTAGTCCCATGAGTTCTTCCGTAGTTACTCGGCTGTCTGAGCAGCCTATGTATAGGTATTCTGGGTTTTGTTCTTTGGCTAGGTTTTTGAAAAAATCAGCATCTTCACCAAGTTTTTTTTCTACCCATTTTTTATTATTTTCAAAAATAACTTTATAAGATAGTGCCATTTAAAAATCAAATTTTATTGTTAATGTATCCTTCTGTAGCATTTTCATTAGGGATGATTTGGGCAGGATTTCCCACAACTACAGAATTAGAAGGAACATCCATATTTACATACGCATTTGGTGCGATGAGGACATTGTCTCCGATGGTAATTCCACCCACTATCACGGCATTGGCGCCTATCCAGACTTCGTTGCCTATTTTAGGAACGCCTATGGATTTTCCTCTGTTGGTCTGCCCGATGGTTACGCCCTGCGCGATGTTACAATTTTTGCCAATGATGGTTTTGGGATTAATGACCAATGCTCCCCAATGCCCTAAATAAAAGCCTTCACCGATTTCCGTTTCTGGATAAATTTGGAAGCCATATTTTATCTGATAATGCCTTAGGATAAACCGATAAATTTTCCCTATTAAAGAAGATTTCGGGTATTTCTGCGCATTACGAAACCAATAGATGTAGTGCAGATTGGGGCTGAGGCATTTTTTTAACATTTGAAAATGAGAAAGCCACTGCCCGCAGGCACGGTAAAAATCTTTTTGTATGATAGTGTATTTCATCTAGTTATCAATGATATCCATTATTCTTTTTACAGAGTTTTCAAGGTTGAAAGGCATGGTGTAGTTTTTTAGTTTTTCTTGATATTTTTTGAACTTATCCGCATTGCTGAGGGCTTCTTTCATCCCTTGATAAATTCCGTCTTCAGAATTTTCTACAATCAGTCCTAGTTCTCCATCATTCAGCATTTCTCGCACTCCGGAAACATCTGTGGCGATGATATTTTTTTTCAGTGTAATGGCTTCAAACAGCACTGTAGGATAGCCTTCGTATCTAGAACTGAGGACATAGAAATCCGCACTTTTAAAATAAGGATACGGATTATCTGTGAAACCGAGCATTTTAGCGGTGTTTTCTACGCCGAGTTCTGCTTTTAGTTTTTTGATATTTTCAAAATCATATCCATCGCCAACGATTAAAATCTGATGAGAAAATCCCTCATCCAAAAGCCTTTTGTGGGCTTTCAGCAGTCGGTCAAATCCTTTCTGTGGGAAAACTGTCCCAACGGACAAAAACAAAGGATGCCTATAATCGCCAGTCAGAGGCGCTTCGCTTTTTCTTAAAATTTCATCTGTGTCCAGTGGATTATAAATTCGGACAATTCGCTGTTTTTCATCTTCATTTTTAGCCAAGCTTTCAAAATCTTTTTGGATATGCTCGGAAATCACCATGATTTTATCAAACTTAAAAAACTTCCTAATTTCATCATCTGTATAGTTGTGAAATTGGGTTTTTCGCAAGTCGTTATGAATCCAAACAATTTTTTTTGAAGATGTAATAGGAGAGTTCAGAATTTCATCTCTCACTCCATGAATTGCCGCAAATTCTACATCGTATTTTTTGTCTTTAAGAATGAATTTGTAGAGCAGTTTTGGGAATTTTTTCAATAAAAATAGATAACTCACACGAAGCGCTTTTATCGGAATGTCCTGCGGTCTGTTGGTAGGAATCATCTCTCCTTTGATGAGATAGAGGATATTTATCCAACTGGGAATTTCGGAAAGATATTTCCCAGAATACAGATTCAGCAGGAGATCCACTTCGTATTTATCGGATGGGATATTTTTAAGGAAAGTCGCCAAAACCTTCTCTGCTCCGCCGTGGCGGAGAGAGCCGATACGAATAAGTATTTTTTTCTTTTGCATGGTTTTACTCATGTCTTATTCTTTCTTCTTCCAAATCTATACGATGGATGAATTTTCGGATGATATCCTCATTGATTTTCGGATATTTATTATTAATCTCAAAAAGAATATTTCTTTTTTTGCTGAGCACATCAATGTAGATTTCTTTGATGTGGTCAGGGATTTTTAGTTCCTCTTCTGTTACTAATCGTTGTTCCCATCGGCTTACTACAGCTCTCAGCTCAGAGCTGTTTTTCATTTCTTCTTTGTAATTGGTCGTTAGATAGTCTATCGAACTTTTAGCCAATTTTCTCAGAATAAATTTCTCGGTTTCGTGCTCAGGGAAATGGTCGTTGAATTTAGGGAGTTTTAATTTCTTGATAATGAAAGGTAAAGTAAGTCCCTGAAATACCAAAGTCACGAAAATAGCCACGAAAGTGATATATAATATAAGGCTTCTGTTTGGGAAAGGAGTGCCGTCATCCAATGTTAGCGGAATAGAAAGAGCTGCTGCCAAGGAAACCACTCCACGCATCCCAGACCATCCGATGATGAAAGGTATTTTTAGATTAATATTGGGATCTGCCACAGTGATGAAATTGCTCATTACTTTGGTTACAATGACTGCACCATAAGAAGCTAAAAGACGCACAACAATCAGCACTACTGTCACTAAAACCCCATAAATAGAAGCATCATATAAGCTTATTCCGTCTTTTTTTAGCCCTTCTACAATGTCAGGAAGTCCCAAACCGATTAGCAAGAATACCAAACCATTGAGGAGGAAAGTGAAGCTATGCCAAACATTAATCCCTCTAATTCTGGATGAACTGCTCAAAATATGAATATTATGATAAGCTAAATACAGTCCTCCACAGACAACCGCCATTACCCCAGAAGCATGAACCTCTTCTGCGATTATGTACATAATGTAAGGCGTTAATAGAGAGAGGATTACATCAATATCTTCATTGGTAGGGAGTAATCTGTGAATTTGCATAACAATGAATGCAATTGCGAGTCCAATGCCTATTCCCCCAAAAATCATCCAAGCGAAACTTCCCGCTGCGTCCTGCCATATGAACTGCCCTGTAGCTACTGCTGCCAGTGAAAATCTCAAAATAATAAGAGAGGAAGCATCATTGAATAAACTTTCTCCTTCCAGAATAGTAGCAATTCTTTTAGGGACTTTTACGAATTTTAGAATAGCTCCAGCACTCACCGCATCAGGAGGAGAAACTATCCCCCCAAGAAGAAAGCCCAGCGCCAGTGAAAACCCAGGAATATAATGATTGACAAACAATGCGACAGAAATTGCGGTCAAAAAAACCACAATAAACGCAAAACTGAGAATAACTCTCCTCCAGTGCCAAATCTCTTTCCATGAGTTAGCCAGTGCCGCTTCGTACAAAAGCGGAGGTAGGAAAATAATAAAAATCAGATGTGGGTCTATTTTTATATTAGGTGTGTTAGGAAGGAAGCCTACGCCCAGCCCTGCGATGAGCAGAAGGATAGGGTATGCGACCTTTATTTTATTACTCAGCATCACAATTCCCATAATGATAACAGACAGCAATATAAAAAATGAAAAATATTCTACCATATATTAAGTTTAAGTTTTCGCAATATACTAAAATGTTGTTAAAAAGCAATGAAAAATTCATAGATGTGTCAAATTTTCATTTATAAAGTAAAGAAAACTGACAAAAATGTCACAATTTGATTTTGGTATAAATTTAGAGAGTATCATTCAAAAATTAAATCATTTAATAAAAGAAATAATTATGTCAGTAAATTTTAAACCATTAGCAGACAGAGTGTTGGTAGAACCAGCTCCAGCAGAGACAAAGACAGCATCAGGATTGATCATTCCAGATACAGCAAAAGAAAAACCACAGGAAGGCGTAGTAGTAGCCGTAGGAAACGGTAAAAAAGACGAGCCGCTTACTGTGAAAGTAGGAGACAAAGTCCTTTATGGAAAATATGCTGGGCAAGAATTAAAATTAGACGGCAAGGATTATCTTATCATAAGAGAGTCTGATTTGTTAGGAATTTTGGGATAAAAAATTAAAATATCATGTTCTATACATTACAGCTAAATGCTAAATTACAGCCTTTTGATAGGCACGATTTGGAAGATTTGATAGATCAATTTCTATCAGAAGGAAATTTAGGAGCGACATCTGGAGGCGGCACTATGATGGCTGAAAATGGAGAGGTGGAGTACTGCGATATTGAGCTGGAACTCAATAGTCCTGAAGCCGTGAAGGAGCTACTACACAAACTAGAAGAAATCGGTATTCCGAAAGGTTCTAAACTATACGGCGAAGATTTTTCCCAAGAAGTAGGAACAGCAGAAGGATTGGCAATTTATATTAACGGAACAGACCTGCCAGAGGAGGTGTATCAGAACTGTGATATCAACGAAGTTTATAAAAATATTGAAGAAACACTAAATGATGCGATAGTGGTGACTTCTTATTTTGAGGGAAGCACCGAGACAGCTCTATATTTCTACATTAATGGAAGTTTTGCAGAAGCGAAGGAAAAAATCAAAAACTTTGTGGAATCCTATCCTCTCTGCGAAAAATGTAGAATTGTCCAAATTGCATAGAGAAAAAATATTTAAAATTAAAAAAAATGTAAAAATCTAGATTTATTTGTCTAGAATATTTAAAAATTTAAAAAAATGGCAAAAGAAATTAAATTTGATATTGAATCAAGAGACGCATTAAAAAGAGGTGTAGATGCATTGGCGAATGCAGTAAAAGTGACATTAGGGCCTAAAGGGCGAAATGTAGTTATCGAGAAATCTTTCGGAGCTCCACATGTGACCAAAGATGGAGTTTCTGTAGCGAAAGAAATAGAGCTGGAAGACAAAGTAGAAAACATGGGTGCTCAGATGGTAAAAGAAGTAGCTTCTAAAACCAATGACATCGCAGGAGATGGAACGACTACGGCTACTGTTTTGGCTCAGGCTATCGTAAGAGAAGGGCTGAAAAATGTGGCAGCAGGAGCGAACCCAATGGACCTAAAAAGAGGAATCGACAAGGCGGTTTCTACAGTAGTAGAAAACCTAAAATCTCAATCTCAGCAAGTAGGAGATAATAATGATAAAATCAAGCAGGTAGCTTCTGTTTCTGCGAATAATGATGAAACCATCGGTGGGCTTATCGCTGATGCTTTCGCGAAAGTTGGTAAAGAAGGTGTAATCACTGTAGAAGAAGCGAAAGGAATAGATACTACGGTAGATGTGGTGGAAGGTATGCAGTTTGACAGAGGTTACCAGTCGCCATATTTCGTGACTAATCCAGACAAAATGGTGGCAGAATTGGACAACCCATACATTCTTTTAGTAGAGAAAAAAATCTCTTCTATGAAGGAGCTGCTTCCAGTTTTAGAGCCTGTGGCTCAGCAGGGAAAATCTTTATTGATTATTTCCGAAGAAGTAGAAGGCGAGGCTTTGGCAACTTTAGTAGTGAACAAATTAAGAGGTTCGCTTAAAATCGCAGCTGTGAAAGCGCCTGGTTTTGGTGACAGAAGAAAAGCTATGTTAGAAGATATCGCTATCCTTACAGGTGGACAGGTGATTTCTGAAGAAAGAGGTTTCACTATGGAAAATGCTTCTATCGAGCTTCTTGGTAAGGCAGAAAAAGTAGTAATTGACAAAGATAATACGACTATCGTAAACGGAGCTGGAGATGATGCCCAAATCAAAGCGAGAGTAAACCAAATCAAAGCGCAGTTAGAATCTACAACTTCTGACTATGACAAAGAAAAACTTCAAGAAAGATTGGCCAAATTGGCAGGTGGTGTAGCTGTGCTTTATGTAGGTGCTGCTTCTGAAGTGGAGATGAAAGAGAAAAAAGACCGAGTAGATGATGCCCTACATGCAACGAGAGCCGCTGTAGAAGAAGGTATCGTAGCAGGTGGAGGAGTTGCCCTTGTAAGAGCGATAGAATCTCTGAACAATCTTCACGGAGTGAACCAAGATGAAAACACAGGTATCAAAATCGTGAAAAGAGCGATAGAAGAGCCACTAAGACAAATCGTAGCGAATGCAGGCGGCGAAGGCTCTGTAATCGTAGCGAAAGTATCAGAAGGTAAGGCAGATTTCGGGTATAATGCAAAAACGGATGAGTTTGTAAACATGCTGGAAGCAGGAATCATAGACCCTACGAAGGTAACCCGTGTAGCCCTAGAAAACGCGGCATCTGTAGCAGGTATGCTTCTTACTACCGAGTGTGTCATCACAGAAATCCCAAAACCTGAACCACCAATGCCACCAATGGGAGGCGGTATGCCAGGAATGATGTAATAAATAAAGAAAAAATAGAGAGGAATAGATGTTAGTCTTTCCTCTCTATTATGTTTAAAAATAAAAGATAAATGGAAGTAAAAGAAGAATTTATTAATATAGTAAATGAAATCTTATCTGATAAAAGTAAGAAAAATATAATAACCCCAAGAGATTTATTGAGGTATTTTGGTTGTGAAAAAAGAACAAGTGGAAATAAAGCGAGGATAGACAAATATTTAGAATCAAATAATTTAGTGACAGAACCTGATTACAAAGATTTTTGGATAGATGGTGATATTGTTATTAAACATAAAGATACGGCAAAAACTAAATCATTAAATAAAAATCCTATATTACATATTAGTATTTTACCTTCTGCTAATAAACCGCCTGTTACCATAAATAGAGATGCAAAAATTTCGGAAGCAGTTACATTAATGATGATGCATAATTTTTCTCAATTACCTGTAATGAGTAGTCCAAGAAGTGTAGAAGGGTTTATTAGTTGGGAAACTATAGGAACAAAAATTACAAATGGAAATACATCGCAAGAGGTTAAAGATTTTTTGGAAAAAGATGTTACTATTTTACCGCAAGATTATCCTCTTTTAGAGGCAATAAAGATTGTTTTAGAGAAAGGTATTGTTCTTGTTAAAAAAGTAGATAATAATTTAGCAGGAATTATAACTATAACAGATATAAGCAGTCAATTCTTCGCCTTAACAGAACCCTTTTTGCTTTTGGAAAAAATAGAAAACTTAATTAGATTATTGTTACATGATATCTTTTTAATTGATGAACTTAAAAAAGTTTGTATAGGAGATGAAGAGCCTCCTATGTTTATCGATGATTTAACATTTGGTCAATATATTAGGTTAATTGAATCAGAAAATAATTGGAATAGACTCAATTTAAAAATAGAAAGAAGAACTTTTATAGAACAATTACATAATGTCAGAAAAATTAGAAATGATATTATGCATTTTGATACAGAAGGAATTACAGATAAACAAAGGGATGATTTAAATAATATGGCTAGTTTTCTAACAAAATTAGTAGAATATAAAAATCAGTATTCTTAATGTATATATACATTTCCTTCCTACAACTTGTTTGGACTAAAATACATTTACAGACTACACAAAACAAATAAAACCATCTAAATTCAGGTGGTTTTTTGTTATTTTCATTTAAAATAAAAAGCCTATCTTTACGGACTTTTTTTGAAAAAATCTGAAAATATGTCACAAAACAATACTTTAAAGGGAGTGCTCTTGGTGGGACTCGGAGCGACGAGCTACGGAATGCTGGCAACTTTCGTGAAACTCGCTTATTCGGAAAATTATACCACAGCGGAGGTGACTGCTTCGCAGTTTGTTTTTGGGATTTTGGGAATGTTTCTCATCAGTCTTTATTACAAATTTAAAAATAAAGAAGCCACCGAAAACCCTTCTAAATTAGATATTGCCAAACTCATGCTGGCAGGGACTTCTCTGGGGATGACCAGCGTTTTCTATTATCTCGCGGTGCGGTATATCAATGTTTCCATTGCCATAGTCCTGCTGATGCAGACAGTATGGATGGGCGTGATTTTGGAATACTTTTTGGATAAAGTAGTTCCATCCATGCAGAAAATCATTTCTGTGGCGGTGGTTCTTACAGGGACTGTCTTGGCGACCAACCTGCTTTACTCAGACCTGAATATAGACTGGCGAGGGATTGTTTGGGGGATACTTGCGGCTTCATCTTTTACTACTACGATGTTTACTGCCAATCGTATCGCTCCTCACATTGCACCGCATAAAAGAAGCCTCTACATGCTTTTTGGCGGGGCGGTTATAGTGGCTGTTTTTGGCTTTATTACTCAGTTTGGGCCAAATAATTTCCAATGGGCAAAAGAGCTTTTTTCTGGAATAAATGAAAATAATGTTATCCAAGATTTTAATTTTGGGATTTTCACCAAATGGGGAATTGTCATTGCTGTTTTTGGGACGATTATTCCGCCGCTGCTTATGAATGCTGGTTTCCCTCATACAGGGCTGGGGCTGGGGAGCATCATCAGTTCTGTGGAGCTTCCTGTTTCCGTGATGATGGCTTTTTTCATCTTAGGCGAGACTGTTATTTTCAGCCAATGGGTAGGGATTGTCCTTATTCTGATAGCGATAGTTATCATGAATATTCAGTTTAAAAAGAAATAAAATTTATATTAAAGAAAATAAACAATCAAACCAAAGCTAAAATACAATGTTTTTTTAGCTTTTTTTAACCAAAAAAATATATTTATGATTTCAAAAAAATTGTTTCCTCTAGCGTTGGGAGGTTTAGGAATAGGTACTACGGAATTTGTGATTATGGGGCTGCTTCCAGATGTCGCAAATTCGCTGGGTGTGTCTATTCCACAGGCAGGATATCTTATCTCTTCCTATGCGCTGGGCGTGGTTATAGGGGCGCCTATTTTGGTGGCGTTCTCATCCAAATATCCTCCAAAGAAAACCCTCATCGCACTGATGATTTTATTTACCGTGTTCAATGGACTTTCTGCCATTGCACCAGAATATTATACGCTTCTTACTTTCCGATTTTTGTCGGGGCTGCCTCATGGGGCATTCTTCGGGGTGGGAGCTGTGGTAGCGACCAGATTAGCACAAGAGGGCAAACAGGCTCAGGCGATAGCCGCGATGTTCTCAGGGCTTACGGTGGCAAATCTTGCGATGGTTCCGCTGGTGAACTACATCGGACAGATGGTCAGTTGGCGAGTGGCTTTTGGGATTGTGGCAGTTTTAGGACTGCTCACGGTTTTATTTTTAAAATTATGGCTTCCTCAAATGGGAAATCTCCGCAATGTGGGACTTCGCCAAGAGTTAGAATTTTTCAAAACACCCAAGGCGTGGCATATCATAGGGATTGCAGCGATTGGTTTCGGAGGGCTTTTCTCTTGGTTTAGTTATATCGCTCCTTTGCTTACGAAAGTTTCTGGTTTTCCAGCAGAAAATATTTCTTATCTGATGGTTTTGGCGGGTGCTGGAATGGTGGTAGGGAACTATCTCGGCGGGAAACTCGCGGATAAAATCATTCCTGTGAAAGCGACAGCCTTGCTGCTGCTTATGATGGTGGTGTCGTTGTTTTTGGTGTTTATGTTTTCGGAAAACCAAATGGCTTCATTGGTATTGACTTTCATTTGTGGGGCGCTGTCTATGGCGGCAGGTTCTCCGCTTAATATCCTGATGCTTCGCGCAGCCAAAAATTCGGAAATGATGGCGGCGGCGTTTATGCAGGCGGCGTTTAACATCGCGAACTCTCTGGGGGCGTTTTTGGGCGGTATTCCTCTCAGTTTGGGCTTGGCTTACAATTACCCTTCGCTTGTAGGAGTCGTGCTGGCAGGATTGGGCTTCTTGCTAACTGTTTTTTATTATAAAATTTATAAAACAGAATAAAAACATAAAAAAATCCCTTAAAAAGGGATTTTTTTATTTGTTATAATCTATACTAACTTCAGCTTTTTTTGTTTTTTGGTTGTTTTCTGAATAATATCTTATTGTTTTTGTAGGATAATTATCTTTATTAAAAGTATTTTCATATATTAATTTATGCGTGGAAGAAGATACAATTACATTTTGGAAAGAATCTTCTTGGGTGATTTCTTCAGAAACAATATTTCCCGATAAACTCAAACCAATAAAACTTGAATAGACAATATTTTTAAATCCTGTTATATTTTTGAAAGAAGGGTTATGGTGCGAATAGCTATATATGGTTGTTGTTTTGTATGTGTCAGGATTGCTGTGCTCACTTTTAGAGGATCTAACTTTAGATATGATTTTCTTATCATTATCTAGCGTGAAAACGGTCGTAGAAGAATCCTCTCCATTGAAACTATCATTAGTATAGTATTTAGCTGTTTCATTTTTTGTAATTGTAGAAGAATTATGTGTGTATGTTATGTCAGTCACAATTTTTCTCTTAGTGTTTGTACCTACTGCCTCTTCTTCTACACTTATTTCTTTAATTAAGTTTCCGTTATTATCATAAGTGAAATTAATTTCTCTTTGATTATCAATTCCTAAATATTTGATATTACTTATCAAATCATTATTGTAATTGAAAATAGTTTTAGAGTATTTATCTGTTATATTAGTTAATTTATTACCTGTATAATTGAAATTTCTTACAATAATTTCTCCATTTTGTTCTCCAGAAAATCTTATAGGAAGAATTTTTTGTTTTTCAGAAATAGAGGTAACAGTTGCATCATTGTCTCTATTATTACAAGCTGTGAATATAGAGCAGATAAATAATAAAATAAAAAAATGTCTCATATCATTAAATTTAAAATTTAAACAAAAATAAGATAAATTTCATCAATTTACCTTATTTTATAAATAATTTTCAAACTTACCCAAATGCCCTTTTTAGGAGGCTTTCTACTTTTGGTTCGCTACCTCGGAAGGCTTTGTAGAGTTCCATCGGAGCTTGGGTTCCGCCTAGGGAAAGCAGAGTTTTGTATTTTTTTGCAATTTCAGAATTGAAAATTCCATTTTCCTTGAAATACTGGAAAGCATCTGCATCTAGGACTTCCGCCCATTTGTAGGAATAATATCCCGCCGAATATCCTCCTTGGAAAATATGCGAAAAACTTGGAGAAATCGCAGTTTCTGCATTCACAGGGTAAAGACTGCATTTTTCTGTCTGTTTAGTTTCAAAGGTTTTGATGTCCTGCACGGTTTCGGGCTGTGTGTGATAGGCCATATCCAAAAGACCAAATCCCAGCTGTCTCAGCGTTTGATAGCCTTCCATGAAGTTTTTAGACTCGTTGATTTTCTTGATTTTTTCATCCGAAAGCACTTCTCCCGTTTGGTAATGTTTTGCGAAAGTTTTCAAAAATTCTGGCTCATAGCAGTAGTTTTCCAAGAATTGAGAAGGAAGCTCCACGAAATCCCATTTCACCGAAGTTCCAGAGAGATTAGGATACTGGGTATCAGCCAAAATCCCATGCAGAGCATGCCCAAATTCATGGAATAATGTCGTTACCTCTTGGAAAGTCAGCAGACTTGGCGTGTCTGCAGTCGGTTTAGAGAAATTACACACTACGGAAATATGCGGTCGCGAGTTTGCGCTGTCTTTTTTCCATTGATTTTTGAAGCTGGTCATCCATGCGCCTGCTCTCTTGCCTTTTCGAGGGAAATAATCTACATAAAGCACCGCTTTTAGGCTGTTGCTCTCAAAGACCTCATAAACACGCACTTCTGAGTGATATTTTTGAATGTCCGTTACTTCTTTAAAATCAAGGTTAAAGAGTTTTCCTGCCAAATCAAAAACAGCATCCTGCACTTTTTCTAATGGGAAAAATGGTTTTAGTTCTTCATCATTGAGGTCAAATTTCTGTTTTCTTAGTTTTTCTGCATAGTAGGCATGGTCATAAGCTTCCATTTTGTCTATTCCATCGGCTTTTGCTAATTCTTTTAGCTGGGTAATTTCCTTTTCTGCGTAAGGCGTAGCCGCCGTGAGAAGCTGATTTAGAAAATCAAAAACTTTCTTCGGGCTTTCTGCCATTCTCTCCTCCAAAACATATTCCGCAAAGTTTTTGTAGCCGAGAAGTTCTGCTTTTTGCTGTCTTAGATTGATGATTTCTTTGATGAGGTTCTGGTTGTCAAACTCGCCTCCGTCAAATGCTTTTTTGCCATTTGCCAAAGCCAGTTCTTGTCGCAGATTTCGGCTGTCTGCGTAGGTCATCGCTGGGATGTAGCTCGGATATTGCAGCGTGATGGCATAGCCTTCCAGCCCTCGCTCTTTGGCTTCTTCGGCGTATTGTGCTAAAATAGGCTCTGGAATTCCAGCCAAATCCTCTTTATTGGTAATGTGTTTGAAATAAGCATTAGTCGCAGCCAGCACATTTTGCCCAAAGTTCAGCGATTTTACAGACAAATCAATATCTATTTTTTCTAATTTCTTTTTGTCTTCCTCATTTAGCAGGGCACCATTTCGGACAAAACCTTTGTAAGTTTCGTTCAGCAGGGTTTTCTGCTCTTCGTTTAGGTTAAGATTTTCCTTTTCATCAAAAACCTTTTTTATTCTTTGGAAAAGTTTTTCGTTTTGAGAAATTTTAGATGAAAATTCCGTCAAAATAGGCGAAACTTCCTGTGCGATTTTCTGAATTTCATCATTGGTTTCAGCAGAATTTAGATTGAAAAAAATACTAGAAACTCTGTCCAGCTGTTCGCCAGAATACGCCAGCGCCTCTATGGTGTTTTCAAAAGTTGCTTCGGCAGGGTTGTTTGCTATTGTATCAATTTCTTTTTCTGACTGAGCGATAAGTTCCTGAAAAGCAGGTAAATAGTTTTCTTCTTTAATCTCCTGAAAAGGAGCTGTTTCGTATTTTGTATTGAATTTTTGGGTAAGGATATTCATTGTTTTGATTTTAAAATTTTACAAATTTAGCGAATAATCTCTATGAAAATAAATTTTGTAATTTTATCCAAAATAAAAATATTTGGAATGAATCCTGAAATTTTAAAGGAAATCTGCACCACAAAAATGCCGTTTGGAAAGTATAAGGACAGAATCCTTGCCGACCTGCCTGTTTCCTATCTGGAATGGTTCCAGCGAAATGGCGGTTTCCCAAAAGGAAAACTTGGTATGCAGCTTGCCACCGTTTATGAAATCAAACTAAACGGACTGGAAGGCCTACTGAAAACGATAAGAAATTTTGAATAACTATTCCTGCAAAGCCTTGATTTCATCTCTCAGCCTTGCTGCCGTGATGAAGTCAAGATTTTTCGCCGCGGCTTCCATTTCTTTCTGCTTTTCGGCGATTATTTTTTCTATTTCCTCCGTGCTGTGCTTTTGCTTCTGTTCAGTCGCCTGTTTCAAAATTTCTTTTTGAGTGTATTTGGCATCAGGGAAATCTTTACTCCTACCAACTAATGTTTCAGAAATCTTCTTATTAAGGGCTTTTGGAACAATTCCGTGCCGTTCATTGTATTGGATTTGTTTTTCGCGGCGGTAGTTGGTCTCATCTATGGTTGCCTGCATGGATTTGGTGATCTTGTCGGCGTACATTATGGCTTTACCATTGATATTTCTCGCAGCCCGCCCCACAGTCTGAATCATAGAACGGCGAGAGCGGAGCATTCCTTCTTTGTCAGCATCCAAAATAGCAACCAGCGAAACCTCTGGTAAATCAAGCCCTTCTCTGAGGAGATTGACCCCGACCAAAACATCAAACAAACCTACGCGCAAATCCTGCATAATCTGGATACGCTCCAAAGTTTCCACATCCGAATGGATATAACGAGTTCTAACCCCGAATTTTGTGAAATATTTGGTGAGTTCCTCCGCCATTTTTTTAGTTAAAGTCGTTACCAAAACCCGCTCATCTTCTTCGGCTCTTTTTTGGATTTCTTCCATCAGGTCATCTATCTGGTTTTCAGTCGGTCGCACTTCTATTATTGGGTCAAGAAGTCCTGTAGGACGGATAATCTGCTCGATGTATTCTCCGCCTGTTTTTTCTAGTTCATAGTCGGCAGGAGTGGCAGAAACATAAATCACCTGATTTTGCATTTCTTCAAATTCCTCAAATTTCAATGGTCGGTTGTCCATCGCTGCTGGAAGCCGAAAGCCATATTCCACCAAAGCTTCTTTTCTGCTTCGGTCTCCGCCATACATGGCGTGAATCTGTGGAATGGTAACATGGCTTTCATCGATGACCATCAGAAAATCCTTTGGGAAATAATCCAAAAGGCAGAAAGGGCGTGTTCCTGGCTCTCTTCCATCGATATACCGAGAATAATTCTCAATCCCAGAGCAGTAACCAAGTTCTTTTATCATTTCTAAATCTAGTTCGGTTCGCTCTTGTAATCGTTTGGCTTCTAATGGTTTGTCTATTTCCTTAAAGAAATCAACCTGCTTTACCAAATCATCTTGAATATTCCGAATGGCAGAGTTGAGCGTTTCTTTGGAAGTTGCAAAAAGATTGGCTGGATAGATATTGATTTTATCAAAATTAGAAATGATATTCCCTGAAACAGGGTCAAAACTTTGTATTTTTTCTATTTCATCACCGAAAAATTGAATTCGCACTGCACTATCAGCATAGGCAGGGAAAACATCCACCACATCGCCTTTTACACGAAATGTCCCTCGCGAAAACTCATTCAGCGTTCTGGAATAGAGAGCGTTTACCAGCTTGTGAAGGAGCTGTGTTCGGGAAATTTTAGAATTAAGTTCCAGTTCTATCAAAGATTTATTGAATTCCGTAGGGTTTCCAATCCCATAAATACACGAAACAGAGGCTACTATCAGCACATCTCGCCTGCCAGAAAGAAGACTTGCCGTAGCAGAAAGCCTGAGTTTTTCTACCTCCTCATTGATACTCAAATCCTTTTCTATGTAAGTCCCCGTGCTGGCAATATATGCCTCGGGCTGGTAGTAGTCGTAATAACTTACAAAATACTCCACAGCATTTTCAGGGAAAAACTCTTTGAACTCCATAAAAAGCTGTGCCGCCAGAGTTTTATTATGAGCCAAAACCAAAGTAGGTTTTTGGATTTCATTGACCACATTAGCGATGGTAAAAGTCTTTCCAGAGCCTGTTACTCCGAGCAGTGTCTGGTATTTTTCGCCGTTTTCTAGACCGTAGACTAGTTTCTTAATGGCCTGCGGCTGGTCGCCTGTGGGCTGGTATTCTGATTGGAGTTTGAAATTCATTAAAACTTATTTTTACAAAAATACTTATTTTTTGATTTTGGAAAGAGTAGAGAGTTAATAATATATTAAAAAATGACAAAAGTCTTTTTTGTTTTAAAAAAAATATTATATTTGCATATATTATTAATTATTTAAAATTTAGAACACAATGAAAAAAACGGTTTTAGTTTTAGGTTGCTTATTAGCAATAGGATTTTCTTCTGTATCTTGTAACAGAGATGATGGTATGCCAGAAACTGTATTAGTAGATACAACAATCCAAAGATCTGACCTTCCTAAAAATGCAGATCATTTGATCGCATCTATGTTAGGAGAACCTATTTATGATGCAACTTTCACTAGTAAGAATGTTACAAATCCTTTTAGTGCATCAGAAGTTTATACTGGAGTAACTGTTACATCTGTAACAAGGTTAGCTACAGCAAACGCTGACAATGGAGCTGTTTATCAAGTAGTTTTATCAAACGGAATCGAACTTGGATTCAAACAAGATGGTAAATGGGCATATGTTGATGGAAAAGGAGTATTATTGAAAGAATCAGCATGGAGCTACTTGCCACTACCTGTTCAAACATCTGTTAGAGGTATCTCTGCAACAGCAATTACTGAAATTGTTAAAATGGAAGTATCAACAGCTGGTGTTTATACAGTAACATTCCAAGATGGAACTGTTAAGAAGTATAACGAAGATGGAACAGCTGCTTAATTTTCAGTAAAAGAAAATATTATAAAAAAATCGTTTAGAGTTTATCTAAGCGATTTTTTATTTTAGTGTAAAATAAAAATCCCCATAAGAAATAGGGATTTTCATTTTAATATTAATTAGTATTTTTTCTCAACCAAAACTCTCCATCCGAAAGGATCTTCAGCCAGATTAGTTTGTATGTTAATAAGGTCTCTTTTTAGAGTAAGAGCAAAACTTTCTTCTTCGCTTAGTTTAGGTAGTTCAAGTCTTTCGTCATTGTAGCCAATAGCTTCGAAAGAGCTGGTAACCACAGCAGTTCCTACTCCCCATACTTCTTTAAGGGTTCCATTTCTATGGGCATTTACTACATCTTCTACGGCGATGTCGCCTACGACTACATTGATACCTCTTCTCTGTGCCAGCTGGATGATGCTGTCTCTGGTAACTCCATCGAGGATTCTATCAGAAGTTTTAGGAGTGTAGATAGTGTCGCCTATTCTTACCATTACATTCATCGTTCCACTTTCTTCGAAGTATTTATGAGTAGCATCATCAGTCCAGATAATCTGCTGATAACCTTCCTCGTTTGCTAATTGTGTAGGGTAGAATGCTCCAGCGTAGTTACCCGCAGCTTTAGCGAATCCAACTCCACCATTCGCCGCTCTAGAGTAGTAGTCAGAGATTTTTGCAGAAACAGGCGCTGTGTAGTAGCTTTTAGCAACGGTAGCCAAGATAGCAAACATATATTTGTTAGCTGGTCTAGCCATAAGAGCTTCTTCAGTAGCAAAGATTACAGGTCTAAGGTATAGTGAAAATCCCTCTCCGAAAGGTACCCAATTTCTTTCCACATCTACTAAAGCTTTTAGCCCTTCCATGAAAACTTCTTCTGGAATGACAGGCATAGCGAGTCGCTTGGTAGATTTGTTAATTCTTGCGAAGTTCTTTTCTGGACGGAATAAGAAAACATTGTCATCTTTGTCCTTGTAGGCTTTCATTCCTTCGAAACAAGCCTGACCATAGTGCACCCCCATCATAGCAGGAGAAAACTCCATTTTTCCGTATGGCATAAGTCTAGGCTCGCCCCATTTTCCGTTTTCGTATTCACAAACTATCATGTGGTCTGTAAAACCACTTCCGAAAGTTAAATTGTCCTTGTCAATAGTCTCTAAGCGAGATTTTTCTACTTTTTGAATAATCATAGTAATAAAACTTTAATTGATGAACTACAAAGGTAATCATTTATTTTGTATTTAAAAAGGTCTATCTTTGTAGGGTTATAAGGTAGATTAATAATAAAATTTAAAAGTAATTTTTAATAATAATCAATAGTTATGGAGAAGTCAAAAGTTATGGAGAGACCAAACATTTTTGAAATTGCGACAAAAGAATTAAGCCAAGATGCCTTTATTACTTGGCTTTTGAAATGGGCAGATGATTCTTGTAAGAACTTAGATGAAGATTTGCATCAATGTGGGAAAGAATTTGTTTCTACATTGATAAAGAAGCAAAACCCGAATTTTTCTGAATTTATAAATAAAGTAGAAGCGGGTAGACAGAGGGAAAATATAGATGTATGGGCAGAAGTAAATGATAAGTATTTCATCATAATAGAGGATAAAATAAATAGCAGCGAGCATTCGGATCAATTAAAAAGATATAAGGAGATTGCAGAGAAATGGTGTCAAGAAAATAATAAAGAAAAGCCTATTTGTATCTATCTAAAAACAGGGAATGAAAGTGAAAAAAGCTTTAAAATTGCAGAAGAAAAAGGGTATTCTATATTTAATAGAAAAGATTTTATTGATTTATTTGAGAGATTTTCAAATGTAAAAAATGATATTTTTACTGATTTTAAAGAGAGAATAGAGGGTAAAGAAGTTCAGAATAGCGCTTTTATAGAAAAACAAATTAATGACTGGGAATGGACTGATTGGGAAGGTTTTTATAAAGAGATTGAAACAAAGATAGAAAATGAAGGATGGTATTATGTAGATAATCCCAATGGTGGTTTTCTTTGTTTTCTGTTGATTTGGGGGTTGCGTTGTAAGCAATATCCTATTTATATTCAATTAGAACAAAAAAAACTTTGCTTTAAAATTTCAACAGATCCTAAAGATGTAGAACTTCTAGAAGGTGAAACAAGAGGACAAGTGCGAAATGATTTTTACTCTAAGTTAATAGAAAAGGCAAAACAAAAAGGATACGATGAAATAAGAAAACCAGATAGATTTGGTAATGGAAGTTATATGACTATTGCTATTGTAGAACAAAAAGACTGGTTAGGAGAAGGTGTTGTAGATGTAGATAAAGTAGTAGAAAATCTGAAGAAATATTTAGCATTTTTAAGAGAATTTGTAGAAGAGTATAATGGAAAGGAGTAAAAAATGAAAAGAATCGTGAAGACCACAGGTGACAACAGCAGAACGCTTTATATAGAAGAACTGGACGAGTGCTATCACTCGCACCATGGAGCATTGCAGGAAGCGGAGCATGTTTTCATAAAAAACGGATTAGAAAAACTGGATAAAAAAGAAATCAACATTTTGGAAATGGGCTTTGGGACGGGATTGAATGTCCTAGTGACATTGCAAAAATTCCTCCAATCAGCAGATTTGAAAATCAACTACTATTCATTGGAGAAATATCCTATTAGTCAGGAAGAAGCTCAAAATTTGGATTACGGAAAATTATTTGAAAATCCAGTGATTAAGGAAGCTTATACCGAAATTCATAGCTGTGAATGGGAAACGCTGGTTCAGATTCAGCCTAATTTCTTTTTGAAAAAGATAAAAACTGACTTTTTTGAATTGGAAAGAATAGAACTTCCCGAGATAGATTTGGTGTATTATGATTGTTTCGGAGCGAGGGTCCAGCCAGATTTATGGGAAAAGCCTTTGTTTGAATTAGTCAAAACTAAAATGAAAAAAGGAGGACTTTTGACAACATATTCTTCTAAAGGAAGCGTCAGAAGGGCTTTGCAAGAGTTAGGCTTTGAGGTTCAAAAATTAGAAGGCCCAAAAGGAAAACGCGAAATGCTCAATGCTGTTTTATTATAAAAAAATCCCTTAGAAATTTCTAAGGGATAACACTTTAAATTTTAGAAAGTAAATCTCATACCAAGTCCGAATCTTGCTGCGTCAAAATCAGAGTTTCCTGAATAGAACCAAACTCTAGGTCTCCAGTCAAAGAATATTCCTAGTGGGGCACTTGGGATTTTGAAATCTATCCCAGCAACAGGAGCGATAGAGAATATTGTGTTTCCTCCACCTTTCGGGAAAGAAAAACCAGGTCCCATACCGATATACCAAGCTAATCCTTTTGCACCACCACCAAACGGCTGTTCGTAATGATACATAAAACTAAGGTGAGTGGCTCCACCACCGAATAATACAGCAAATTCTCCTGCGTGATTTCTTGAAAAGAAATGCTTAACATGAGGACCAGCCATTGTTCCGTCACCTACATCAGCAAGGATACCGATTCCTGTGTTGTAAGTTGAACCTCTCTGTGCATTCATTTTTGATAATCCAAAAGAAAGCACCATGAAAACGCTTAATAATTTCACTACATTTCTCATAATTAAAAATTTAATTTTTTTAAAACTATTAAATATAGATAACGAAAAAAAACGAAGTTTATTTTGTTTTTATAAAAAATCCCTAATTTTGGAAATATTTTTAGTGTGTAATTTATAGCTTATAACTATGGCAGAGAATTTATTTATCCCAGAAAACGGAACGAAAACAGAAAAATACGAAGCGCTATTGCCTCAGCTGGAAGCTCTTGTAGAGGGTGAAACAGATCTAACGGCTAATTTGGCCAATGTTTCTTCGGCGCTGCATCAGGTTTTTTCTTGGTGGTGGGTAGGATTTTATTGGGTAAAAAATGAAGAATTGGTTTTGGCGCCATTTCAAGGGCCGATAGCCTGTACTAGGATAAAGTTTGGCAAGGGCGTTTGTGGAACAGCTTGGAAGGAGGAAAAATCCCAGCTGGTTCCCGATGTGGAAAAATTCCCTGGTCATATCGCGTGTAGCTCTGCGACCAAATCAGAAATCGTAGTTCCTATTTTTGATAAGAATAGGAAAGTAGCAGGCGTTCTGGATGTGGATAGTGAACAGTATGGAACCTTAGATGAAACAGATGTGCTTTATTTAGAAAAGGTAGCAGAGATAGTTTCTGCGAAAATTTAAACGCAGGTTTAGATTTTATTCCTTGCCTTTAATAGTGAATTTCTCGTAGCCGGCGTAGGGTTTTAGGTAGCCCTGCTGCCAGTTGGATATCAGTAGGCTTTCCAGATATTCGTCATCTCTGTACTTGTGTGGATTGTATTCCTTTTTAAGGTCTATATCAGCCACATTTCCTTTTACATTCCATAGAAAAGCATTAAAACCGCCTTTGAGTTCTTTTATCAGTTCATAGACCGTTTTCCCTGTGGAACGGTTCATGAGTTTCGCGAAAATCTGCCCTTCGGAGGTGGTCAGATCCCTTAATTTGGTTTCGTATTGTGAAGCCAGTTCTTTTTGTTTTTCTCTTATGTGTTTTCTTTTTTCTCCTCCTTTCATATCTTGTATATCAGCCTGTAAACTGCGGTATTGTTCTAATGCAGTGAGAAAAAGAGGATACACATGGGTGAGTTTTTTATTGAGGAAAAAGTAATAATTTCGGTCAAGCTGGTTGTTGAATTTCGGTTTTGAGGCAAGGTATAGTTCATCCATGATGACTATTCGCTCTCCATCGATTTCATAAACTTTGGCTTTTAGGACATTGTCATAATAATATTCTTTTCCATATTCATCCACCAATATTTCTGCATTGGGTTTTCCTTGGGCATTTAGAATAAGCCCGAAACAAATAAGAAATAAATAGTGTAGTTTATAAAAAATCATTACTTTTACATCAATTTTTAATTTGTTCAACAATACAAAAATCATTCCTTTATGGCTAAATTTAAAAAAGAATCGTTAGAATTTTTAGAAAAATATTTAAATACAGCATCTCCCACAGGGTTTGAACAAAATGGGCAACAGCTTTGGTGTGACTATATCAGCCCTTTTGTGGATAAAGTGGAGGTAGATTATTACGGAACGGCATACGGAATTATCAATCCTAAAGCTGAGTTCAAAGTAGTGATAGAAGCCCACGCTGACGAAATCTCTTGGTATGTGAACTATATCACGGATGATGGACTGATTTATGTTATTAGAAATGGAGGTTCAGACCAAGTCATCGCACCATCTAAAGTGGTTAATATTCATGGTAAAAAAGGCGTAGTGAAGGGAGTTTTCGGCTGGCCTGCTATCCATACGAGAACCAATCAGAACGAGCCGACACCAAAATTGGACAATATTTTCATTGACTGTGGAGCGACTACTAAAGAGGAAGTAGAGGAGTTGGGCATCCATGTAGGCTGTATGATTACTTATCCAGATGAGTTCTTTGAGCTGAATGACAGATATTTTGTTTGCAGAGCATTGGACAACAGAATGGGAGGTTTCATGATTGCTGAGGTGGCTCGTATGCTGAAAGAAAACAAGAAAAAACTGCCGTTTGGGCTATATATTACCAATTCTGTTCAGGAGGAAATCGGGCTTCGTGGAGCGGAGATGATAGCAGAGCGTATAAAACCAAATATCGCGATAGTTACGGATGTTACTCATGACACTACCACTCCGATGATAGAGAAAAAGAAGGAGGGCGACCAAAAATGTGGAGCAGGGCCTGTAATTGCCTATGCACCAGCAGTGCATCATAAAGTGAGAGATTTGATAATAGAAACTGCCGAGAGAAATAACATTCCGTTCCAAAGAGCAGCGTGCAGCAGGGCTACAGGAACAGATACGGATGCCTTTGCTTATTCTAATGGAGGGATTCCATCGGCGCTGATTTCCTTGCCGCTTAGATACATGCACACTACGGTAGAAATGGTGGATAAGAAAGATGTAAGTGATATTATAAAGCTGATTTACAATACTTTACTACAAATTAAACCTAAAATAGAACTAAAATATTTTTAGTAAAATTAGAAAATTATGAAAATCAATCTTCCAGATAAACTGTATTATTCGATAGGAGAGGTGGCGTTGGCTTTCGGGGTCAATACATCACTGCTCCGCTATTGGGAGAAAGAATTTCCTATTCTCAATCCTAAAAAGAATAAGAAAGGAACCCGCTATTTCACGCCGGAGGATATTAAAAACTTGAAAATTATTTATCATTTGGTCAAGGAAAAAGGCTACACGCTGGATGGAGCCCGTATTGCGCTGGTAACCAATGATAAAATAGAAGAAAATGTAAATATCATAGAACGGCTTGAATTTGTTAAAAGTGAACTAAATAAGCTAAAAAATTCACTAATTGACAAAGAATAAGCGTAAATATATTGTTTAATTAAAAAAAATAGTTTTATATTTGCTATCCAAAAAATATAATAAATCATTATGGAAGTAGTTCAACAGAAGAAGGGACATCCTAAAGGACTTTACCTCTTGTTTTTTACTGAGATGTGGGAGCGTTTCAGTTATTATGGAATGCGTGCGATACTTATTCTTTACCTTACTAAAAAGTTCATAGAGGGAGGCTTAGGAATGGATGAAAAATATGCAATGCTGTTGTATGGATACTTTACGGGCTTCGTGTATTTTACACCTTTGATTGGTGGCTGGCTGGCTGATAGATACTTGGGGAAAAGGCTGGCTGTAACGATAGGGGGTATTACGATGATGCTGGGGCAGTTCACTCTATTTGGATTGAATAGTACGACGGGGCTTTATATTGGTTTGTTATTACTAATTATAGGAAATGGTTTCTTCAAACCTAATATTTCTACTTTGGTAGGAGGTCTGTATAAAGATGGTGATAGCAGAAGAGACGCTGCATTTACGATTTTCTATATGGGGATAAACCTTGGGGCAATGATTGCACCACTAATAATAGGAGTTGTTACAGATAATATGTTTGCTACAACCAATGAGGACGGTTCTATTTCCTATGGATATAGATATGGATTCTTGGTGTCTGGGATAGGTATGCTGTTAGGACAGGTGATATTTAATTTGTTAGGGACTAAGTATTTAGGTGATTTAGGAACAAAACCTGTTGGAGCAGTTTCAGATACTGAAGTTGCAAAAGTTCAAAAATCTATAAACCCAGAAACTGGAAAAGAATTAGATGAAAAAGATGAAAAACAGCGTATTTCTGTAATCTTTATTTTATTGATTTTTGCAGTATTCTTCTGGGCAGGATTTGAGCAAGCAGGTTCTTCATTATCATTATATACAGATAAATATATTGACAGAAGTATCGGTTCTTTTGAAATTCCTACTTCTTGGTTCCAGTCTGTAAATCCGCTGTTTATAGTAACTTTAGCTCCATTATTTACTTTGTTTTGGGCTTCTCCGATTGGGCGAAGACTAACAACTCCTGTGAAAATGGGTGTGGGGATGATTATTCTTGGTGTTGGATTTTTATTTATGATAGGAGCGGTAGCAGAAAGAAGTGCTAATGGAGATGTGGATGATGTGAATAACAAAGCTGCTCTTATGTGGTTGATAATGACTTATTTACTTCATACTATTGGAGAACTTTGTATTTCACCAGTGGGACTTTCAGTGGTGACTAAACTTTCGCCTCCTAAATTGGCCTCTGTGCTTATGGCAGTATGGATGTTGTCATCATTCTTTGCTAATATCGTAGGAGGATATATTGCTTCTTATGTAGAAACTATGGGCGCAGGAGAGGTGTTTACCTATATCGCAGGATTTGTGAGTGTATGTGGAGTTTTACTGATATTACTTAATAAAGTAATTCTGAAATTGATGCACGGAGTGAAATAAATGAAATATGTTAAATAAAGTATAAAAGACCGTTAAATTTCGGTCTTTTATTTTTTCAAAGAAAAAAGTTTTTATATTTGTTGCTTATAAATTTTAGTATTCTAATGAAAAAAATAGCAATCGTATTTTCTGTGTTTTCATCAATGTTTATGATGGCGCAGGTGAACTGGATGACCATGGATCAGGCGCTGGAAGCACAGAAAAAAACACCAAAAAAGATAATGATCAAGTTCTACACAGACTGGTGTTCTATGTGTAAAATGATGGATAAAAATACTTTTTCCAATCCTGTGATTACAGAATATATCAATGATAATTACTATGCGGTGAAATTCAATTCCGAAGGGAATGAAGATGTAACTTTCCAAGGAAAAAAATTCAATAATCCGGACTTTAACCCAAAAAGAAAACCTACTTATGGAGGCGGGCCTCAGCACCAGTTTGTAACTTATTTCGGTGTGAAAGGATATCCTACCACGGTTTTCCTTGATGAAGACCAAAAGCTTTTGACAGGGCTTGTGGGGTATTTCAATCCGAGAGACATGGAAGCGTATTTGGCTCTTTTTGCGACCAATGAATTTAAAAAAATAAAAACTCAGCAAGAGTGGCAGTCTTACAGAGAGAAATTTAAACATAAAATTAAAGATTAATCTTATGAAAAGACTAATTTTCTTGATGGGAATTTTTGGGATGAGCCTTCTTCACGCTCAGAGTAATATCCCTGAAGCTCAGAAAGGAGTGGAGTACGGAGCAGGCGTTCCTGAAAACCTTGCTTATAATGTGCAGTCTCCAGACCAAGTGATAAAGTCTCTGAAGAAGAAAAACGAGATAGACAGAGTAACCATCAAGGGAAAAGTAACGGCAGTTTGTCCTAAAAAAGGATGCTGGGTTACATTAGAAAACACTCAGAATGTAGAGGTTTTCGTGAAGATGAAAGATTATGCCTTTTTCCTTCCGCAGAATATTGCTGGTAAAACTATCCTGCTGGACGCGAAAGTGACAAAACAAGAAACTTCCGTGAAAGAACTTCGCCATTATGCCGAGGATGCAGGAAAATCAAAAGAAGAAATAGCAAAAATCACAAAACCAAAAGTAGAAATACGAATTTTGGCAAACGGAATCAAAGTCATAGATTGATAATTTTTTAGGTTAAACAAAAAAAGCACTCCTATTTTGGAGTGCTTTTTTATTAAATATCTTTGGGTTTCTTCTTCACGAATAATGTGAGTAAAAATCCTAAACACAGCAGAACCAGTCCGATGATGTAGGAATAAACTCCTGCCTGCTCTTGGAAATAATCTTTCATATAAGCTGTAATCTGTGGGCCAATCAGTCCGCCTATTCCCCAGCCTACCATCATGATTCCGTAGAGAGAGGCCATCAGATTAGGGTTGTATTGTTCCTTTACCAAAGAAGGCATTACCCCAAGGCTTCCACCGTAGCACAATAAAACCAAGCAAACGCCCAAGAAAAATACGATAGGATTTTGAATAAAAATGAGGACAATGAAAATGCAGATTTCTATCAAAAAAATCATCCTAAAAGTCTGGATTCTTCCCACTTTATCAGACACACCTCCCCACATAAATCTTCCAAAACCATTGCACAGAGAACTTATCCCTATCAGCGTAGCGCCGTGCTGCTCCAGTTCTGTAGCGTCTGTCATTCCCTCAGCTCTTAGGTAGTCTTGTAATAAAGGCGACTGGAACGCAATGAAAATCATCCCTGCAATCACACTGAACATAAAAAACAACCAAGATGCAATGTATTCACGCTGGATAATGGTTTTATAAATTGCTGAAAATGAGATTTCTGCTGTGTTTTGGGAAGTGGTGTTTTTTATGCTTAATTGATAAGTAAATATCGGCAAAACAATCAGCAGCATACAGCCAATCGCAAGGAAAGTAACAGCCAGATTTTCCTCAAATAAATTCAAGAAAAACGGCGCTAATATTTTAGACATGATTAAAGCGCCCAGCCCAAAGCCTGTGACCACCAGCCCAGTAGCGAGACCTTGTTTGTCTGGAAACCAGCTCGATACAGCCACTACGGGCGTTACATATGCCATTCCCAAACCTATCCCGCCAATAAACCCAAAACCGATGTATAGTAAAGGCAAAATCTCTAATTTTAGAGCAAAATAAGAAACAATATATCCCAGCCCATAAAGCACAGCTCCTATAGTAGCGAGGTTTTTTAGTTTGAACAGATGAAGTTTCGCTCCACACCATGCCGATGTCACTCCCATCATCAGGTTAGAAATACTGAATGCCCACGCCGTTTCTCCCTGTGTCCAGCCATAGACCTCGCTTACAGGCTTCTGAAAGAAACTCCACGCATAGACCGTTCCCAAAAATAAATGGGTAAGAATAGCCGCAATAGCTATGAACCAACGATTTTTATTCTCCATATAAAATAATTAGGGCGCAAAAATATATAAATAAATTAAAACGAAAAGTTTTTGTGATTTTTTCCGAGGCTTGTGAAATAAAAATTGCCTTCAATAGTAGAAGGCAATTCGCAATTTTAAATTTATAAATGAAAAAACTAAACTTTTATTCTGCTATCATTTCAAAGTCTCCTTTTATTTGGACTTTGTCGCTGATCATCGCTTCTGGATATCCTCCACCGACACCAAAATCAGAACGCTTGATAACTCCTACCACTTGGTATCCGTAAGTTTTTTTCTTACTCATAGGATTTACCACCATTCCTTTGTACAGCATATTTACGGTAACAGGCTTAGTCACACCATGAAGTGTAAGGTTTCCAGTTACTTGGTACAAGTTTTTCTTTATCGCTTTGATGCTGGTTCCTTGGAACACCATTTCTGGGAATTTTTTCACATCGAAGAAATCTTCGTTTCGGAGATGGTTGTCCCTTGCCTCAATGTGCGTGTTGATAGAATTCACATCCACTACAAAATTGATTTTAGAGTTTGCGAAATTCTTTTCATCAACATTTATGCTTAGGGCAGCTTTCTCAAAACTCCCTGTAATTTCGCTGATTCCCAAGTGGGTTACCGAAAACTGTATTCTGCTGTGTGCAGGATCTGATTTTAAAGCATTTTGGGCAAATGAATTTACAGCCATTAGACCCATAAATAATAATGATGCTATCTTTTTCATATTTTCTAATTTTATTGATGCAAAGATATGGTTAATAAGTATCCAAAAAATTGATTTATGATAAGATTTTTAAAATATTTATGCCTAAAATTAGCCAATCTCTATTCCGTTTTCTACCTTTTCATCAGGCGTCACGAAAGATAGTTTGCCATCTGGCTTAGTCGTAAGCAGAAGCATTCCTTGGGATTCTATTCCTCGGATTTTTCTTGGAGCGAGGTTTAGAAGAATCATCACTTGTTTGCCGATGATTTCCTCAGGGCTGAAACTTTCTGCAATTCCCGAAACCACGGTGCGAACATCTACGCCGGTATCTACTTTTAGTTTTAGTAATTTGTCGGCTTTTTCTACTTTTTCAGCTTCTAAAATCGTAGCTGTTCTAAGGTCTATTTTCGTAAAGTCATCAAATGAAATTTGTTCTTTCATAGGGTTTGCGTTAGGATTGGTTTTTTGATTGTTTATTTTTGTGTTTTCCAGCTTTTTGATTTGAGCCTCTATCACATCATCTTCTATTTTAGAGAAAAGTAGCGGCATTTCATTGATTTGGTGCCCTGTCGGAATAGGCGGCGTGTTTAGAACTTCATACCAGTTTTTGTTTCCGAGATTTAGTCCAGCTTTCATTTTTTTGGAAGTAAAAGGCAGGAACGGCTCACACAAATACGCCAGCGCTCCAGCGACTTGTAATGCACAGAACATCTGTGTTTTCACGCGTTCAGGATTGTCCTTTATCACTTTCCAAGGTTCTTCATCTGCAAGGTATTTATTTCCTAATCTTGCTAAATTCATCATCTCGGTAAGGGCATCACGGAAGCGGAATTCATCCAGGTTTTTACCGATTTTTTCTGGAATTTGCTGCATTTCGTGGAAGAGGTCTTTATCTACTTGCTCAAATTCGTTAGGCTGAGGAACGATTCCATTGTAATATTTCTGGGTAAGAACTGTCACACGATTGATAAAATTCCCAAAAATTCCTACCAATTCCGAGTTGTTTTTGGTCTGAAAATCTTTCCAAGTAAAATTATTATCCTTTGTTTCTGGCGCCGAAGAAAGCAGTGCGTAGCGAAGTGCATCCTGCTGGTCAGGGAAATCCTCTACATATTCGTGAGCCCATACAGCCCAGTTTCTCGAAGTAGAAATTTTATCATTTTCAAGGTTAAGGAATTCAAACGCAGGGACATTTTTCGGCATGATGTAGTCTCCGTGAGCTTTCATCATCGATGGGAAAATGATGCAGTGGAAGACAATGTTGTCCTTCCCAATGAAGTGAATAAGGTCTGTTTCTTCATTTTGCCAAAAATCTTTCCAATTTTTGCCGTTTTTCTCTGCCCATTCCTGCGTGAAAGAAATATAACCGATAGGCGCATCAAACCAAACATAAAGCACCTTGCCCTCTGCATTTGGAAGTGGAACAGGAACGCCCCAGTTTAGGTCACGAGTCATGGCTCTTGGTTTTAGTCCGTCATTGAGCCAAGATTTCACTTGTCCGTATACATTAGGTTTCCAGTCGTCTTGATGTCCTTTGATAATCCATTCGTTCAGGAAATTTTCATACTCATTTAGAGGAAGATACCAGTTTTTGGTTTCCTTTAAAACAGGCGTGTTACCACTGAGCATGGATTTTGGGTTGATAAGTTCCGTAGGCGAAAGGGTAGAGCCGCATTTTTCGCACTGGTCGCCATAGGCATTTTCATTGTTGCATTTTGGACATGTACCTACGATATATCTATCGGCAAGGAATTCTCCTGCCTGTTCATCAAAAAATTGTTCAGAAATTTCTTCTTCGAATTTACCTTTGTTATAAAGGTTTAGAAAGAATTCTTGGCTTACTTCATAATGTTTTTTAGAGGTCGTTCTGGAATATTCATCAAAGGAAATCCCTAAATCCGCGAAAGATTTTTTGATGATTTCATGATATTTATCCACCACATCCTGCGGAGTGATGCCTTCTTTTTTTGCCCTAATGGTGATGGGAATTCCGTGCTCATCAGAACCACAGATAAAGGCAATTTCCTGTCCTGTGTTTCTCTGAAATCTTGCATAAACATCGGCAGGGATATATACACCTGCCAAATGCCCGATATGCACAGGTCCATTGGCATAAGGCAGGGCAGCGGTAATCATTTTTCTCTTTGACATATAATTCCTTATTTTTTGCAAATATAAGGATAATTGACCTATTTTTTGGTAGTTTTTATTTATGAGAAATAACAGTTTTTGTGCACAAAAGATGAAAGGCAGGTAGTGTTTGGTCATTAAAAATGTAAAATAGTGCGTCTAAATCTTGATTATCTTTGAAAAAAAATTACCTTTGTATTCATAAAAAATCAATAATTATATGAAAAGAGCAATTGTGTATTTGGGAATGATTTTGATAAGTCAAAATTTATTTTCTCAGGAAGGAGAAGACACTCAACAGCTGCAAGCGGAAGAACCAAAACAAGAGCTTCTAGGCAAGTCATCAAACTTCACTATTTCTGGATATACGGAGGTTTTCTACTCGTATGATTTTAATCAAAGAGCAGACCACATCAGACAGCCGTTTTTTTATACATTTAACCGACACAATGAGGTGAATGTAAACATAGCAAGGCTAAAAGCAGAATATGCAACCGACAATATGCGTGCTAATATAGCCCTGATGGCGGGAACTTACCCAGAGGATAACTTGGCAGCAGAGCAAGGAATGCTGAAACTGGTTCAGGAAGCGAACATCGGATTTAGAATTTCTAAAACTAAAAATCTCTGGATAGATGCTGGGGTGATGCCGTCTTACATCGGTTCAGAAGGGGAAATCAGCAAAGACGATCTCGATTTGACAAGAACTATTACTGTGGCACAAGAGCCTTTTTTCATGACAGGGGCGCAGATTACCTACATTACAGACAATAATAAATGGACTTTCATGGGAGGAGTCTATAACGGATGGCAGATAATCAAAAGACAAAACAGCAATACCAATCTGCCTGCATTTGGGGCAAGAGTAGCTTACCAACCAAATGAAAAATGGTTCTTCAACTCTTCTGCTTATATAGGAAAAGACCCTGCTACGGAAACTAAAATGAGATATTTCAATAACTTCTACACTAACTACAAGGCGAGTGACAAGTTAGAATTCCAGTTTGTGTTTGATGTTGGTGCAGAGCAGTCTGCGGAAGGTTCTAACAAGCACTATTTCTGGTGGTCTCCTAACATTTTAGCGAAATATTATTTTACGCCTAAATTCTCTACAGCGGGAAGAGTGGAGTATTTTGATGATTCTAAAGATATTATGACTTTCGGAGGAGGACAAAGATTCCAAATCTGGGGAGCATCTGTAAACTTTGATTATTTAATCAATAAAAACTTGATGTGGCGTTTGGAATTCAGAAACTTACAGTCCAAAGACCCTATTTTCCAAAAGATAGACCAGTCTCATCCAAATGTTAAGAATAACTTTTTCATTACCACGATGTTGGCTGCTTGGTTCTAATAAAATCAAAAATGATATAACGAAAATTCCACTCTGTCATCGAGTGGAATTTTTTATTTTATGAAGTGATGCAGAACATGGTTTCTCCTTTGTTTACGGGAGGAGTTCCTATTTTGTAAAGAATCATTCCGCTTTCTGGCGCGGATATTTTTTGAAGTAAATTTCCGAACTCATCTGTAATATAGCCTAAATCATCGCCTTTTTTTACATGGTCGCCTGCCTTGTGTTTGCTGTGAAAAATCCCGCTTACAGGAACTTTTATATAAGTTTGTTTTGTGAAAGTCTTACGAGAAGCAGGTTTTTTATACGGCGCCGAAGAATACATTTTCATCATCCCTATCATATTATAGACAGATTCTTTCAACATTTTTACTTCATCAGCTCCGTTTACTCCGAGTTTTCCTGCTTCAAGGCTCAGTGCAGCGACATCATTCTGAACCGCTTGTTTAAAGGCGTAAAGCGCTGGTTCTGTTTTACTAATGTTATAAGGATAACTCACGATATAAGGCAGTACAGAAGCCTCCGAAAGTTTTAGGGCTGTTTTGGTTTTTTCAGCAGAATCCCTGTTGTCATAGTAGCAGACAAAAGGAACCAAATCCTCATTGGCATCGCCTCCGTGAATATCCAGAAAAACATCTGAAATAGGGATGATGTTTTTGGTAATATAATTTGCAAGCTGCTCTGTGATGGTGCCGTTTTCTTTCCCTGGGAAAACAGTGTTTAGGTTTTTCTTGTCTGTAGGATTCAGGTAAGGAACACGCTCATAAAAAGCACCAATGTTCGTTATGGGTAAAATTATTAGTGTTCCTTTTAGTTTGGCTGGGTCTATCTCTTTCAATAGTTCCTGAACCGCCATTATAGGAGGGTATTCGTATCCGTGAACGCCCGCCAAGATGGTGAATATAGGTCCTTTTTCCTTTCCATTGATGACGGAAATGGGAATGTAGTGGTGTGGATTTTCCTCGTTAAATTTAATTTTTAAATCAGTTCTTTTAGAAGGATTATTTTTAATGATAGAAACGATGTCTTGTGATTTCATAAAACAAATAACGAGAGTAAAGAAAACCAAAAATAATTTTTTCATGCGGAAAGATTTATTTGATTCTGTCAGGATTTTGTTTGATAAAACTATCCCAGCTGGAATATGAAGCGCTTTTTTCCGTTTTATTAGAATTAAAATAATGACAAACCGCCACCGCAAGCCCATCGGACGCATCTAAATATTTAGTCGGAAATTCTTTGAGACCAAGAAGGTTTTTCAGCATAGCGGCTACCTGCTCCTTGCTGGCGTTTCCGTTTCCTGTTATCGCCATTTTTACTTTTTTGGGCGAATATTCTGTGATGGGAATATCGCGGTATAGGCTGGCTGCCATGGCTACTCCCTGCGCTCTCCCGAGTTTTAGCATACTCTGCACATTTTTCCCATAAAAAGGCGCTTCTAGAGCGACTTCATCAGGATGATATTCATCGATGAGCGCTAGGGTTTTCTCGAAAATGTATTTCAGTTTTGTTTCGTGATTAGGATATTTTTTTAGCACAAGTTCGTGGATGGAGACCAGCTCCATTTTACTGCCCTTTGTAGAAATGATACCAAATCCCATCACGGTGGTTCCTGGGTCTATGCCTAAAATGATTTTTTCTGCTGTCATATTTAGAGTAGTAATTTTTTTTGAACTTGTAAATACCTGACAATCAGTTTTATTTAATTCTAAATTTAATGTAAGTGATGGTTTTTCCTTTGGAAGAGAAAAGCTCCTCGTAGTAGGTTCTCACTTCTCTGAGCAGCGGTGTTTCTGGGTCATATTCAGGTGCACCATAGATGTCATGGTGAGCGGATAAAATCTCGTGTCCGAGCCCTTGCAGCAGTCCCAGAGTGTATCCGTGCAGAAATTCAGAATCCGTTTTTAGGTGAATTATAGCGTTTTTCTTTAGGATTTTTTTGTATCGTTCTAGAAATTCAGGATTTGTGAGCCTGTGTTTGGTTCTGCGGTATTTTATCTGTGGGTCTGGGAAAGTGATCCATATTTCATCAATTTCTTCCTCTCCGAAGAAATGCTTTATCAGCTCTATCTGCGTTCTCAGAAAAGCTACATTTTTCATTCCCAAAGTGTGGGCTTCCTTTGCACCGAACCAAAATCTAGCGCCCTTTATATCTATCCCGATGAAGTTTTTATCAGGGAATGCTTTTGCCATGTTTACAGAGTATTCTCCTTTTCCGCAGCCGAGTTCTAGGACGATGGGTTTATCATTTTTAAAGAAATCCTGTCTCCATTTTCCTTTTAGATAAAATCCATTCAGAGCCTCCTCTCGTGTGGGCTGAATTACATTCGGAAGTGTCTTGTTTTCGGCAAAGCGAGCCAATTTATTTTTCCCCATTTTATTACAATTAAAGACCGCAAAAGTAGAAAAAATACAGATGAGAAAAAAGAAAAACTAAAAATACTGATTGGTGTCATAATTTTTAAAAAAGATGATATTTTATTTGCAGTCATAAATTTAAAATGTTACTTTCGCGAGAATTTTTAACAAGAATTGAAATGAAAGTATTGAAGGTAGTTTTATCATCGATGATTTTATTAGCCCAGTTGTCTTGTTCCAAAGGTGTAGGAGAGGCTTCTTCAAAAGAAACAAAAGGAGCAAAAGAGGCGTATTTTTCATATGAATTTAATGACGGCGCGGATACTTTGGTCGTGAATGTGAATAAAACGCCAGAGAAGGCAGTTTTGTTTTCGCATTTTATGACGGAGATGTTTTTGGCTTTAGGTTTAGGAGACAAAATAGAAGAAGCATATGATAAGATTCCTGTAAGGCTTAAAGGACATCACGCTATTTACTCCAAGGAAGAGTTTTTGCTTTCAGGAGTGGATTTCGTTTCTGGATGGGACGGAGCAATCAAAGCAGAGGCTACGGGAACACCACAGGAGCTTATCGATAAGGGAATTTATCCATTTATCGCAAAAGCAGTGAGGGATAATGAAACTCTTGAAACGGTTTATGAAGACTTCTATACTTTAGGAAAGATTTTTAAAGTAGAAAAAAATGCAGAAAAAGTGGTTTCTGAGATGAAAGCCAAACTGGAAAACGCACAGAAAAACTTTATAAAAAAGGAAAACAAACCAAAAGTTTTGGTTTTCTCAGTTATTGAAAACGGACTGTATATTTCCGCGGGACTTACTACGGATTTGATAAATAAAGCAGGAGGTCAGAATGTTTATGCAGACCAGTCGGCAGACCATGTATTCGTATCATACGAAAGTTTAGTAGATAGAAATCCTGATATCATTATAATAGCAGATATGGAGGGAGAAGGGCGTTCATCTTATGAAGAAAAGAAAAAGGCACTGAAAGATCATCCAGCACTGAAAAATCTACCAGCAGTGAAGAATGATAATATCCATAAAATAGCTTTGGAGGATATTTCGCCAGGAGTTAGAAACATAGACTTTATAATTAAATTAAATAAATTGTTGTATGAAAAGTAGATATCGATTTGGAGTCGTATTTTCGATATTGTGTGTGGTTTTATTTGTGCTGTTTGTAATGGCGATAGGGGTGGTAACCTCTAATCTAGATGCAGAAACAGCGTATAAAATAGCAGCAAATAAAATAACAGGAACAGAAATCTATGAGCCATACTGGCCACTGACGCATGAAACTATAATCTGGGAGGTGAGACTTCCAAGGGTTTTATTGTCAATAATTTGCGGTGCGGGACTTGCTGTCTGCGGTGTGCTGATGCAGTGTGTGACCAAAAACCCTATCGCAGACCCATATGTACTTGGTTTGGCATCAGGAGCATCCACGGGAGCAGTGTTTGTCATTGTTTTGGGAGGAGGCGCTATGGGGCTGGCATCTGTATCTACGGGGGCATTCATAGGGACATTGATATGTAGTGTGCTGGTTTTCGTGATAGGAACAGAATACGGAAGAAATACATCTACTACGAGGCTGATTCTTTCTGGATTGGCTATATCTACTATTTTTACGGCACTTACGGATTTGATAATCTCTTTAGCGAAAAATGCGAGCCAAGTGAAAAGTGCATTGTTCTGGACTATGGGAAGTTTGGGAGGCGCTACTTGGGAACTGCTTCCTATTCCTTTTGTGGTGCTTATTTTGGTGATTTTCGTAGTTTTAGGATTATCTAAATCATTGGATTTATTGCTTTTCGGAGATGAAAACGCCACGATGCTGGGGATGAATGTTAATTTGATGAAGACTTTTATAGTTATCATCGCATCATTACTTACATCTGTTTTGGTATCGGCAACAGGGGCGATAGGATTCATGGGGCTGATGGTGCCACACATAGCGAGAATGCTTTGTGGGAATAAACACGCTAGGCTGGTTCCTATGGCAGCAGTGATAGGGGCGATTTTCCTGCTATGCTGCGACCTTTTTGCTAAAAATGCTTTCTATCCGAAGGACTTACCGATAGGTATCCTTACATCACTTATAGGAGGGCCGTTCTTCCTTTGGATGCTCATGGACAAGAATTACTCATTTAAAACAGGAAAATAATGGAGAAGCTGAGAGTAGAAAATTTGAATTTTAAAGTAGGTAAAGTTGAAATCCTAAAAGATGTATCATTCAGCGTAAAGGAAAACTCTTTCGTAGGGGTGATAGGGCATAATGGTTCAGGGAAATCAACAATGCTGAAAACTATATATGGAGTAAATAAGCCCACAGGCGGTAAAATCTTTTTTGATGAACATGATTTGTTTCAGCTGTCAGGAAGAGAAAGAGCGAAAAAAATAGCAGTTTTGGCTCAGGAGTCTGGCGGTCAGTTTGATTTTAGCGTTCAGCAGGTGGTGGAGATGGGGAGATATCCTCACAAAGATACACTAGAAAACTATTCCAAAGAAGACCTAGAAAAAGTAGATAAAGTACTCCACGAAATGAAACTGGAGGACTATAGAGACCGTAGTTTTAATACCCTTTCGGGAGGGGAGAAACAAAGGGTTTTGATAGCAAGACTTCTAGTACAGGAAAGTAAATTCATTATTCTAGATGAGCCTACGAACCATTTGGATATCGGGCATCAGATAGAGATTATGAATATCATTAAGAATATGGGAGTTACAGTCCTTTCGGCGATTCATGATATGAATATAGCATCTATATACTGCGATGAGCTGGTTGCGATGAAAAAAGGCGAAGTCCTATTGCAGGGGCCTACGGATGAGGTGCTCACGCCAGAGCTGTTAAGAGAATTATTTGATGTGGAATCAGAAATACATAATATCAACGGACGCAGACATATAATATACAATCCATAGAGTACTAGTTTAAATCAATAAAAACTTTTTAAAATTTATAAAGAAATGGTTAGAAAAATTCTAAGCACAGGTTTTGTATTGGCTTCTATCGGGCTATATTCACAAACCGTAATTACAGGGGAGGTGCATGATACCTCGGGAAATGCTATCCCGAATGTGAAGGTAAGTTTTGAGGGTTCTGCCACAGAAACAGTTACTGATGGTAATGGTAAATTTATCATCAATATACCATCTCAAAAAGGAACGCTGACTTTCTCGGCAGAAAATTTTCATCCATTTAGAAGAAGTGTAGGAGCGAATACTCCTGTAGTCTATGTAGTGATGAAGGAGGGTTCTAAAGAAATACCAGAAGTGGTGATTTCTACACAGAAAAAATTAGAAGTTAATAAATTAAACATAAAAAACCTAGATGCTCCGATGACTGTAAATGTGCTAAACCGTGCAGTATTACAGAAATGGAATATTAACAATATAGAGGAAGCTTCTAAGATGGTTGCTGGGGTAAATCCTGTAAAGCAGTATGCTGGTTTCCAGTTCTTTAATATAAGAGGGTTTGATAACTTTGTGGTTCTATATGACGGAATCAGAGACGAAAGACACACCATCACTCAGAGTGCTCCTGTTGCCAGCTTTGCCAATGTGGAGAGAGTGGAGTTCTTGAAAGGGCCTTCTGGTGATATGTTTGGACACTCTGCATTAGGGGGAATTATCAACATTATTAGAAAAAAGCCAACTTACACTACACAAGGAGAGGCTAAATTCACCATCGGAAGCTACAATACATATAATGTAGAAATGGGAATAGGAGGGCCTATTTCTAACAAGCTGAGATACCGTGTAGATGCAGGGTTGATGAATACAGATGGCTTTAAAGGGATAAAGGAAAAGAATTTTAACTCTTCCATCATGTTACAATATACGCCAGACCACCAAAATACATTGGAGTTCTTTGCGCAGTATAACAATGACCACTACGGAGCAGATGCTGGTGTTCCTGCTACAGATGACGGAAGACCTTACGACTGGATAAATCCTATGATAAACCTGTCTGACAGCCGTGACTATCTGAAAAATGAGAAAAAAGAATTTTATCTGAAATATAAACACAGATTTGATTTCGGAGGAACTTTTGACTACAAGCTCTCTTACTTCGATGACTCATTAGACTATTTGATGGATGAGGTTCTTTTCGTGGATAAAGCTACAAATACTTTGTCTAGAAAAAATGGACCATACCATTTTAAACATGTTACAAGACCATTAATGAATCAGCTGGATTTTAGTTTTGGATTTAATACATGGAGCATCAAACATAAGATGATTGTAGGAAATACTTTCTCTTATTTGGATAGAAAAACTTGGAAAGGAACTGTTACAGAGGGAACAAGTGGTCAGAATATTCCTATCGTATCGCCTATTCTTGGAATGGGAGAGAGAAGAGTGGATATAAACAAAGTTGTTTCCATGAAAGAAGTGGTTACAGGATTTTATCTTCAAGATTGGATAGAATTTGCAGATAGATTCAAAATTTTATTAGGAGGAAGATATGATTATTTTGATGGGGCGTATGATGGACAAAGATTAATAACTGCACAGCCAAACCCTGACAAAGGATTTTATCACAACTTCACTTATAGAGCTGCGCTTTCGTTCCAGCCGATTAAGAATTTCATGACTATCTATGGGTCTTCTTCTAGTTTCTTCAAACCTACTCGTTCTCATGACCATAGAACAGGAAAACTCTTCAAGCCAGAAGAAGGAATCCAGATGGAAGCAGGTATCAAATTAGAAAAGAAAGACAGACTGAATGTTACCATTTCAGGATTCTATATAGAAAAGAAAAACCTTATTGTGGGACACTATGTGAGAAGCCAAGTAGGAAAGGCATACTCTAGAGGTTTTGAAGTAGATGCAGATGCAGAAATCTTCAAAGGGCTTTATGCTAAAGTAGGTTATGCATTTACAGATGCGTTCTTTGGAATGCAAACGCCAGAACCAGGAAAAGCGGATATATCTCACAACAAAACTCCATGGACGCCTAAACACTCTTTCAATGCATGGGCAAACTATGAGCCTCGTACATTTATGAAAGGCTTTGGAATAGGTTTAGGAGTGTTCTATACTGATAAAACATATAGAACTCAGAACAATGACCAAGTTCTTCCTGCATACACCCTGCTAAATGGTACAATCTATTATCAGGCGAAGAATAATGTAAGAATAGGGCTGAATGTAGAAAACATTTTGAACAAAACATACTACAATAACGCTCTATCTAATAATGACTTGTATTCTAACGATCCTTTGGATGAGCCATATCAAGCTACTTTCCAGGTTAATCCAGGTAGAAATAGAAATTATAAACTGACGATATCATATTCATTTTAATAACTAATTTCTAATTTAACAGCAGACTATTTTTCGGAATAGTCTGTTTTTTATTGTATATAATGTACAAAATCAGATCACATTAGCGTTATTCAAAGGAAAAACTTTTATCTTTGCCAAAAATTAAAATATATGGAGAAGGGAAATCAAATTTCACTTTGGGAATTGCTTTTTAGCGGACAGATAGTTACTAATGTTTTTTTGGTGGTTATGTTTGTCCTTGCAGTGGTTGTTTTGTATTCATTTTTCGAAAAATATCTATCACTAAAATCGCTGGATACAGAGGAAGATGATTTATTGGATAATATAGCAGACTGCCTGTATGACCACCGTCTTGATTCCGCAAAGGATTTGTGCAAAAGGATTTCTTCTCCAGAAGCTAGAATAATAAGAAAAGGACTAGAAAAAATAGACAAATCTTCGCTGGAGATGTTCGTCACGATAGTCAATCAGAGAGAGATAGAAACCATCCAGCTGCGAAAAGACCTTTTTAAATTTAGTCTTTGGGCAAGGGTGGTTTTATTCTTGGGAGTTTTAGGAACGGGTATTTCTATTATATTATTTTTTTCAGAAGGTTTTTCGGATTTGTCCGATGAGAGATTTTACACCTCGTTTTTCCCTGTCAGCATTGGAGCTCTGTTAGGAGGGCTTATTTATGTATTTAAACTGATTTTGGGCTCATTGACATATAGAATAGAACTGGCACTGAAAATGGGAGAAAACAAATTTCTGGAAATCATAGAAGAAATCAAAAACGCGAATTAAGATGAATAAGGTAAAAAGCATAGGATTTACAGCGCTTATCAGCATTCTATTTGTAGGAGTGCTGCACATTATCCCTATAAATAAAAAACAAAGAGAAAAAGATGAATTGGCTAAAAATGTTCCGATAGAGGAGGATTTGGAATTTCGTGATTCTCTGGCTCAAAACATTTCGGTAGACCCGCCAATTATAGAAGAGGTTCAAAATGTAGAACCGCTTCCGCCTCTGCCTTCGGAAACTCCTAAAAAAAAGGAAGTTCCTGTAGAAAAGCCAGTTGAAACCGCGAAAGAAGAGCCTGCCGCTCCACCAAAAGAACCAGCTGCAAAGGAAGAGGTGAAAAAAGAAGAACCTGCTAAAAAAGAAACAAAAAAGAATATTGCTGACACGAAAACAGCAAAAACTCAAGAAGCAAACGCTAAAAAAGAACCCGAACCAAAGAAAGAAGTCGTAAAAGAAAGTAAAATAGGTGTTGACAGAAAACTAATTTCAGGAATTCCAGGGACTAACAATTATAAAGGAAAACTCCCTGGTAACAATGTAAAAGAAAAAGGCTCTATCACCATTTCTTATGTAGTGGATGCGAATGGGAATGTGATTTCCGCCCAGAGAGTAGGAGGGCTGCGTTCTCGTAATACGATAAATAATGCCATAACAATGGTCAAAAAACATGTAAAAGCCGAAAAAGGTAAAACTCAATCCACAGGAACATATACGATTGAATTTAAATAAGCAATTTTCATTGCTTATTTTTTTATTGTAATTTTAAAAATTAGAATCTTTCTTTTGGCTTGGAACAAAAATTACTTATCAGAATTTAGAGGTGCCTTTTTATAGAAAAGCGTATTTTTTCTATGAAAAGTTCATATTGAATCAAAAAGACAAAATAGAGTTGTTTTCCTTTTTACATATTATAGAATATATTGGAATAATAAATTTATTGCAGACACGAATATTATCTACACATTCAAACATAATTTAAAATTAGAACTTCATTTTAATACAAATGATGAAGAATCGATTTATTATTCTACTATATTTTTCTGTGCGGCCAATTTATTTATCAAATAAAATACATTCTTTACACATATATATATTATAGTATTATTATACTGGTGAAAATTATTTTCATCAAATTTTAGAAAATAATTCCTGCAAATTTTGGAACAAAAACTATTCATCATCTCATATTAGAGCCGAATTTATTACAATTATATTTTATTTTGCTCCCAAAATCCATCCTAAAAGGAACGAAATAATCAATGAAAAATAAGTTTTTTTAAATTAAAGTTAAACCTGCCTTAAATTTTTCATCTTATAAATCAGTGAGTTAAACGATTAGGTATAAAAAAGACAAAAAAGTACTTGCGTGGTAATGTTAAGTTTTCTATTTTTGCAGTCTGAATTACCACAGAGGGGTATTCAGGAGAGTAGAAGTTTTTTTAGTTGAAAATGAGTGATTTAAAAATATTTTTTAAAAAAGTTTAAAAATATTTTGTCAGTTCAAAAAAACTTTATACTTTTGCACTCGCAAACGAAAACGGAACGGTTTTGAGTTTGCGAACAGAGAAGAGATCATTAAGATATTAAATATAGAACAACCAAGTAAGGAAAGACCAGAGCGAGTCATAACTTTGAGTGAGTCAAGGAAGAACATACAATGGAGAGTTTGATCCTGGCTCAGGATGAACGCTAGCGGGAGGCCTAACACATGCAAGCCGAGCGGGATTTGTTGGTTAGCTTGCTAACTAATGATGAGAGCGGCGTACGGGTGCGGAACATGTGTGCAATCTGCCCTTATCAAGGGGATAGCCCGGAGAAATCCGGATTAATACCCTATAACATATGGAGTGGCATCATTTCATATTAAAAGCTACGGCGGATAAGGATGAGCACGCACAAGATTAGCTAGTTGGTAAGGTAACGGCTTACCAAGGCGACGATCTTTAGGGGGCCTGAGAGGGTGATCCCCCACACTGGGACTGAGACACGGCCCAGACTCCTACGGGAGGCAGCAGTGAGGAATATTGGACAATGGGTGGAAGCCTGATCCAGCCATCCCGCGTGCAGGACGACTGCCCTATGGGTTGTAAACTGCTTTTATATAGGGATAAACCTACTCTCGTGAGAGTAGCTGAAGGTACTATATGAATAAGCACCGGCTAACTCCGTGCCAGCAGCCGCGGTAATACGGAGGGTGCAAGCGTTATCCGGATTTATTGGGTTTAAAGGGTCCGTAGGTGGGCTGATAAGTCAGCGGTGAAATCCTGCAGCTTAACTGTAGAACTGCCGTTGATACTGTTAGTCTTGAGTGTATTTGAAGTGGCTGGAATAAGTAGTGTAGCGGTGAAATGCATAGATATTACTTAGAACACCAATTGCGAAGGCAGGTCACTAAGATACAACTGACGCTGAGGGACGAAAGCGTGGGGAGCGAACAGGATTAGATACCCTGGTAGTCCACGCTGTAAACGATGCTAACTCGTTTTTGGTTTGTATGAATCAGAGACTAAGCGAAAGTGATAAGTTAGCCACCTGGGGAGTACGCTCGCAAGAGTGAAACTCAAAGGAATTGACGGGGGCCCGCACAAGCGGTGGATTATGTGGTTTAATTCGATGATACGCGAGGAACCTTACCAAGACTTAAATGGGAATTGACAGCTGTAGAAATACGGTTTTCTTCGGACAATTTTCAAGGTGCTGCATGGTTGTCGTCAGCTCGTGCCGTGAGGTGTTAGGTTAAGTCCTGCAACGAGCGCAACCCCTGTCACTAGTTGCCATCATTCAGTTGGGGACTCTAGTGAGACTGCCTGCGCAAGCAGTGAGGAAGGTGGGGATGACGTCAAATCATCACGGCCCTTACGTCTTGGGCCACACACGTAATACAATGGCCAGTACAGAGGGCAGCTACTATGTGAATAGATGCGAATCTCGAAAGCTGGTCTCAGTTCGGATTGGAGTCTGCAACTCGACTCTATGAAGCTGGAATCGCTAGTAATCGCGCATCAGCCATGGCGCGGTGAATACGTTCCCGGGCCTTGTACACACCGCCCGTCAAGCCATGGAAGTTCGGGGTACCTGAAGTCGGTGACCGTTAAAGGAGCTGCCTAGGGTAAAACGAGTAACTAGGGCTAAGTCGTAACAAGGTAGCCGTACCGGAAGGTGCGGCTGGAACATCTCATTTTAGAGTATTTTATACTAAAATTAATTATGATTCATTCATTATTCGCTTTGGTTTTTACTTGTTGTTTTTTTAGATATTAAAAACCCTTAAAATTAGTATCAGGGATTAATAGAGACTAAGATTTTATAATAATCTTGTGTTTAATAAAGTCTCGTAGCTCAGCTGGTTAGAGCGCTACACTGATAATGTAGAGGTCGGCAGTTCGAGCCTGCCCGAGACTACTAATAAAAAAGGGGAATTAGCTCAGCTGGCTAGAGCGCCTGCCTTGCACGCAGGAGGTCAAGGGTTCGACTCCCTTATTCTCCACGATTTATGGATTTAATACTTTATAAATAAAGTGTTTTGAATTCAGAGGAGAAGTATCATTGACATTTACGATAAAGACATCACAAAGAGAAAACCGAGCACTTTCGAGTGCCGAGTAAAAAATAGGAAAGAAATCGTTAAGGGCGTATGGCGGATGCCTAGGCTTTCAGAGGCGAAGAAGGACGTGGTAAGCTGCGAAAAGCTACGGGGATTGGCACACACGAAATGATCCGTAGATATCCGAATGGGGCAACCCAGTAAGTTGAAGACTTACTACACCGTAAGGTGAGCGAACCCGGAGAACTGAAACATCTAAGTACCCGGAGGAAAAGAAATCGAAGAGATTCCGTAAGTAGTGGCGAGCGAAAGCGGATTAGCCCAAAAGTTTATACATGTTTAGTGGAATGTTTTGGAAAGAACAATCATAGAAGGTGAAAATCCTGTACACGAAAGGCATATATAGATGAAGAAAGAGTAGGGCGGGACACGTGAAATCCTGTCTGAATATGGGGGGACCATCCTCCAAGGCTAAATACTCCTGAAAGACCGATAGTGAACAAGTACTGTGAAGGAAAGGTGAAAAGCACTTCGAATAGAAGGGTGAAATAGAACCTGAAACCGTACGCCTACAAGCGGTCGGAGCAGTTTTATACTGTGACGGCGTGCCTTTTGCATAATGAGCCTACGAGTTAATTTTACTAGCGAGGTTAAGGTATTAAGTACCGGAGCCGGAGCGAAAGCGAGTCTGAATAGGGCGAATAGTTAGTGGAATTAGACGCGAAACCTTGTGATCTACCCATGGGCAGGTTGAAGCACTGGTAACACAGTGTGGAGGACCGAACCGGTTGACGTTGAAAAGTCTTCGGATGACCTGTGGGTAGGGGTGAAAGGCCAATCAAACTGGGAGATAGCTCGTACTCCCCGAAATGCATTTAGGTGCAGCGTTGATTTAGTTTATTAGAGGTAGAGCTACTGATTGGATGCGGGGGTTTCACCGCCTACCAATTCCTGACAAACTCCGAATGCTAATAAATATTGATCAGCAGTGAGGGCATGGGTGCTAAGGTCCATGTCCGAGAGGGAAAGAACCCAGACCAACAGCTAAGGTCCCTAAATATATGCTAAGTTGAAACAACGCGGTTGAACTGCATTGACAGCTAGGATGTTGGCTTGGAAGCAGCCATTCATTTAAAGAGTGCGTAACAGCTCACTAGTCGAGCGGTTCGGCATGGATAATAATCGGGCATAAGCATATTACCGAAGCTATGGCAACGAAAGTTGGGTAGGGGAGCATTCTATCGGCGCAGAAGCATCACTGTGAGGTGTTGTGGAGCTTATAGAAAAGAAAATGTAGGCATAAGTAACGATAAAGCAGGCGAGAAACCTGCTCACCGAAAGACTAAGGGTTCCTCAGCCATGCTAATCAGCTGAGGGTTAGTCGGGACCTAACGCGAACCCGAGAGGGGAAGTGGATGGACAATGGGTTAATATTCCCATACTTGCTCACGAATAAAGGGGACGGTTCAGCTAGACTACTGGAGACTGACGGAATAGTCAAGACCTAGCCTACGGGCGAAGTTGTTGTAGAGTAACTGGATCCAAGAAAAGCCGAAGTGAAGCAACCCGTACCATAAACCGACACAGGTAGTCGAGGAGAGAATCCTAAGGTGCTCGAGTGAGTCGTGGCTAAGGAACTAGGCAAAATAGTCTCGTAACTTCGGAATAAGAGACGCCAACAGTGATGTTGGCCGCAGTGAAGAGGCCCAGGCGACTGTTTATCAAAAACACAGGACTCTGCTAAATCGAAAGATGCTGTATAGGGTCTGACACCTGCCCGGTGCTGGAAGGTTAAGGAAGGTGCTTAGCGTAAGCGAAGGCATTGACTGAAGCCCCAGTAAACGGCGGCCGTAACTATAACGGTCCTAAGGTAGCGAAATTCCTTGTCGGGTAAGTTCCGACCTGCACGAATGGTGTAACGATCTGGGCACTGTCTCAGCCACGAGCTCGGTGAAATTGTAGTATCGGTGAAGATGCCGATTACCCGCAATGGGACGAAAAGACCCTGTGAACCTTTACTATAACTTCGTATTGACTTTGAGTAAGTAATGTGTAGGATAGGTGGGAGGCTATGAAGCTGGCACGCTAGTGTTGGTGGAGCCGTTGTTGAAATACCACCCTTTGCTTACTTGGAGCCTAACTTCTGAATAAGAGTAAGAAGGACATTGCGTGGTGGGTAGTTTGACTGGGGTGGTCGCCTCCAAAAGAGTAACGGAGGCTTTCAAAGGTACCCTCAGCACGCTTGGTAACCGTGCGTAGAGTGTAATGGCATAAGGGTGCTTGACTGTGAGACCAACAAGTCGATCAGGTGCGAAAGCAGGACATAGTGATCCGGTGGTTCCGTATGGAAGGGCCATCGCTCATAGGATAAAAGGTACTCCGGGGATAACAGGCTAGTCTCCCCCAAGAGCTCACATCGACGGGGAGGTTCGGCACCTCGATGTCGGCTCGTCACATCCTGGGGCTGGAGAAGGTCCCAAGGGTTGGGCTGTTCGCCCATTAAAGTGGCACGCGAGCTGGGTTCAGAACGTCGTGAGACAGTTCGGTCTCTATCTATTGCGGGCGTTAGATATTTGCGTGGGGTTGACTCTAGTACGAGAGGACCGAGTTGAACAAACCTCTGGTGTATCAGTTGTACCGCCAGGTGCACCGCTGAGTAGCTAAGTTTGGAAGAGATAAGCACTGAAAGCATATAAGTGCGAAACTCGCCACAAGATGAGATATCTTTTAAGGGTCGTGGGAGATGACCACGTTGATAGGTTACAGGTGTAAAGGTGGTAACATCATAGCCGAGTAATACTAATTACCCGTAGATTTATAGCCTATTAGGTACTTGAAAGTGCAAGAAAGGTTTTGTCTTTGTGAAAGTTTTTGTCGCTAAATATAAAGTTATTTAGGGTGGTTTTAGCAGAGGGGCTCACCTGTTCCCATTCCGAACACAGAAGTTAAGCCCTCTAGCGCCGATGGTACTGCGAGAGCGGGAGAGTAGGTCGCCGCCAGTTTTTATTTTTGAACCTCTTTTTTTATCGTTTGATAGAAAAAGAGGTTTTTTCGTTTTTAAGGGTTTTAGGTTTTTAAATCTATTCTTGATTTGGAAAATTATAAATAGAAAGTTTTGTAAAGAATTTTTTTAGAGGAAAAAATGAACTTAAAATGAATAAAATTTTAATTTTGTAAGGAAAAGAAAAGAAGTTAAAAGAGAAAGATAGCCTTTGGAAAAGGTAAATTTATTTGTAATTCCAAATCGGATTTGAATATGAAAAAATTAGCATTATTAATTTGTTGGGGCGTTATTGTGTAATTCTTGTTTTTTTATGCATAAAGGAACATGGGGAAACGGAATGTGCAGACCGAAGCATCCAAAGTTTAAACTGCTCAAAACTCCATTCAAAGAAACGGATAAACTTGTATTTGATAAGACTTATTTGGGAAAGTCAATTACATCTTTTGCTCTTAAATTTTACTCGGATGGAAGACTTATTTTCTTTACCTCTCGAGATGGTTTTACAATAAAGCCAAGCGATACCTTTAATAAAAACTGGGAAAATGCTCCTAACATTGGTTACTGGCGAGTAGAGGGTAATAAAATAAAGGTAGAATATTTTTTATGTGGTGATAGTGGTTTTTATAAAAGAGAGCAGGGGGAAATAAAAGGCGACACTATAGTTTTTTATGAAAATTTTTATCATCCTTTTTATAAGGAAGTTCGTGAAAGATATTATGTTTTGTCTGATATGTCATTTGAGTAGTTTTTTTTATAGCATATAGTAACTGTTATTCATGAAGATAAATTTAAAATCTAGTCTAAATTTTATTCGATTCTTGATAGAAAAATATTTATCTTTGAAAATAAGTTTTGTGTAATGGATTTTGAGATTGATAATTTGGATGGCTGGAAAGAAGTTATAAAAAGCATCCTTCCACATTTGAAGCACAATATTTTGCTGTTAAAAGGCAATTTGGGGGCAGGGAAAACCACTTTTACCAAATATCTGCTGGAGGAAATGGGAAGTACAGACGGTGTAGATTCTCCCACTTATTCCATTGTGAATGAATATGATACGCTAAAAGGAAAGGTGTTTCACTTTGACCTTTATAGAATGAAAAGCGTGGAAGAAATCCAAGACATTGGGATAGAGGAGTATATAGACAACGGATTTTTATCCATTATAGAGTGGCCAGAGATTTATGAAGAGGAGCTCTACAATATCCCATACCACGAGATGAAAATAGAAAATACAGGAAGTACAAGGAAAATTTATTTTTCATCAAAAAATGATTGACTGTAATAAATAGTTTTAAAAATATCCCATGAACAGTAGTGTTTTTACTCCTTTTACCGAGAAAGAGCTGGTACCGCAAGAGGAAAGGCTGGAAGTGATAAAGAAAGGCGGAGTCATGACCATAGGCGTTCCGAAAGAGACCTCTCTGAATGAAAATAGAGTGCCGATAACTCCCGATGCTGTGCAGGTTTTGACGCAATATGGGTATAAACTCATGATAGAGTCTGATGCGGGCAAAAAGGCGTTTTTCAGTGATTTGGAGTATTCTGAAGCAGGAGCTTTTATCGTGGATAAAGTTAAGGCTTTTGAGCAGGATTTGGTACTGAAAGTAAGCGCTCCTTCTTTGGAGGAAATAGAATTATTGAAACCTAATTCGTATATAATCAGTGCGTTACAGGTTAATCTTAGAGAAAAAGAGTATTTCAAGAAACTTTCTGAAAAGAAAATCAATGCCATAGCCTACGAGTTCATAGAAGATGAAAATAAAGAGCAGATGCTGGTAAAGCTGATAGGTGAGATAGCAGGTGGAATGTCAGTGCTTTGTGCATCGGAGATGCTTGCCGTTTCGAAAGGGCTTATGCTGGGCGGAATTACAGGAGTGCGCCCTGTGGAAGTGGTGGTTTTGGGAGCGGATATCGTGGGAGAATATGCGGTGAGAGCAGCGATAGGGCTGGGTGCCACGGTGAGGGTTTTTGATAATTCTCTATCTAAACTTAGAAATATCCAAAATTCCATAGGCAGCCGAATATCCACCTCGATGATAGACCCAAAGGAACTGACCAAAAGCCTCCGAAGAGCCGATGTGCTGATAGGAACTATTCCGAGAATAAATATGCCGCCTATCGTGACAGAAAAAATGGTGGCACTGATGAAACAGGGAAGTGTCATTGTAGATTTGACCATAGATACAGGGAAATGTGTGGAAACTACGGAAGTTACTGATTTTGAGAAGCCTTATGTGGAGAAGCACGGAATCCTGCATTCTGGACTACCGAATTTGACTTCCAAAATTCCAAGAACCACCAGTAAAGCCATTAGTAATTTCTTTTTGAGTTATCTTTTGAAAATCAATGAAGAAGGCGGTTTAGAAAATGTATTAAAATTAGGAAACGACTGTAGGCAGGGATTTTATATGTACAAAGGCCGCCATACCAAACAGCTGGTTTGTGATAAATTTGGGCTTAAATTTAATGATATCAATCTACTCTTGTTATAAAATAAAAAATCGGTCTTTTTGGAGACCGATTTTGCATTATATTTTCATAATGTCTGCTTCTTTTACTTTCAAGTGTTCATCAGAACTTTTGACATATTTGTCAGTCAATTCCTGAATTTTACTTTCCGTATCTTTGATAACATCCTCAGAAACACCCTCTAATTTTTTAAGGTCTTTCATCGCTTCTTGTCTTGCGTTACGGATGGTTACTTTTGTCTGTTCAGCTTCTGCTTTGGCTTGTTTTGCTAATTCTTTTCTTCTTTCTTCCGTTAGAGGCGGTACATTTAGAATGATATTTTCACCATTATTAGAAGGTGCAAAACCAAGGTTAGAAACGATAATCGCTTTTTCTATCGCTCCTATGGCGTTTTTGTCCCAAGGCTGGATAGAGATGGTCATGGCATCAGGGATAGAGACATTGGCAACCTGCGAAAGCGGTGTCATTGCTCCGTAATATTCCACCATTACATCTTGCACCATAGCTGTAGAAGCTCTACCAGCTCTGATTTTTTGGAAAGCGTGATCCAAATGTTTTATCGCTGCATCCATTTCTTGTTTAGCAGATGCTATGATAAGTTCTAATTCTTCCATTGTATATTGAAAATTTGATAAATTACACATTTAGTTTACGATAGTTCCTATATCTTCTCCTTCTACTATTTTCAGGAGATTATTCTCTTTATTCATATCAAAGACAATGATAGGGAGATTGTTCTCTTGGCTTAGAGTAAAGGCAGTCATATCCATTACTTTAAGGTTTTTCTCAATAACTTCATTGAATGATAAGCTATTGAATTTCATAGCATTGTCGTTTTTCTCTGGGTCGCTGTCGTAGATGCCATCTACACGGGTTCCTTTCAGGATTACATCAGCGCCTATTTCTATGGCTCTGAGCGTAGCGGCTGTATCCGTAGTGAAATAAGGGTTTCCTGTTCCTGCTCCGAAGATGACCACTCTTCCTTTTTCTAAGTGTCTTACAGCTCTTCTCTTGATGAAAGGCTCTGCTATTTTGTCCATTTCTATGGCTGTTTGAAGTCTGGTTTTCAGACCGATGTCCTCCAAAGCGCCTTGTAGAGCCATTCCATTGATTATCGTAGCGAGCATTCCCATGTAGTCGCCCTGAACTCTATCCATTCCCTTAGCCGCTCCAGAAACTCCTCGGAAGATGTTTCCGCCGCCGATTACTATGGCAACTTCGCAGCCTTTGTCCACTACTTTTTTGATTTCTTGGGAATATTCATTAAGCTTCTCAGTATCAATACCGTATTGTTTGTCTCCCATAAGGGCTTCTCCGCTTAATTTTAGTAGAATTCGTTTGTATTTCATTGTCTTATAATGTTTTATTTTTTGTGGTTGATAAAGATTCAGTCTTTAAAGCATCCAAAAATTCATGCAAATATAAACAAATCAGAAAGAAAATAATAGAATATTTTGGATTATGAGATAATAAAATTTAATTTTGGCTTTATGAATAAGAAAGGTTTGGTTATAGCCATTGATGGATTTTCATCCACAGGAAAAAGTTCTATTTCTAAAGTAGTAGCAGATACTTTGGGACTTATCCATATCGATACAGGTGCCATGTATAGGGCGATTACGCTTTTTGGGCTGAGAAATTTCAAGAACGAAAAACAAGAGATAGATTTGTCTAAACTGCTTCAGAATCTGAATGAAATTTCATTAGAATTTAGAGAAAATAGCGGAAAATTAGAAATTTATCTAAATGGAGAAAATGTAAGTAAGGAAATCCGTACTACGGAAGTGTCTGATAATGTAAGCTTTATAGCGAAACATCCCGAGGTAAGGGAGCGCTTGGTCGTTTTACAAAGGGATATTGCAGAAAAACAAGGCGTGATTATGGATGGCAGGGATATAGGAACGGTAGTTCTGCCTAATGCAGATTATAAATTTTTCCTTACGGCAAGTGCGGATGAACGCGCAAGAAGAAGATTTTTGGAGCTGCAAAGCCTTGGTATAGAGACTACTATAGAGGAAGTGAAACAAAATCTCATAGAAAGAGACCGAATAGACAGCGAAAGAGAAATTTCTCCACTGAAACAGGCTGAGGATGCGATACTTATAGACAATACAAACCTAAATAAAGAAGAAACCATAGATTTGATTTTGTCGTACATTAAGAAATAATTAACAGAAAAGAATTGTTTATTAGCTATATTTATCGTAACTTTACCAAAGTAAAATAGCAGAGAGCTATTTATTAGAGATAAATATTAACATTAAAAAATTTACTAAAATGTCAAGAGAAAGAAATTCAGGCATCGTATTAGGTATATTAGCAGGTGCAGCAATAGGTTCATTACTAGGTGTATTATTTGCTCCAGAAAAAGGAGTAGAAACTAGAAGAAAATTAAGAAGAAAAGCTGAAGATTTGAGAGACGAGGCTTTGGATCATTATGAACACCTTAGAGATGAGGCTCTAGAGCACTATGAGAAAATTTCTGGAAAAGTAAAACAAGGAGCAGAGAAAGTAGTAGCTGATGTGAAAGAAAGCTACGAAAACTATAAAAAAAATAGCTAGTCTCCAAAAGACACAGAAATTTAATAATAAGATGATTTAAAAGAGGGGATTTATAAAAAGTCCCCTTTTAGTTTTCAAAAGAGAAAGGAAGATGATAGGCTTGTTTAAAAATTATATAGAAAAAAGAATCAGTCTCTTAAAACTAGAAACGGCGGAAACTTCCGTAAAAGTGCTTAGTATGGCAGTGTATATCCTGCTGATGGTCACTTTGGGAATTTGTTTTTTTGCGTTTTTCTGTTTTGGGCTGGGGCTTGTGATTGGTAATTTGCTGGGAAATTATGCTTATGGGATGCTTATCATGGCGAGCATATTTTTGGTAGGATTGTTGGTGGTTTTTTCTCAGAAGAAAAGTATCATAGAAAATCTGAAAGAGCGTTTGGTGAACATTATTTATAATGAGGAATAAGATGGGAAGAATAAAGAATTTTCAAGATTTAAAAAATCAAAAAGAAGAACTCAGAGCAGAAATTAAAGAAATAGAATCTGTGCTGAGTTTTGAAAATCCGAGAAAAAGTTTTGGAGTGATTACCAATGGAGTCACGGAGAAGTATTTAGGAGGAATGATGGATTCTAGTTTAGCTCAAAATGCTTTTTTTCTAGCGGATAAGTTTTTGTTCCCTTCTTTGGAGATAGGTTCTGCTAAACTGCTGAGCAATGCACTTCTGAAAAGAGTAAGACCTTCTATGAAAAAAACTTTGATAGGACTGGGCGTGGCAGTGCTGACACCAATAGTCATTATGCAGATTAAAAAAAGGCTGGATGATTTTCAGCAGAGAGAAACTGCAAAGAGTCTAAGCAAATTGATATAAAATAAACACTTCTCTTTATTAAAGAGAAGTGTTTATTTTATTGTTTAATGATTTGAATGATTTTTTGAGTATTGTTACTCAGCACATACCTCATTAGGTATCTTCCTTGTTTTAGCTTGTCTATTCTTATTTCAGAATAGTTCGCATTGATTTGGACATCTGCGACTACATTTCCTAAAATAGAGTAAAATGTAGCAGATTTTATCTTAACATTAGGGTCTGTGGTTTTCAGATATAGGAAATCTTTCGCAGGGTTAGGATAGGCAATAAGTTCCTTATCATTCGCCGCTTGTGGTGATTTCCCCATCTGGAAACTTTGAGCCTTCATCTGCCCAAAACCTATAATACCGAATAAAAACAAAAATAAAAATTTCCTCATACTTTTAACTTAATTCCTAATTTGCACCAAAATTAATAAAAAAAATATAAAAATAAAACAATTAAAAATAAATTTTAACTATAAATCTACAAAAACCGTTCTTAAAAAATGAAGATGTATTAAATAAAAAATATTATTTTTGTTTTATGATTTTACGAGGAGACAATTTGATAAAAGAATACGGCCCTAAAAAAGTAGTAAAAGGGGTAAGTTTGGAAGTGAAAAAAGGCGAAATAGTAGGGCTTTTGGGCCCGAATGGAGCTGGGAAAACTACCACTTTCTACATGATAGTAGGTCTGGTAAAGCCTACCTCTGGGCAGATAACCTTGGACGGAAAGGATATCACGCAGGATGCGATGTACAAAAGAGCACAGAAAGGCGTGGGGTATTTGGCACAGGAGGCTTCTATTTTTAGAAAATTGTCAGTAGAGGATAATATTTTATCGGTTTTACAATTGACCAATAAATCAGCAAGTGAGCAGAAAAACAGACTAGAAGAGCTTTTGGATGAGTTTTCCTTGCAGCATGTGCGTAGAAATAGGGGAGACCTGCTCTCTGGTGGGGAGAGAAGAAGAACGGAAATCGCCCGATGTCTGGCGACAGATCCAGATTTTATCCTTTTGGATGAGCCTTTTGCGGGGGTAGACCCTATTGCAGTGGAGGATATCCAGAAAATCATCCGTTCCCTTGTAAAGAAGGATATAGGGGTGCTTATTACCGATCACAATGTCCAACAGACCCTTGCTATTACTAATAAAACATACATCATGTTTGAAGGAAAAATCTTGAAAGAGGGCATTCCAGAAGATTTGGCGAATGACCCGCAGGTAAGACAGGCTTATCTTGGAGAGAATTTCCGTTTTGAAAAAATCTAACGAAAAAATTAATATGAAAATACTTACTTCCCCAGCTAAATTGATGAAAGTTGGGGTTTCTTCGGAATTTATAAAGCCTACAGAGCCTCAGTTTATAGAGGATTCGGCTTTTATTCAGTCTTATTTAAAGGAAAAAACACCCAATTTCTTGGCGGAACTTATGGAGCTTTCTCCCAAATTAGCCGATGAAAACTGGGAAAGAAACCAAAATTGGAAAAAAAATCCATCCGAAAACGAGTCTGCTCCAGCCTTGTTGGCTTTTACGGGCGAGGTTTATCGTGGGTTGGACGCGCCGAGTTTGGATAAAAAGGCGATAGATTATCTGCAGGAACATTACAGAATGCTTTCTGGGCTGTATGGTCTGCTGAAACCTTCTGACCGCATTATGCTGTATCGACTGGAAATGGGGCGAAAATTTCAGTTTGATAAGTATAAAAATTTATACGAATTTTGGTCGGACAAGATTACAGAACAGCTTAATTCTGAGCTGAATGAAGGCGAACTTCTGCTCAATTTGGCAAGTAATGAATATTTTAAAGTAGTAAATCGTAAAAAACTCCACGCCCAAGTGGTTGATTTTGACTTTTATGAAATGAAAACAGGGAAGCCCAAAACCATAGTGGTTTATACCAAACACGCCAGAGGGCTGGTGGTGCGCTTCTGTGCAGAAAACAATGTTCGTTCCTTGGAAGAGCTGAAAGCCTTTGGCGAAGAAGGATATCTGCTAAACGATGAACTTTCCACAGAGAATAAACTTGTTTTTATGAGGTAAGCTTTTATAAATGCTTATACCTTAGTATATTACAGAGACAAAAAATGTGCATTTTGTCTCTGTTTTTTATGTTTGATTTAGAATCTTTGATTAAGGTTTCTTTTCTACACAGCTGGAAATCGCTTTATCTATGCGTTCATCCAGATCCTTTGGAGGATTATCCATAGATATATCAATGATTTCATCATTACTGAGGTTTTCATTGATTTTGTTCATTGCGCATTCACAGTATTCTCTTGCTTCGCTTTCTTTTAATCCAGAATTTTCGATACAAGATTTCACGCCTTCTTCTATAAAGGTTTTACGGAAACTGTCATTGTATGCTTTTTTAGCTGATTCACTGCTGCACGCTCCTAAAATAAGCATCACAGATAAAATGAAGATAGGGTTTTTCATAATGATGTAATTTAAAAACAAATTTAACGAAAAAAAAATAATACTGATAATCAATGGTTTAGTTTGTTTCTTTTTAAAAGTTAACTACTTTGTATTGCATAATACTTTATTGTTTGTATATTTGTGGTGTAAAATAAGATGAACACCAATCATTAACTATATAAAAAACAAAGAATGAATATCGAAAACACGAAAGCGCAGATGAGGAAAGGAATACTGGAATTTTGTATTCTGAGCCTTATTAAGAGAAGAGAGATGTATGTTTTGGATTTGATGGAAGAGCTGAAAAAAGCCGATATGGAAGTAGTAGAAGGGACGCTCTATCCACTGCTGACAAGGCTGAAAAATGCAGAAATCCTCTCTTACCGTTGGGAAGAATCCACAGGAGGGCCGCCCAGAAAGTATTATAAACTCACGGAGAAAGGGGAACTTTTCATAGCGGAGTTAGACAAAACATGGAACCAATTAGTAGAATCAGTAACACAAATCACAAAAAATCAATAACATGAACAAGACAGTATCTATCTCATTAGCAGGGTTTTCCTTCATGATAGAAGAGCAGGCCTACGAGAAATTAAACAATTATTTACAAGCGCTTCGGAATTCTTTGGAAAAAGATGAAGCCGATGAAGTGATGTATGATATAGAAATCAGGATTGCAGAAATTTTCAGAGAAAATCTTGATAAAAGAGAAGTGGTAAATAGTGATGATGTGGAAAAAGTTATCACCCAGCTAGGAACTCCAGAAGTCATAGAAGGGCAGAGTGAAGAAAATGCAGAGCGCGAAAACCCTCAGGAAAAGACAAGAAAAGAACTTTTCCGAGATATGAAAAAAGGTAAGATAGCGGGTGTCTGTGCAGGGCTGGCTCAGTATTTCGGGATGGATATCTCATTGATGAGGATTATTTGGATTTTGGTGTTTATTTTCACTGTGGGCTTTGTTTCTGTGGTAGCCTATGTCATTCTGTGGGTAGTGCTTCCAGAGGCAGAAACAGCATCAGATTTTCTGAAAATGCAGGGAAAACCCATCAATTTTGACAGTCTTAAAGAAGCAGGGCAGAGGGTAAGCTCTTTTTACAACGAAAATAAATCAGAAATAGCTAAAACAGGAGCTGGCATCTGGAAGGTTGTCCGAATAGTTTTAGGGGGTATAGCGGTTTTTATTACGATTAATATTTTGGCTTCTTTGGTTAGCTTTATATTAGTATTTTTTGGAGTTTGGGATTTTCAGCTGTTTGGAAGATATCAGGATTTGGAAGAGTTTAATTTCTTTTTTAATGCAGGTGAGGAGACAAGATATGTCTTTATGGCAATCGTAATTATCGGAATTTTAATTCCTGCTATTATCTTTATGGCGCTGAGTATCAAATTGTTTTCGCCTAAAACAAAAATAAGATATGCGGGCTTTTTAGCAGGAACTCTTTTTGCTTTGCTGGTGGTTTTAGGGGTTTATTTCGGTCTTTCAGTGCAGAAGAAACAACTGATTTACAGCGGGAACAATGTTCAGGAGGAGCGCGTTTCTATCAATACCCAGTCGAATGTCCTTATTCTTGATTTGAAGCGGGTGGAGATTCCACAGAATTTTAGAGCTTATGGCGATGATATTTTTTCGGATAAGAAAAAAATCTATAAAGAAGATTATCCAGATGTCTATATTACAAGAAGACACGATGTGAAACAGCCGTATATAGTGGTCAGAAAACAAGCCGATGGCTATAATATCCCTATCGGTCTGAGTGTTCCTGTGGAAGTTTCTGGTAATGCGGTATTGCTGCCGAACTATATAAGTTATTCTTATGACCACAGATTTAGGGATTATGATGTGGACTATGAACTAGTCATTCCTGAAACGATGGAAATCAAGGATCTAAGCGATGGCAGAGTGGATATCCATGGAGATGAACATGGATTTTATAGAGATGAAAGAGAGCATCAGCCAGAGCTAGAGGTAAAATCAGACACGATATCAACAGGTAGAAAATACTAACTAAACTAAATTTTAATGTGTTTTTAAAATAATGTTTTGCAGAGTTGCAGAACATTATTTTTTTAGCATCACTGAAAATATAAAGCACGCATAATGCTTTTTAGAAAAAATAGTGTAGATTTGCTCCTTAAACTTTTAATCATGAGAAAAATAATAGGAACATTACTGCTGAAGCTTCTAGGCTGGAAGGTGGAGCTGGAAGGGGATCTGGATAATCTGAACCGCTGTGTGCTCATCGTGGCGCCGCATACGGACAATATAGAATATCTTTTGGGGAATTTAGTTTATTGGAAATACAAAAAACCGCTGAGGGTCATCATAAAAGATGCTCATACTAAGGCTTGGTACGGCTTCATTGTCAAGGCGTTAGGCGGGATAGGGATTAATCGTTCCCAAAGGAATAATCTTGTGCAATTCGTTACAGATTTGTTTAAAAAGGAGGATTTTAGTTTGGTGATTTGCCCAGAAGGAACGCGCTCCCGAGTGGAAAAATGGAAACTCGGTTTTTACCATATGGCTCTGAGTGCGAGGGTTCCGATAGTTTTTGGAGGGGCGGATTTTAAAACCAAAAAAATCCACATCGGAAGAAAAATCAGCGTGGAGGATTTGGAGAGTCGCTCTTTTGAGAGCATAATGGACGAAATTCAAGACTATTACAAGGATTTTACACCAAAATATCCAGAAAAGTGGAATCCAAAAATTTATTAAAATTTCTTGAAAAATTTTGCAGATAATTAATTTTTTGTATATTTGCAACCAAATTAACGAGTAATAATAGAGTTTTAACAAAAAAATACACGAAGTAAAAATGCTAAATCAAAGTCTACATATCAAGTTTTATTTACCCGCTGGGGTAAGGCTTCGTGTTATGCCTTCTTGTTAGAATAATAGTATAATGATATGCAAACCCGAAGTCAGTGAGATTTCGGGTTTTTTATTTCAAATTTTCCCGATTATTTACCAAACTATTATCATTATACAAATGGGAAATTCATATATCCAAGGTTCTCGCCTGCGTAATATACGCACTCGTAAACGCATTGCTAAAACTGATTACGAGAAATATCTGCGCGAGTGTAGTGATCGCTATTCTGAATTAGAAAAACAGAAATGGAATCTGCCGCTTGTGCCACTTGAAAAACCTTATCAAAAGGGCTATGTACGCTTTTTTGTGGTTCGTGATGATGTGAAACGCAGTGGATTAGGGGAGTTTTTTGAGAATCTTTTGACTAAAATCAATACTTATCAATACGCCGACAACCGAAAATTCCAAAAGAAGAAAAAACGCAGAGGCAGACGCATCTATGTGCCCAGAAAACAGGAATTGTTATCATTCAGACAAAGGGAATGGGAGTACGCGATAGAGAAGGGCAAACTTGTAGAGGAGGAGCGTAAGTATTTTCTTAAAGTGGAGCGCTATAATCCTGATTGTAAGGAGTTTGAGACCTATTATGAATTTGCGGAACCTTGGCGCTTTATTTTGAGAGTTAGACCTAATATCATCACGCATTACCGCCCGATAGATTTTGAAATAGAAAATGAATTGGCAGGGCTGAATAAGGTTTTGGATGATTATAAAAACTGGGGAATTATTCAAAAAAAGGTGTATCGTGGCGGCTATTCGTGGAACCGTTTTCAGAAACGATGGGTACCAAAAACAAAATACAAACGCCCTTTGATAAAGGAAATGGCAGAGTTTAGAACCAATGTTTCTGCTTTGGAAATGACAGAAATATTATTAGACAGTAAATTTTATTAAAAGAAAACATAAAAATGGAAAAGATAATACAAATAACATCAGGAAAAGGGCCATTAGAATGCCAGTGGGTAGTAGCCAAAGTGCTGAAAGTCTTTTTGCAGGAGGCTGCTCAAGAGGGCATCAGTTATACTATTCTCAGCCGTGAGGAAGGCGATGCCAATCTCACGGTAAAGTCAGTTACCCTGCGGCTCAAAGGCAAGGAGTTAGCGCCGTTTTTGAAAACTTGGCTCGGCACGGTGTGCTGGGTGGGCAAGAGTGCGTTTAGAAAGTTTCACCAGCGAAGTAACTGGTATATAGGCATTTTTGAACTTGACCAGTTGCAGCGCCAGACTTTCTCGGAGCGCGATGTGCAGTTCCAAACTACTCGCTCACAGGGCAGTGGCGGACAGAATGTGAACAAGGTAAATACAGCAGTGCGCGCCACTCATCTGCCTACGGGCGTAAGTGTTTTTGCGCAGGATTCGCGTTCGCAGTTGGAGAATAAGAAACTCGCCCTCGCACGCCTAAAAGAAAAACTCGCCGAAGTAGAGCTTCAGCAGCTTGCCGAGCAGGCGCAGAACCATTGGAACAATCACACCCAAGTGCAGCGCGGCAACCCTGTGCGCACTTTCAAAGGCACAGATTTCAAAAGCACTTATGTAGAAAAGAGCTATAAGAAAAAACGCGCGGAAGCGAAGAGGGAAATTAGACAATTAACAGACGAGTAGTATTATAAAATTGGTTAAATTTAACTTGTGATTCATTTAAAGAGATGAAAATATGAATATCATAGATTATTTGAAACCTTCTATGCCTGAGTATTTACAAGAACAAATAAAGCGTATTCAGCAGAAAATCATTCAAGTTCGGAAGCTGGACTCAAAGAGAGAAATATTTGGAGCAAATAAACATAATTATCATTTGAATCCTCCTGTTAGCAGTAAGCGTATTCGGTGTTTTGAGGAACGCTATCAAATAAAACTACCTGAGGTGTACTGTGTTTTTATGCAACAAGTAATAAATATTTTCGCCCGTGTGAAAGAGGATATAGCAGGTCCTGATTATGGGCTGTATGCTTTTGGAACTCGGGTAGATGAGTTTGTAGAAGATGCAGAAAATTATCTTAAAAAAACCTTGTAAACTTTCTCCAGAGATGACAGATGAACAATGGAGAAAATTGATTGAGAGTTATATTATATATAATCCTGAGTTTAATCATTATAACTACAATGAGATTTTTAGTGGAATTCTTCCTATTGGCACAATGGGCTGTACCTATTATTATGGTTTGGTTCTCACGGGAAAATATGCAGGAAGAGTGGTAGGTATAGATACTGACTTACAAATACCTTTTTTTATGGAAGAAGAAAATTTTTTAGAATGGTATGAACATTATCTTGATGGAGTTCTTGAGAAGAAAAAATAAGCAAGTGCTAAAATTTGCCGAAGTTTTTAATTGCTTGTCTTTACAACCTTTGACAGCTCATTGACTCTGAAAGATTTTCCGAACCTGTAAAAATCAATCCTATGAAAAAGTTTGAATTTAAATACCAATTTGAGTTCTTTTGTTCCCCTATTTGGATAGAGGAAAATGTGAAGAATCCTACCCCTCGCAATGTGGAGATTGCGGATTTGGATATCAATCCGTATCTAAAAGAAGAATTAGAGGAACTCAACCACTTGTATCAAGAGATTTTCAATGACAATTACCCTCCTGAATCCGATTTCAAAGACGCCGTAAGCGAGTATATCTTTGTAAATCGCGTGCTTGTTTCGGCAGAACTTTTAGAAAAAGAAGTAGGAGAGCAATACGCTTTTTCCTTTGATTACCCAAAATGGAGAGAAAGAAAAGAAAAATTAGCAAATCTACTATGAAAGAAAAAACAGCTACACAAATTGAGTTCGATGAGATGGTAAAAGAACTCTATCAAATACTAAAACCCTTAGGATTTAAGAAAAAAGCACTCCATTTTTACCGAGTAGTGGAACAAAACCTGCAAATGATTTCTATTCAAAAAGGCGCTTATGGCAGTGCTGATGAAATCTATTTCACGGCAAATATCAAAAAAGCCCCTTATAAGGAGCCTATCTCTTTCTATCCTGATGATAATACACAGCGTATAGGTGATATCAAAGGCAATGGCGATATTTGGTATGAGTTTTCTGGTTCTATCGTCGATATTTTTAAACGAAAACAAAAGTTTAAAGAGAATAGAGAAGCCTTTTTGAGTGATATTCAGCAAATCGTGCTTCCTTATCTATCTAATTAGCAAATTATGGCAAATTTAAAACTCAAAGGGAAAGACCTCCTCAAGTTAGGCTTCCCAAATAATCAATCTATAAATGTAGCGTTGGAAGTAATGAAACGCAATTTCGCTACTAAGAATACTGCTTATGTAAAGTCGGTACTCGAAGATATTTTAAAAAATCCTTCGCAGTACGAAGGGCACCTTACTTTTGGTCAGATAGCCGAAGCGCTGCTTTCGTCTACTAAAACCGAAAAACGACAGCTTAATGCTACCCGCGCACCTTATCACATCTTTGGCGAGGACATCACCGAAGAGGCAAAAACACAGCTCTACACGGCTCTCAAACTCCCTATTTCAGTGGGCGGCGCTTTGATGCCTGATGCCCATAGTGGCTATGGATTACCCATAGGCGGTGTGCTGGCGGTAGAGAATGCTGTGATTCCTTATGGGGTAGGCTTGGACATCGGTTGCCGTATGTGCCTCAGTATCTTGGATATCCCTGTATCCTACCTTTCGGGGGCGCGTGATAAGTACGAGAAAGCCCTTATGGAGCATACGAAATTCGGTATGTACGAAACCCACAAATCACACATAGAGCACGAGATTTTCGAGCGTGATACTTTTTCGCTGATTCCTATCCTCAAGCGATTGAAAGACAAAGCTATTAAGCAGATGGGTACTTCGGGCAGTGGCAATCACTTTGTGGAGTTTGGCGAGGTAGAACTCTTAGCAGACGACCCTCAAATAGGCTTACCCAAAGGAAAATATCTCGGTATACTTTCGCATAGCGGTTCGCGTGGTTTTGGGGCTGAAATCGCTCAGTATTATGTGCGTGTGGCAGCTGAACAATGTCCGCTCCCGAAGGAAGCCCAACAGTTTGCGTGGCTCGACCTCAATACCCACTTAGGCTTAGAGTATTGGACGGCTATGAACCTCGCCGGCGATTACGCATCTGCCTGTCACGACGATATTCACCGCCGACTTATTTGCGCCGTTGGAGGAAGGCTTAGAGCGCGCATTGAGAATTATCACAATTTTGCGTGGAAAGAAATTCACGATGGTAAAGAGGTGATAGTGCACCGCAAAGGGGCTACTCCTGCGGGCGAGGGTGTGCTGGGCATTATTCCTGCTTCGATGACTGACACTGGCTACATCGTGCGTGGCAAGGGCAATGCCGAGAGTTTTAGTTCGGCTTCACACGGGGCAGGGCGGGCTTTCTCGCGCAATGAGAGTAAAACTCACTTTACACAATCGGATATTAAAAAAGCCCTGAAAGCCAAAGAAATTACCCTCATCGGAGGTAATGCCGAAGAAGCTCCTATGGCTTATAAAAACATAGAAACCGTAATGGCTTACCAGAGGGATTTGGTGGATATCATTGGGTCATTCCAGCCGAGAATTGTGAGAATGGACAAGTAAAAAAGATGAGGTAATTTGTTGGTGAACGCATAAGTTTATTGGCAAATTATCTCTACCTTTGTGGTATGGCAAAGAAAAAGAAAACCCTACCAGCAAATTTTAAAGAGCTTTTAGAAGCCAAAGATTTAGACGCGCTTAAAGCCGTTTTCAATGAATGCGAATTGAACGCTTATGACCGTCGTTCGTTTAATACACCTGCGCTCTCTTTTTATAAGATTCCTTTAGAGTTAATGGACTGGCTCATTGCTCAAGGCGCTGACATCAATGCGAGAGATGAATACGAGCGCACTCCGCTACATTATCACGCTCAGGTGAATAATGTAGAAAAAGTAGCACTGCTATTGGAAAGAGGAGCTGATATAGAGGCGCAAGATAAATATAAGAATACTCCTTTACACTTTGCTGAGTATAATGCCGAAGCAGCCCAATTACTCATTGAAAAAGGCGCTGATATCAATGCAAAAGATAATATGGGGCACAATGTAATGGAGCGTCTGCTTTCTAGATTATATAGCGGCTATATCGAGAGAGCAGTCAAAGCTGCTGAGGTCTATCTCAAAGCAGGACTAAAACCCACTAAGTATGCGAAGGAACAAGTGACTCGTGTAGGCGAGGACTTTGAGTTCCGCCGTGAGGATTCCGATACTGAATGGGTGGAAAAAAGGGAGGAGGCTTTGCAACAATTATATAAACTCTTTGATGTGCCTCCTGTGCCACGCCGCATACAGCACGATGGCAAATCGCCTATTGTACTCACTGGCGATACTTGGGAAAAACGCTACGAGCAGGCGTGGGAACTTTTGGTGCCGAGTAGTGGCAGAGCTTCCACAGTGCAAGGCGAGGTAGTGCGTATTGCAGGTAAAGTGAATGATGAGCTTCTGCGAAATGCTATGGGCAACTGGGATAGGGAATACCGCAAGATGCTGAATGCCATTAGCGGTTATCTGCAACAAGGTAATTCGCTTTCTGAGAGTGAACTTACGGAAGTGGCTGATATTCAAAAACATATTTTGGAGGATGATGGCACGGGTAATCATCGTCTTTGCGAGCTGGCGACCGCTTGGGTCGTGCAGAATCCTCAGCCTATTGCCTTAGAGAAAGTGAATTATAAGTATTAGAGGATAGGTGTCAAGCATCAGGTGTCAGGGGATAACCATCCGAATTGGTTGCCCCGTCTGCCGCGTCTGATGTCTATTATTAACAATATCATACAGATCTATAAATGAATAACAATACAAAATATCTTTAAAAACACTATACAATGACCTTAGCAGAACAATACCTAGAAGGCTTGAAAGCCGCCTATCTTGATAACGGAGGAGAAGAAGCGTGGCAAAATCTTATGGATACAGCTCATGGCGCTAGCGATGCCGATTTGCAAGCCCTACGCAATCGTTACCCACAAGTGCCAGAGAGTTTGCTGGACTTACTTTGCCATATTGATGGCACTTATTGGCGTGAGTATGAAAAAGGCACTATCGGTGACCTTATTTTAGGAGCTGATGAAGCTATGGGGGATTATCCTTATTACCTGCTTTCGGCTCAGGAGATTGTAGAAACTCAGAATGAAGCCTTTGATTTTTATGCGGATTATATCAATCGTAAATACGAGGAAGTTCCTATTGATGACCGTATTACGAGTGATGCTTCTCAACTTAATTGGCTGCATTTTTCCGATTGTATGAACAATGGCGGCACCTCACAGCTTTTTATAGACTTTTCGCCTTCTGCTACGGGAAAAGTAGGGCAGGTAGTTCGTTTTGTACACGACCCTGATGCTATGGATGTAATTGCGGACAGCTTTGATGATTACCTGAAGATGCTTATGGATAACGAATATTGCTTTATAGATGAAATGCATTTTGAGGAATAAAATGAAAAATTTTAATATCTAAATCTTATGAATAATAAAACAATTACTGCACAAGAGCGCAAAAACAGAAGTATTGAGATACTACAAGCACAAAATGTCCCTTTCATAGAGCATTTGCCTTTACGCTATGAAACTAATGAAGTGATTCCTCGTGATAAAAAGGAAGTCATCGAGCGACTTGCCTGTTCTTTTACTTCTATAATGTGCGCCTTATCCATTGGCAAAAATGAATATACTGAGGAGGATAGAGAGTATATGACACAAGATTTTCTTTCAGCCAGATACGGCGCCCTTGACCTGCTTACTCCAAAGGAACAAAAAGTAATATCAGGTAATGTGAGCGAAGCAGAAGCGATAAATGCCGCTTGGAAATATGAGTCTATTTGGGCTCTGCTATGGGCTTTGGGCGTGGTGGAAGAATTGTCTTTCCCAAATCAGATTTGTGATTGTGATTTGGTGATGGGTACTATGGAACGCTTCAAAAATCTTGATGATTTTATGGCAAATACTACCTTGCGCCCTATGGAAGAAATCCTGCAAGCCTTGGATTTGCACTATCGTTACCACTGGGCAACAGTCAATGCCCGTGTGAATGGCTCAGACCCAGCAGGGATAGATGAAGGTATCGTGATGGAGCGCCGTGCAGGTTTGGAATGGCTCTGCTGCAAAGGCGAGGAGAACGACAACCTTACAGATACCTACAACGCTTGGGATTACCCAGATTTGAATACTTAGAGATTGAAAAATGAAAATCATCTCTAAATTCAAAGATTACTACGATTATAAAGTCGCTGAATACGGCATAGATGAAAACCTTGTCTATGACCGCCGTTTGCCTGCGGGAGTAAGTATCGGTACTCCACAAAGAAGCAGGATTACTTTAGATAACACTGCTGATGATGAAGCCCTGCATTCGGTTTTGTATGTAGGCAATGAGCTCGTGCATCTTTTTGCTACACGCTCTAAGATATACACCCATTGGGATTTTGCTGACTCTGAGGATTTGCATTACAGAATATATGATTTGTGGCATGGTGACCTCTCTGTGCTGATGAATGATGGCAAGAAAATAAGGCTTGTTTCTTATTTGTCCTCTTCTCGTGACACTTTGATAAAACAGCTGGAAGCCTCGCGCGGGGATAATGTTTTTAATCTAAAAGACAATCCGCCTTTTTTAGATTTAAAACAACCGCTGGTGCTTATTTTTAACAGAGATTATAGGAGTGAAAATAGGGCGACTCATTATCTGAATTTGCAGGAATTGGGCGTTTATCTCGACCCTGATTTCGTATGGCAAAACATAGCGCAGTATCTTTCTTATCTAAAAAAACAAGCCGAGCAATCGCCAGAACTGCCCAACGACCTTAAAATAGAAAGCAAAGGCTTTGATAAGAAACATTCGTTCCGCCCAAAGATGAAAGAGTAAGTTTTTGCTTTGGAATTTTATTTAAATAAAATGAACTATCTCAAAGAAATACAAACCTTGAAAACAAGGTTTTCCATACCGATGCAGAAAGCTGTCGCCCTGCTCAAACAGACAGAGGGAGATATTGCGTCGGCTATAGCGCTGTATCATCAGGAGAATTTAGAAACCATCATGGCGGAAACCAAGTGTGAGCAGTGGGAAGCAGAGAGCGCCTATGAGCGTTTCGGTCATGATGCAGAAAAGGCTGTAAAACACCTATACGGCACTTCGTTGCTTTTTAGTGTAGATGGCAGGAAGGAAGCGCCTGAGAGAGGAATGGGCTATCTTATCAATGCTTTGGATGCTGATATGAAGTGTGTTTCCAAGCGTTCTGTTTTTATACCAATGGAAGATTTTGATGAGTATCTTTTAGAAGATTTTCGGGCTGTGTTTCCCTTGTATCAGCCTCAGTGGGATAGGGTTGAAGACCATTTTGATGCTACGGCCAGAAATCTTTTTGAACCTTCGGTTTGCGAAAAAATCATAGCCCGACTGCGCCAGCGTACTTTCTTTGATGAAAAAGTAAAAGCCTTTATACAGAGAGTCATAGCCGATTTAGAAGAGAAAATCCCAGCCTGCGCATATATAGAAGTGTACGGGAATTTATAAGAAACCAGCGAACAGAACTTTGGTAAAGCTTAACTATAATTATCAATTTTATTGAAAGTTTTAATGATAATTTCAAAAAAATAACAGCCGAAACTTTATAAAAAAATTGACAAAAAATTAACTTTTGGTTGTTTTTCGGTAACGGAAAAATGGCGTATTTTTGTCTCTCTAAAAAATATAATTCATTATGAAAGAATTTTCATCTATAGACTTTGAAGGCCTTGTAAAAGGATGGATAACGGATGTTATCAATTTTACTCCGACTCTTGTTGGAGCTATTATACTGCATATTGTAGGGCGCTATGCGATTCGGTTTATCTTAAAACTTCTCAAAAACCTAATGGTGCGCCGTCAGGTGGATGTCGTTTTGCAGTCTTTCCTGCTACAAGTGGTGAGATGGGTGTTTTATGTAGCTCTATTCCTTACTACGATACAGATTATAGGTCTGCCAGCTACTCAGTTTATCGCTATTATTACCAGTGCATTTGTTGCCGTAGGTTTGGCGTTACAAGGGTCGCTTTCAAACTTCGCAAGCGGGATAATGATATTGATTTTCAAGCCTTTCCGTCTGGGTGATATGATAGAAGGCAGCGGGCAAAAAGGTACTGTGAAAAACATTGGGCTTTTTGCTACTACACTGAACAAGGTGGATAACGAGGAAGCCATTATTCCTAATACTCAGCTTTTTAGCAATAGTATCATCAATTATAGCCGAGAAGAAAAACGACGCGTATTTGTGAAGGTGGGCGTAGGCTATGGGTCTAATATACAGCAGGTGCGCCAAATTCTGTTGCAAATCGCCAAAGACGAGCCTAAAGCCCTTTCTACTCCTGAGCCTATGGTGTATGTAGAAGAACTCGCGGACAGCTCGGTAAATCTCTCTCTGCGCTATTGGTGTATGAATGCAGACCACTTCGGCTGTTACTCTCGTACCCTTGAAGCTGTTAAAATGCGATTTGACCAAGAAGGTATTGAAATTCCTTTCCCTCAGGTGCAAATTCATCAATAAAAGTGGAACCTATCCTCTAATTGGATAGGTTTTTTCCATAAAAACCAACATCTAAAATGAAAGAACAACTCCAGCGTATTCAGCGAAGCAATAAAAAAGAACAATATCTTGATACTTTCATTAAAGGACTACAAGAGACTGATAATGATGTCCTTCGCATTGTTATACAAGCCATTGCAGGAATGAAGGACGAGCGCTTATTGCCTTATTACAAACAGATAGCCAAGCGTTTTTCTGAAGATGAGGATTATATCCTTTCCAATCTCAAATGGGCATTAGAGCCTTTTGGTCTCACCGTAGAGGAGGCAAGGAAATAAAGTGAATTTTTACAAAGAACTAAATGATTATGGAAATACAAGATTTATTAGGGCGACCTATCCATTCTCCCGAAATAAAAGAATTTTTTGCAAAATATCATTTACCGCAAAACCCTGAACCTCATTATGATGTTTACGGCAACTTGTGTTGGGTGCATGTCGATAATGAAGAAGAGACCATTAGCTGCCTTTTTACTGGGTATGTGAGGTATGCTCCCACTTATGGAGAGCCTATTGGCAATTATAACAAGGAAAAAGACAAACTCATTTTGCATCAAATCACCATTGATTCCGAAAATGCACCCGATGGAAAAATTTCTGATATAAACCTGCCTTTTGGATTGAACATTGGCGATGATAAAACGACCATTGTACAGAAAATAGGCAAGAAACTTACGGGTAAAACAGTGACTGATTATGGTTTTGCTTATAATGTTTTATTTGAGGAATTTCGTTTGTTAGTGGCTCTGAATCCTAAGGAACAACTGATCTGGCTGAGGTTATTCAAATTAGAGCTCTATGAAAAAGAGCGTATCCGCCTAAAAGCCCTCCTTAAATCACAAAATAAAAACATAGACCCTGATCGTATTCCTGAAATACAAGCCTTTCTCTCCGAAATCCCTATTCCAGAGTGGCGCGAGCGTATGGCAGAGGGCGATGATATGTTTTCAGAAGAGAGCATCACAGCCGTAGAAACAGCCCTTACGGAATATGTGCAGACACTTTGTGAGGCGGTGCAGAAGAAAAATGTGACTACCGTTTATAATTCTATGGGTAAATTGGTAAAAAAGCTCAATAAAATCAATAATAAATACGGACTTATAGAAACAATGGAGCGCGAGGAACTTTGCGAGTGGATGAATATTATTATCCGCAAAACAGGTTTAGAATTAGAAGATAATGTAGATATCACCGATGAATACCGCGAGTGGTAAAAAGATAGAAAAACAATGAAAAAAGAACAATATCTTGATACTTTCATCAAAGGAATGCGAGCTTTAGAACTTAATGAATATAAAGATTAAATAATAAAACGGATACACAAGTAGAAATGCTTTTGGATAACATATTAGTAACCTGTCCTCAGAAAATTTTTGCCAAAAAGATAAAGCAAATTAAAAAGAAGTATAGCTTTAAAAGTAAAGATACAATGCAAAGTATTCGTGAATTATGTTCACTTCTTTATATAGTGGATCAAGAGGAGTTAGCTTTACAAGTAGCTAATTTAATAGATAAGCTTGAATACAAGGGAGATATGCGTATCTGGATGAATGTGAGTGGAGTATTAACTGTAGAGAGTCTTATTTATGCTAAAAGAGGTGAGAATGAGAAGGTGAAAATATGTAGAAAAACTATAGAAGATGTATATTTGTATTATGGAGATGAAGATAAACAAAGGATAAATATGAAAGTGTTCAAAAGGGTAATGAATGGAGAAGGTTTCTACCTTGAAGAGATAAAAAGAGTGCAAGATTCAGGTGACTTGAAATTAGAAATCTTTTGGAGATTTTTACAGTTTGAAGAACTTTTATATATGCGGGTAATGGGCGGCTCAGAAGCTTATCCTATTGAAAAGTTGGATTCTATGATTGAGGAGGAAAAGCAATTTATTGCTATGCATATTGATAAGGCTTCTTTTTGATTTAGGGGCATATGTCAGGAGATAGGGGATATGTGAGTGGTGAAAAGATAGAAAAATTAATGAAAAAAGAACTTACCAATATTGGTCTTACTTTTTGTGTTTATGGTGTGTATTTTGACCTTGAAGAACTTACTCATATCACAGGTTTTCCTCCTACAGAGAAGGCGTATAAGGGAGATGCTTTGAAGCATCGCGTTAGCGAAGAAACTTTTTGGGAATATAAGTTTCTTCCTATTGAAACTTTGTATATAAGTGATTGTTTGGCTGTTTTTGAGCAAAAAGTGCATCCGTTTTTGGAAGAATTATCGGCTTTTATCAAAACACATCAGCTCACTGCACTATTCCAATTTTGTGTAAATATATACAATGAAGAAGTCCCTGCTTTATCTTTTGATACCTCGGCTATTGACCTGCTTCACCAGTTAAATGGCTGGATTGATATTGATCAGTATATTTATTAGTTATGATAAAAAACTCCTTGGAAAACCTTTTAGAAAAACAAGGTATTACCTTACTCAATACTCTCTCTAAAGAAGAGCGACGCGCTCGTACCGAAACTATCAAAGCGCGCTATCGCGAGGCAGGTTATGACGATTTGCCTCACGAACTCGTTACTTTCCTTACCATATTCGACGACAAGGATATCAAACGCCGCGATGGCTATATGGTTTTTATATATTCGCAAAATCTCCCTACTCGCCAAGAGATGCTATACTACGAATCAGATGCAGGTATTACCGAGCTTATTCCCTTTGGTGATGTCAATGCCGATGAAGTTCTCTGCATCGATAGTGTAGGCAGTGTATGGGGCGTGCTTGACCTTTCCTCTTGGACGCCAAGAAAGACCTATTACCATTTCTATGGGGGCGACCTCTATACCGCCCTTGAAAATATCATCAAAGGCAAAGTAGAAGAAACAATCATACGACCTTAAAAACCCCAGCTGGCGCGAGCTTGGAATCCATACAAATACAATTACATTTTTCACATTGAACTCACATTAAAATAATAAAAATGAGTATACTTAAATCATCTATTCAACCTAACGGACTGAAAGAGATTAGCTTAGGAAATTCTATAGGAGCATTTGAAAAGCTATTAAGAGATGAGTATCAAAGAGGGAATGTGGTTTTTCAATTAGATACCCATTTTCTAATAATCGTTTTTATGGATAGCATCATCGTAAAAGTTAATTTGTTGTATAATAAAGTAGCTCAGATATCTTTCTATAATAAGTTCTTAGGCAAATTCAATGATATAGAAATAGGGAGTACTTTAGGTACATTTATGGATACATATCCTACGGCTCAGTACGATGATGATGAGAATTTCTTTTATATTCCTAATTCTACTTATGAGAATATGGCTTTTTTCTTTGAAAACTCTTATTCTTTTGCGCAGGATAATAAGTTAGAGGAAATTACAATCAATGATTTATCTCTATTGGTAATATGTAGTAATACATAAAAAATCGAATTTATGAAAAACACCCTTTGGCTTTATAAAGATTCTTATCAGATAGAAATAAAAGCGATAGAAGATAAAAACGATAATACTTCCTTTGAAAAGCATTATTTTGCTACTGAAACGGAGGAAGAGCGCACTTTCCATACTCCACAAGTCGCAGTTTATCTTTATCAATCAGAAGAAAAAATTATTAGTGTTCTCCTTGAGGGAGAAGGGTGTACTTGTGGGATAGGAAAAGAAAATGTTCTTTTGGATGATGACAGATTACTCGTAGCTTCTGGTAATATTGTATTTTGTATTCTCTTGCCTTCTTTAGAACTCCTTTGGCATACGCAGGTAGATATGGCGACTTGCTTTGAGATAGCGCCTTATCAAGAAGATTACATTACCCACGGCGAGGTGGAGATATCACGCCTTAATAGGCAGGGCGAAATCCTCTGGCAGTTCAGTGGGAAGGATATTTTCGTTTCGCCCATAGAGCGTACGCCCTCTTTTACTCTTACGCCAGAGGGAATAGAGCTGGTGGATTTCAATTATGAAAGTTATTTCATTGACTATGATGGGAAACTTTTGCGGTAGATAGTGGTCAGTTTTTGTGAATTGATTTATTTACATTTTTTGACTTTTAATCATAAAAACACTACTTTTGGGACACGCTTAAAAAGAACAATTATGAACATTATTTTAGCATCCACTTCTACACTTTTTGGTGGAAAATATTTAGAATATTTACGAGAAGAACTTGTGAAACTTTATCACGGAATAGATGAGGTTTTGTTTATTCCTTACGCCAGACCCAGCGGTATTTCTCACGAAGAATATACGGACAAGGCGCGCGAGTTTTTCGGAACTATTGGTATAAAAATAAAAGGAATCCACGAATTTGAAAACTCACAAGAGGCCATTGCCTCAGCAAAAGCGTATTTTACAGGCGGAGGGAATACTTTTCTTTTGGTCAAAACTCTTCATGAAAAAAATCTGATGAAGGCTCTGAAAGAAAATGTAGAAAAAGGAAAACCATATTTAGGATGCAGTGCAGGGAGTAATATAGGCGGGCTTAACATACAGACAACCAACGATATGCCGATAGTCTATCCACCGAGTTTTGAGGCTATGGGACTGGTGCCGTTTAATATCAATCCTCATTATCTTGACCCAAATCCATATTTGAAGCACAATGGCGAAACGAGAGAGACCAGAATCAAAGAATTTTTGGCACAGAATAATATCAAAGTGGTAGGTCTTCGCGAAGGAAACTGGATTAGAAGAATAGGCGATGAAATCACGGTGCAGGGCAGTCAGCTCACACGGATTTTTGAGCAGGGAAAAGAACCTTACGAAATAGAAACAGGAAGTAAAATAGACTAAAAAAACAGAAAATGTCTGTAAAAGAAAAAATAGAAAACCTCCGAAAAGAGCTTCATCAGCACAATTATAATTATTATATTCTTGATAATCCTACGATTTCAGATTTTGAGTTTGATGAAAAACTGAGAGAATTGCAGACCTTGGAGGCGGCAAATCCAGAATTCTATGACCCAAATTCTCCCACGGTGCGCGTGGGCGGAGAGGTTACCAAGGTTTTTCCTACGGTTTCTCACGAATTTAGAATGTACTCGCTGGATAATTCTTATAACTTTGAGGATTTGGAGGAGTGGTATAACCGAACCAAGAAAATATTAGAAACGGATGAAATAGAATTTGTGACCGAACTGAAATACGACGGCGCTTCTATTTCTATACTTTATGAACAGGGAAAATTCGTTCAGGCGGTTACTCGTGGTGATGGGTTTCAGGGCGATGAAATCACCTCCAATGTGAAAACAATAAAGGACATTCCGTTGCAGTTGTATGGCGATTTTCCAGAAAAATTCTATATGCGCGGCGAGATATATCTGACACGAAAAGCTTTTGATAAAATCAATCAGGAAAGGGAACAGGAAGGGCTGGATATCTTTATGAATCCAAGAAACACGGCCTCTGGAAGTCTGAAAATGCAGGACAGCACGGAGGTGAGTAGGAGAGGGCTTTCAGCGGTGCTGTATCAGTTTGTAGCGCAGGATGTTACAGAAAAAACACACTGGGAACTGCTCCAAAAGATGAGTTCTGTGGGCTTCAAGGTTTCGCAGTATAGCAAACTCTGCAAATCATTACAGGAAGTGAAAGATTTTATCAATTTTTGGGATAAAGAACGGCAGAATTTAGGTTTTGATATTGATGGAATTGTAATCAAAGTCAATGACCTGAAACAACAGCAGATTTTGGGATATACAGCCAAGTCACCACGCTGGGCGACAGCTCATAAATTCAAGGCGGAAAAAGTAGAAACTCAGCTTTTGTCTATTGATTATCAGGTTGGTAGAACAGGAGTAATCACGCCAGTTGCCAATCTGTCACCAGTGCTTTTGGCGGGAACTATTGTGAAACGGGCATCTCTTCATAATGAGGATATTATCAAGAAATTGGATTTGCACGAAAATGATTTTGTATATGTAGAAAAAGGCGGCGAAATCATCCCTAAAATAGTAGGCGTAAATACCGAAAAGAGGGAAGCAATGTCCTCGCAGATTAACTATATAACACGCTGTCCAGAGTGTAACACGGAGTTGATAAAGGAAGAAAGCCAAGCGCTTCATTTCTGCCCGAATGAAATCCACTGCCCTCCGCAGGTGGTCGGTAAAATGATACATTTCGTTTCCAGAAAGGCTTTGAATATAGAAAATTTGGGTTCGGAGACTATAGAGCAGCTCTATCGTGAAGGTTTGATAAAAACGGTGGCTGATTTTTATACCTTGAAAAAAGAACAGCTTTTGCCGTTGGAAAGAATGGCTGAGAAATCTGCACAGAACATCATCGATGGGATAGAAAAATCAAAACAAATTCCTTTTGAAAGGGTGCTTTACGGCATTGGGATAAAACACATCGGCGAGACCATTGCTAAGAAATTGGTTAAGAATTTTGGTTCGATAGAAGAACTCAGCAGGGCAAGCGTGGAGGAACTCATCCAAGTGGAAGACATAGGCGATAAAATAGCAGAAAGCATCGCGGCATTCTTTTCTAATGAAGAAAACAGAAGGCTGATAGAAAGGCTAAAAGAGTATGGAATCCAGCTGGAAAGAGACGAAGTATCTACGGAGGTATTGTCAGATAATTTAGCAGGGAAAACATTTTTATTTACAGGGAAATTATCTCTTTTTACCCGTGAACAAGCCGAAGAAATGGTAGAAAAACATGGCGGAAGAAATATCTCTGCGGTGTCCAAAAACTTGAATTATTTAGTAGTGGGAGAGAAAGCAGGAAGCAAACTCAAGAAGGCGCAGGATATAGGCACGATTACCATTCTGGATGAACAGGAATTTTTAAAAATGATGGAATAAAAAAAGGAACTCTATTTTAGAGTTCCTTTTTTTATAGAAATATTTAGATTATTTCTTCTTTTTAGCAACAGGCTTTCTGTATACAGTTTTTTTAGCTCCTACGGATTTTTTTGCCGTAGTTTTTTTAGGAGCTGCAACAGGTACATCAGATTTTGTCAATGCATCCCACTCGCTTCCTGTGACATGTTTTACCTCTACTTTTCTGTCTTTTTCTCTTTCAGCATCAGAAGCAGTTACAGGCACTTCAGCGAATTCAAAGCCTACACCTTTTGATTTTAACTGGCTGTGTTCTACACCTCTTTCTTCAAGGGCTTTAACCACTGCAGCAGCTCTTTCTCTAGAAAGTCTAAGGTTAAGCGCAGCATTTCCTTTTCTGTCCGTGTGTCCGATTACTAAGAAAGTACCTCCGTTAGAAGATTTGATAATCTTAGCAGCCTCGTCTAGTTTAGGCATAGCCTCTGGTCTTAGAGTAGCTTTACCTAGGTTGAATAAAATGTTTTTAAGAGCCGAAGTAACTTCACCTGCGATATCAGCATGAGTTTTAGGGCATCCTTGTTTTTCTGGCAATCCAGCTTCAGTAGGACATCTGTCATCTTTATCTGGAATTCCGTCTCCGTCTGTATCTTTCCAAGGACATCCATCATTTTCTACTGGTCCAGGAACTTCAGGACACTTGTCATCTTTGTCTAGAACGCCGTCGTTATCAGTATCTCCCCAAGGGCATCCTCTGTTTTCTATCGGTCCAGGAACAGTAGGACATTCATCATGTCTGTCTAGAACTCCGTCTCCGTCTGTATCTTTGTCAGTATCAACAACTACGGCTTCAGGTTTTTTACCTTTATATAGGATGAAACCTAGCCCAGCGTAGATATTAGCTCCTTTAGAATTAGTGAATAAGATTTTCAAATCATCAGAACCTATTGACAATGGTCCTAATCTAAGAGCAAGTCCTGGTTTGAAATCTTGGCTCATGAAGTTGTAAGTCAAAGGCACAGATACATCTACCCACTTGCTTTCGAATCTAGGAACAAGCCCTACGAAACTATGGTAGTAAGGGTTAGTAGAGTTGGTTTTTGCTAAATTAACCAAACCATTAGCACTAACGAAAAATCTTTTCGTGATAGCATAGTCTACATGTAGATTTAGGTTGGTAGGAAGGCTTTGATTAACAGAAGATGTAGTCAAAGCAGCACTGTAACCTCTCGTTCTAAGGTAGTTAGCAGTAGAGTTTAGGTCAAAAATATCTATTTCGTTAGGGTCTATTGCAGCACCTGTACCTATGATGTGCAGTCTGTGAATATCTTTGTATTTGATAGCACCGATGTCATTAACTGCTGCACCGAATTTTAAGAAGTAAGGCTTGTCACCAGAAGCTTCTTTTAGAGTCAATTCAGCACCGAAATCACCACCAAACCCTGTCGCTCCACCGAAGAAGTCAGAGAAACCATAATTGTTTAGTGATTTATCAGGGCTTAGGTTCGTGTAAAGATCCCAGTTAATATTAGTCGCTGTGATGGTAGGGTTAGACGGGTTATTGTTATAGATTAAGTTATATCCATTACTTTCGAATCTGTTTAGCCCAGCTCCTTTGTATAGTTTTACGCTCGCACCTAATGATAGTTTTAGGTCATTGTTGTCAATCACAGCATAAGCACCTTTTACTCCTAAATCAGTAAGTGCAGTGGTATTGATACCGAATCCTGTGTTATCAACCAATGGAATAGCAGCTACACCAGGGAAGTCTTCTCCTAAGTTTCCGTTTAGGGCATTGATGAAATTAGAATTTACATTTTTCCCTTGACCGAAAATTCTCGCTCTTGAAGAAAATCCAAAGCCTAATCTGTTATTTACTGTAAATTGGAAAGATGGTCCTAAAACCTCACCTACGATTCCTAAGTTTATCAACTCGCCATTTCCCGCATTGTGAGAAGATCCTTTCCCTATCTCATCTAATGAAAAATTTCCAAAAGAATCTTCTAAATTTTTAAATCTGTAATAGTCGTTATTAACCAGTCCATTAACAGACACAAGATTAACAGCCACTTTTACTTTCTCATCAGTAAGTTTAGCAGGGTTATACTGTGACCCATAAACACCTGAATAGTTACTGTTGCTCAGCCCAAGATACTTCTGAGCCGATAGATTACTGGCAGCTACTCCTCCAAGAAATAGTCCCGCGATAAGAATTTTTCTCTTCATTTTTTATAGTTTTAATCTGAATATATTTTATTTTTCTATTAAACTTTCACGATGAAAATTGATTCCTTCCCATCCTGTTTTCATGAAATTTCTAATGTTCTGGTGATTAGTTCCTTGCAAATCTCCTAAAACATCTTTTCTGTAAAAATCACCGAACAAAAATAGTGTATTTTTCTCATTTAAACCCAATTTTTTCGCGAAAGAAAATATTTTGCAAGAGCCATTATTTTGGTTTTCTTCATTGAGAACTTCTCCATTCTGAAAAGCCGTAGGGACAAAGTCATAATGCTCATCAATGTAAGCAATCACCTCATCGAATGATATTTCCTCAGGAATTTGTTTTATTTTATCTAAAAGATTCATTTTCATTTATTTATTTTGAAAATAATAATCCCACACGGTTTTTGATACATCAGCAATTATTTTTTCGTTAGTTGATGTATCTTCTTTGGAATTTATCACAAAAACAGATATGGTGTAGTATTTGTCATCGGGTAAAATGACAATTCCTACATCATTGGTAGCAGCCTGAATTCCAGATACAATGCCAGAAGTCCCTGTTTTATGGGCAACGATAACATCTGGAGGAAGCAGGGATATGAGCCTGTCCGCTCCAGTAGCGGTCTCATACATGATTCTGAATAGAAAATCTCTGGAAGATTCTGAAATTATCCCACCATTATAAAATTTCTGCAGAAGCCTGCTGGAGGCGTTTGCGGTTGTATAGTTGGAGTAGATGGACTTCCCGTTCTTATTCATTTCTTCTTCATTATATTTTATCGCAAAATCTTTGATACCCTTGCTCTCAATGAATTTCTGGACAGTATCAACTCCTCCAATCAGCCTCAGCAGAATGTCGCAACCATTGTTATCACTCTGAGAAACAGTGTGTTCTATGATTTCTCTCAAAGGGATGTTTACATCACCATTAGGATATTTATAACGAATGGGGCTCCATGTATTCTCCAAAAGGTCTGATTTCTTGACAAAAATATTTTGTTCCAAATCCAAAATCCCTCTGTCCACCAAATCCAAAACTGCCAATGCAATGTGAAATTTGAACACACTGAGCATCGGAACTTTTTTGTTTCCGTTAATATTTACTTCTGTTTTCCCTTTTGAGTTCATCACAGATACCGCCACAAGGGCGTTCTTGCCTTGTATAATCTTTGTGATGTCTCTTTTTAAATTTTGTTGAGAAAAACAAAAAATAAAAATTCCCAAAAGACAAAAAGAAAAATATTTTTTCATTTGTCTAGTTCTCTGGTTTGTAGGAATCCTTCAAAGTTACTGTTCTATTGAAAACCAATTTGCTGTCTGTGCTGTCTTGGTCTTTGGTGAAGTAACCGATTCTTTGGAACTGCAGCGGTTCGCCCACTTTCACATCTTTTAGTTCTGGTTCTGCATAGGCAGTCACCACTTTCAGAGATTCAGGATTTACAAACTCTAGGAAGTCAGTTTCCTTTTCTGCATCTGGCTGTTCGGTAGTGAAAAGTCTGTCATAAACTCTCGCTTCCACAGGTAGGGCGTGGTTTGCAGAAACCCAGTGCAGCGTTCCTTTTACTTTTCTTAGACTTTCTTCTGTTCCGCTTCCAGATTTAGATTTTTCATCATAGGTAGCGTAGATAGTTGTAATCTCGCCGTTTTCATCTTTTTCTACTCTTTCAGCTTTGATGATGTAGGCTGATTTTAGTCTTACCTCACCACCAAGTTTCAGACGGAAAAACTTCTTGTCCGCTTCTTCTTTGAAGTCTTCTCTCTCTATGTATAGCTCTCGTGAGAAAGGAACTTTTCTCATTCCAGCGTTTTCATCTTCTGGGTTGTTTTCCGTTTCCAGCCATTCTTCTTTGCCTTCTGGGTAGTTTTCTATAATCAGTTTTACAGGATTCATCACCACCATCATTCTCTTGGCAGTTTTGTTCAAATCCTCTCTTACACAGAATTCCAAAAGTTGAATGTCTATTAAATTTTCTCTTTTCGCTACACCTACTTTTTCAATGAAATTTCGGATAGCCGCAGGCGTGTAGCCTTTTCTTCTAAGCCCAGAAACGGTAGGCATTCTCGGGTCATCCCAGCCTGTAACCACACCTTCGGCAACGAGCCTTTGGAGTTTTCTTTTAGAAGTAATCATGTAGGTTACATTCATTCGAGCAAACTCACGCTGTTTGTTTCTGATAGTTCCTTCCGTATAGACTTGGTCAAGATACCAGTCGTAAAGCGGTCTGTGGTTCTCAAACTCCAATGAACAAAGTGAGTGCGAAATCTGCTCTATGTAGTCACTCTCTCCATGAGCCCAGTCGTACATAGGATAAATTTTCCAAGTGGTACCAGTTCTGTGGTGTGGTCTTTTTAGGATTCTATACATCACAGGGTCACGCATGTTCATATTAGGCGAAGTCATATCTATTTTAGCACGAAGAGACATTGTTCCTTCTTCGAACTCGCCATTTTTCATTCGCTCGAATAGATTTAGTGATTCCTCTATCGGTCTGTTTCGGAATGGAGATTCTATCCCAGGTTCTGCGGGGTTTTTTCTTTGTTCTGTGATAACTTCCGAAGACTGCTCATCTATGTATGCCTTGCCATCTTTTATCATCTGCACAGCCCAGTCATAGAGCTGCTGAAAATAGTCTGATGCATAGAGCTCTTTATCCCATTTGAAGCCGAGCCAAGCCACATCTTTCTTGATAGAATCTACGAACTCTTGTTCTTCTTTTTCAGGGTTGGTATCATCGAAACGAAGGTTCACAGGAGCGTTATATTTTTCGCCCAAACCAAAGTTGATGCATATCGCTTTGGTATGCCCTATGTGCAGATAGCCGTTGGGTTCCGGCGGAAAACGAAAACGAATTTTGTCTCTGCTGAGTCCATTAGCCAAATCTTCTTCTATAATTTGCTCAATAAAATTGAGTGGTTTTTTTTCTTCTTCCATATTTTTGTTAAATAATTGGCAAAGATAATGTTTTTCTTAAAAAATATCGGCAGATTCTAATCTTCATCTATTGACAAAATAGAGGTCAGAATAGATAAACAGATACTAAAAGCCAGAGTCCAGCCAAATCCATCGATTACCATTCCATCCACGAAATAATCTGCCACAGAAACCACTACAGCATTCACAACGAGGGAGAACAAGCCAAAAGTAATCACAGATATAGGGAAACTGATAATCTTCAAGACAGGTTTTAGGAAAATATTCAGCAATCCCAAAACTACTGCAAAAATCACGGCCGAACTAAAATCTAAGAAATGCACTCCGCTAAGCACCTTTGGTAAAAAATAGGCAACTGCTGCGGTGATAATCAAATTAACAATAATTCTCATTTTTAATAAATTTTGGTAAATATACATATATCTTAGCCTTTAGACAACAAAAACCTTTCCAACAGGAAAGGTTTTACTAAATTTATTCCGAAATTATATTTTCTTCGAAAAGTCCATCCACAGACCAGTATCTTTCTCCTGTGTCGTAGTTGATGGTCAGAATAGTAGCATTTTGTGGGATTTCTCCTAATTTTTTAGCAATAGCAGCCAATGAAGCTCCTGTGGAAATTCCTGCTAAAATTCCTTCTTCTTTTGCTAATCTTTGTGCGAAACTAAATGCTTCATCTTTCCCAACTAGGACAGCGCCCTCTAAAATTTCTGTATTCAAAACAGCAGGGATGAAACCAGCACCGATTCCTTGGATAGCGTGTGGGCCAGGCGCACCACCACTGATGACAGGAGACTGCTCTGGTTCAACTGCAAAGGCTTTGAGCTGAGGGAATTTTTGTTTTAAAATCTCTGAAATACCCGTAATGTGTCCTCCTGTTCCAACTCCCGAGATGAAGTAATCTACACCTTCTGAGAAATCATTTAGAATTTCCTGAGCTGTAGTATTACGGTGGATTTCTGGATTGGCAGTGTTTTCGAACTGCTGAGGAATCCAAGAGTTACTTTCTTTTTCAGCCAATTCCTGAGCTTTTGCTATCGCACCTTTCATTCCTAATTCTCTTGGCGTAAGGACGATTTTTGCGCCATAAGCAGACATTAGTTTTCTTCTCTCTACGCTCATGCTTTCTGGCATTACCAAAGTCAAATCGTATCCTTTCACAGCGCTTACCATAGCAAGACCTACTCCTGTGTTTCCTGATGTAGGTTCTATGATTTTAGTGTCTTTATTGATTTTCCCTTCTTTTTCCGCCGCTTCTATCATGGCAAGGGCGATTCTGTCCTTCACGCTTCCCCCTGGGTTGGTTCTTTCTAGTTTTATCCAAACATTATGGTTTGGGAATAATTTACTTAGCCTTACTACTGGCGTTTTACCGATGGTTTCTAATACATTGTTGAATTTCATAATATGATTGATTTAAAAATTTTAAAAATAAAAAAGAGGGCGTGAAATCTTTCAGCCCTCTATATACGAATAACAATACAGCATTGCTACGCTATCAGAAAAACTGAAGTCGTTAGAATATAGCAACACATCATATTGTTTTTTACTATTGTCATCTCTTTTTGGAATAAATATTAATGCAAATCTAATAATAATTTTTAAAAATGCAAATTCTTAAATAGAAAAATTAATAGGTTCATTTGGTTTTTCTTTGCTTCGGATGATGGTTTTGTTTTTATAATATACCAAGCTGTATGGCTCTATACTCTCTGTAAGCCAGACATTTCCGCCGATGGTAGAGCCTTCCCGAATGATAGTATTCCCGCCTAAAATAGTGGTGTTGGCATACACTGTTACATTATTTTCTATCGTAGGGTGGCGTTTTGTGTTGGCGATATCTTTGGAAACTGCTAAAGCTCCGAGAGTTACATTCTGATAGATTTTAACGAAATTGCCAATTACAGTCGTTTCACCAATCACGATCCCTGTTCCGTGGTCTATGAAAAAACATTCTCCGATGGTAGCGCCAGGGTGGATGTCTATCCCTGTTTTGCTGTGTGCCAGCTCTGTCCAGATTCTTGGGATGAGTGGCACGCCTTGTAGATGCAGCTGGTGAGCAAATCTATAAATAGAAATAGCGTAAAACCCTGGGTAAGAAACCATTACTTCCTCTATGTGGGTGGCAGCAGGGTCATTGTCTAGGATGAATTGGGCGTCTTTTTCCAGCAGATTGTAAACATGAGGAACAGCCTCGAAAAAGCAGCTCGCCGCTTTTGCTTTCATATCAGTGTCTTCTATTACAGAATTGATAATCTGCTGAAATTCAAGTTTAAAGCTTTCTAATCTGAGGTGAATTTCTGCTTCGGAATTACATCTTTGATATTCTAAAAAGAAGACGAAGCGAAAAAAAGAATCGATGAATTTTTCTATTTTTCGTTTATCCAAGTCGTATTTTCGGTTTTTGTAACCACTGCTGAGATGGTTTAAAAATTCTTTTTGCATAATTTGTAAAAACTAAAATCATGCAATGATAAGAAATTCTCTTCAAAAAACTTATGAAATCTTAAAATAGATTTTCTCAATGGTTGAGATTAATTAGGAGAGTAATGAATAATTATTAAATTTGTGAGTTTAAATTTAATATTAAAATGAAAGTAACAGTAATAGGAGCAGGAGCAGTGGGAGCGAGCTGCACGGAATATATAGCAATGCGAAATTTCGCGAGTGAGGTGGTATTATTAGACATAAAAGAAGGTTTCGCCGAAGGGAAAGCGATGGACCTTATGCAGATGTCTGCTGTGGAAGGCTTTGAAACTCGTATCATAGGCGTGACTAATAATTACGCCAAAACGGAAAATTCTGATGTGGTAGTCATCACATCTGGGATGCCCAGAAGACCAGGGATGAGCAGAGAGGAGCTGATAGGCGTAAATGCGGATATCGTGTCAGGAGTTACAGAAAATGTGCTAAAATACTCTCCTAATGCCATTATCATCGTGGTGACCAATCCTGTGGATACCATGTCTTACCTTGTTCATAAGAAATTCCAATTACCTAAAAATAGAATCATAGGTATGGGAGGAGCGCTGGATACAGCGAGATTTAGATATCGTCTGGCGGAGGCTCTGGGATGTCCTGTTTCGGATGTGGATGGTATGGTGATCGCCTCTCATACGGACACAGGGATGCTTCCTCTCATCAGTAAAGCTACTAGAAACGGTATCTGTGTAGCAGAATTTTTGAATAAAGAAAAACTAAACAGCATAGTGGAAGAAACCAAACTAGGCGGGGCTACTTTAGTGAAACTTTTGGGGACTTCCGCGTGGTATGCTCCTGGGGCAGGTGTGGCTGCGCTGGTGCACTCTATCTTGTCTGACCAAAAGAAAATGATTCCTTGTTCTGCCCTTTTGGAGGGGGAATATGGCGAGCATGATATCAGCATAGGGGTGCCGTGTATCATTGGTAGGAATGGAATAGAAAAAATAATGGAACTATCTCTAAATGGAGACGAAAAAGAGAAATTCCATGCCTCTGCTGATGCTGTAAGAAAAGTAAATGCAGAACTGAAATTTTAATATTTTAAAAAAATTAAACATGATGAATTCAAGAGAAGAAATTCAAGAACTGAACGAGCATTTGCAGGCGTTCCCTAAAGCAGAAGATATTTTTGTAAAAGAGCAACCGTGGCTCAAAAATCATTTTTTGCCCCTGATGAGTATCGATTTAGCTGAAATCAACCCCGATTGGGCAGGGCAAAAGGTGTATATGCTCGCTCCGTTTGAGCCTTACGAGGGTTATATAGGTGATAATACTACTGAATATCACAATGAATATACTGCGCCTAACTGGCTGGCTTTCCGCCTGACTGAGGATAATAAGTTTGAGTTTCTCGGCAAGGAAGGATATTTTGAGCGAACTGTTATTCACGATTGGGATTTTGATTCTGAAGAAGAAAAAGAATTTCAAAAAATGCAGAAAAGCTATAAAGAAAGCAAAGCAAATTTTGAGAAATACGGTACATTGATTAATATATTTGCTTTAGAATATGATGGAAAGATAGAAAAAGCAAATTATTTAAATAGATTAGGAGGGGAAAATTCTTTTTCTAATTGGACAACTTCCATTGAAAGTGATGAGTATCCGAAGGCATTTGATATGAAGTTGGACAGAGAAGAAGGACTTCCTGACGATGGGATTAGTATAACTTATAAAGGAAATCCTTTTTATTTCATTGCAGAAACTGCAAGCTACGATTGGTATGATGGCGGTATTGATGGTATCATTATGTTTTATGAGCCTGTAAGCCGTATCGTGCTATTCACTTTTGATTTTACATAAGAATAAATGGCTATTCGAAGCTCTTTTTCATAAAGAATAATTTCTTAAATTAGAAATGATGCCCAACATTCTATTACAACAATTAGAAAATGCCCTCCCCAAGGGAATGCAAATCCCTGAGGAACTCCGTAAACTCTATCAGTGGATAGAGGACAACGGCTATTATACTGACAGAGATGGTGTGCGTTATGGCTATCTATATCCAGAAGATAAATTAAGAGAAAGCTGGACAGATGATGAGCGAAAAGGAGGTACAATTATTATATTCTCAATGGAGCCAAATCCAATGCGGGATGAGACATTAGAATGTTATTTCGGTAACGATAGTGAAGAGATATCCCGCCGTTTGCTTGTTTTTTGTAGAACAGGAGCAGATGGCTCTATGGGAGGCCTTTGGGTGGATGACGAGGGAATAACTCGGATTGTGCATTTGGGGTCAGGTTCAGGTTCGCAAATGCTTTGTACATTAGCTTCTAATGCTCTTGATTTCTTACGCCTTTTAGCGATTGGTTACGATGAGATTTGCTGGGATGATATACTGTCTTTACCTCCTAATAGTAACAAAGAAGAACTGCAAGTAGAACCTAATTTACCTTTCCAAGAATGGGTAATGCATACTTTTCATACGACCATTCCAAAGGTGGGCACAGAGATTGTAACTCCTGTGGATATGGGCGAGGAAGATACTGATGATGCTTTTGTACTTTGGGCAAATAGTGTAACTAACTAATAATAAAAACTAAAAATAAAAAGATGAACAACGAAACATTACCTACAACATATTTAGGGAGAGAGCTCCCAAAAGAGTATATAAACAGTATTGAAAAGGGAGAGTCCTTCCCTGAATGGCTCACCATGTTCCCTGATTCGGAATATGAACACAGTACCGAGATTGAAGTATGGCGCAAAGAGTATCTCTTGTCACACACTTATAGCGAATCTTTCTGCAATTACGCTTTCTTTACTCGTGATGATATTGATTTTTCGATGTTGCAAACCCGTGATGAAGACACTTTAACCCCCGAAGAACTCCAATCAGCCTTTGCTATAGGTTCTGTAAACGAAGGATTTGTGTTTATCAACCTGCACGATGGTTCGCTTTGGATTTGGTATCACGATATGTTTTGTGAGAAGATAGCTACAAACTTTTCTGATTTCCAAAATCTTCTTACTAAAGAGCCTGTGGATAGAGATGAGGAGGAATAATTTATTATATGGATATAGAAATTATCAAAAACAGAAAAGGGGTTCAAAAGGCGGCAGATATACCTTCTGAAGTGCTTTCGCTATTAAATGAGGGGCGTATAGAAACGGTAAACCTTACCGAATGGCTGGCTGTAGACCATTCCCAGCTGGTAAAATCTGTTTTTCCTGCTTTGGAGATTGATAAAAATATCATTGAAGAGTTGGTTTGCCAAATCAATCAGCAAAAGAAACCCTCTACAATGAATACGATTAAGCTCATAGGGGCATTGTTATACGAAAAATATGCAAATACTGACCTTTATGAGCCTTTGTTTAAGCAAATCAGTACGCATTTATCCGATTCTGTACGCTGTTATGCTTGTTATTTGGTGGCTTTGCATACCGAAATCCCTTTAGAAGATAAGCTACACAAACTAAAACCTTTGGTAGCCGATAGTCATTTTGGCGTTCGTGAGATTATTTGGATGGCATTACGCCCCGAAATGAGCGAGCATTTAGACTTTTCCATTGGTTTTCTTTCCCATTGGGCAGAAAGTGAAGATGAGAATATCCGCAGGTTTAGTACAGAAGCCTTGCGCCCGCGGGGTGTTTGGTGTGCTCATATAGAAGCCTTGAAAGAAAAGCCAGAGGTGTATTTACCTATATTAGACAAATTGAAGTCCGATAAGGCAAAGTATGTGCAAGATAGCGTAGGGAACTGGCTGAACGATGCCAGCAAAACCCGTCCCAATTTCGTAACAGCTCTTTGTGAGCGTTGGGAACGCGAAAGCCCTACCAAGGAAACCAAATATATTGTAAAAAAGGCACTGAGAACGATTGCCTTTAAATAGTATAAAAACTTATTTTTTTACCGAATGACCCGAGAAGAACTCATACAATTAGGGAACCAAATCATAGAAGAAACCGATGACGACCGCCAAGAGGAGCTAATGGAACTGTTTGACCGCAATGTACCTCATCCTGAGGGCAGTTCGTTATTTTTCTATCCAGAAAATTACAACGCCCGTACTATGGATATTTCCTCCTACGACCCTGCTGTAGAGGAAGTCGTAGACAAATGCTTGGCGTATCAACCGGTTATAAATAGCTGATTAATTGTATTTTACCACTTTCGCAGGAGAAATTCTACTGATGAGGTAGCTTGGTACGATTAGCGATATGGCAGAAACTACCAGTATTCCGAGTGAAAGGGCAAGGATGTAGCCTAAATTCAAATCCACCGGCACGGTGCTGATGTAGTATTCTCTTGGATTAAGTTTAATGATACCAAAATATTTCTGTATCAATAGTAAACCTATTCCGATAAGATTTCCTACAATCAGCCCAGGAATGATGATGAGCAGGGTGTAGTTGATGAATATCGCACGGATCTGATTGTTGTCCGCGCCTAAGGTTTTCAGTACACCGATGGAGTTGGTTCTTTCAATAATCAAAATCAGCAGCACCATGATGATGTTGATAACCACTACTACCAGCATAATGCCCAAGATCACAGAGATATTCGTGTCAAAAATTTCTATCCATTGCAGGATTTGAGGGTATTTGTCAGTAGTTTTTTCGGTGTAGTTTTTGTAGCCGATGATTTTTTCTACTTGTGGGAAAACAGCATCTGTTTTATCAAAATCTTTTAGGAAAATATCCACACCACCGATGTCAGTTTTTCCCATATTCTGGATTTTACGGACATGGTTGATATCGCCGATGACGAATAACTCATCGATGAGTTTGATATCAGTATTGTAGATGCCTTTTACTACAAATTTTCTATAAATTGGTTTTTGGTCTTCTTTAGAAAAAACAGCCGTGATGCTGTCATTTACTTTCAGGTGAAGGCCTTTGGCAATTTGCTCAGAAAGCATGATGTCATTATTGTATCCTTTTTCTGTGTAATCAGGGATTTCGCCCGAGGTGATGAATTTTTGGAAACGATTTTTGTCAAAATCCTTGCCCACACCTTTTAGGATAATTCCAGCAAAATTCTCTTTGGTTCTGAGGATTCCGCTGAGAGAAGCGTAGGATTGTGCTGTTTCTACTTCGGGTATTTTTTTAAGTTCCTTTATATCAAAATTTTCTTGGTCTAAAACCGAAGAATTATAGGAAGCGTTTGATTTCGTGGATTTTATGGAAATGTGTCCACTGAAATCACCCATCTTGTTTTTGATGGCTTTTTTAGAGCCGAGTCCTGTGGATATGGTAATCAGTGAAACCACTATCCCTAGGGCAACGGACAGCCTTCCGATGAAAATAATTATGCGTGAAAGATTATTTTTATTATCTTTGGAGAACGCAATTTTTTTAGAAAAATAAATAGGAAACTTCAAAATAATGAATTTAAGAGCCAAAAGTAAAAATTTTGTATTGATTATACTAATGCTTTTTGTAAATAATCAATTTTTTAATGCACAAAAATCAAAAAATGCCGAAAACGAGGAGTTTGTAACAGGTGCAGACCAGCCAGAAAAATACCTGCCGCTGCTAAAAGGGAAATCCGTGGGAGTGGTGACCAATCAGACAGGGCTGGTGACTATTAATAAGAAAAAACAAAGCATCGTAGACTTTTTGAAAGAAAATGGAGTGGCCGTGAAAAGAGTTTTTGCTCCTGAACACGGTTTTCGTGGAGTGGCAGATGCTGGAGAAGTTGTGAAAAATGGAGTGGATACCAAGACAGGCATTCCGATAGTTTCGCTTTATGCAAATACTAAAAAACCTACGCCTGCTCATATGAAAGATTTGGATGTTATTTTGTTTGATATTCAGGATGTGGGAGTTAGGTTTTATACTTATATATCTACGCTTGCTTATGTAATGGAAGCAGGAGCAGAAAACGGTGTGGAAATCATCGTTTTGGATAGACCCAATCCGCATGACGGCTATACAGACGGGCCGGTGCTGAGAAAAGAATGGACTTCTTTTGTGGGGCTTCATCCAGTGCCTGTGGTCTATGGGCTTACCATAGGAGAGTATGGAAAAATGGTAAATGGCGAAAAATGGCTTAAAAATAAAGTTCAGGCGAAATATACACTCATAAAAATGAAAGGCTACCACAAGAAAAACCGCTATCCGCTTTTGGAAAAGCCGTCGCCTAACCTGCTGAATGACAAAGCCATAAATCTTTATCCAAGTTTGTGCTTCTTCGAAGGAGCCGAAGTTTCCGTAGGGCGTGGGACAGATATTCCTTTCCAAATCTATGGTTCGCCTTGGATTAAGAATATGAAATACGAATTCACTCCGAAGCCAAGTTTTGGTTCTAAAAATCCGTTCTTAAATGGTCAGCTGTGCTATGGAGAGGATTTGAGAAACTATGACAAAGACCTGCGCGAGCTTAGTTTGGAATGGGTGATAAAGGCTTATAAAAACTATAAAAATCCACAAAAATCATTTTTCCTAAAAGATGCAAAGGGTAAATATTGGTTTGATACCTTGGCAGGAACGGATGAACTCAGAAAGCAGATAATAGCAGGGAAATCCGAAGCAGAAATCCGACAAACATGGCAGAAAGGGCTTTCTGATTTTGAGAAGATAAGAACTAAATATGTAGTGTATCAAGATTAGGAACCGATGTTTTTGGATGTATTATTCCCGAATCGCTGCCTAAACTGTGATGATATCATTCCCAAAGATGAAACTGTCTGCGTGAAATGTTTGGATAAAATACATTTCACGCATTGGGATTTTGGAGAAAATCTTCTGAAAAGAAAGGCAGAAAGCCTGTTTCCTTTGGAGGCGGCTTATGCGCTTATGTATTTTGATAAAAAGGGACTTTCTAGGGAACTCATCCACCAGCTGAAATACCGAAATCAGGAGAAAGTTGGCAGGATTTTAGCGAAATGGGTAGTGGAAAATCTTAGTTTTAAAGGAGAAAAGCCAGATTTGCTGGTCAGCGTTCCGCTTCATCCGAAGAAACTTAAAGAACGGGGATACAATCAGTTACATCTTTTCACAGAGGTTTTGTCCTCTGAATATGGGATTCCGTTTGACCATAATTTACTCAAAAGAAACAGCCACAGCAAAGCCCAAGCCCAAAAAGACAAATCCCACAGAGAAGAAACCAAATATGATTTTTCTCTCACGAAAGAAATTGAAAATCAACATGTTCTATTGATAGATGATGTATTTACCACAGGGAACACGATGAGCGCCATCGCTTGGGAATTCCTTAAAAATAAGAAAAACAAAGTGAGTATTTTAGTGATGGCAATGGAGATTTAGAGATTTGATGAATTTTTCTAAAGGTTTTGGGAAGGATTTTTGGTCAAAATCTTTTAAATCTAATATCTCTAAATCATTTTCCTTTCTGAAAGTTTGGAATAAACTGCTGTCACTCAGTGTGATGCTGTAAATCTTGATATTAAGGTTTTTGTGGGTTAGTTTGTGGGAAATTTCCTCTTCTTTTACGATGAATTTTTCTAAAAATTCGTTGATTTTATCAGGGAAATCGTAGAGTTTTTTCCAAATAGAGCTGTCATCTCGCTGTTTGATAAGGAAAGAATTTTCGTATCGGATGAAATAATAGATGAGGTTCATGTTTTCGGGTTTAATTTTCTTTGTTTTTACAGGGAAATCGGCAGTTTTTCCGAGCTGAAAAGCCAGACAATCAGCATGAATAGGACAGATATCACAGGAAGGGTTTTTAGGTTTGCAGATATTTGCACCCAAATCCATTATCGCTTGATTAAAATCGCCAAAATCTCTGTCAGGCATTATCAAAAGGGCTAATTCCGAGAAATAATCATGGGCTTTTGTTTTTGAAATGTCAAAATCATCAGCGAAAATTCTGGATAAAACGCGGTAAAAATTGCCATCTACGGCAGGTCTTTTTTCGTTGAAACAAATGCTGGAAATGGCAGCAGCAGTGTATTTTCCGATGCCTTTTAGTTTTAAAATTTCGTGGTAATTATTTGGGAAAACACCTTGATAATCCTGCATGATTTGCTGTGTGGCTTTGTGCAGATTAATCGCTCTGGAATAATAGCCCAGCCCTTTCCAGTAGAGTAGAACCTCGTCTATATCAGCCTTGGCGAGGGATTCTATATTTTTAAATCTGTTGGTGAAATTTATATAATATTCCAATCCCTGCTCCACGCGGGTCTGCTGGAGGATAATCTCTGAAATCCACACATTATAAGGATTTTGAGCGGTTCTCCATGGCAAAATTCTTGCATTTTGGGCGTACCAGAGCAATATTTTTTGACCAATGTGAAGAAAATCAGAATTTTGTTTAATTGTTTTCAAATTTTTTTTATATATTTGCACACCAAAAATAAAAACAAAAAAGGAAATGACAAAGGCAGAGTTAGTAAATGCAATTGCAAATAAGTTGGGAACTGAGAAAAACGAAACTCAAAGAATAGTAGAAGCATTCATGCAGGAGATAAGAACTACTATGTATAATGGTGATAATGTATATCTTAGAGGATTTGGATCTTTTATTATCAAAACAAGAGCAGCAAAAACTGGTAGAAATATTTCTAAAAATACTGCAATCCAGATTCCTGCACACAATATCCCAGCATTTAAGCCTTCTAAGACTTTCGTAGAAAAGGTAAAAACAAAAGTAAAAGTAAAATAAATATAATTCACTGAGTAATAACAGAATAAAAACATTAAAGCTATGCCAAGCGGAAAGAAAAGAAAAAGACATAAGGTGGCTACCCACAAGAGAAAAAAGAGAAGAAGACTAAACAGACATAAGAAGAAAAAATAGTCTTCAGTAGAAAAACATAAGAATATAGTTGGTGTTTTTATTTATTGAAAATTAAGCCGACTATATTTTTGTTTATTTAGTAAAATAAAAGTATTATTAGAAAGCCAAGAAAATGAAGAAAGAGTTAATCATATCACATGAGGGAGAGGCTTCTAAAATTGCTCTAATAGAAGATGGAAGACTCTTCGAACTCCATACGGAGGAACAAGATAGTGAGTATGTAGTAGGGGATTTGTTTGTAGGTAAGGTAAAAAAACTCGCGCCGAACTTGAATGCGGCTTTTGTTAATATAGGCTCTGATAAGGATGCTTTTTTGCATTATCAGGATTTGGGGCCAGAGTTTAGAACTTACCAAAACCTATTAAAAGGGATTTTGAATAAAAAAATCCAATCACCAAGCCTAAAATCCTTCCCAATAGAGGAAGAGATAGATAAGAACGGAATGATAGACAAGGTCTTATCTGTGGGTGATGAAGTCCTGCTGCAAATCACAAAAGAACCTATTTCCACAAAAGGGGCAAGGGTATCTACACAAATCTCCTTGACAGGGAGATATTTGGTTTTAATTCCTTTTGACCAAAAAATATCGGTATCGAAAAAAATAAAGGATAGCCAAGAAAAAACAAGGCTGAAAACTTTGATAGAAAGTATAAAGCCGGAAGGTTTTGGGGTGATTATCAGAACTGTAGCAGAAAATAAAAAAGTGGCTGAGCTTCATAATGATATGAACCAGCTGATAGAGAAATGGAATATCTGTTTCAAGAATATCCAAAAAAATAAAATACCTTGTAAAGTCCTTAGTGAGGAAGATAGGGCATCTGCTATTTTGAGGGATAATTTTAACCAAGACTTTGTAAGTATCATTTGTGATGATGAACAAATGGTAAATGACATGCGCAATTACCTAGAAGTAATCGCTCCTGAGAGTAAAAATATAGTTCAGTATTATGATTCTCATATTCCTCTTTTAGAATATTATAATGTAGAAAAACAGCTGAAACAGTCTTTTGGGAAACATGTGAATATTCCAAGTTCCAAAGGAGCTTATCTAGTAATAGAGCACACGGAGGCTCTCCATGTCATAGATGTGAATTCGGGGAATAATATCTCATTAGGAAATCAGGCTAATAAGAGCCATGCCTTAAATGTAAATAAAATCGCAGCAACAGAGATAGCTAGACAGCTTAGACTACGAGATATGGGCGGGATAATAGTGGTGGATTTCATAGATATGAGCAATACCGAGCATCGTAAAGAACTTTATGACCATCTGAAAGAGGAGATGAAGAGAGATAAAGCAAGGCACAAAATCCTCCCTCCGAGTAAATTTGGTCTGATACAAATAACAAGACAAAGGGTTCGCCCAGAAAAAATAATAGATACCAAAGAAGAAAACCCTAACGAAATAGGTGAAATAAGTGCTCCGATAGTTATAGTAGAGCAGATGGAAGAAGCCATCAAAAACCACTTGATACATGAGAAAAGCAGATTGTATCTCCATGTTCATCCTTTTGTAGAGGCCTATCTTACCAAAGGATTTTTTACAAGCATCAGAATGAAATGGTTGTTTAAATACAATAAGTGGGTGACCATTATACCAAGAGACTCTTATAAATATTTAGAGTATAGATTGTATAATGAAGAGAAAAAAGAACTGATGAATCATTCTTATTAAAGAAAAAAAGCAATCCAAATTTGGATTGCTTTTTTTATATACTACTATTAGAATTACTTAACATTAGGAACGATGATAGTGTATTCTTTATCTATTGGAACATCGTTAGCATCTTGGAATTTTACTTTTGCAACTAGATCTGTTCCGTCTATAACAGCAGAAGTAAGAATAAATCTAGGTTGAGCTAAATAAATATCTAAATGTCCTACACTCTGTCCTGAAATAGTTCTATATAAAGGACTTTGACCATCTATAGATAGCTCATGGCTAGAGTCTGATATTAGAAATATGGAAACAAGATTATACCAATTATTATCAAAAAAACCTCTTAAATTTTGAGTCAAATCTGTTTTACTAGGATGGTTTTTTATTACAGTTTTTACCTTATCTCTAAAATTAAAATTGTGTACAAGTGTCAAATCATCAGCAAGTTTTTTCAGTGTTTTGAAACTTTCAACATTTTTATGAATTACAAAAGTGTTTTTAGAATAGTCCAATATTTTCTTATCGGTGATTTCTATGCTTAGACTTAGAGAGTTGTTGTTATCGCTTTTATCCTTTGAATTAGGAACAAAATCTATTTGATATCTTTGATTATCATAGTTGAAAAAACTTCCCATACCAATAGGTAACGCCTCGTAGAGTCCGCGCATGTATTTAGAGGATACATAGCTGTTATCAGTGGTAAATTGTTTATCATAAAAATCCACTGCATCAAATTTTAATGTACTTTTTGTAGAGCTTTTAATGTCTTTATATTTAGTATAGAAAGAGATGTATTGCTCATCATATGTAATATCTTCGATTGTTAAATAGCTCAAATCCTCATCTTTTAGAGTGTAGTATTTCTGGTCAGTTGTAAGGGTTGCAAATGTTACAGAGTTTTTCAGCGCTGCACTTACATTCGCTGAATTATTGTAAAGGTCTGCAATGTCAATAGCGCTGAGATAGTCTACGCCAGCTTTCCATTCCTGTGCATATGTTCTTCTTCCTATTTGCTCATCGCTAGGTTTAGAAGGCGTTGTAGGAGTAGCGGGAGTGCTAGGCTGTGTAGTAGAGGCCGTTATATCTTCATCTCTACTGCTTCCACAACTGCTCAATAACGCTCCTGCTAACAATAAAAATGGGATTAATTTTCTATTCATATTAAAATATTTTGGCGCAAAAGTATGAAAAACTAGGGATTGTTAATAAATGATAGAAAAAATCCTTATTTTTGCTCCCTATGAAGAGATGGTACTTTTATCCCTTTTCACTAATCTACGACTTGATAACCACTTGTAGAAATTGGCTTTATGACAAGGGACTTTTTAAGTCTACTAAGTTTCAGACGCCTATCATCGGAGTGGGAAATTTGTCTGTGGGCGGCTCTGGGAAATCTCCCATGGTGATGTATCTCATGGGACTTCTTTTGGATGATTACGAGGCAGGTGTGCTTTCTCGTGGGTATGGAAGGAAGACCCAAGGCTACTATATGGTAAATTATGACAGTAATTTTCGTATGGTGGGCGATGAGGCTATGCAGCTTTTCCAAAGATTTAAAAACCGAATAGCCATAGGAGTCTGCGAAAATAGAGTAGTGGGAGCGGAGCGGCTGATAGAGGAGGCTGGCCTGCAAGTGCTGGTCTTGGATGACAGCTATCAGCATCGTGCCATTCAGGCAGGGTTTAATATTTTATTGACCGATTATAGTGACCCGTATTTCTCTGATTATCTGCTTCCTGCGGGAAATCTCCGCGAGTCCAGAACAGGAGCAGACAGGGCGGATATCATCATGGTTACCAAATGTCCCAAAGACCTTACCGAAGAGAAAAAATTTTACTATATTTCTAAAATTAAGCCTAAAAAACATCAAAAAGTATTTTTCTCGTCCATTGATTATGATGAAGAAATCACTTCCTCAAAAGTGAAAATGCCCGTGAAAATGCTGGATCAATACGAGGTTCTACTGATAACAGGCATCGCCAATCCTTCTCAGCTGATAAAAGAAGTTTCTAAATACACGGATAAAATCAAGCATTTGAGGTTTAGAGACCATTATTCTTTTAAAAAAGAAGATATAGACAAAATGCTCCAAGAGTATAAAAAACTCGGCGAGAAAAAACTAATTCTTACCACGGAAAAAGACTATGTGAGGCTGATGGATTTTGAGGAATTAACCGACAAATTGTTCTACTGGCCTATCAATGTAGAGATAAATAATAAAGAAGAGTTTAATCAGATAATATTAAATTATGTTAGAGAAAATCAAGGAAACCGCGAGTTTCATTAAAGAAGTTATTAAGGATACACCAGATTTTGCCATCGTTTTGGGTTCAGGTTTAGGAAAGCTGAAAGACGAGGTGGAGCCTATCCATGTTTTTGAGTATAAGGATATTCCTAATTTCCCACAGACTACTGTAGTAGGGCATGGCGGAAAACTAATCTACGGAATGCTGGAAGGCAAAAAAGTGCTGATGATGAGCGGTAGATTCCACTACTACGAAGGGCACACTATGGACAAGGTAACTTTCCCTTTCCGTGTTTTCCATCTTTTAGGGATTAAAAATTTAATTCTTTCTAATGCTTCTGGAGGAGTAAATCCTAACTTCCGAGTGGCTGATATCATGATAGTGAAAGATCATATCAACATGATGCCAGAGCATCCGCTTCGTGGGAAGAATATAGATGAACTAGGGCCAAGATTCGTGGATATGTCTGAGCCGTATAACAGAAAAATGATAGAAGTAGCGGAGCAGGTAGCGGAGCGAAACAGCATAAAAGTTCACAAAGGAGTATATGTAGCACTGCAGGGGCCTACTTTTGAGACACCAGCAGAGTATGGACTAGTTCGCTACATCGGCGGAGATGCCGTAGGAATGAGCACCGTGCCAGAGGTTATCGTGGCTAAACATATGGGAATGGACTGTTTCTGTATTTCCATCATCACTGATTTGGGCGGGCCGGAGATTGCCTTTGCAGTTTCACACGAAGAGGTGCTGAAAGCTGCTGATACAGCGATGCCGAGCGTTATCAAAATCGTGAAAGGATTGGTAAAAGAATACTAAAAAAATTATTTCAATTTTCTTTTAACTAAAAGAACATAACACATAAAAGCAAAAACCAATGCAATTAAAGCATTGGTTTTTTGTTTGGCTGAAATTTTTATCAAAATCCTAATAAATATCAGTAGTATGGTTTTGGTTTTTATTTTTATTGGTTCGTAAATTTGTAATAGAAAAAGGATAAAAAGCAGATTTTAATTATTTATTAACCGTTTCCAATGTTTAGACAGAGGAAACATAAAATTCAAAAAAGTATGAAAAAAAACAATTTTTTTAGAGGAATGTTACCTATCCTTGCGGTAGGAGTAATGGCTTTGGCAGGAACTTCGCTTACTTCATGCAGCAGAAGTAGCGATGATGAGTTAGTAGTGCCACAGACACCGTCAGTTTCTGTTCAGGATGTTGTAGGAACATGGAAACTTACAAAATATGAACGAAAAGATACTGATGGAGTCTATAAAACAGGAGCAGTTACTGTACTTTATAAAGTTTATACAGCAGATGGTACATATAAAAATTATCATAATGCGGCTCCTAATGATCCATCAACTTTTGAGGGAGATGAAGGGAAATTTGAGCTAAAAGATGGTAAGATTTTTAATATTAGTAAAAATGCAGGTCCAGGCGACCCAGTTTTCAGTTTTAAAATTGAGGTTAATGGAAATACAATGATACAGACCAAGACAGATGATTCTGCAAGATATACTTTCACCAAACAATAATCCACTAAAACTAAAACACCAAACCAGCGGGTATCATAGATATCTGCTGGTTTTAATTTACTATCAATTTTTTTTGGCAGCAAAAGTAAATATTTTCATTAAAAATCACCATTTTTGCAGATATTTTAAAAATAGATATGTCAGACTTAATTCAAGAAATACAGAAAAGAAAAACTTTTGGGATTATTTCCCACCCAGATGCTGGGAAAACCACTCTTACCGAGAAACTCCTTCTCTTCGGAGGGGCTATTCAGGAGGCTGGAGCGGTAAAATCTAATAAAATAAAGAAAGGCGCAACTTCCGACTTTATGGAAATAGAGCGCCAGAGAGGGATTTCCGTGGCGACTTCCGTTTTGGCTTTTAACTATAAAGGGCATAAAATTAACATCCTTGATACTCCTGGGCATAAGGATTTCGCGGAAGATACCTACCGAACGCTTACTGCCGTGGACTCTGTAATCGTGGTGATAGATGTCGCAAAAGGGGTGGAAGAGCAGACCGAAAAACTCGTGCAGGTGTGCCGTATGAGAAACATCCCGATGATAGTTTTCATCAATAAACTGGACAGAGAGGGGAAAGATGCCTTTGACCTGCTGGATGAAGTGGAGCAGAAACTTGGGCTTTCTGTGGTTCCGCTTTCATTGCCTATCGGTATGGGGGCTGATTTTCAGGGGATTTATAACATCTGGGAGAATAATATCCAGCTGTTTTTAGAAGAAAAGAAACAAAAAGTAGGGGAGAGCATTACCTTTAATGATATTAACGATGCTGCGATAGATGAAGCCGTAGGCGAAAAGGCAGCAAGTGTCCTTAGAGATGAACTGGAGCTGGTGGAATCGGTTTATCCTAAATTCAACAGGGAAGATTACATGGCAGGAACGCAGCAGCCTGTGTTCTTTGGTTCGGCGCTGAATAATTTTGGGGTGAGAGAACTGCTGGACGCTTTCATTGACATTGCTCCAAATCCTCAGCCAAAACAGGCAGACACCAGAATCGTGAAGCCAGAGGAACAGAATTTCACAGGTTTTGTGTTTAAAATTCATGCCAATATGGACCCTAAACACCGCGACAGGCTTGCCTTTGTGAAAATCGTTTCTGGTGTGTTCAAAAGAAACGAAAACTACCTGCTCGTAAGGGAAAACAAGAAAATGAAATTCTCTTCTCCGAATGCTTTCTTTGCCGATAAAAAGGAAGTAGTAGATGAGTCTTTCCCTGGGGATATTGTCGGACTGCATGATACAGGGAATTTCCGTATCGGGGACACGCTCACGGCTGGGGAAAAGCTGAACTTTAAAGGAATTCCGAGTTTCTCTCCTGAGCATTTCCGTTTCATTAACAATGATGACCCGCTCAAAGCGAAACAACTTGCAAAAGGTATAGACCAGCTGATGGACGAGGGTGTAGCACAGCTTTTCACACTAGAGATGAACGGAAGAAAGATTATCGGAACGGTGGGAGCACTGCAATATGAAGTTATCCAATACAGACTGGAGCACGAGTATGGCGCAAAATGCACCTACGAGCCGATTTCCATTCACAAGGCGTGCTGGGTAGAGGCTGATGAAAAATCCGAAGAGTTCAAGGAATTTGCAAGGCTGAAACAGCGATTTTTAGCGAGAGATAAATATAATCAACTGGTATTTTTAGCAGATTCTGCATTCACTATCACGATGACACAGGAGAAATTCCCAAATGTGAAACTCCATTTCATCAGTGAATTTAATGATTAAAGAACAATGATTAAACGAACTATTATACATTTGCTTCTTCGTATTTTGCTAGTTCCCGCTGTTCCGTTTTTTACAATGCTTTATATATTACATAAAGTAGAAAATGACAGACATGGGATGAAATACATGTTTGCTATGTTTGTAATAGTTTCGTTTACTATTTTATATTTGATAATAGAAAGTATAGTATTTTTTATTAGAAAAAAATATGAATCATTTAGATTAGATATTATACTGCTTATAATCATTACATTGTTATTAACAATAGAACCATTTAGGGATAATCTTTATCTCTCTCTATATATATGTATATATGAAAGTTTTAATTGGTTTATTTTCTGAAAATCAATAAAATAACAATAAAAAAACTCCCTTCATATGAGGGAGTTTTTTGTTTTTATAATCCGTTTATGGTGTAGTCTTTCGGATAGCGAACTTTGTAGCTTACTCTCAGTTTTTTGGTTTCGGAAGGAGAGAGTTTTATGTTCCATGTGAGGAAACCTTTTTCATCATCCTTCGCGGCACCGCTTTTGTCAAGCACTTCTATTTTTACGGCTTCGTTGTTGCTCAGCGGAAAACGGTCTTTTACTTCTATGCTGATTTGTTCTTTCTTGTTATTCTTGATGACCAAATCATATGTAATCACTTTTTCGCGGTAAGAAGAAAGGAATTTATCGCCGGATTTATCTTGGACTTCTTCTCTTCTGATGCTGATTTTCGGGTCGTTACCCAGCGTGATGTTCATCTCATTGTTAGTTTGGTCTGGGCTGATGCGTGTCTCACCGATATACATATTTTCAAAGATGATACTTGCAGGCGCGGAAACCAAATTATACTTGTTGAAATCCTTTATTTTCGCTAAAAGATAGGCCTCTCTGTTGTAATTAGGTGCAGTGAAGTATTGATAATCGGCAGGGATTTTCTGCTGATAAAGACTGATGAGGTGGTCTTCGTTATTGGACAAGATATCGTAAGGAATGTCTATGTCATAGCTGGTATTTAGCTCGTTTGCATTGACATTAAACCCAGCGTAGCCTACAACAACACCTTCGGCACGACCTTCTAATTCTTTGGATTGAACATCATCCTCTTCTGCATGTACACTTCCCATTCCTCTGATTCTTATGGCTGCAGATTTGCTGGCGATTTCTTCCCTTTGGATTTCTCTTTCTCTCGGGCTTCTTGCGTAGATGAACCAAGGGCTTACTGTAGGAGCGTAATTGTTTCTGGAAGAGTTTCCATTGATAAGGGTAAGTTTTACGCCTTTCCAGTCCAGCCCTGTATTTTGTTTTACAATCGCCTTGAAGGTTACATCCAGCGGAGCAGAGATTTTCTCAGCTTTTATCTCGTAGTAAGGCTTCCAAGAGACATTGTCTGTAAGATAGTTGATATTCAGTTTGATATTTCCAGCCGTAGGAGACATTAGTTTTAGGACGATTACGCCATCTGCAAACTCTTCTGCTTCTTTCTGTTCTTTGGTTTTTAGGCTGCTTTTCAGTCGGGAAAGTTTTTTACTGAGGTCATCGCCTTTCGTTTTGAGGGAAACGAGTTTGTTTTCCAGCTCTATTCTCTTGTTGGTGTAGAACTCGGTCAGTTGCGTGAGCTGTGCGACATTGGAGGAATTGCTTCCTACCAGCACAGTTTGGTTTTTGTCCAAAAGTTCTACGGCTTTTTTGTTGGCATCCAGCTCTATTCGGTTTTTAGAGATGAGGTTTTCCACGATTTTGATGCTGTCATTCACTTTTTTAATCTGTGGATTGGTGGTATCCATTTTAAAATCCGTGGAATAATCGCTCGTAAACTGCGAGGAAAGAATAGAAATGTTCTTGCTGTTTACGCCGATTTGGATAGTTTTTTCGTTAATCTCTTCCGAAATATTGCCGATTACTATTTCGGAAATTCCCGAAGGAATACTGAAACTTACTGTGTTCTGTAGTTCAGCGGAGTTTCTGTACACTTTCACGGCAGTTACTTTTGCCTTGGTGTAAATGGGTTTTTGTGCGAAAAATAAATTTGCCGAAAGCAAAAATAGAAACGCAAATAAAGAATATCTTTTCATAATAATAAAAAATTAATGATACTAAATTACGAAAAAAAATAATTACCAAAGTCCGTATTCTCAAATAATTTTGGGAGTTTTGGTTTTTAAAATGTATTTTTGTCCGAAATTTATACAAACATGGAATTGATACACCGTAACTTACTGATAGGAATTCATGATGCATTGGAGGAAACTTTTTTTCAGGATAAAAAATATGCTGATAAAGTTTTAGAGAGATTACTAAAAGCTCATAAAAAATGGGGAAGTGCCGACAGGCAGGTGGTTTCGGAGATATTCTATGATATAGTCCGCTGGAAAAAACGCCTAGAATACTACATGGGCGAGGGGACAAAGCCGTCTAATATCTACAATTTGATTTTGGCTTATCTTCTTTGGAAGAAGGTGAAATACAAGAAATTTGATGAATTTGATGGAATAAAAACAGGTGGAATTTTGTCTAAATTGGACAAAAAAACATTCCCTACCAAAGCCATAGAACACTCTGTGCCAGATTGGCTGGCAGGTTTGTTTGAAAAAGAGCTGGGAGCAAAATGGGAGAAAGAAATGTCCGCTCTCAATGAGCAGGCGCCTGTGATTTTAAGGGCAAATTCACTCAAAATTTCAGCAGAAAATCTTGTAGAAATTTTAAAAGAAGAGGGCGTAAATTCCTTTGTATTAAGAGGTTACCCAGACGCTGTCCAGCTGGAAGAAAAGAAAAATGTATTTCTGACATCGGCATTTAAGGAAGGCTTTTTCGAGGTGCAGGACGCTTCATCACAAAAAATAGCCGAACTCCTAGATGTAAAAGAAGGAATGAGAGTGGTGGATGCCTGTGCAGGTGCAGGAGGGAAAACCCTTCATATCGCTGCTTTGATGAAGAATAAAGGGCAGATAATAGCATTAGACATCTACGAATGGAAACTAGCCGAGCTGAAGCGAAGAGCAAAAAGGGCGGGAGCTTTCAACATAGAAACCAGATTTATAGAAGATAATAAAGTCATCAAAAGACTTCACAACACGGCAGACAGACTTCTTATAGACGCTCCATGCTCAGGACTCGGAGTGCTGAAAAGAAATCCTGACAGCAAGTGGAAAATAGATGAAGATTTCATCAACAGAATAAAAACCGAGCAGGAAAACATTCTGCAAAACTATTCTAAAATCCTGAAAAAAGGAGGAAAAATGGTTTATGCCACATGTTCCATCCTTCCATCTGAAAATGGAGAACAGGTTAGAAAATTCCTTGCCGAAAATACAGAATTTGCCCTCGTAAAGGAGGAAAACATCATGCCGAGCGATGGCTATGATGGTTTCTACATGGCGCTGATAGAGAGAAAATAAACTCCTATTCCTGCTTTGTAGAAAGCATTCTGTGGCTGAAAAATCCTAAAATACAGATAATAAGAATCATCACCCCCCAAAGCCAGCCTTTGTCCTTGAATAAAGGTTCTTTGGCGGGTTTTTCCTTTTTAGGAAGTTTCTCCTCCTCAGAGAGGCCTGCATCAGACTTTGATAGTTTGAAAACCTTGTTTTCTATCAGTTTCAAATCATATTCTGGAAGGGAAGAATTCTCATCTCCATAAAATAGAAAATAGTTTTCTTCATTTTTTGGTTTAAAGTAGACAAAATATTTAGGCGAAACAGCGCTGACAGATTTTACAGTGATAGGTGCATTGTCTTGATTTTCAATGATGATTTGGAAATCCTTTGCCCATATTACATCATTATTTGGAAATGAAAAATCCAATTCCTTAGCTCCGTAGTAAGTGATTTTTCCAGAGTAAAAAGTATCATAATTTTTCAGCCAGCCTTTTTCTGTTTTTATGCTGTCTGTCAGATACTTAATCTCTATCGGGCGCGAAAAAGCATCGTTTTTCTCTACATCCAGAATCAGTGAATAGACAGGGATTTTGTGAGGCAGAGAAAATGTGATGACAGAGTTTTTGTCTTTTGTGCTGTTGGTTTGTTTTATATTGTTGATTATCAGTTCTTTGAACTCTATTATCGGAGTGAATTTCTCCTGCATAGAAGCTTTTTGTAAAACGGGAGTTTCTTTACTAGGGATGAAAATTCGGTAAAATTTATAATTCGTTTTTTCAAAAGCCAGCAGCTGGAAATTGTAATCAGTTTTGTTGTTTTTTATGGAAAGTATTCGGTAGTTTTCTAGGATAGAGAACCATTGTTTTTGGTCGTGGCTGCCTTCCAAGGTTATTTTCCAATCAAAATTTTGATTAGAAAAATGCAGGTCTATTTCCTCTATGTCTGCTGTGATGGGACTTTCCAGCGTGAAATAGTATCCATCGGCAGTTTTGGTCTGGTTTAGGATTTTGAAGCCTATGTATTCGGTTTTGTTCTCGGAAGAAAACTCTGCTTTGGATAGTAAATAAGGGATTTCCAGCGAATCTTTCCCTGAAATCTTATAAATCCTAATGTCAGAAAAATTTTGGTTCAATTTTCCATACATCGGCAGAGGAATTTCTATCCTGTTCCACTCGGTGGCAGGATTTGGTTTTATGGTTCTTTTGAACGAAAAATTATTTTCTTGAGAAATTCCCAAAGTGGAAAATCCCAAGAAAATTAGTGAAAATATGGATTTAATGTTTAGTTTCATCGCCGATTTTGTCTTTAAATTTATTGTATAAGAATGAAATGATAAGGAGTAACAGCCCTAAAACAATCAATACGACAGTTTTTGATATCGTGCTGAGATTAGAGATATCATATAGGAATAGTTTAGCCAAAGTGACACCAAACAGCACGAGGGCAGAAATTCTGAGGTATTTCTTTTTCTTGTAAATTCCGAGACTGACCAAAAGAAGTGAATAAACACTCCAAAGAATGCTCAGTCCTAGTTTGAAAATATCTTGATAACCAGCAATATCCATCCAAGTTACCAGTTCGTTGCTCAAGAAATTAAGGATGGAAATATGAATCACCATTTCCAAGAAAATGTGGAACTTTGTATTTTCTATAATGGATTTAGTATTTTTGAAAATCGCCCAAAGCGCAAATGCTACACTTCCCCAGAGTAGATAACGCACTAAAATATAGTTGAAATTAACATCAAAATATTCATTTGAACCTCCATTGATATAGGCATAGCGAAGTTCTCCAAGTTCTTCCAGCCCAAAAGTCTGTGCGGAAAGTAAAGTTAAAAGCCCGATAACAATAGCCGAAATTCCTAAAACTTTATTTTTGAATTTATAGAAATTCAGTAGAGCCATTCCTCCAAAGAATACAAGAGAATAGGCAATAAGGTATATGTTTTTGAAAACATTGATATCGTAATTGTAAAGGGAGTATTCATCTATTTCGCTGATTTCTTTGCCTTTAAGAGATGAATTCTCTAACCAATAATTAAAATAATATGCTATCTCATTTCTAAAAGTGAGATACGCTGTCAATACTAATAAAGCAGGTAGATAGAAAGACTTTATAGCATTAAAAGGGCTGAATTTTTGGTTTTCTTCCGTTTCATCGTGTTTTCTTGAAAGATAAACAACAAAACCATATCCTAAAATAGCTAAAATCCCTGTCAGGAAGTTGATATTCCAGAAAGCCTGAATATCCCCATTATTAGCATAACGATAGAAACTCCAATCTTCCAAAAGACTGAGGAAAGAAAGCCCCAATATAGGAAGGGATATTTTTTCGTAAATAGGGATGTTTTTTGTTTTTCCAATCCAAAATAAAATAGTCCCTTGTGCTATCCACAGAAGCGTTACCCAGCTTCCGTCCAGCTGTATTGGTATCGCAATCGTGATGAAAGTGAAAACCATTCCTAATGTGGAGTAGAATAGAGTAGAATCCGCAAGTTTTTTTGACTTGATAAAGAATAAAACTACAAAATGTATAACAGCATTGAATAATGTAAATAGCCCTAAATAGGTGTCTAATTTAGTATTAGAATTAAAAATTCCATATCCAAAACCAAAATAAATAAATGAATTTAGTAGAATAAGGATAATATTGATTTTATCCAATTTCTCTTTTGAAATGATATTATTAAATAAAGAAACTCCATAGAATATCAAGAAAAATGCCGTAGCAAAGCCTATTCCCAGTGCTTCGTATCCTTGCAAACTTGAATAAAAAGATTTATCTGCAAACCAAGAGCCATATATCAGCCAAGTAAAAAAGAAAGCACTATAATGCAGGGTTTTCCAGTCTCTTTTTATAGAAATAAATAAAATTCCAAGGTTGATAATCAGCATATAGCTGAATAAAATATCCACTCTTCCAGAGCCTGATGATAGGAGAAACGGTACGGCATAAGCTCCTATAAGTCCAATGTGGGCAATCACCACTCGGTTGTATTTTATCGCGGCAAAGACAGTGAAAACCGTGAATATCAGCATCATCGCAAAAGCCAAAATTTGCGGAATGAGATTGTAAAAACTATATGCAAAATAGGTGATGAAATAGAAAATAGAAATGGAACCACTCACCAAAACTGCGCTGTATCCCTCAAATTTAGGTTTTAGCTTAATTCCAAAACCAAGCAGACCGATTCCCACCAGATATCCTAATATAATTCGTGTAAGCGGGCTGATGAGTTCGTTTTCGATAGAATATTTAGCACCGATGGCTACACCAATTATTACGATGAGAATTCCTATTTTGTTAATCCAGCTTTCTCCTATAATCTTCTCTAAATCAGAAGGTTGTTTAGGTCTATTTATTGTAGGAAGAGAAAACTGGGGTTTAGGAGTAGAAGGAGCCGTTATGACTGGTGTTTCGGTTGTTTTTTCGGCTGGTGCCTCGGTTGGCCTTTCGATTGTTTTTTCAACTGGTCTTTCAGTTGGTTTTTCAGCAGGAGTTTTTACCGTATTTGCGGCAGAAACAGAAGAGAAATTGCTTTGTCTTTTTAACTCGGCCAATTCATTTTCCAGCTGTTTTATTTCTTTATAAAAAACGGACTGTCTATACAGCAGATTTCCTATCCTTTGCTCTAGTTCGTTTATCTTTTGTGGATCCATCTTTTGTTAATTTAGGCAAATTTACGATTTTATTGTCTAAATTTATGCAGAAAGTTTTTGCAAAATCTGTTTTCCATGTTAAAGAAAATTATTATATTTGCCGACTAAACTTAGATGGTAAAATGAGTACAATATTTATACTACTGATGATAGCTATCATCGTTGCGTGTGTTTTGTTGGCTATTATTATTTTAGCTCAAAATCCTAAGGGAGGAGGGCTTTCAGGAACTTTTGGAGGAGCGTCTTCTGCATCTTTTGGGATACAGAGAACCAATGATTTTATGGAAAAAGCTACATGGACACTTGGAGGTGTCGTAGTGGGGCTGATTTTCCTAAGTGTGGTGCTTACAGCGAAGCCTTCTACGGTAGTGGTTCCGACAAATGCGAAGCCTCAGACTACAGCGCCGAGCAATGCAGCAAAGGCACCAGCGAAGGCTGATGAGTCAGCAAAGACAAAGTAAATTTAGGTTAATAATATATTAGCATCGGTTTAAAGAGAATTTCTTTAAACCGATTTCTAATTTAGAAAATTTAATAGATTTAAAAATAAAAAGAATAATTGATTATGAAAAAAACAGCGATTTTATTATCATTTTTGGTGGGAATGAATTTGGTTTCGGCGCAGGAAAAATCAGCGCCAGTAAGAAAGGCAGACCATAAAAACCAAACAGCCTATAATCCTTACAGAAAAGGAGCAATATTTTTGTATTGGGGCTGGAACAGAGCTCTTTACAGTAATTCAGATGTTCATTTCAGAGGGAATGACTATGATTTCACGCTTCATAATATGGTAGCTAAGGATAGACCGACGGATTTTAGTTTTAATGATTATCTTAATCCGCTTCGTGTTACGATTCCTCAGACTAATGCTAGAATAGGGTATTTTATTAAGGATAATTTGGCTCTTGTTTTAGCGTTAGACCATATGAAATATGTGATGAAACAAGACCAAACGACAGATTTCACTGGGAAAATTTCTGACCCTCACTATGCTGCGATGGTTAGAGATGGAAAAGTGGATTTGACGGATGGAGAATTCCTTACATTTGAGCATACAGATGGGCTTAACTATGTAAACATCGGAGCTGAGAAATATAATAAAATCTACCAAGGGAATAATTTTAATATTACTTGGTCTTATGGTGGAGGTTTAGGAGTTTTGTATCCAAAATCTAATGTTAAACTTTTTGGAAATGAGAGAAGTGACCGTTTCCATGTGGCAGGATTTGGACTGGATGCCAGAGCGAGTTTGAATTTTGTTTTCTGGAAGCATATCATGGCAAGAGTAGAAGCGAAATATGGCTATATCAACATGCCTGATGTGAAGACTACGCTAAACGACAGACCAGACAAAGCACAGCAAGATTTTGTTTTTGGACAAGTGAATTTCGGAGTTGGATATATTTTCCAAACAAGAAAAAGTAAATAAAAAATGACAGCCATAAGTTAAAACTTGTGGCTGTTTTTATTTAGTCTTAATTTTTTAAAGTCCTAATATTAATTTTGCAATCGTGAAATATACCATCACACCAAGGATATCGTTGGAAGTGGTGATGAATGGACCTGTGGCGATAGCTGGGTCTATTTTATTTTTGTTGAGAAAAATAGGAACGATGGTGCCTATCATCGCCGCGATGATGATGACAGAAAGCAGCGCTACGGAAATCGTAATGGAAATCATCATATCGTGATGATTGACAAACAGATTAAACCCGAAAATAATCAGTGATAAAATCAATCCCGAAGCCACAGCTACACTCACTTCTTTCATTAGAGTTTTTAGGGTGTTTTGTCCCAAAGTATTATTGGCAAGCCCTTGTACGATAATCGCTGAAGCCTGTACACCGATGTTTCCAGCGGTAGCCGCTATCAGCGGAACGAAGAACATCAAGGCTGGAACATGGCTCATCGCTTCTTCGTTTCCTTGCAGAACTCGTGAACCTATCAGACCGCCCACCATTCCGATGAATAGCCATGGAAGACGGGCTTTGGTGATGTTTAGAATAGTGTCCGTAGAGTCAATATCCGTAGCAATCCCTGATGCCAGCTGATAGTCTTTGTCTGTTTCTTCTTTGATGAAGTCCATGACATCATCTATGGTAATTCTCCCTACTAATCTTCCCAAGGCATCTATTACGGGAACTTCAAAGAGTTCGTATTTCTGCATGTATCGTGCGGCATCTTCGGCAGGTTCATTGTCCTGCACGCATCTTATTTTGGAGTTATAAACATCCAAAACTTTGGAAGAAGTGCTGGTGGTAAGTAGTTTTTTTAAACTGAGGGTACCGAGGAGCTTGTCCTGTTCATCCACTACATAGATAGAGTAGACTTCGTCCATATCTTCGGCTTGTTTGCGCATTTCTCTTACTGCTGCGATGATGGATAGATTGTGATTTACCTTTACCAGCTCTGTTGCCATGAGACTTCCCGCTACATGTTCATCATAGCGGAGGAGATCCACGATGCTCTGCGCTAGTTCATTGTCATCAATATATTGGATGATTTCGTTTTGCTGATGTTCGGGAAGTTCAGAGATGATATCTACGGCATCATCGGAGTTTATCTCACCGATGATTTCTTCTGCGATTTCTTTGGTGGAGAAGTTTTTCAGGAATTCTTTTCGGTCCTCTTCATCGATGTACAAAAGCATTTCTGCAGAGACCTCGTTGTCCATCAGTTCGTAGAGAAATACCCTTTGAGAATCATCTAAAATCTCAAACAAATTGGCAATATCTACCGCCTCCATCTCCGAAATGATTTCCGAAATGGCTTTTGCATTTTTCTCTTCAATATACGAAAGTAGCGGCTGGTAGATGTTTTCTTCTTTTGGCATGGGTTATTTTAGATTTTCTTTCCACTCATTGGTAAATGAGATGAAGTCTTGTACTGAAAGTTCTTCCGCCCGCAAATTTAAGAAATTATGACTAGAAAGTCCCTCAGGTATGTTCAAAACTTTTAGTGCGTTGCTGAGTTTTTTTCTTCTTTGGTTAAAACCAGCTTTTACGATATTTTTGAACAAAGTTTCGTTTCCTGCAAGTCCTTCTTTGGGATTTCTAAGCAGCGAAATCACACCAGATTTCACTTTTGGTGGTGGATTGAAAACGTTTTCATGAACCGTGAAAAGATATTTGACATCATAATAAGCCTGAACCATCACGGACAAAATTCCATAATCTTTCGTTCTGGGAACGGCTGCTGTTCGTTCCGCTACCTCTTTCTGGAACATTCCCGCCATTTCTGGTATCTGCTGATAGTTTTCTATGATGTGAAATAAAATCTGCGAAGAAATATTGTATGGGAAATTCCCTATCACAGCTGCCTGCTCATTTGGAAAAATTTTAGAAAAATCTGTTTTCAGAAAATCTCCCACGAAATGGTTTTCTTTTAGCTGAGGATAATACTCTTTGAGGTAGGTGATAGACTCTGTATCTATCTCCGCCACAAAGGTTTCGGTTTCTTTTTCTAAAAGATATTTGGTGAGGACACCCATCCCTGGGCCTACTTCCAAGACTTTATCATACCCGCTGAATTGGAGGCTGTTTGCGATTTTTTTTGCGATATTTTCATCGGTTAGGAAATGCTGTCCGAGGTGTTTTTTTGCCTTTACGCTCATTAAATTCTAAATTTTTCGGCAAAGTTAAGGCTTTTTGAAACAAAATTTATGATATAATTAACATCAATTTTTTCGCATTCCTACTTTGATTTAGCGAGATTTTTTCTATTTTAGCCGAAAAATTTATCAAATGGCACATTCAATAGATGATTTTAATAGAAGAAGGCTTCGTTCCAGTAATATTACTGTGGTTGTCAGTATCTCATTGGTTCTTTTTTTGGTTGGACTTTTTGGGTTGATTTTGATAAATGCACAGAAATATTCTGACTATATCAAGGAACAGCTGGTCGTTGCAGTGTATTTTGATGAATATCTGGATCCAAAGGATTCAGCAAAAGCTGGTGAATATCAGCAGGAAACCTATAAATTGATTTCTGAACAGAAATATGTAAAAAAGACAAAATTCATTACTAAAGAAGAAGCGAAAATAATAGCTAAAAAACAGCTGGGAATAGATACAGAGGGACTTTTCGAGGAAAATATTTTCCCTCCATCGGTAGAAGTTACCCTAAAGCCAGCCTATGTAGCTCCTGATACTATTAATGCTGTAATGAAGCATTTACAAGGGATAAAAGGAGTAAGCGAGGTGAAAAATGACACCAAAATGACACAGGAGGTCTATTACAATTTGGATAGAATTTTATTGTGGATTATAGGGTTTACCGTATTATTCTTGATAATAGCTATTGTGCTTATAAACAGTTCTATCCGTCTTAAAATCTTCTCTAAAAGATTCATTATCAAGACGATGCAACTAGTGGGAGCGAGAAGAAGATTTATCTTGAAACCATTTATAAAAGAAGCCATTATTTTAGGCTCTATAGGTGCGTTTATTGGGCTTGTTTTCCTTTTGTCAGCGTGGTATTATTTTACCAATCAGATTGGTTCTGAGTTTGTTCCGGATACTAATAAATTTATATGGCTGATATTGGGCGTGGTAGTCGTTGGAATCGGTATTACGGTTTTCAGTACGATATTTGCGACATGGAGATTCTTGAAAACAAAAACTGACGATTTGTATTATTCTTAAAAGAGAAATAGCAGAATGAAAACCAAAAATAAAAATATAGAAACACCATTTACGGAAAACACATTTTATTTCAGCAAGGGTAATTTTAGATTGATGCTGATAGGTTTGGGGCTTATTGCTTTTGGGTTTGTTTTAATGATGGGCTATGGAGCGAATACCAAGCCAGATGGCTCTTATGCCCCAAATTACTGGAATGAAGACATTTTTTCTGTGGTGAAAATCAGAATAGCGCCTTTGCTGGTGGTTGCAGGTTTTGTAGTACAGGTGGTGGCTATACTAAAAAGAAATAAATAATGGATATAGTAAAAGCTATTATTGTTGCAATCGTAGAGGGGCTTACGGAGTATCTTCCGATTTCTTCTACGGCTCATATGGGATTTACAGCGGCTCTGCTCGGAATGGAAGAAACCGAATATCTTAAGATGTTCCAAGTGTCCATTCAGTTTGGGGCAATTCTCTCTATTGTAGTTCTGTATTGGAAAAAGTTTTTTGACTTTTCTAATTTTAATTTTTATATCAAACTGGCTTGTGCTGTTGTTCCTGCTTTAGTTTTAGGGAAATTATTTGATGATAAAATAGAAGCAGTACTTGGTAATCAGATAGTTATCTCTTGTGTTTTGGTTTTGGGAGGAGTGGTTTTACTCTTTGTAGATAAATGGTTTGATAACAAGGAAAAGATTGATGATGAGAAAGGTATATCTATTAAAAAAGCTGTGACTATCGGCTTTTGGCAGTGTCTGGCTATGATGCCTGGGACATCTCGTTCTGCGGCCTCTATTATTGGAGGAATGAGCCAAGGACTTAGCAGAAAGGCATCGGCGGAATTTTCTTTCTTTTTGGCTGTCCCTACGATGATGGCAGTTACACTTTATTCTGTATTTATCAAGACTTGGGGAGAGGGAACGCCGAATGCCCAGAAGGGATATGAGATGATTTTGGCTTCCACTGAAAACATTATGGTTTTCATTATCGGAAACATTGTGGCTTTCATCGTGGCGATGATAGCGGTGAAGACTTTTATCAATGTTCTTGCGAAATATGGCTTTAAGTTTTGGGGCTGGTATAGAATCATTGTCGGAATAGTTTTATTGATTTATTTTTATTTAAACAAATAATAAATGACTGCGGAGCAAATTCTTGAAGGTCAGGTTTTTCTGGTTGATAAGCCCTTGGATTGGACTTCGTTTCAAGCGGTCAATAAAATTAAGTTTAAACTAAAAAAAGAGTTTAAATTTAAGAAAATAAAAGTAGGGCATGCAGGAACCCTTGATCCTAAAGCTACGGGGCTTCTCGTGGTATGCACAGGCAGAGCAACCAAAAAAATATCCGAAATCCAAGATGCACAGAAAGAATACTGGACAGAAATAAAAATAGGTGTGCAGACAGAATCCTACGACACCGAAAAACCAGAAATTCTCCCTACGGATATCAGCCACATCACAGAGGATTTTGTGACAGAAGTTTTACAAAAATTTTTAGGCGAAATCACACAGAAACCGCCTATTTTTTCAGCAATAAAGGTAGATGGTGAGAGGGCGTATGATTTGGCAAGAGCAGGAGCTTCCGTAGAGATGAAATCCAGAAAAACTACAATTCACTACATCAAAGATATTCAGATAGAATTTCCATATGTTCGTTTTTTAGTGGGCTGTTCCAAGGGGACTTATATTCGTTCTCTGGCTCATGATATAGGGCGGGAACTAGGCGTAGGCGCTTATCTTACCCAGCTCAGAAGGACTAAAATAGGGGAATACAGTTTAGAGGAGGCTTCTGGCAAATTTTTGAGTAATGAATTTTTATTTTCGGAAATTTAGATTATATTTGTGTCCGTTATCAAATAATGATGATAAAAACTGCAAAACATATTAAAACTTTTTTGGCTTCGGTGCTGCTGCTCATCTTTGTGATGAATGTATCGGGCTTGTTTGTGCAGTTACATCATCAGGAAACTCATCAAAAAACAGAAAAAATAGCAGAATGCAGCAATAAAGTCTGCTATCACAAAGCGCATTTACAGACCAAAAGCGACTGTGACTGTGGGTTTTTATGCACATTGAATTATTTCTATATTCTTCCAGAGAAACCACTCACAGAGTTTCATGTAAATGAATATTTCTCATATTTTTCATCGTATAAAATTTTCGTATCAGAGAGGATAATTCTTCTGTGGCAATCCCGCGCTCCTCCTGTACTTTCTTAGTTTTGCTTGAATGTTTATTGATTTTTATGAAAGTCAATATTATAGCTGGTTTTAGCTAAAACCAAGACATTCCCTTTTTCAAACAAAATATTTTTCGGTTTAAAGAAATCATCCATTTCATTTTTGTATTAAATCATTTTATATGACTCAAAAATTGGTGTTTGGGATTGTTTTCTGTGGATTTCATATGCTTTTTTCACAGGAAATAACGCCCAAAAACATTGACACGCTTACAATTGTAAATAAAAACATATCGGCAGATAATCTTGTAAAATTTTCTAAAGAAAATCTTTCAGAAAATATAGGTCAAAATCTTTCAGAAGTGCTGTCCAAAGCGGCAGGAATTACCCTTCGGCAGGCAGGAGCCACAGTCGCAAAACCTGTGATAGAGGGTTTGGGAAACACGAGGATTTTAATTCTAAATAACGGCGTAAAACTGGAAAGCCAAGACTGGTCTGATGACCACGCACCAGAAATCGGTATGGGTATTCCGCAGAATATCAGCATAATAAAGGGTGCACAGAGCGTGAGATATGGCGCTGGTGCGCTTGGTGGAGTGGTTCTGCTGTCTCCTAAAAAACTTAATTATAGTGAGAAACTGGCTGGTGCAGTGATGCTTTCTGGAAATTCTAATTCAGGGAAAGTCTCTGGTGGAGGCTATCTAGAAGGAGTGCTGGGTAAAAACTGGGCATGGAGAGCGCAGGTAAATGCGCAGTATGCAGGAGATTATAAAACTCAAAATTATTATGTCAATAATACAGGAATTCGGGAGCTGAATTATTCTGCCGAGCTGGAATACCGTAAGAATGAATTTAAGTCTAATATGTATTTTAGTGCATATAATTCAGAATTAGGGATTTTCTATGGTGCGGCGTCCAGCAATATAGATGATTTTGAGAGCAGGCTCAAGCTTGGCAGACCTATTACGACATATGGTTTTTCCTACGATATTACAGCTCCAAAGCATAATGTAGCTCATTATTTCCTGAAGAGTGAAACAGAATTTAGACTTAGTCCGAATAATCATTTTGATTTGGTTTATGCTTATCAAAATAATCATCGAAAAGAGTTTGACGTCAGAAGGTTAGACAGAACTACAATTCCTACGCAGGATACCAAACTAGATTCTCATTTTGTGGAAACGATTTGGAAAAACACGCATTTTAGAGGATTGGAAACACAGTTTGGGGTAAGTTATTTGAGAAAAGAAAATTTCAATGTGCCAGGAACAGGCGTAGTTCCTACGATTCCGAATTTTGTTTTGAATAATTACGCAGGATTTTTCATTTCCGAGTTTAAAAGAGGAAAATGGCTGGCAGAGCTGGGAGTGCGTTTTGATTTTAGATCGATAAATTCTTTGGGTTATGATATGTTCGGTCAGCTCTATGGCGGAAAGAGAGATTTTTCAAGTTTTTCGTACAGCGGGGGAGTTCATTATCAGATTACTAACCATCTGGAATATGTGGCTCATGCGGGATATGCGTGGCGTGCGCCAGAGCCTTATGAGCTGTATATCAATGGAAAACAGCACGGAATTCCGATTTATTATGTAGGTGATAAAAATCTAAATGCAGAAAGGGGGCTGAAAATTGTCAATAAATTGTCTTACAAGAAAAATAGATTTTTTGCGGAAATGTCTGCGTTCGTACAGCCGATTAATAATTTTATTTACAGCATTCCTACGCATCAGTATAGAGTGTTGTTTTCTGGGCCGGCGGCGTTATTTGAGTTTGTGCAGAGTGATGCTCTTTTTCGCGGGGGAGATTTGGCAGTAGGAGTTCCTATTTCTAAAAATTTAGAATATCATTCCAACCTTTCTTTGGTCTATGCAGATGACCAGCACACTAAGGCATATCTTCCACAGATACCGCCATTACAGCTTTCGCAGAGTTTAAAATGGAATATTCCGACTTCTGTTTTCAAGAATTTTTATGCAAAAATGGAACACCAGTATTTCGCGAAGCAGAGAAGGTTTAATCCTGATTTTGACCTCGTGGCGGACTCTCCTGATGCCTACCATTTATTAGGTCTGAAAATAGGTGCAGAGCTGGAATACAGCAATAAGAAAAGTGTAAAATTCTTTTTGGGCGTGGAAAATCTTACCAATGCACTTTATAAAAATTATACCGATAGATTGAGGTATTTTATTCATGGGAAAGGGATTGATATTCAGTTCAAAACACAATTTAATTTTTAATAATCATTAATTCTAATAAATTTTAACATTATGAAAAATAAGTTTTCACTAAACAAAATTTTGACAATGCTAATGTTGTTTTTAGCAGTTTTCAGTATTTCTTCTTGTAGCAGAGATAGCGACAGCCCTCAGGCGCCAACGGATGAAACCAAAGACAGAGGACATGAAATGCCTGATAGAGTGGAGTTTATATTTAAAAACACAACAACTTCACAAGAACAAAGAAGAGCAGCGCTGATGACCCAAGATGGATTGAAATTTGACAATACAGCAGCTGTAGAATGGAAAGAGGGAAACAGCTATCTCCTTGAAATAGTGTATTATAACAATGGCAGAAGGCTTAATAGTGAATTCGTTTCACAGGAAATGGCGCCTATCCATCAGCATTTCTTTCAGCTGAATAAAAATGGAAAGCAGGTAGAAGAAGCAGAAATGGATAGATTGGTAAGCTATGAGTATCAGGATACAGACCCTGAAAATGGAGTTTTGGGAGAGAGCGGAGTGAGCCTTCGCCGCCGCTCTTGGGATACGCAGAACCCTACGGAGGTAGACCCTGTCGGACTGAAAGGAGTTTTCACGATAAAGACAACTGGCTTGGGGACGCAGAGTTTTGATTTAAGGATAAGATTGGCTCATTTCTTAGTTAAAAACAAACTAGAGCCTAAGACAGGAAGAGTCAGAAAATACAATGTGGTGTATTATAGTGGTTCATTTGTCCTAGATGCAGATATGAAAGTCCCAGTGAAAATAATTCAATAATATTTAGATAATTTAAAGTAAACAAATAAAAATTTAATAATATGAAAAGTCTTTTAAGAACAATCAAAGTTGTATTAGCAGTAGTGTTTTTTGTTTTTTCACTTTCGGCTTGCCGAAGTCAGGATAATGATGATATCGTGATACCGCAGCAGTCCAGCACAGAACTAAAATGGAGCAAAGTGGAATTTCGTTTCACAGAAGGGCATTCTCATGGGTATTTTCATGGTTCGCCAGAATATCCAGGTGTGAAATATCTAAAATCTGTACAAAAGTTCTTTTTTGAGAATAAAAACGGTCAGATAGTTCCATCGGCTGATAATCCTGCTGCCCTTAGTGTAATGTCTGCTGATGGTGGAATGTCTCTCTATGGGCTGGAAGTCATTTATTACAACGAAAAAGGAGAGCGAATCAATAGTGTTTTGGCATCTGATGAAGCAGCAAAACAATACCAGCACTTCTATTTAATGGAAAATGTAACGGCTATAAGTGGCGGGACAGTAGTTCCAAATAAGGAAATCATGACTTATAAATACCGTGATACTACGCCAGAGGACAAATATATCTATAAAAGCTATAGAGGTGAGGCTGATGCTAAATTAAGACCAGAAAGAATAGGGCTGAAAGGATTTTTCGATGTGAAAAAACCATACCTGAATTTTGATTTGAGAATAGTTTTGGCTAAGTTCGAGCAGAAACCAAACGGTTTGGAGTTTGATAAACTTCCTACGGCTTCTTTTGATAAAAAATTGGATATCAAAATCCCTGTTCATATCTATACAGATAGAATTAACGAAGACAGCTTGGTTAGAGATGCTGCAAGGGAATTTGGAGTTTCAGAAGCTGAAATAGAAGCTGATATAAATGCAAAATTGACTTCGGATGTTAATCCAGAAAGTAGTGGCATTTTCCTTTAAAAAAATAAAAATCTCTTTCAATTTGAAAGAGATTTTTTTATTGAAATTTATTTTTCTTGTTCCAGATTTTTCTGCCATAGCCAAGTGGTTCTCAGCGCTTCTTCCAGAGGAGTTTCTGCCTTCCAGCCAAGTTCTTTTTCGGCTTTGGAAGCATCTGCGTAGGCAATGGTAATGTCGCCCGCTCTTCTGTCGCATATTTGGTAAGGGATTTCTAAATTATTTGCTTTCTCAAAAGCTTTTACGATTTCAAGGACAGAAGAACCTTTCCCAGTTCCCAGATTGAAAATATCAACCAAAGTTTCTGATTTTTCTGAGGCAAGTTTCTGCAAGGCTTTCACATGAGCTTTGGCTAAATCCATTACATAGATGTAATCGCGGATGGCAGTGCCGTCAGGAGTAGGGTAGTCATCTCCCCAGATGTTTAGTTTTTCTCGTATTCCTGCTGCAGTTTGGGTTACATACGGAACGAGATTATTAGGAATACCGAGAGGAAGTTCGCCTATTTTAGCCGAAGGATGAGCACCGATAGGATTAAAATATCTTAATAATGACACTTTCTTTTGGTGGGCAGCAGCGAAATCTTTCAAAATCTCTTCTGCCATCTGTTTGGTTCGTCCATAGGCAGATTCAGCAGGTTTTATAGGTGCTTCTTCGTTTATCGGCATCTGGTCAGCCTGTCCGTAAACCGTGCAGGAAGAACTAAAAATAAAATTAGAAATATTTCTTTCTTTGAATTCCTGCAAAAGATTGATAAGAGAAAACATATTGTTTTCGTAGTAGTCAATAGGTTTTACTTGGCTTTCTCCCACAGCCTTGAACGCAGCAAAATGGATGCAGCCATCTATTTTATGAGCATCTAGAACTTGTGCTATTTGGCTTCGGTTTCTTAAATCAATAGGATAGAAAGCAGGAGTTTTTCCTGTGATCTGCTCTATTCCAGTCAGTATTTTTTTGTCCGTGTTAGAGAGGTTGTCCACGATAACCACATCAAAACCATTCTCTAAAAGTTCTACCACGGTATGTGAACCGATGTAGCCTAGACCACCTGTAACCAGTATTGTCATATTTTATATTTAACCAAATTAAGAATTCATAAACTCCAAAACGCTTTCTGTAATGTATTTCAGCTGCTCTTCATCCAGCTCTGTGTGCATTGGCAGAGAAATTACTTGGTCTAGAAGTTTATCAGTGTTTTTGAAATCAGCATCATTACTCGCTTGGAAGTATGCTTTTTGTTTTCTAAGCGCCATAGGATAATAAATCATCGCAGGGATTTCCTTTGACGCAAGAAACTCTTGTAGTTCGTTTCTTTTTCCGTTTAAAACTCTCAGTGTGTACTGATGAAAAACATGAGTAGAATTTTCCTCTCTTTTTGGGATAAGTAAATGCGGATGCCCAGCAAAAGCTTCATCATAGAAGTTTGCGGCTTTTCTTCTGGCTTCGTTGTAGGCATCTAAATGAGGCAGTTTTCTTCTCAAAATAGCAGCCTGTACGCTGTCCAATCTAGAGTTTACACCTACTTCATCATGATAATATCTTTTGTACATTCCATGATTTACGATTCCTCTTATTTTATAGGCCAAATCATCATCATTGGTAAAAATAGCACCGCCATCTCCATAACAACCTAAATTTTTAGACGGGAAAAACGATGTAGTCCCTATGGTTCCTATGGTTCCTGCTTTTTTCTGAGTTCCATCAGAGAAAATAAAATCAGCACCGATGGCCTGTGCATTATCCTCAATTACAAAAAGATTATGTTCTTTTGCAATTTTCAAAACAGCCTCCATATTCGCGCACTGCCCGAAAAGGTGTACAGGCATGATAGCCTTAGTTTTAGGCGTAATGGCTTTTTTAAGCTGCTCAATATCAATAGTGAAATTGTTATAATCTACATCCACCAAAACAGCTTTTAGTTTTAATAAATGGATAACTTCCACCGTAGCGGCAAAGGTAAAATCTGCCGTAATTACTTCATCGCCTTCCTGTAAATCAAGCGCCATTAGGGCGATTTGCAGAGCGTCCGTGCCGTTTGCGCAAGGAATCACATTTTTCACGCCTAAATAATCTTCTAATTCAGCTTGGAAAGACTGAACCTCAGAGCCATTGATAAAGGCTGCTGACTCGAAAACATTCAGCACCGCATTATCTACTTCATTTTTTATTTTGAAATATTGACTTTGTAAATCAACCATCTGGATTTTTCTCATAAGCAAAATTTTTTGTAAAAATACAATTTCTAAACTATTTATAGAAGGAAATTTGGAAAAGATGTTAAATGTCATTAAAAAAAATTCTTTGGCATAAATATAAAGTCGTACCTTTATCAAAGAAAAAAGAAGTTTAATCTTAAATGTAAATTATTATGAAACACAGAGTTCCAGTATCTCAGATTATGACAAAGGATGTAGTTAAGCTTACTACAAAAAACACATTGTTTGATGCAGAAAAACTTTTCAAAGAGCATAACATCAGACACTTACCTGTTGTGAGTGGAAACCAGCTGATAGGTATTTTGAGTTATTCGGATTTGTTGAGAATTAGTTTTTCAGAATTGTCGGATAATGAGGAAAAAGTAGACACTACAGTGTATAACGCATACACTATAGAGCAGGTGATGGCGAAAAATCCAGTAGGTGTGTCACCAGACCAAACAGTGAGAGATGTAACCGAAATTTTAGCAAAACAAAGTTTCCACTCTCTACCAGTAGTAGAAAATGGTGAACTGAAAGGAGTAATCACTACAACAGATTTATTGAAATACTTCTTAGAACAATACTAAAAAGTCTTTTACAATAAAAAACGAAACATCTTACTTTTTTGAGTAAGATGTTTTTTTGTAATTAAATTTATTTCTAAAATTTAAAACTTGATATTCACACCAATAGTCTGATATCCATACAGAGAACCAGCTGACAGCTGCAAGTCGTATTTTTTCTTGTTTTCCGCCATAGGAGAGTTATTTACTTTCGTTATTCTCGCTTTGGTGATATTTTTTCCGATAAGGTAGCCGAGGAAAATAGCGATAGGATAGTCTGATACCCAGTGAACCTTGCTTTGGAGCATTTCAAAAGACATCAGCCCTAAAAGAGTGTATCCCACAGGTTTTAGCCATTTTTTGTCTGGGTAATTTTCCGTAAGAACTGTGAGGGCAGCCATTGCAGTGGTAAGGTGTCCAGAGGGCATGGCGTCATATTTAGAAGTTTCTCTCTGATATGCCGCAAAACTCGGTGCGAAAGTCCAGTGGCTGTGCCACCCATTTCGTTCAGCGGTGATGAATGGACTTTCTCTCCCTGTGATACGCTTTATAGACTGAGCAAAAACACCTGACAACGCAAGGCTTTCTATAAGCTGCATAGAGGTGCTGATTGCCCGATAATCGTTTTTAAATAAACCATAGGTTGCAAGTCCTCCACTGATTAAAATCACAGTAGTTCCATTACCGATGAAATACAGCGCAGAGTTCACATCCGCAGGGATTATTTTTAGAAATCCGAGCTTGCGGTAGGTGTGGGCTTCATTCATGCCGAGAGCTTCGCCAAGATTTCGGCTTTCTCTAATGACCCAAGGGTCGGCAGGGATGAGAGCAGCGGTGCTTCCCAAGGCGGCAAGTCCGTATGGATAGTATTTTTTTGAAACTATATCTGTGGCCGTTCCTGCGATGTTTTTGGGCATTTTATTGACAATATCCCAAAACTTTGGTTTTTGATAAATAAAAGTCTCGTTTTCAGATATTTTTACTTCCTGAATTTTTATATTTTGAGTTTGTATGCTGTCCAAAGGAGTTTCCACAGCCAGACTATCATTAGTCTGAGCCATGAAAAAAGAACTTAGAAATAAGCTGGCAAAAATTGTAATTTTCATTATTAAATAATTAATAAACCACGCCCAAGAAAGGGTCTTTTTTTTCTTTTTTAGGTTTGTTCCATTTGTATTTATGCGTCCAGTACGCCAGTTTCATGGAGAGAATTCCCAGCCCAGCACCAAATAGGACATCGCTCACATAGTGTTTGTTGTTGGCGATTCTCATGATTCCCACTACACCAGCCGAACCATAGGCAGCATAAGGCACCCAAGGATGCTCGTCTTTGTATTCCATGGCAAGGATTGTTGCTCCGCTAAAAGCGTATGCGGTATGCCCAGAAGGGAAGGACATACGGGCTCCATTGGGTCTTTCATTGTTGATTAATGTTTTCATTAAATGCGCTAGTCCTAAAGTGATGATATGCCCCTTGGCGTGTATGGCTATACGATTTTTCCAGTCTGTTTTTGGTTTCATTCCCATCAATTCAAAGCCATAGACAGCGATATGAGGAGCAAACTGGAGATAATCATCAAATTTATTTCTAAAATGAGGAATTTGTTTGTTTCTCCATTCGCGAACTTCCTGTTTGGTTTTTCCTTCCGAAATTAGCCCAAGAGCCATCAGTCCAGCAGGAATATAGAGTTCCTTGGGTCTGAATTTAGGTCTATCAATGAGGTTTACACTATCTTGTTTGGGTTCTATGGTGAGGGTTTCCTGTGTTTCTTGTATTTCCTGTTCTGTCACTTCCTGCCCTTGTTGTTCTTGAGCAAGGCATTTGCCATTTGCAATGAAAAACAAGGGTAAGAAAAATAAAAACTTTAACAACATAAATTCTTAAAATTAATAGTTTTTAAAATTAAACTTTAACTTCAAAAAAAGATTTAATTCTATAAATTTTTCATTTCAGCTTTTATTCTATCTTGCAGATTTTCAGAAGCTTTTATTAGAGGAAGTCTCAGGTGGTTTTTGATAATGCCCATTTCTGCTAAAACTGTTTTCACACCGCAAGGGTTTCCTTCCGCGAAGATAAGTCTTATGAGTTCAACGAGTTGATTGTGAATAGCATAAGCTTCTTTTACTTTGCTTTCTTTGGCAAGTTTTATCATGTCTGAAAAAAGCTTAGGATAAGCCTGTCCGATTACCGAAATTACACCATCGCCACCAGCCAGAGTGACAGGAAGTGTGAACTCATCATCACCCGAAACTAAAGAAAAACCAGCAGTTTTCTTTCTTAAAATATCAAAATATTGGCTGATATTCGGTGAAGCTTCTTTTATCATAAAAAGATTAGGGAAATCTTTGGCAAGTCTCAGTGTCGTTGCGGCATCTATATTTTGTCCTGTTCGCCCAGGAACATTGTAAATGATGATGTTTTTCCCTGTGGAAGCCAGCATTTTATAGTGCTGATAAATTCCCTCTTGATTAGGTTTATTATAATATGGCGAAACAGAAAGAACTCCCTCAAAGTCGCTTAAATCCGTAGATTCTATCTGTTCTTTAACAGCCAAAGTGTTATTCCCTCCAATACCTAAAACTAGTGGAAGTCTTTTGTTATTGACCTTTACGATATGCTCTATGACTTGCGCCTGTTCAGCCTTGGAAAGTGTGGCAGTTTCTGCTGTAGTTCCCAGAACGACTAGGAAATCCGTTCCATTGGTGATGTTATATTCTACTAATTTGGTTAAAGAATCAAAATCTATGGATAAATCCTCATTAAATGGCGTAACCAAAGCTACTCCCAGACCTTTTAAATTACTCATTGTTTAAAATTTTGAAGCCAAATTTAAGGTTTTTATTTAAAAAGATAAAAATAAGCAATGATATTTTAAGTAAAATTTAGGATTTTGCTGTTTCTTCTTTTCATTCTATGGTTTTGAATGTCATATTTGAGTAAAAATCCCGAAATAATCTATATATTTGTGGCTGTATTTTAACAACAAATGAAAAATAAAAGTATATTATTAGGAGCAGTTTTGATGGCTGTGGTGTCATGTACTACACAGCTGAATGTAAGCCAAGTTTCTCCTCAGAAAAACCAGTTGATAAATGGAGAAATAGCGCAGAAAAAAGAGTTGGTTTCCGTTATCACGCCATATAAAAAGGAGCTGGAGAATAAAATGAACCAGAAAATTTCTCATACCGAGGTGGAGCTTAATAGGAAAGGAGATAATAGCTCGCTCGGGCAGCTTCTGGCAGATTTCGTGCTGGAAGGAGCGAATGACTGGGGCGCGAAAAACAGCATTCCTAATGTAGATGCAGCGATTTTAAATATAGGAGGAATCCGAAATGATATCAGCAAGGGAGATATTTTGCTGAGAAATATTTTTGAAGTGATGCCTTTTGAAAATCAATTGGTTATTGTCAAAATGAAGGGCGAAGACATACAAGGTGTGTTTGACTATTACGAAAAACAAAAAAGAAATAATCCTGTGGCTGGATTTACGATAGTGGTAGAAAACGGAAAACTAAAACAAGGGCTGATAAACGGCGAAAAACCAAAAGCTGGTCAGTACTACTACATTGCGACATCAGACTATCTCGCCTATGGAGGAGATTATATGAAATTTCTCCTAAAAGGAGAACAGCTTATACTAACGGAAATGACCCTGAGGGATTTATTTATTGAGAAATTTAAACAAAATCCAGAGATAAAAATAAAGCAGGAACAAAGGCTGCAATTTATCGGGAATAACCAATAAGGACGAACAAAAATGAATAGAAAAGAATTTTTGAAAATACTAGGTGGAGGAGCTTTGGCAACGACACTTACGCCAAATGTTTTGTCAGCAAAGACATTTGATTCCAAAGATACACCTGAAAAAATCACCATTCTTCATACCAATGACCAGCACAGCAGGATAGAGCCTTTCGAGGAAGGGCACAGCAGATATCCTAATCAAGGGGGATTTGCGAGGAGAGCCACTTTGATAGAGCAGATTAGAGGCGTGGAAAAAAATGTGCTTTTGTTCGATAGTGGCGATATTTTCCAAGGAACACCTTATTTTAATATGTTTGGCGGTGAGCTGGAATTTAAGCTCATGTCCATGATGAAGTATGATGCGGCTACTATGGGAAATCATGATTTTGACAATGGTTTAGAAGGGTTTTTAAAGGTTTTACCGAATGCTAAATTTCCTTTCATTTGTTCTAATTATGATTTTTCGGACACGATTTTAAAGGGAAAAACACAGCAGTATAAGATTTTTAGAAAAGGAAATATTAAAGTAGGTGTGTTTGGTCTGGGAGTGAAATTGGAAGGGCTTGTCGGGAAAAAATATTACGGCGAAACTAAATATCTTGACCCTGTTGCGACAGCGCAGAAATACGCAGATTTCCTTAGAAATACCAAAAAATGTGATTTGGTTGTTTGTCTTTCGCATTTGGGATATGATTACGGACAGTCAGAAGATATGGTTTCTGATAGGAAATTGGCGGCTCAGACTCACGGAATAGACATTATTTTAGGAGGGCACACGCACACATTTTTGACAGAACCAAATGTCCTTAAAAATAGCAAAGGTGTGAATGTTCTCGTGAACCAAGTAGGATGGGCAGGGATTCTGCTGGGAAGGATAGATTTTTATTTTGATAAAGATAAGAAAATCAGCAAAGTATCTTTCCAAAACCAATTCATAGATAATAAAATAATCGTTTGATAATATGGTAGATAGAGGAATTCTTTTGTCATATATAAAATATGGTGATAATGATGCTATCTTACATTGCTTTACCGAAAATGCTGGTTTTCAGAGTTTTTTCATGAGAGGGATTTATTCGCCTAAAAACAAGAAAAAGGCCTATCTTACTCCCATGACAGAATTATATTTTACGATTTCTGATTTTCATAAAAAATATAATATACAGACAATCAGTAAAATAGAAAAGGTGGAAACTTTGGGAAATTATGAAGATATTCGGGTGTCATCTATTTTGTTCTTTGTGGCGGAATTCCTTCATCAGGTTTTAAAAACAGAGCTGGTAAATACTCAGATTTATACCAATATAAAGGTTTTCCTGCATCAGTTAGAGAACCAAAATTATCAGGCTCATTATGCTTTTTTGGTCGAATATCTTAGAAGTCAGGGCGTGGCGCCTTTGTGCAGGGAAGAAAAATTTTTAGACCCAGAGTCTGGTTTTTTTTCGGAGAGTATTTGCCATCATTTGTTTGATGAGCAGATTTCTGAGTATTGGAAAAAAATGATTTCAAATGAAGAAATCTACGATGTGAAGATAAAAAACAGCATGAAAGAAGATTTTTTGGATTCGGTGCTGGTATATTATAGTTGTCATTTCCCAGAATTTAAAGTCCCAAAATCTTTGGATGTTTTGAGGCAAATTTTTTCTGAATAATAAAATAAGGTATGCGTGTAGACAAATTTCTGTGGAGTGTTCGTTTTTATAAAACAAGAAGCATTGCCGCAGATGAAATCAAAAAAAATAGAGTTTCCATCGGCGGACAGCCGGTGAAAGCTTCGCGGGAAGTCCATGAAGGCGATGTGGTGGAGATTAGGAAAAACCAGATTAATTATAAAATAGAAGTTTTGCAGATTCCTAAAAGCCGCCTCGGTGCTAAGCTTGTTCCGCTTCATATCAAGGATATTACGGATAAGGAGCAATATGAAATATTGAAAATGAGAATGCTCTCGCAGGATTATTATCGTCAGAAAGGCGAGGGAAGACCCACGAAAAAAGACCGTAGGGATATGAGTGACTTTTTGGACAGTGACCATGAGGGAGAGGAAGACTGGGATGCTTTTTTTCTCGATATAGAGAATGAAGAAGACGAAGAATAAACTTTGTATTTATAAAAAGAAAATCCATAACTTTGCAAAAACTTTGTTTTGAATAAAATAGATACCATTATTTACGCATTTGCGGTTGTGTTTATGGGGATTTTTCTCTATCTATATTTTGAGTATCATATATATATAGTGGGGATTTTTTTCTCGTTCCTTTTTCTTAATGTTCTGCTTTTCAGAATGTATAAAGGATTAAAAAGAATGCCTATGGCTGTGATGGCTTTCATGGCTCTCAATTTTGGGAAAGATATTCTTTGGGCATTTTTGTGGATGTTTGTGATTAAGAAAAATGAGGTTTTAGTGATGTTTTTGGCTCTTGTTTTTCTTTTATTATCCATACCTCTATATCATTCTGTGCTTAGAGAAATAAAGAATAATCAAAAATCTGATAAAAATCAATTATAATTATTTTTAAAACTTAATTTATTTAAGTATATTTGCAAATCAATAAAAATAAGAAATGAACCAGAGAATTTATTCACTATTTTTTGTTTTGATGTTCATGTTGTTTGGGAATACTGCTCTTGCTAGTGAACATGCAGATGGAGGTGAAAAAGCCTTTAATCCTTCTGAACTTATCAATCATCATATTTATGATACTCATGAGTGGCATATTGCTACTTTGAATGAAGGTGAAGAGGGAGAGTTTCATATTACTATTCCTTTGCCAGTAATTGTGAAAGATGAGAAAGGTTGGCATGTTTTTATGTCAAGTAGTGTGGCTCATGGAGAAGTAATAGATGGATATACTTTGGAGCATGGTGTTTTAGTGAATAAAGAAGGTTTGGAAAAAGCACAAATTCCAGATTTGTTCAAAGGGACTGAAAAAGTGTTTTACGACCTTTCTATTACTAAGAATGTTTTTGCATTGTTCATTTCTGTTTTGATTATCTTAGGATTATTCATTTCGATGGCAAATTCTTACAAAAAATCTTTAGTTCCTACTGGAGTAGCGAGATTTTTCGAGCCTGTTGTATTGTTGGTGAGAGATGGAATTGCAATTCCAAATATTGGTTCTAAACATTACAAGAAGTTTATGCCGTTCTTATTGACTATATTCTTCTTTATTTGGTTGAATAACTTGATAGGACTTGTTCCGTTTTTCCCTGGTGGGGCTAACCTTACAGGTAATATAGCGGTTACATTAGTTCTTTCTTTATTTACACTGTTTACTATTTTGCTGAACGCGAATAAAGATTATTGGAAACATATTTTTTGGCCACCAGTTCCATTTTTGCTAAAGCCGATTATGATTCCATTGGAGATTATAGGTATTTTCACTAAGCCATTCTCGTTGACGATGCGTCTTATGGCGAATATTACAGCTGGACACATTATGATTTTAAGTATTATTTCATTGATATTTATTTTCAAAAATGCAGCTTTAGGAGCAGTTTCTGTGCCATTGGCGTTGTTCGTTTCCATCTTGGAATTGTTAGTTGCAGCTTTACAAGCGTATATATTTACAATATTATCAGCTTTATATATTGGTATTGCAGTAGCAGAACATAGTCACGATGATGCACACGGGCATGCAGAAGGACACTAAAAAAGAATTTTAATTTTAAATATATAATTTTAACTAAATATTTTTTATTATGGAAGCAGTAAAAGAGACAGTACATGCAATGTCTTACTTGAATTATGCAGCAATTTCACTTGCTGTATTAGGAGTAGCTTACGGTATTTCTAAAATTGGTTCTCACGCGATGGATGCTATCGCTAGACAACCAGAAGCGGCTGATAAGGTGCAAGCAGCAATGTTGATCGCTTGTGGTCTTATCGAAGGTGCTGGACTTATCGGATTGATTTTCAGTGCTCCGTTCATGAAAGGATAATCAAAAATCCTAATAATCTTGGTAACACGGTTGGTGTTTACCAAGATTATTTTAAAATTTTGTATTAAAAAATATTTAAAGTAAAATAAAAAAATAAAATAATTTAGAAATGATAACACCGGGATTAGGTTTAGTTTTTTGGATGACTCTTACTTTTGCTGTATTGATGTTTCTTTTGGCAAAATATGCATGGAAACCAATTCTTAATGCACTTAATGAGAGAGAAACAACAATCGTAGATGCTCTTAACCAAGCTAAATTAGCAAGAGAAGAAGTTCAGAATTTAAAAGCTGAAAACGAAAGAATTATCCAAGAAGCTAAAATAGAAAAGGATAATATATTGAGAGAAGCAAGAGAAATCAGAGATAGAATGATTAACGAAGCGAAAGATACAGCTAAAGTAGAAGGAGAGAAAATGATAGAGGCTGCTAGACATTCTATTGCTATGGAAAAAGCTGCTGCTATAGATGATATGAAAAAGCAGATCAGTTCTTTATCTGTGGATATTGCAGAGACTATATTGAAGAAAAAATTGGATAATAAAGATGCCCAAAATGATTTAGTGGCTAATTTATTGAATGATAAAAACTTAAACTAGTCCTTATGAGTAACACAACAAAAGTTGCTAAAAGATACGCTCAGGGATTGTTGGATTTTACAACAGAAACGGGCAACACGGAAACTGTATTCAATGAAATGAAAGATGTGGCAGAAACTATTTCTGGTTCTAAAGAATTGAGAAGTTTTTTCGCTACGCCTATCATAGATTACAGAAGAAAGCAGAGTGTTGCAAGTGAGATTTTTTCTAAATTTTCTGTTGTAACTAAAAACATGATTACCCTTGTTATCAAGCAAGGAAGAGAGAAATATTTAGAAGATATTGCTAAAGAATATGTAGAGAAGGTAGAGGAAATGAATGGGGTGCAGAAGGTGACTCTTACAACCGCTGAAGAACTTTCTCAACAGAGTTTAGATCAGATTGTAAAAACTTCATCTTTGATAGATGTAAATAAAAAGTATAAGATAAAGTCTATAATAAAGCCAGAGCTTATTGGTGGATATATCCTAAGAGTAGGAGACCAGCAGATCGATAACTCGGTAAGAACACACTTGGCTAATCTTAGAAAAGAATTTCAACTTAATTAGAAAAAACAACCAATAAAATGGCAGGAATAAATCCAGCAGAAGTATCTGCAATATTGAAACAACAGTTAGCAAATTTTGATACTCAGTCTAATGTAGAAGAGGTAGGAACCGTATTACAAGTAGGAGATGGTATTGCTCGTATTTATGGTTTGGAAAATGTACAGTACGGAGAATTAGTAAAATTTGAAAGTGGAGTTGAAGGAATTGTATTAAACCTTGAAGAGGATAATGTAGGGGTGGCTCTACTTGGAGAATCTAAGAGAGTAAAAGAAGGTGATACAGTAAATAGAACTAAAAGAATCTCTTCTATCAAAGTTGGAGAAGGACTTTTGGGAAGAGTAGTAGACACTTTGGGTAATCCTATCGATGGTAAAGGTCCTATTGGAGGAGATTTATACGATATGCCTTTGGAGAGAAAAGCTCCTGGGGTTATCTATCGTCAGCCTGTAAATGAGCCTTTGCAAACAGGTATCGTTGCGATAGACTCTATGATTCCTATTGGAAGAGGACAGAGAGAGTTGATTATTGGTGACCGTCAGACAGGTAAAACTACGGTAGCGATAGACACGATCCTGAACCAAAAAGAATTTTATGATGCAGGTCAGCCTGTGTTCTGTATATATGTAGCAGTAGGACAAAAAGGTTCTACAGTAGCTCAAATCGTAAGAACATTAGAAGAAAGAGGCGCAATGGCTTATACAGTAGTAGTAGCAGCTAATGCTTCTGACCCTTCTCCAATGCAGGTGTACGCTCCAATGGCAGGTGCTGCTATCGGTGAGTATTTTAGAGATACAGGACGCCCAGCATTGATTGTTTATGATGATTTATCTAAACAAGCTGTAGCATATAGAGAGTTGTCACTTCTATTAAGAAGACCACCAGGGCGTGAGGCTTATCCTGGGGATGTATTCTACCTTCACTCAAGATTGTTAGAAAGAGCAGCGAAAATCATTAAAGATGATACTATCGCATCTCAAATGAATGACCTTCCAGAAACATTGAAACCTATGGTAAAAGGTGGTGGTTCATTGACAGCGCTTCCTATCATCGAGACTCAGGCAGGGGATGTATCTGCATATATTCCTACCAATGTGATTTCCATTACAGATGGACAGATTTTCTTGGAGTCTGATCTATTCAACTCAGGGGTAAGACCAGCGATTAATGTGGGTATCTCTGTATCAAGGGTAGGGGGTAATGCTCAGATTAAATCAATGAAGAAAGTTTCAGGAACATTGAAACTTGACCAAGCTCAATATAAAGAATTAGAAGCATTTGCTAAATTTGGTTCTGACCTAGATGCAGCTACTTTGGCGGTAATTTCTAAGGGAGAAAAGAATGTGGAAATTCTAAAACAACCAGTAAACTCACCGCTTCCAGTGGAGGACCAAGTAGCGATGATTTATGCTGGAACAGAAAACTTGTTAAAAGATATTCCTGTAGCAAAAGTAAGAGCATTCCAAAAAGAATATGTAGGATTATTAAAAACTGCACATCCAGAGGTAATGTCTGCGCTAAAAGCTGGTAAAATCGATAAAGATTTGACAGAGGTATTGAAACAAGTGGCATTAGATTTAGTAGCGAAATACAATAATTAAAATATAAACCAATTTGTTCTAAATTTTTGGAACATAAAAAAGTAAGTTTATCAGATGGCGAATTTAAAGGAGATTAGAGGCAGAATAACATCTATATCATCTACGATGCAGATTACGAGTGCGATGAAGATGGTTTCGGCAGCGAAACTAAAAAAAGCACAAGATGCCATTACGATGCTTAGACCTTATTCTGAAAAACTTCAGGAACTTATTCAAAAAGTGAGTACAGGTTCTGAAGGAAGTTTGTCAGAGTATGCTCAGAAAAGAGAAGTCAAAAAAATACTTTATATCGCTATTTCTTCTAATAGAGGTTTGGCGGGGGCTTTTAACTCATCAGTGATTAAAGAGTTGAATGCTAATTACAAACAAAAAGAAGATGTAGAAATAGAAATTCTTACGATAGGGAAGAAGGTTTTCGATGCAGTGAGAAGAGTAAGAACGGTATATGATAACCAAAGTTCTATTTACGATAGTGTAAGTTTTGAGGCTGTTTCTAAACTGACAAGTGCTGTGATGAAAGACTTCAGCGAAGGAATTTTTGATGAAGTATATTTGGTTTATAATAAATTTATCAATGCAGCAACGCAGCAGGTAATAACAGAACAGTTACTACCAATCACGATGCCAGAACAAGCGGAAGAAGATGCGGAATCAGACTACATCTTCGAACCTGATAAGCAGACAATATTGGAAACATTGATTCCTAAGTCTATAAAAACACAGGTTTATAAAGCTTTATTGGACTCTATAGCATCTGAGCATGGAGCAAGGATGACAGCGATGCACAAGGCAACAGATAATGCCAATGCTCTGAAAAACGAGTTGGTTATCTTCTATAACAAAGCTCGTCAGGCGGCGATTACTAATGAAATCTTAGAAATCGTTTCTGGTGCAGAAGCATTGAAAAAAGGATAAAATTCTATCATAATACGAGGATTTAAAGTTGAAAATGAGTATCAGTTTTTCTGATGCTCATTTTTTATGCGTAATCATGATTGTTTAATTTTATTTTGTTTATTCATGGTGTTTTTTTAGTGTTGTTTAATTGTAAATTAGGGTAAAATGATACTAGGTTTTATAACCTGTTTATTTATAGTGTATTAGAAAGAGTGTGGAAAACTTTCATAAGAGATGATTTTTATAGAGAGTATTTATTTCTACTTTTGCAAATACTAATCTGAAAAAGTATCATCATGGGAATATTTGATAAAAGAGAAAACTACAAACCGTTTGAATATCCAGAAATCATGCAGTTTGTAGATTCCATGAATAAGTCCTTTTGGGTGCATTCTGAGGTGGAATTTACAGCGGATATTCAAGATTTCAAGGCGAATTTGAGTCAGATAGAAAAAGAAGCTGTAAAGAGAGCTTTGCTGGGAATAGCACAAGTGGAGGTTTCTGTGAAAACTTTTTGGGGAGACCTTTATGACCTTTTCCCAAAGCCAGAGTTTAACGGGCTTGGTGCTACTTTTGCAGAATGCGAGTTCCGCCATTCAGAGGCATATTCTAGATTGCTTGAAGTATTGGGATACAATAATGAATTTGAAAACTTGTTAGAAGTTCCTATTTTCAAGGAAAGAAATCAAGTTTTGAAGGAGTATCTTTCTAAGAATAAAGAAAACGCTTTGGAGAGAATCTTGTTTTTTACTTTGATTATAGAAAATGCTTCGTTATTCAGCCAATTTGCGACTATTTTGTCATTCACTCGTTTTAAGGGATATATGAAAAATGTGGCGAACATCATCGCTTGGACATCCGTTGATGAGCAGACACACGCCAATGCTGGGATTTTTATCATCAAAAAGATTTTCGAGGAAAATCCAGACATGAAGGAAAGAGGAATGAAGGAGATAGAAGGCTTTATGAAAAACTATATAGAACTGGAAGACAAGATGTTAGATTGGATTTTTGAAAATGGCGAGCTTGAGTTTTTCAGTAAAAAAGATTTGGCTAACTATATGAGATACAGGTTGGATGATTCTTTGGTACAGCTGGGCTTGGGCAGACCTTTTGGAATAACAGGAGATGAAATAAAGCCGATGCTTTGGTTTGAAGAAGAAGTTTTCGCAAATGAGCTGGATGATTTCTTTGCGAAAAGACCAACAGCGTATACGAAGCACGATAAATCCATCACGGAGGATGATTTATTCTAAACTTTAAACATAAAAAAATAAAACCATGTACAGTAGAATTCAACAAGAGAAGGAATTAAGCTTGAATGATGACTTCCGTTTGGGTGAGTATATCTATATGGGAATGGGATTAGTGGGAGAGCATAGAGTCTGTATTTCAGTAGCTTACAAAATAGAATATTGTATAAAAAAAGCGAAACAATTCGCGGAAGCAGACCCAAATGTGAAGTTTACCCATGTCAATAAAGTGAAAGTAGGTGAGCTGGAAGCTTGTGAAAAATTTGAAATAGAATAGAATTAAAAAAATTATGGGACATTTTGTAGAAAATAAGATAGGAGCGCAAAAACAAATCCTATGTGTATTTGCAAATATATCTAAGGAAGAATTGCACGAAAAAATTAAACAAGAAATAGTAGCACAAGGTTACAAAGTACTTTCTGAAAATATTGAAAATACAGTCTACGAGAAAGGAAATAGATTGATGAGAATTCTATTTGGGGCATTTGTTAAGTATTTTAAATGGTCCATCCATATCAGCGAAAACGAAAACAATCAATTGGAAGTATTTGTAAAAAAAGAAACTACAGGGCTTTCAGGAGGACTTATCGGAATGTCTCAGGTAGATAAAGAGCTGAAATCATTATATAAACTTATGGAAGCTTTGTAATTCGCTTTTGATGGAATTTAGAAAAGCGGAACAGGCAGATTTAGAGCAGATTAGGGAGATAATTTCCTTTGCAAAGGAAACTCGTAAAAACGAAGGTAGTACCCAGTGGCAGGACGGCTATCCAAATGAAGAAACGATACAAAATGATATTCAGAATGAGTATGGTTTTGTTTTTGAGGAAGAGGGCGCTGTAAAACTTTATGCTGCGATTATTTTTGATAAAGAACCAGCTTATGAGGAACTAAAAAACTGGGAGGCACAGGGAGACTATCTCACGCTCCACAGAATAGCAGTTTCCAAAGAAGCGAAAGGGAAAGGCTTGGGACAGAAAATCCTGCAAGAAGCCGAAAAATTAGCAAGAGAAAAGGGAGTAGAGAGTATCCGCATAGATACTAATTTTGATAATATCCCAATGCTGAAAATTATAGAAAAAGAAGGCTATAAATACCGAGGAGAAGTATATTTCCGAGGTAGTGCTAGAAAAGCCTTTGAGAAAATTTTGAAATAAATTACTATTTAGAACATAAAAAAATGGAAGAAAAAATAAACATTTGGTGGTTCAATGAAGAATCAGAACAAATGCTAAACAGAGGGTACCTACTAAATGGAGAAACATTAGAAGGGGCAATAGATAGAATCACTTCAGCTGCGGCAAGAAGGCTATATAAACCAGAATTAAAGGATGCTTTTAAGGAAATGATAGTCAAAGGGTGGATTTCTTTTTCATCCCCGATTTGGGCAAATATGGGGACACAGAGAGGGCTGCCTATTTCGTGTTTCAATGTTCACATTCCTGATAGTGTGGAAGGAATTACCCACAAAATGGGAGAAGTTATCATGCAGACCAAGATAGGTGGCGGGACTTCTGGGTATTTTGGTGAGCTGAGACATAGAGGAACAGCCGTTACGGACAATGGTAAATCTTCTGGGTCGGTTTCTTTCATGAAGTTGTTTGATACTGCAATGGATGTGGTATCACAGGGAGGCGTGAGAAGAGGAGCTTTTGCGGCGTATTTGGATATTGACCATGGTGATATAGAGGAGTTTTTACAAATCAGAGACATCGGTAACCCTATTCAGAATTTGTTTACGGGAGTCTGCGTGCCAGACTACTGGATGCAGGATATGATAGATGGTGATGCAGATAAACGAAGAGTTTGGGCTAAAGTTTTGGAAAGCCGCCAGCAGAAAGGGATGCCGTATATCTTATTCACGGATAATGTAAATAGAAATAAACCACAAGTCTATAAAGATAAAGGGTTGACTATCAATGCTTCTAATCTTTGTTCTGAAATTATGCTGCCTTCTACAGCGGACGAAAGTTTTATCTGCTGTTTGTCTTCCATGAATTTGGAGCTTTATGATGAGTGGAAAGACACGAATGCAGTGAAACTGGCGATTTATTTCCTTGATGCTGTTTTATCTGAATTTATTGAGAAAACAGAAGGAAATTATTACCTTTCAGCAGCGAGAAATTTCGCAATTCGCCACCGTGCTTTAGGACTCGGAGTTTTGGGGTATCATTCTTATTTACAGCGAAATATGATTCCTTTTGAAAGTATGGAAGCGAAAATGTTTAACGCAAAAGTGTTTAAACAAATCCAAGAGCAGTCATTAGCCGCTTCTAAAGAATTAGCGAATATCTACGGAGAGCCAGAATTATTGAAAGGCTATGGAGTCAGAAATGCCACTACTATGGCGATAGCGCCTACGACATCCAGCTCGGCTATTTTAGGGCAGACATCACCGGGGATAGAGCCGTTTGCGTCCAATTATTACAAAGCTGGTTTGGCAAAAGGAAATTTCATTAGAAAAAATAAATATTTAGCTAAGTTATTGGAAGAGAAAGGTTTAGATACGGAAGATGTTTGGAGAGATATTATGCTAAACCACGGTTCTGTTCAGCATATGCATCAGCTTACACAAGAGGAAAAAGATGTGTTTAAGACCTTTAAGGAGATTTCACCTTTGGAAATCGTAACTCAGGCGGCACAGAGACAGCAGTATATAGACCAAGCCCAGTCATTAAACCTAAATATTCCTTCTTCTATGCCGATAAAAGATGTGAATAAAGTGATAATAGATGCTTGGAAAATGGGAGTGAAAACGCTTTATTATCAGCGTTCGCAGTCTGTTTCTAAGGAACTGGTTATTAATTTTATGAATTGTTCAAGTTGTGAATCATAAATTTATGTAAAATGCAGGTTTTTTAACCTGCATTTTTTATTGTTTTTCGTGTTTTAAAAATGGAAATATATTACGATATTTGGACATAAATTTTGAATATGCTAAATGATTTATATACTAACCGCAGAACGGGAAATTCAGAAAGTCCAATAGCCTCCAGAACGGATTTTCAGAGAGATTTTGACCGAATTATTTTTTCTACCTCTTTCCGAAGACTGCAGAATAAAACTCAGGTTTTTCCTCTCCCAGGGAGCGTTTTTGTGCATAACAGGCTTACCCATTCGCTGGAAGTTGCTTCGGTGGGGAGGAGTCTGGGGAGCTTTGCGGGGGAGTTTATCGTGGAGAAATTTGCTCAAGAATTAAATGAGAATTCAAAGAATTTTTATCTGCATAATTTACATAATGTGATAGCGGCGGCATGTCTCTGCCATGATATAGGGAACCCTGCTTTTGGGCATTCTGGAGAAGATGCCATCGCAAGTTATTTTGAGAAAAATGAAGATTTAAAATCTCTGATGACCGAGAAACAATGGGCAGATTTCATTAATTTTGAAGGAAATGCCAATGCTATCCGTGTGCTTACCCACCAGCAGATAGGCAAGGACAAAGGCGGACTTCAGCTGACCATGGCGACTTTGGCGAGTATTGCTAAATATCCCTGCGAATCCATCGCAAAGGACAAAAAACAGCTTCACAGAAAGAAGTTTGGTTTTTTCCAAAGCGAAAAGGAAACTTTCAAAGAAATAGCCAAAGCTACGGCTTTTATCACAGAACAGGAAGAACCGCTGATTTATAAAAGACACCCTTTCGTATGGCTGGTAGAGGCGGCGGACGATATCTGCTACAATATCATAGACATAGAAGATGCCCACAGGCTGAAAATCATCTCTTCTTCCGACTGCGAAAACCTCATCTTAGAACTCATTAAAACCACGGATGAAAACATAAAACGAGTAGAGGATAAACTAGCCGTGATTTCCGATAAAAACGACAGAATATCTTACCTCCGTGCAAAGGTGATTAATTCTCTAATCAATGTTTCTATAGGTTTTTACAAGGATAAATTTGATGAAATTCTTACAGGAAATCTAGACCAGTCGCTGCTTTCTATCTTTAAAAAAGAGAATAAAACTTTGCAGGATATAGAGCTGTTTTCTATTGAAAAAATCTACAATCACCGAGCCGTAGTAGAGATAGAAAATGCGGGATATAATGTGATGTATGAGCTTCTCAATCACTTCATTCCATCGGCGATAAAAGAAAATCCTAAGAATTACGATAAAAAAGCCCTTCAATTACTGCCCGAGCAGTTCAGATACGAAGGAGAGCCTTATGAAAAGATAATGGGCGTTTTGGATTTTGTTTCTGGGATGACGGATAACTACGCTACGGACCTTTACCGAAAAATAAAGGGGATAGATATCGGAATGACGATGTAAATTTTTTTACATTTTTTGTAACATTTCGTTAGACATTGATACTAATAAAATGAAATTAAATTTTTATAATTATGGGACCACTTATTTTTAGTTTTTTAGCATTTGTTGCTGTATTGTTTTTTATGGCATCATTATTTACTGTGAAGCAGGAGACTGCGGCAATCGTGGAGCGTTTGGGAAAATTCCATTCTGTTCGCCACGCGGGGCTTCACCTCAAAATTCCGTTTATTGATAACATTACCAAAAGATTAACCCTAAAAATCCAGCAGCTTGATGTACTCATAGATACCAAAACCCTTGATAATGTGTTTATTAAGATGAGAGTTTCGGTTCAGTATCAGGTAATTAGAAATCAGGTAAGTGATGCTTACTATAAACTGGAAGACCCTCATAATCAGATAACTTCATATGTTTTTGATGTGGTGAGAGCCGAAGTTCCAAAACTGAAACTAGATGATGTTTTTGTGAAAAAAGATGATATCGCTATCGCTGTAAAAGCTGAAATTCAGGAGGCGATGCAGAGTTATGGATATGATATTATAAAGGCTTTGGTGACTGATATAGACCCTGATGAACAGGTAAAACAAGCGATGAACCGAATCAACGCGGCGGAAAGAGAAAAAACTGCTGCCGAGTACGAGTCTGAAGCAGAAAGAATCCGTATCGTAGCCGTAGCCAAAGCAGAAGCCGAGTCTAAAAAGCTACAAGGGCAGGGAATCGCAGACCAAAGAAGGGAAATCGCAAAAGGTCTGGAAGAGTCCGTAAAAATGCTTAACAGTGTGAATATCAATGCACAGGAAGCATCGGCACTGATAGTAGTTACTCAGCATTATGACACGCTTCATTCTATCGGGGCTAACAACCGTTCTAATTTGGTTCTTCTTCCAAATTCACCAATGGCGGCAAATTCCATGCTGAATGACCTGATAGTAGCCATGAACACAGCGCACAAAGTGGAGGAAGCAGATAAAGGACATTATCCGAATCCTTCAAAAGAGCACAGACACTAATTTTTCCAATTTAAACTAAATAAAATCCGCCTCTTTTTTCGATGAAAAGAGGCGGACTATTTTAGAATTTATCTTTCAAATTTTACATTAGGCAGGAGTCTTGGTCTTTGTGGCTCGTTGGCTACTTTCCAAGAAGTTCTGTACATCCATTCGGTCATTTTGTAAAGTTTCTTGAAATCTATGTTTTCTGATTCGTCCTGCGGCTGGTGGTACTGGTGGTGCAGCACACTAGTGAAAAATACCGCTGGAATACCAAGCCTAGCATAAGGCAGGTGGTCGCTTCGGAAATAGAAAAACTCTGGATGCTCTGGTAAATCCCAGTCTTTCAAAAACTTAAATTTAGTACTTTCTTGGTTGGCTTCTTCCGCCATTCTTACCAAGTCATCAGAATTTTTGTGCGGAGACTGACCACCGAGAAGAGCAGCTTCGTTGATATCATTTCTTCCAATCATATCGCCGTTCAGCACAGCTACGATGCTTTCTCTCGGAACTACAGGATGGGCAGAATGCCATCTTGACCCTAAAAGACCTCTTTCCTCAGCGCCATGAATTACAAACAAGATGCTTCGTTTCGCAGGCTGTTTGCTGTATGCTCTTCCCATCGCAAGTAGAGCCACGCAGGTGCTGGCATTGTCATCGGCACCGTTGTAGATGGTGTCATTTTTCACAGGGTGGCGGATACCATCATGGTCCTGATGTCCGCTGAGCAATACATATTCATTTTTTAGTTTTGGGTCTGTTCCTTCTATCTTTCCGATGATATTTACAGAAGGATATTTGTAAGTCTCTGTTTGTAAGTTTACAGTAATCTGTGGGTTTCCTTTCAGCCAGTTTTGGTTTTCTTTTTTTACCCAAAAGACAGGGATATCTTCTTTGATGTTTTCATTTAGTCCTTCCACTCCGTAGACTCCTCTTTTCATCATTGGTTCTACTTCTATCCAGCTTTTGTCAGAGATTTCATCCGTAATGAAAACGATGCCTTTCGCACCTAATTTTTTAACTGAATCAAGGTATTTAGCTTTGATAAATCTTGGGTATCTTCTCTCGAAGAGGGTCATTTCCTGCTCGATACCTTTTTTAGAAACATTGATAGCAACTACTTTCCCTGCAATCTGGGAAGTCAGCTGCTCTGGTTCCACCTCGCCTACGCTGATGATAGGCAGAGAGAAATGAGCATTTACCACATCAGAAACCAAAATATCTTTCCAGATTTTTAGGTTTTTATCACCGATTTTCACCGAACTGAGTGGAGAAATCTGGTGGCGGTACATATCAAAAAACTGGAAATAAGTGCCGTTGTCCCCAGCGGGTTTTATCCCTGCTTCTTTCATTTTGTCTGCGAACCATACGGAAACTTTGAGCTCATCAAGTGTTCCTGCCTCTCTTCCCCAGAACTGGTCAGCCGCCATCTGGTACATGTCTGTACGAAGGTCTTTTTCCTTAATAGCCGAAACCAAAGGCTTCTTGTAGCTCTGCGCACCCAGCGAAGGGCAGAGGATTCCCATGAGGAGAGTAAAAACGATTTTTTTCATAGGTTTATAATTTAATTGATTTTTGTCCAAAAGTATTGTTTTATTAGAAAAAATCCAAGTTTCCGCAAGCCTTTATTTTCATTGAAAATAAATTTAATATTTTTGAACAGATTTTGATTTAACAATGATTAAAAAAAACATGGAAGAAAGAAACATATTTACCCAAATCCGAACGCTCTTTGGTATAGAGGAGGATTGTGGTTTTACAGAAGTTGAAATGCAGCCGTTTTTTGGTGTAGTGGAGCAAATGCCAGCGTTGTTATATGACTATTACACTACTTTGGGAAAGCATCAGGCTCTGAACCAAACGCAAGATTGTTTGGTAACTCCCAAATCTAACCTTACTCTTTTTAATAATCCAGACTATTTTGTTTTTTATGCAGAAAATCAAAATTGTTGTTTATGGGCAATCGCAAAGGAAGATTTAGGCGAAGAAAACCCTAAAGTATATGTTAGCTATAACCAAAAAGAATGGCAGGTGGAATGCGATACATTATCTGAATTTTTGTTGGCTATGGCTCACTTGCAGGCGGTATTTGCTTTGCCTTATACTTATGAAGGCTTTAAATTCATTACTTCCGAAGATTTGGATGCTATAAAAGTCCATTTTCCAAAAAAGCCTTTCGCTATACGCCATTGGTTACAAGGGGTGGAGTTCTACGGCGGAGCTACTGACAGCATAGTAGTTTTAGATGGGGGTGAGCAGCTGGTGTATGCATCTTCATCGGAAAGTTCCTTTGAGGCGATGGATAATTTTTTAAAAGACATAGGAGAGGAAATGTAAGATTTGAGCAAACAGCCATAAAAAGAATTTTAATAAAAAATGAACAGCACAAAAACCATATCATTTTTAGATATTGAGAATGGAGATTTTTTCCTTATAAACGGCGTGGCGATTTCTTCTAAAACTACTTTTTCTTCGCTCAGAGAGCAGTTTCCTGATAATGATATTTGGGATGTGGGGACAGGGTTTTATTGGATTTATTTTGAACAATGTCTTTTTGAGGGAAAAGAGTTTGATGTTTCTATTTGTTTTGAAGGAGAAAAACTTGAAACGATATTTTTTTCTATGAAAGAAAGATACACACCTTGGGAAAACTGGACAGAGGAATATGAGCTCCAAACCGAAAAACTATATAAAAAATGGCTTACAGCACATATAGGGGAGGAGTGGGAGTTTGTCTGGGGAGAGGTGGGAGCCGCTTTTGATAGGAAGGGCGGGCGAACGACTATGTGGATCAGCTATATTTGATTTGCATAAGACACAAAAAATGTGTAATTTTAACAAAAAATAAAAACAATGAGTACAAATAATAACTATGAAATTCCACAGAATTGGGATTTCTTTTTCTGCCGAGTTGAGGGAAAACCAGCCTCTGTAAGAGTGAATTTAGCTTTAAGGGATATAGCTCCAGTTGAGGGATATAAATACCGCTTGAACTTTCTTATCAAAATGAAAAACCCTACTCCAGAGGGTATGTCTTCCAATGAGGAATATCCTATTTTATGTGATATAGAGGATGCTATTTCAGGGAAAGCAGAGCAGATGGGAGCCATCTCAGCAGGAGCTGTGAAGTCAGGTGGGATTCTAGAACTTATCTATTATACCAATCTTTCAGAGGGGCTTCCAGAGGCGTGTGTAGAGGAGCTGGCGGCTTTTGAGGGGTATCAGTATAAAAATTATTTCGAGGAAGACCCAGAGTGGAAGGATTATTTCGAATTCCTATTCCCAGACCCATATTCTTACCAATCGATGCAAAATAGAAAAGTAGTGATGCAGTTAGAAGAAAATGGGGATAATATAGAAGCTCCACGAGAAATAGATCATTGGATTTATTTTGATAATGAACAGAGCCGAGCAGAATATGTGCAAAAAGTAACAGAAAAAGGCTACAAAGTGGTTGCGGAAGACTTCATAGAAGAAGGGAATTCTCACCATTTTCAGCTGCATATTGTAAGAGAAGATTGTCCACATGGAATAGATAGGGTAGTCTGGGAACTAAAAGAACTAGCCGATAATTATGATGCCTACTATGACGGCTGGGGATGCGGAATAGTAGAATAAAATAGTAAATATCAAAGCTAAAAAGAGCCTTGTTATTCAATATTATTTAAATTGAAGGAGTTTTTGAAAATTAAGGAAAATATTAATTTTATTACCTTATCATTTCTATATGAAGTTATTATTCTCGGCTGTTGTTTTAGGAATTACAGGATTTGATCCGCTCGGGATTCCTATTATAATAGGAGCGTTGTCAGCAAATGCTGATAAAAAAGCTATTACGACTTTCACACTTACTGTTTTATTTGGAAGTGTTATTAGTGGTACATTTATGTCTGTCTTTTTGGGAAATAATATCTCTTTACTCGCCAATTTTTTTGGTCTTCTCCCTAATTATGTCTGGGTAGTATTGAATATATTATTAATTTTAGGTCTATCCTATTGGCTAATAAAAAGACTAATTTCTTCAGAAAATAATAAGAAGAAAGAGGTAAGAACCTCGTCAGGTTGGTCACAGATGGACATGTTCGTTACGGGACTTCTTTTTACCTTATCAGCTTTTCCTGACCCTGCTTTTATATCTTTAGTTGTGTTATGTGGGCATAATGGGAATCTGATTGTTACTATTATAGCCTTTACTATTTGGATTTTAATTAGCCAGTTTCCTATATTTTTGTCCAATATAGCCATTATCAATAATTGTGGAGAGGAATTCATTAGTAAGCTTGAGACGATTAAACAAAAATACGGCAGATTATTTGAGCGGATTATAAATACAGCAATAGTAATTATTATTTTAGTATTTATTTTTAATCTAATGAGTTTCTATTTTACAAAAACATGGATGATAAAAGAAGATTTATTTTTCAAATAAAAAAGTTAAAGCAATAAATAACGCAAATTTAACACTATATGAAAAGAGCAACCATTCAAAAGGGAAAAACTGGTTATTCTTTCACAAAATTACAGCAAAAAGCGAAAGATTAGTTGCGCAGATAAAAAGCCTATAAGGCTAAAAAATATCCCTTTTCTGAAATAGAGAAGGGAATTTTTATAAAGTTTAATTGGGTAGTTTGGAAAGCAGAAAATCTTTGAGAATGGGCAGATGGCATTTCTCTATTTCCTTTGCAGCGGTAAGGAGGGTAAGGACTTTTTTGTCATGAACAAGCTCTAAAAAGGCATCTATGGCGGTGTTTTGTTCCAGTTCGTTTTGGTAATCGTTGCTAAAAGTATCAAAATCCTGTGTCTGGTGATAGGTTTTCCGTAAAAGTGTGGAGGGAGCGATTTCTTTTGCCCAAAAATCAAAATCCAAATCTTCTTTTTTGATGCCGCGAGGCCAAAGGCGGTCAGACAGCACGCGGAAGCCATCGGTTTCATCAGGGATTTCGTAAACTCTTTTTAGGTTGATAAGCATTTTAATTAAAAATTTTATTGGTAAAAATATGAATATTTAATTCTAAAACACGCATTAACCAATTATTATTTTTAATTTTGTGAAACTTAAATTTAACTATGAAAAAAAGAGTCTTAATCAGCGTTTCGGACAAGAGCGGACTTACGGAATTCGCTCAGTTCTTAGAAAAAAACAATTACCAACTTATCTCCACAGGCGGAACTTTCAAACATCTGAAAGATGCTGGGCTTAGTCCCATTCAGATAGATGAGGTTACGAATTTCCCAGAAATGCTGGACGGCAGGGTAAAAACCCTTCACCCAAAAGTGCATGGAGGACTTCTCGCTGTGCGTGATAATAAAGAGCACATGGACACAGTAGCCGAGCACGGAATAGAGCTGATAGACATGGTGGTGGTCAATCTTTACCCATTTTTTGAAAATGCAGGGAAGAATATTCCTTTGGATGAAAAGGTGGAGTTTATCGACATAGGAGGGCCGTCTATGCTTCGTTCAGCAGCAAAGAATTTTAAATCTGTGACAGTCATCACCAATGTGGAAGATTATGAGAAAGTAAAATCTGAAATAGAAACTTCGGGCGATACTACTTTGGAAACTCGTAAAACTCTTGCAGGGAAGGTGTTTAACCTTACTTCTGCCTATGATGCAGCCATTTCCAAAATGCTTTTGGAGGAGGAATATCCGCAGTATCTGAACGCTTCTTACAAGAAAGTTTCGGATTTACGATATGGCGAAAATCCGCACCAGTCCGCAGCTTACTATGTATCTACAGTGGAAAATGGAGCGATGAAAGATTTTGAACAGCTGGGAGGAAAGGAACTTTCGTTCAATAATCTTCGCGATATGGATTTGTGCTGGAAAGTAGTAAACGAATTCAAAAACGAAATGGCGTGCTGCGCTGTAAAACACTCTACGCCGTGCGGTGTAGCTATCGGAAATACAGCGGTGGAAACTTATACTAAAACCTTTGAGTGCGACCCTGTTTCTATCTTTGGAGGTATTGTGGCGATGAACTATAAGGTGGATGCTGCTACAGCGGAGGAGCTTGGGAAGACTTTCCTTGAAATCGTGATGGCGGTAGATTTTGAGGAGAAAGCGCTGGAAATCCTTAGACAAAAGAAAAACCTTAGAATTATTAAAATCAAAAACCCTGTTTCGGACAAACAGACTTGGGTAAAAATAGATGGCGGACTGCTGGTGCAGGACTGCGACAATCAGTTCTCGGAGGAGATAAAAACCGTAACCGAAAAACAGCCGACAGAGGAACAGAGAAAAGCCCTGCTCTTCGCACAGCGAGTAGTGAAATATGTGAAATCCAATGCGATAGTAGTTTCTAACGGAACGCAGGCGCTGGGAATCGGCGGCGGACAGGTTAATAGAATCTGGGCAACACAGCAGGCAGTGGAAAGAGCCAAAGAGAAATTCAGCGGAGAGTTGGTTCTGGCTTCGGATGCCTTCTTCCCGTTCCGCGATGTGGTGGATTTCTGTGCAGAGAAAGACATAAAAGCCATCATCCAGCCAGGTGGAAGCATCAAGGATGAAGAAAGCATAGAGGCAGCCAATCAGCACGGCATCCCGATGCTGCTCACTGGAATGAGACATTTTTTACACTAAAAACATATTTTATAAATCTGAGAATTTTGTGTTCTCAGATTTTTGTTTTGGTGAATGTTACTTATTTGCCTAAAAAATCAGTCCTTTAAGACAAATTCAAATATAAGCTATATTAGTCACTACATAATTTTACAATAAAAAGCTATGCAAAATATTGAATTGATAAGGGATATATGTAATTAATTTCTATTGTAAAGAAAAAAAGTCCGTGTTAAACGATTTTAACACGGACTTATATTTATTTTAAAAGGCTTATACCTGAGTATTATCAGGTTCAATCTCGTGAGCCTCAACTTCTATTATCCCACGCTTTACCTTGCCTTCAAAAGAGACAAAATAAATGCCCTTATTTGGTGTCCATTCCATACAGAAAAGCTCCGATGGACTGTTAAAGCCATTTCGCTTGATATGATACAAAGCCCATTCCTTTGATTTCTCACTCCCTGCAAGACCACTCTCTACAAATTCTCCATTGTTTACAATTAAAAAAGAATCTGCCATTTTTCCTGTAGGAAGAACCGTAACTGCACCATTCGTTTCGAATAGTACATCTTCAACATCAAACATTGAGAAAATACCCTTTTGTCTTAACAGCATACGAAATTGTTCCATCTCTAGGCTATTTCTTTTGAAGTTTCCAAAGTTTATAATTCCTTTTTTAACAAGGAAATCACTCTTTCCCTTAATAAGATGTCTCATATATGCAGAACGCATCGCAAAACGAACGAGCATATTGAAGCCAGTCCACACAATCAAGGCAAATATAATATGCAACATTGACATATCTGGATTATACAATACACCACCGACTAATGCACCAATAACAAAGGCACTTACGGTGTCAAGTGGGGTTATCTGTGCCATCTGTGCTTTACCTGTGATTCGCAGAAAAGCCAAAATTCCTATCATGCCCGTAACTAGTTTTAGAGTGATACTTATATAGGGCTGTAATAATTCCATCATAATACTTTATTTTTAATAATTATGTCGCGAAATTACAATTATAATCTAATCTCAACAATATTTTTTAGGAAAATATAACATTGGTACTGCGCTTTTCTTATTTTAAATAATGTTTATTAAGAATATCGTACAAATTAACATAATTCTTATTAGATGTTAAGTTCTATTTTATGGATAATGTAAAATATAAATACAGAAAAAATCAGTCCTTTTGGTGCTGATTTTTTTTTATGATTTCTTTTGATTTTTTTATGATTTTTTTAATTTTGCACCTTCATTTCTTTAACAAGGGCAAAACAAAAGCCGTTCTAGGCTTGCGAAACTCTTATATGTTTAATAAAAAATTATAAATAAAATGAAAACAAGTAGATTTATTCCTGCTGTGGTGGTATCCGCGGGGTTGTTATTCAACTCTTGTATCCGCGAAGAAGCGCTCAATATGGAAGCAGACATTGAAGGTGTAACGATAGCTAATGCGGAAAGTTTGTTACAGACAGAACCTGTGGTAGATGGTAATAACATTACTTTCAGAATGAAAACATTTTCTGGAAGTTATAATTTCGCTCCGATATTCAATCTTTCAGAAGGGGCAACGATTTCTCCTGCAAGTGGGACAGAGCTGGACTTTACGCAGCCGCAGACTTATACAGTAACTTCACAAGATGGAGCATGGAGCAGACAGTACACCGTTTCTTTCGTAACGGATGATAATGCCTTTATTACTAGTTATTCTTTTGAAAATGTAGAAGAAGATACAACTAATAAATATCACAAATTCTATGAGCTTATTAACGGGCAGAAACTATATAACTGGAGCAGTGGTAATGATGGTTTTAGTTTAACTAATTCAGGTGGAGAAGCTGATACTTACCCTACTTTACAAGTTGCTGATGGATATAGTGGAAAAGGAGTAAGAATGATAACAAGAAGTACAGGTTTTCTTGGGTCTATGTTTGGAGCGCCTATAGCAGCTGGAAACCTTTTCTTGGGAACTTTCAGCCTTAACATTGGTAATACTTTAAAATCTACAAGATTCGGTATTCCATATAACTACAATAAAGCTCCAAAAGCAGTTACAGGATATTTTAAATATAAAGCAGGGGCTAGATTTTCTAAAAAGGATAGAAGTAGCACATTAACAAAAGATAATTGGAATGCCTATGCTATTTTATTTGAAAAATCAAGCACAAATAATTTCATAACAGGTGACCACAACTTTGCTGATGCTAGAATCGTAAGTATTGCTAAACTAAAAGATGCAGACAGAAAAGAAACAAGCCAGTGGACAAAATTTGAAATTCCTTTTGAGCTTGTGAGTGGAAAATCCTTTGACCCTGCCAAAGAATATATGTATACTATAGTATTCACATCTAGTATAGAAGGAGATAAATTTAATGGAGCAGTAGGAAGTACATTGGATATTGATGAGGTAAGAATCATTACAGAATAAAATAATTAAAACAAAATAATCTAATGAAAAAGATATTTTTAGCTGTTTTAGCCACTTTTGGTATGAGTTCTTTTGGCTTTGCACAGCAAAATGAGAATGGGAATTTCTTCACAAGAGACATGGAATATCAGTTGAAGGCTAATTTCAGCATAGGAGGAAGTGCACCGCTTGGTATGCCCAGAGAGATTAGAAAAATTAATAGTTATAATCCTACTTTGGTTCTTGGATTAGAGGCAGATGCTACTAAATGGGTGTCTGATAATAAGAAATGGGGTATCCGAGTGGGAATCCGTACCGAAGGAAAGGGAATGAAGACAGAAGCTGTTGTGAAAAACTACTTTACAGAGGTGATTCAAAGCGATGAAAAGATTCAAGGATACTTCACAGGAACAGTAGAAACAGACATCAAAAATACTTATGTAACTATGCCTGTATCAGTGGTTTATAAGGTTTCTCCAAGATGGAAACTTTACGGAGGTCTATATGCCAGCCTTTTGGTAGATAAGAATTTCAGTGGTTATGTTTCTAATGGACACCTGCGCCAAGATACTCCTGTCGGGGCAAAAATTGTCTTTAGTGAAGGAGGAAAAGCGAACTATAACTTCTCTGATGATTTGAGATTATTCCAGTGGGGAGGGCAGTTAGGAGCAGAATGGCATCTGAATAAGCATTTTATTATATTCCCAGAGCTGAACTACGGAATTAATGGAATATTTAAATCCGAATTCAAATCTATCAGTTTTGCGTTGCATAATATTTACTTGAACTTAGGATTTGGATACAAATTTTAAGATTAAATAATTAAGATTTTTTTAGAGCAGTTGGAAAATATTTTCTAACTGCTTTTTATTTCATTATTTTTGCAAATAAAATCAAATTTGTATTACGCCCAAATCATACTTCCGCTCAATCTTTCAGGGACTTTCACTTACAAAGTTCCCGATGATTTGGTGGATTTTATGGAGGTGGGCAAGAGGGTGCTGGTTCCTTTCGGTGGCAAAAAGATTTATACAGGAATCGTTTCCGAAATTCATCAGAATGCTCCAGAAACCTTTAAGACAAAGGATATCATCAGTATTTTGGACAATGTTCCTATCGTTCCGCAGGAGCAGCTGGATTTTTGGAGCTGGATGTCCGAATATTATCTCTGTAACATCGGCGAAATCTATCGTTTTGCTTTTCCGTCTTCACTGAAATTAGAGAGTGAAACTTACATAAAACTCAATGCCGACCAACAGGTGAATTTGGATGATTTGGATGCGAATGAAATCTATCTTATCCAAGCCTTGGAGGTTAAAAAAGTGCTGAATTTACAGGAAATAGAGGCCTTTATTCCCAAAAAAGAAATCATCAAAACCATCAATTCCCTCATAGACCAAAGGCTCATCATTATTGACGAAAAAATTACCGAAAAATACAAGATAAAAGAAGCTTCTTATCTGAAAATAAACGATGAGGTTTTGCAGGGAGAAAATCTCGCAAACACGCTTTCCCTATTGGATAGGGCTAAAAAACAGAAGGAACTTTTTCTTTTAATTTTATCTGAACAAAAAAAGGTTGAAAATCAGCCTGTTAAAAAATCTGATATTTTTGAAAAAGGAAATTTTGGTTCATCTCATCTAAAGCCGCTTTTGGATAAAAAAATCGTAGAAGAATATTTTTTAGAAGTTGATAGAATCCAGCGATACAGCGGAGAATTGGAGGAAATAGAAAAACTCACTCCACACCAGCAGGAAGCTAAAAATCAGATAGACCAAGCCTTTTCGGAGGGCAAAAATGTGCTTCTCCACGGTGTTACTTCTTCTGGGAAAACGCATGTTTATTTGGAAAAAATAGAAGACTGCATCAGAAGTGGGAAAAATGTTCTTTTTCTCGTTCCAGAAATAGCTCTAAATCAGCAGATTACCCAGCGATTGGAGAAAAAATATGGAAAAACCTTAGGGTTTTATAACAGCAAACTGAGTGATTTTGAGAAAGTAGAAGTTTGGAGAAAAATAAAAAACAACGAAATCAAAATCCTGATAGGAACTAGAAATTCGCTTTTCCTTCCTTTTCAGAATTTGGGTCTGATTATCGTAGATGAGGAGCATGACAGCGCCTACAAACAGAAAGATGCTTTTTTCTTTTTCAATGCGAAAGATGCAGCTTTGGTTTTGGCTAAATTTTATCAATCGAATGTGATTTTGGGTTCTGCAACTCCCTCATTAGAAACATATTACAACGCTCAAAAAGACAAACTGCGCTATATTTATCTCGGAGAAAGATTTGGCGGCACGGCACTTCCTGTTTATGAATTGATAGATTTCAAATCAGCCATGGATATGAAAAGTGTGGTAGGAAATTTCTCTCAAAGAATGATAAGAGAAATAAGGCATCAGCTTGATAATCAGAAACAAACCATAGTCCTGCATAATAGACGCGGCTATGCCAATGTGTCAGAATGCAAGAGCTGTGGGCATGTTACCTACTGCGGAAACTGCGATGTGGTGATGACTTATCACAAAACCGAAGACCAGCTAAAATGCCACTACTGTGGTCAAAGAGCTTCTAAGCCTAAATTTTGCCCTAAATGTCATTCGGATAATATCAGTATTCGCGGGATAGGAATCGAGCAGGTAGAGGAGGAGCTGAATAAGATTTTTCCTAATAGCAGGATAGACCGAATGGATGTGGACTCCATGCGGAAGAAATTTGCCTACGAAAAACTTTACGAAAAAATAGAAAATGGCGAAACGGACATCATCATCGGTACACAGATGGTTTCCAAAGGTTTAGATTTTCCTAATATAGAGCTGATTGCCATTCCAAGGGCAGATTCACTGCTTCATATTCAGGATTTTAGGATAGAGGAAAGAGCCTACCAGCTCATTACCCAAGTGGCAGGAAGAGCAGGGAGGACTTCTGGAAATGGAAAAGTTCTTATACAGACTTACGAACCCCAAAAGCCTGTTTTTCAGTTGATTAAAGAAAATAATTCCGAGAAAATTTATGAACATTTATTGGGAGAAAGGAAGAAATTTCATTATCCGCCATTTGTAAAACTTATCTTTATAGAGCTGAAACATAGGCGAGAAGACAAACTGGAAAGAGCAGCTAAATTCCTTGGATATATTCTGCGAAAGTATCTTCCAGGAGAGTGTGTTTTAGGGCCAGAAATAGCGCCTATCGGCAAGATAAATAATCTGTATCAGTTTCAGATTTTATTAAAATTGCCTCGTTCCAAAAAATATAATGACTACAAAAAATTAGTAGCTATATCATTAAAAGAATTCGATGAAATAGCCGCTTATAAAAGCATTAAGCTAAAAACCTATGTTGATTTTTAAGAGAAATTAACAAAATTTATAATGAAATATTCTTTAATTTGAACAATAATTATTAACTTTACTTGTTTTTAATATTGACAAAGGTCAATTAAACATCAAAAAAATAAATGCAATGAAAAAGTTTGTAAAGATAACGACAGTTTCTACGATGCTGCTTCCACTGGGAGTTTGCGCGCAGAATAATCCATTTTTGCCACAAATACCAACATCAGGAGAGAGTGTTGTGATAGAAACTCCAACTTCAACTCCTTTGACACCAGAGGAACAGTTGAACAGCAATATAGCATCTATGTTTAATGACCCAGTGATGCGAAATGCACAGTGGGGATTTGTGGTTTATGACCCGAAAAAGAAAAAAATCATCAATTCATATAACGAAAACGCCTCATTGATTCCTGCTTCCACTACGAAATTATTGACCACAGAAGCAGCGATGACTTTATTTGGTAAAGATTATCAATGGGTTACACAGTTAGAGCATTCTGGTTCTATTGATGAGCAGGGAATTCTAAACGGAAACCTATACATAGTAGGAAGTGGAGATCCTTCATTAGGAACGGGTAGGGCAGGAGCTGCTACTTATGGGGCTTTGGTGAGTGATTTCGTAAGGTCTGTAAAAGATTTAGGGATAAAGCGAGTAAAAGGAGATATCGTTCTAAAAACAGCCGTTTTTAAAAGTAACAAAACGGTAGTTCTTCCTGCTAATATCGTTTGGAAAGGAACGAAAGAATATTTTGTTCCAGTGGGAAGTACCAATGACACAGACCCAAGACAAGAAAGACTTTTGGGAAGAAAAAATCCTGAAGACCAAAAATTCGTATACTTATCGCCATTTACCCAAGAAATGGTTTATACAGAGAACTTTGGGGGAATTGCTTTATCCACAAAATTGCCAGCAACTCCGGCATATTTGGCTAATGGGCTGAAAGCAGGTCTTGCTAAAAACGGAATCATTACAGAAGGGAAAGTGATCACCCAGTCTGAGCCAGAGCAAAATTTCTCTGAAGAAAGGAAAAAGATAATGGCATATCAATCTCCAAAATTGGAAGATATGGTCTATTTTATCAACCAGACAAGTAACAACCACATGTCAGAAGCATTGCTGAAGACTACAGGTTTCTATAAATACGGAGACTTCTCTCTGGAAACAGGAAGAACGATGATGAATAAACATCTTTCCAAGAAAATGTTTGATTTCCAAGGGTTTAACTATGCTGATGGAAGCGGGCTTTCTCGTTCTAATGTAGTGACGCCTATCTCTCAGGTTAAGTTTTTATCCTCTTTGATGGATGAAAAGCATTTTGATTCTTATTTTAAATCCTTGCCTATTGGCGGACAGACAGGTACTCTAAAATCAATGTTTAGAAATTCAGATTCCTTTGGGCAGGTTTTTGCTAAAACAGGAACTCTCAATAAAGTAAAAACATTGGCAGGATATATCAAAACTAAAAGCGGAAAACTTTTGACTTTTTCCCTTTTGATAAATAATTATAATGGAAGTGTGGGGCAGGTAAAACAGAAGATGGAAAAAATCTTGGCTCCAATCATTGATTTCTAAAAAAGAAAATCCCTAATTCAAATCTGAATTAGGGATTTTTTTAGTGTTTTTTATTTCAGAACTGCGATTGCACTTTCGTAATCTGGTTCTTGTTTGATTTCTGGAACTTGCTCTGTGTAAATGATTTTTCCGTTTTCATCCACGATGATTACAGCTCGGCTGCATAGTCCTTTTAGAGGCCCGTCTGTTATTAATAATTGATAATCATCCGAAAAACTTCCTCTGAAATCAGATAGATTGATAACATTTTCTAAACCTTCGGAAGCGCAGAATCTATTAAGCGCAAAAGGTAAATCTTTTGAAATGTTGATTACCACTGTGTTGTTCATAGATGAAGCCTCTTGGTTGAATTTTCTTGCTGAAGCCGCGCATACTCCTGTATCGATACTTGGGAATATATTGAGAACCAATCTTTTACCACTAAAATCCGATAAAGATTTTTCAGATAAATCAGCAGCTACGAGTGTGAAATTTTTTGCGTTTTCGCCTACTTTTGGAAGCTCGCCTAGTGTATTGATAGGATTTCCTCCTAATGATATTTTTGCCATTTTTAAAAATTTTAGTTCGCTACAAAGATAGAAAAATAACTTATTTTATCAGCTCATTCCAGATTATTTCGGCTTGTTTTTCATAGCCAGGTTTTAGGAAATGAACACCGTCAGCATTAGCTTCTTTTCGCTGTAGAGCCTTTTGGAAATATCCTGTTCCGCCCATTTTGGTATGCAGGTCAAGGAATGAAGTTTTGTTTTCAGCAGCAATTTCTTTTATCCAAGAAGAGATTTCTTTCGCTTTTGCGGATTTTATTTTATTATCTGTTGGAGAAATTAGAAGGATAGGGAAGTTGGGATTTTCTGCTCTCCAAGTGTTGATAAGCTTTTTAGCCGTGTCTTTGAATTCCTGTTTTGTGATGTTGCTTAGGGATTCATTGGTTCCCAGCGCAATAATCAGGACATCAATATTTAGAGATTTTAATTGTTTAGTTTGCAAAGAATATTTCAAGAAATCGGCATAAGTAGCGCCATTTACACCCACCGTATTGAAAACCACGCCATTTTTAGCAGTGGATTTTAGGAACTGAAAACCATGCAGAATGTTTCCTTTTTTTCCATTCATATTGATGATGAATTCCTGAGTAGGATTTTTAAATTTAAAACTGGTGCTGTTTTCCGCGAATTGCCCTTTGCCTATGGGAGTGAGGTTTTCCTCAAACTGCTTGTCGTAGAGGATTTCTACATTTTCTACTTTTATGGTTTGTCCAGCTTTTGCATTTCGGACATTGTTGCCATTTAGCTGAACCAGTCGGGTAGTAATTACATTGAATTTAGCTGCAATTTCAGGGAAAGTATCGCCATTTTGAACTTGATAATTCAAAATCGTTTTCTTCGGTTTTATAAAGTTTTTCAGACTTTGAGAAGTTTTGAAAATAGTAAAATCTTCGCCTGTCATGGTATTATCATTAAAGATTTTGACTTCATCAAAGCTGTCTTTTGGGTCACTGAAATTGATTTCAATGAAAGAATTTCCGCTGTTTCCCATCACGAAACCCAAAGCTCCCATTTGTGGATAAACATCCTGCTCATAGACCAGACGGAAAGTCTGCCAAGCCTGATTGGAATAAGCCGTGAAATCAACCGCTCCGTTTGAATTTGCCAAAGGATAAGGGAAAACCGTTCCTCGCCCTGCGTTGCCGTATTTATTTTGGAATTTTTTTCTTAAATATTCTGAAATATGTCCTGACTGAATGTGAGAATCTCCGATGAAAAGGACATTCGTAATGGATTCATTTTTATTGAGTTTATCAAAGAAAGGCGCCAGATTTTCTTCGTTTTCTATTTTCTGTGCCGATGCAAACACCGAAAAACCGAGACTTATCAACAAAATTTTTCTTATCATATTTTTAGATTTTGGACAAATTTAGTTTTTTTATTATGATAACAAAAAAAGTAACTTAAATCAAGTTACTTTTTTGTCCAATTGGTTACAGCTCTCTTTCTACATCCTTGTCGCCTCTTCCAGAGAGATTTACAAGCACCAGTTGATTTTTATTTTTAAATAATTTCATAGCGAGAGCTACCGCGTGGGAAGATTCTATCGCAGGAATAATCCCTTCTAAGCGAGACAAAAGTTGAAAAGCTTCTATGGCTTCCTTGTCCGTTACAGAGAAATATTCTGCTCTTTTGGTGTCTTTCAGGAAGGCGTGCTGAGGGCTTATCCCTGGGTAATCCAATCCCGCCGCGATGGACTCTGATGCGATAGGCTCATTGTTTTCATCAGCCAAGCAGTAAGAAAAAGTCCCTTGGAAAACCATCGGCTTACCATAGTTAAGCGTAGCCGCAGTATGGGAAATTTTGTCTTCTCCACCGCCCTCGGCGCCGTATATTTTTACAGATTCATCATTTAAAAACCCTGAAAACAGTCCGATGGCATTAGAACCACCGCCTACACAAGCAACAATGCTGTCTGGAAGGCGATTTTCTTTTTGTAAAATCTGCTGTCTTGCTTCATTTCCTATTACGCTTTGGAAATATCCCACGATTTTAGGGTAAGGGTGCGGCCCTACATGAGAACCAAGCAGATAGTAAGATTCTGGATTTTCTATATAATATCCCAAAGCGCTATCCACCGCATCTTTCAGGGTTTTTGTACCCGAATCACATGAAATAACTTCCGCTCCTAAAAGTCTCATTCTTTTTACATTCAGAAGTTGTCTTTCAATGTCTATTGCTCCCATGAAGATTTTGCAAGGAATGTTTAATAAAGCACAAGCCGTAGCTGTAGCCACACCATGCTGTCCAGCTCCTGTTTCTGCGATTACTTCTTTCGCGCCCATTTTCTTCGCTAAAAGAATCTGCCCAATGGCATTATTTATTTTATGAGAACCAGTGTGGTTTAGGTCTTCTCTTTTGAGGTAAATTTTAGAACCTACATAATCACTGAGGTTTTTCGCTAAATAAAGAGAGGATGGTCTTCCCACGAAATCTTTTAAAATTTGAATAAATTCATTTTTAAAATCATCAGTTTTGGTAATTTCATCAAAGAAATTGCTCAGTTTCTCTAATTGTCCCGCTAAAACAGGAGGCACGAAAGCTCCGCCATACTCGCCATAATTACCATTGTAAGAAAGCATTTCTGCTATTGGTTCTACATTGATTACTTCTTTTTGCCCTTGGGCATTGTTTGTTGTTGCCATATTTTTATTATTTAAAATTATTATTGGATTATAAAAAAACAAAAAGCCGCTAGGAAGTTCTCCTAACGGCTTTTATATATTTTGATAAAAATAAAATCTTCTTTCTTTACAAATATAAAAAGTCGAGCTGAACACCCTCGTTTCTGAGACTGCCAACTTGCCACCATATATTATTTGTAAAGTTTATCATTTTATTTATTTTAATCACAAAGGATAATACCAGAGTTATTATTAAATTCTATCACACCTCCGTTAATAGGAAAAGTGTAGCAGTTGTTTCGCTGTGGTTCTGCTGTGAAAAACTTAGCGTAGTTCTGATTTTCTATTTTAGAAATAATCAGTTTTACTTTGCCTGTTCTTAGAGAAGATACCACTGGGGCGTGGTCATTCAAAATATGAAATTCGCCCAATTCTCCAGGAAGTAGGATAGATTCCACTTCTCCTTCGAATACCACAAGCTCTGGTGTTAATATTTTAATGTTCATATTTATATCAGATTTGAAATTTGAAGTTTGAAATTTGAAATTGAATTTTCATCAACCTCAAATTTCAAATTCCAAATCGTTGAATAATTTATGCGTTTTCAGCAAGCATTTTTTCTCCTGCTTCTATAGCCTCCTCGATAGTTCCTTTAAGGTTGAAACAAGCTTCAGGCAAGTGGTCTAATTCACCATCGATGATCATATTAAATCCTTTGATAGTGTCTTTGATATCCACTAATGCACCTGGAATACCTGTAAACTGCTCTGCTACATGGAACGGCTGAGAAAGGAATCTCTGAACTTTTCTTGCACGGTAAACTACCAATTTATCTTCTTCAGAAAGTTCTTCCATACCCAAGATAGCGATGATATCTTGAAGTGCTTTATATCTTTGTAGAATTTCTTTTACTCTTTGTGCGCAGTTATAGTGCTCTTCACCGATGATTTCTGGAGCCAAGATTCTAGAAGTAGAGTCTAGTGGATCCACCGCAGGGTAAATACCTAATGATGCAATCTTTCTTGAAAGTACCGTAGTAGCATCAAGGTGAGCAAAGGTAGTCGCTGGAGCAGGGTCTGTCAAGTCATCCGCAGGTACATATACCGCCTGTACAGATGTAATAGATCCATTTTTAGTAGAAGTAATTCTCTCCTGCATCGCACCCATCTCAGATGCCAATGTCGGCTGGTAACCTACCGCAGATGGCATACGCCCAAGAAGCGCAGACACCTCAGAACCTGCCTGAGTAAAACGGAAGATGTTATCCACGAAGAAAAGTACATCTCTACCTTGTCCAGTTTCACCTCCATCACGGAAGTATTCAGCTAGAGTAAGTCCAGAAAGAGCAACTCTCGCTCTCGCTCCTGGCGGCTCATTCATCTGACCAAATACGAATGCTGCTTTAGAATCTTTCATTTGTTTTAAATCAACTTTGCTCAGATCCCAACCTCCATTTTCCATAGAGTGCATGAAATCTTCACCATATTTAATAATACCAGATTCTAACATCTCTCTCATCAAGTCGTTTCCTTCTCTGGTTCTTTCTCCTACACCTGCAAACACAGAAAGACCTCCGTGTCCTTTAGCGATATTGTTAATCAATTCCTGAATCAATACGGTTTTACCTACACCCGCACCTCCGAACAATCCAATTTTTCCTCCCTTAGCATAAGGCTCAATAAGGTCAATAACTTTGATACCTGTGAAAAGAACCTCTGCAGAAGTAGAAAGCTGTTCGAATTTAGGAGCTTCTCTGTGAATTGGTAAACCATTCTCTTTAGAAAGAGCAGTAATACCATCAATAGTATCACCTACCACATTGAATAATCTACCATTAATACCATCTCCTACTGGCATTGTAATCTGCTTACCTGTAGCTACTACTTCTTGACCTCTTTGAAGCCCATCTGTAGCGTCCATAGCAATACATCTTACCATGTCTTCGCCAATATGTTGTTCAACCTCAAGAACGAGTTTCTCTCCATTATTTTTAACTACTTCAAGGGCGTCATAGATTTTTGGTAATTCTTCAACCTCTTGAAATACAACATCAATTACTGGACCGATGATTTGTGAAATCTTTCCTTTAATATGGTTTGCCATTTCTAAAATTTTTCTTGTTTGCAAATATAGTGAAAGTTTATAAAATAACATTGTTAAAAAAGAAGATTTTTATCATATTTGCGACAAATTTTTATCAATTGAAAATTATAAGAGATTTATCCACTTACAAAAGCCCTGATTTTACTGCGGTTTCCATAGGAATGTTTGATGGCGTACATCTTGGTCATCAGTCCGTTATCAGCCTTTTGAAAGAGAAAGCAAAGGAAAAAAAACTAAAAACGGCTTTGTTGTCTTTTTGGCCGCATCCGAGAAAAATTTTAAATCCAGAATTGGAAATCCATCAGCTGAATACTTTGGAAGAAAAAGAACCTCTTTTGGAAAAAGCAGGTGTGGAACTGCTTTTTTTGCAGGAATTTAGTGAGGATTTTAGAAATATGGATGCAGAGGATTTTGTGAAAGAAATTTTGGTTAAAAAACTTCAGGCTAAATATATTGTAATAGGGCACGACCATAGTTTTGGAAAAGGGAAAAAAGGAAATTTTGAGCTGCTCCAAAGAATGGGAAATGAATTAGGTTTTGAAATGGAACAGTTAGAAGAAGTAAGTATTGAAAATCAGTATATTAGCTCTACTGAAATAAGGCTAGCACTTTTGGAAAGTAGAATAAAGGATGCCAATAGGCTGCTGGGATACACTTATAATCTGTCTGGTGAAGTTATTCATGGTAAAAAATTAGGCCGAAAAATTGGCTTTCCTACAGCAAATCTAAAAGTAGATTCTACGAAACTTCTTCCTAAAAAAGGCGCTTATATAGTGGAAGTGTGGCTTGATAATCAATTTTATAAAGGAATGCTCAGCATTGGCACGAATCCGACAGTCGGCGGAGAAAAACTCTCGGTGGAAGTGTATATTTTGGATTTTGATAAAGATATTTATGGTAAAAAATTGACTGTAAATTTCAGGGATTTTCTCCATGAAGAGATAAAATTTGACAATCTTGACCAGCTTATACAAAGGCTGAATGAAGACAAAAAAATAACTGAAAATTATAATTTTTAAAAGAAAAAGCCGAAGTTTTCCTTCGGCTCTTATATTTTTAATTAAAAATCCATCGTAAATGGTTCTTCCTCTTTGCTTTGAATTCCCAAAGCTTCATAAATATATTTAAAAGTAGATAGAAGAACAGGTTTTCCACTGATAATAGCCACATCATGCTCAAAGTGGGCAGAAGGTTTATTATCCAAAGTCGTTACAGTCCAGCCGTCATCATGGAATTTCACTTTTTCTGTTCCTAAATTTATCATCGGTTCTATCGCTAGGACTATGCCGTCTTTTAAGACTTTTCCAGAGCCTTTTCTGCCGTAGTTCGGCACTTGTGGGTCTTCGTGCATTTCTCTTCCAAGTCCATGCCCAACTAACTCACGCACAACGCCGTAGCCTTCTTTCTCGCAGTAGGTCTGGATAGCATTAGAAATATCTCCTACACGCTTTCCACGGATACATTGTTCGATGCCTTTGTATAAAGATTCTTTGGTGATTTTAAGGAGTTTTTTGGTTTCTTTTGCGACTTCTCCTACCTCAAAAGAATAGGCGTGGTCACCATAAAAACCATTCATATAAACGCCGCAATCCACAGACAAAACAGTTCCTTCCTCTATTGGCTTGTTATTGGGAATACCATGCACCACCTCTGCATTTGGTGAAATACAAAGTGAATTTGGGAAACCATACATACCTAAAAAAGCAGGTTTTCCACCATGATCCATAATGAAATCATGTGCCAATTTGTCCAAATAAAGAGAAGTAATCCCTGGTTTGATTTCTTTTGCCAGCATGCCCAAAGTCTTGGAAACCAGCTGAGCACTTTCCCTCATCAAACGGAGTTCTTCTATTGTTTTTAACTGAATCATTTTTAATTTTTTACCAGAACCAACCTTTTTTTCTTTCTTTTTTCAATTTTGAATAAGCCTGAACTTCGCCATTTGAAATCCCAAATTCTATTTTCTGAGTGATGATTTCATAAACCTCTCCCCAGCCTGGGAAACCGCCAAGATTTCTGTCATCGATGAAAACATCTGCATCTATTTTTCTTGACTGTGTTTCTCCATCGAAAATTTCTCCTTCGTAGCTTGAATTCACAGAATAAAACTCTATTCCATTTTTTTTGCAGAATTCCACAGCTTCCTCTAAAGCCTCTCCACATCGGTAAGTCCAGAGAATGAGCCTATATCCGTTTGTCTGAAGTTGTCTCAATGTTTCAAATGCAAAGGGCTGAGCTTTCCCAATCCTTGGATAGGCATCTTCCACGATGGTTCCATCAAAATCTATTGCTAGTTTTTTGTTACTTAGTTTCATATTAGCTTTATTTTATTTCCAAAGAATAAGTTCTTCTTCTTTTGTGATTTATAGGGTTGTAGTCTTGCCAAAGAGCCTGAATACTGGCATTTTCCTCTAATTCTGGATTGGTTTCCAAAAATTTTACACCTTTCTTTTTAAAGGTTTCATAGATTTCTTTAAAAATAATAGCCGTCACGCCTCGTTTTTGGTATTGTGGGTGAATACCAATCAGATAGAAATTCGCTCTGTCGTTTTTCTTTCCAGCGTTCAGCAGATGCCACCAGCCGAAAGGGAAAAGTTTTCCTTTAGCCTTTTGTAAAGCCTTGGAATAAGAAGGCATGGTAATGGCAAAAGAAATCAAACTGCCAGATTTGTCTTTGATGCAGACAATGTAGTCTTTATCTATGAATTTGAAATATTTTTCTTTATAATGTTTGATCTGTTCCTCGGTAATCGGTGTATATGTGGAAAGATTTTTGTAAGTGTCATCCAGTAGTTTAAACATCGAATCTACCAGTGGAAGAATATCTTTTTTTGCTTTGAATTTTACGAGTTCCAGCTCGTATTTTTCTGCGATAAGTCTGCTGAATTTTTCCACCTTGTCAGGCAGGGTATCAGGGAAATTGATTTCAAACTCTACCCATTCTTTTTCTTTTACCAAGCCCAGCTGCTCCATATGTTTAGGATAATAATCAAAATTATAAATCCCAATCATCGTTGCCAGTTTGTCAAAACCTTTGGTAAGCATCCCTGCTTTGTCCAAGTTTGTAAAACCCATCGGGCCTTCTATTTTAGAAATCCCTTTGGAGTTAGCGTATTCTATTGCGGTGTTTATCAGTGATTTAGAAACTTCTATGTCATCTATAAAATCCAGCCAGCCGAATCTTACCTTTCGGATTCCGAGTTCTTTTTCCTCTTTATGGTTTATCATTACAGCTATCCTTCCTACGATATTTTCGCCTTTATAAGCCAGAAATTGAGCTGCTTCAGAATATTGTAGTGCAGGATTTTCTTCTTTCATCCAAATACTTTTTTCTTCATTGATGAGAGGCGGTACATAGTAGGGATTTCCCTTGTACAGCTCCATTGGAAACTTTATAAAAAGCTCCAAATCAGATGAATTAAGTACTTGTTTTACTTTTATATCAGACATTCTCTTTCGTAATTATTCTGCAAAAATAAGATTATTTATTTTTCTATAACGAAAATAGACCAAAAATTATGACAAAATGTGCTTTGGCATAGTTTTTATATTAAAATAAATTCAATATAAAAATAATATAATGACAATTTATTTAATTTTAGGTGCAATTTTTTTGGCGAGTATGTTTGTTCAAAATAAACTAAAGTCAAAATTTGCTCATTATTCAAATGTAAGATTACAAAACGGAATGTCTGGAAAAGAAATCGCTGAAAAAATGCTGGCGGATAATGGTATCCACGATGTGAAGGTAATCTCCGTAGCAGGACAGCTCACAGACCACTATAACCCAATGGATAAAACAGTAAACCTCTCTGATGTGGTTTATAATCAAAGAAATGCAGCCGCAGCAGCTGTAGCAGCCCACGAATGTGGACATGCCGTACAGCATGCTGTGGGATATTCCATGCTTCAACTTCGTTCCAGATTAGTTCCTATTGTGAATATTAGTTCTCATTTGGTTCAGTTTGTGATGATGGCTGGCGTTGCCATGGTGGCGGCTCAGATGGCATTAGGACAAACAGTTTTGCTGATAGGAGTTTTGCTATTTGCGATGACTACGCTGCTTGCTTTCGTAACTCTTCCTGTGGAATATGATGCCAGCAATCGTGCATTGGCATGGCTGAAACAGACAGGAACTGTAACTCCGCAAGAAATGGAAGGCGCAGAAGACAGCCTGAAATGGGCAGCGAGAACATATTTAGTGGCAGCGTTAGGCTCTCTAGCTCAGCTTTTATATTACGCTTCTATGTTTTTAGGAGGAAGTAGAAGAGAGGAATAATTTTTAGATAAATTTAAATGAAACCTGATACATCTCGGATAAAATATCTGAGATGTTTTCTTTTTGTGAAGTTTTGATAAATGCTGTGATAGAGCATGTTTCCTGCGTGTCAAAATTTACAACTCGCGCATCGAATTTATTCAGCAATGAGAAAATCACATTCTGTTGAGAAAAATTAAATTGAATTTCTATTTCAGTTTCTAATTCTTTTGTGATGATTTTCGCTTCTTCCAGAGTTGCTTTTGCGCTTTCTTTATAGGTTTTTACCAGTCCTCCCACGCCCAGTTTGGTACCCCCGAAATACCTTACAATAATCAATAAAATATTGGTAACATCGTGCGCAAGCAGCTGATTATAAATAGGCAGTCCTGCACTTCCCGAAGGCTCTCCATCATCATTGATACGGTAATTTTCCCCATTCAGCCCCAGCCGAAAAGCATAGCAGTGGTGGGTAGCTTTTGGGTGTAACTCCTTGATTTTGTTTAGTTTTTCTTTATAATCATTTTCAGAAAGAATAGGGTAGGCAAAACCGATAAATTTGCTTCCTTTTTCCTTAACTAAAACATTTTCAATGGGTTTCTCTATGGTTTGATATTCGTATTTCATTTACTGATTTTGAAAATGATAGAGCGTATTGTCTCGCAATTTACTGATTTTATTTGGTTTTGGGTTAAAAACAGGAGCTTTGGTTCCGTTTTTTAAATTTATATTATCGGCTTTAATGACAAAAGCTTCATCCCAAATCCCAGCATTGATGAACTGTTGTAAAGTAAAACTTCCTCCTTCTACAATTACCGATTGTATTTGTCCTTCCCACAATTTTTCCAGAAGATTTTTTATGAAGTTTTTTCTTTCTATTTTGATGAATTTTATGTTTTTTTTCTCCTCGTTTTTGATTGAATTAAAAACCAAAGTAGGCGCTTCATCATTATAAATATTGAAATTCTGCGGAACTTCTAATTCTAAATCAATCAAAATTCGTACAGGATTTTTTCCAAAAACTTCCCTTGTGGTAAGGCTAGGATTGTCATTTATTGCTGTGTTTTTCCCAACTAAAATAGCGTGTTCATCGGCTCTTAACTGGTGAACCCATTGTTTGGCTAATGAGTTGCTGACCGTTGTTGGTTTAAAGTCTTTATCCAAAAATCCATCCTCTGATTCAGCCCATTTTAGGATGATATAAGGTCTTTTCTTTTGATGAAAAGTGAAAAATCTTTTGTTGAGTTCTCTGCATTCATTCTCTAAAACACCTGAAACTACCGCTATTCCCGAATCTTCTAAGATTTTTTTTCCTTTTCCATTTACTTTTTCGTGAGAGTCCAGAGTTCCTATTACAACTTTCTGAAAACCAATTTCTTTGAGTTTTAGAGCGCACGGCGGCGTTTTCCCAAAATGGGCACACGGCTCCAAAGAAACATAAATGGTGGAGTCTTTCAGTAAAGTTTTATCTTGAACAGAGCCTATTGCATTGATTTCTGCATGAGGCTTTCCTGCTTTTTGGTGGTATCCTTCGCCTATTATTTTCCCATTATGGACGATGACAGCGCCGACCATAGGGTTGGGATAGGTTTTTCCGACAGCTTTTTTGGCGAGTTCTATACATCGCCTCATGTAGATTTTATCTTGCATTTTTAGGTTTTGTCTAAAACTTAATATTCTCCCAAAATTGGAAGAATATTAAGAATTTATTAAAGAATTATTCGCCAGTGATAAGCTTATGAAGGCTCTGTTTTAGGCTTTCTATCAGAGCTTTTTTCTCATCTATTTTGTCATAAGTATCTTTTAGCAGAGGATTTTCTCGCGAAGGATTGTTAAAGAAATTGATATTGTTCTCTAATTTCACTACTTCCGCTTCTAAATCAGCTATTTGGCTCTTTATTTTTCTTGCTTTATCAGTAAGCTGAGCTTCTGTAAGATTATCTTCTTTTAAGTCAAATACATTGATTTTGTTTAATTTAAGTTTTTCTTTCAGAACTTTATTAAACTCATTATTGATGCTCATTTTATTTCTTGGAACTTTGCCGATGCTGTCCCAAGAGCTCTTGATTTGCTCTATTTTTTCTACGCTTCCTTCCTCGTCATTTATTTGCTTTAATTCCTCGAGCAAAGCCTTCTTCTGATGGTAGTTTTGTTTCCAATCATCCGTTGTAGAAGCGTTTTTCTCACGGAAATTATTGAAAAATGTATTACAAGCATCACGGAAATCGTTCCAAACCTTATTTGCTTGATTTTTAGGAACATGTCCTATGTTTTTCCAGTCTTCTTGTAACTTTTTAAACAAAGGCACAGCAGTATCCCAATCCTCAGAATGCATGTTGTCCTGCGCGATGGAAATCAGTTTTTGCTTTTCCTCTAAATTGATATGCTGTGAGTTTTTCAGATTTTTATAAAAATCATTTTTCTTAGTATTAAAGGCTCTAAGCGCGGTTTTGAACTCCGTCCAGTTTTGGTTGGATAGTTTCTTAGGAACATTGCCTAGTTTTAAAAACTCGCTGCGAAGCTGTTCCACTTGTTTTATCGCTTGTTGCCAGTAGTTATGAGTAACAGCCTCTTTTGAAGAAGCAAAATCTTTTAGTTTCGCGATGATTTCATTTTTCTTTTCCAAAGCCTTCTGCTGTTCCACTTCTATTTGAGCCAAAAGTTCGGATTTTCTCTCGTGGATTTTATTAGAAATTTCTTTGAAAACTTCCCAAGTGCTGTCACGAAACTCTTCCGCCACAGGCTCGGCTTCTTCTTTCCAAAGTCTGTGCAGATATTGCAGCTCATTCAGTGCTTTTTGGACAGAAACTTCATTTATCAGTTCTTCTGCACGAGCGATGATGCTTTTTCTCTTTTCTAAATTGTGTGCATATTCCTGCTCGCGGTATTCTTTATTTAAATCCAGCATTTGGTAAAACTGATTCAAATGGTGGAAGTAATTGTGATTCAGGTTCTTAAATTCAGATTTTGCAACTGCTCCAGCATTTGCCCATTCTTCTTTTATTTCTCTGATTGCGCGGAAAAGGTTGGTATTAGGCTCAGTATTGATGTAGAGATTTTTGAGTTTTTCTATGATTTGGTTTCTCTTTTCTAGATTTTCTTGGTGCTCTTTTTCTTGGTTTTTGTTAAAGGTGTCTAGTTTTTCCTTGAAAATACTCACCAAAGCAGAATATTTGGACTGCTCTGGATGTTCGTAAGAGAAATCTTCCATATCATTCCCTTCCTCTACGAAATCGTGTTTTTTATCCGCGATTTCATCTTGAATAAGGTGATAAGCCTTGTCTTTTAACTGATTGAATTTTTTAGCATGAGCTCCCGCATCTGGCTTGTTTACGATGTTTTCCATTTCAGACAAAAGTTCTTTCACAGAGAGCGTATCCAGAGTAGTCTGCTCATTTTCTTCTATTTCTTCGTAAGAATTGATATCTAAAAATTCTTCGTTTTTGTTTTCCATTTCTGTACTCATTACAATCAGTTTTTGTTTAATACTAAGCTCAAATTTTGAGGATTAAAAAAATGCCTCAACATTTCAAGGCACTAAATTAAAGGTTTTTTACTTAAAATTCCAAATTTCCCACGCTTTTTCTGCTTGTTGTTCCAGCATAAGAAGTCCATTCATCGTTTCGGCTCCCATTTCATGAGCTTTTCTAAGGAGCTGAGTCTGAGGAGGATTGTAGATTAAATCTATGACCACATGCTGAGAAGAAATCCCGCCGAAAGGAAAGGGAAGGCTCTGCTCCACATTTGGGAAAGTGCCTACTGGCGTGCATTGGATGATGATTTTATGCTCTTTTACGATTTCCTCCGAAAGATTTTCAAAATTAAGTTCAGTTTTTCTTGAAGCTATTTGATAATCAATATTATATTTGTCGAAAATATATTTCACGGCTTTTGCAGCTCCTCCGTTTCCTAAAATCAGAGCCTTTTCTGATAGGATTTTTGGGTAAGTCAATAAGGATTTTTCAAAACCGAAAACATCTGTATTGTACCCAGTTTTCTTTCCATTTTTGATTAAAATACAATTGATCGCGCCTATTTTTTCGGCTTCATCACTCAGCTCATCTAAAAAAGGAATCACCTGTTCTTTGTAGGGAATGGTGACATTCAGCCCTCTGAGATTATCTATGCTGAATATTTTTTCTACTTCTTCAACCTGCTGAATATCAAATAAATCGTAAGAGTAATCTGGTAAAGATAACTGATGGAATTTCTGTTCAAAATATTTTTTTGAAAACGAATAGGAAATATTTCTTCCGATAAGCCCAAATTTCACCATTTTTATTGGCTTTAAATCTAATTAGAGGATAAATGATGTCTATTTACTTTGGAGAAAATCCAAGAAACCATCAGTCCGAAGAAAAACGCTGATGATATGACAATCAGATAGTTATATAAAGTTATTTTCACAGGGAAAGGTAAGTCCAGACCTACCGATGCCTTGAAAAAGCCTGTCTGTATCTGTAAAATACAAACTAAAGTTCCCAATATCAGCCCAAAGAAAACGCCTAAACAAACAATCAGCGCGCCTGTGTAGAAATAGGTTTTTCTTAGCTGTGAAAATGTAAAACCTAGCGAAATCAGTGATTTAGCTTGTTGTTTTTTGTCGAGTTGTAGAATGATGATTGCGCCAGCGAGATTGAATGTCGTGATGAAAATCACCAAAATAAAAATCAGATAAATAATCAGTTTTTCGGTGTTTATCATCTTCCAAAATGCTTCGTTTTCCTCCATTTGAGTGTTGATGTAGATACTGTCATCAGCCAAATTTTTCAGCAGAGTTCTTTTTACTGCATCGGCTTGTTCGGGATTATTTAGTTTTATAGCGATTTGATAAGCCGAATTTTTCGGAAGATTGAGCAGTCTTTGAGTAAGCTCTATCGGAGCAATGATATAGTTGTTAAGTTGTTCATTTTCAGCGAAAATACCTGTTACGAATATAGGCTCTTTGTTGAAAATATCTTCTTCTTTATTGATGAGTCCTTCTCCTGCTTTTGGGATGAAAATAGTGGCTGTCGTATTATCATCATTTCCGCCAATGGGAATGCCAAGCCTGTTGTTTAGAAGCCCTTCTACGATGACCTCATTTTGGTACTGAAAGGAAGGATATTCTCCATATATGATGGATTTTTGGATAGGATTTACTTGGGTGTAAACAGAAACAACACCCTTTAAATAAGCGATTTCTCCGTTTTCATTGTAGTTGAGATAAACTTTTTCCTCAATTATTTTTGAAAAAGCCTTTATTTCAGGCTCTTTTTCTAGTGCAGAGATGATTTCTTCGGGATTTTTTAGCAGCTTTCCTTCCTTGCTTTTTATTGTAAGGTCTGCATGGATATTGCTAATCAGCTCTTTATTAAGCTCTTCCAATCCAGAAAAAATAGAAATCACTATAAACATCGCCATTACCGCAATAGTCATAGCAGTAGCGGCCAATCCTGTGATAAAGGACACAGCTTGGCTGCCTTTTTTGGAAACTATGTATCGAAAAGCGATGTAGAAAGGAGTGTTCATTTTACAGAATAGGGTTGTCTCCTAGACCTTTTAGTTCTCGTTCTAGTTTTTCTACATCATCTAGCGAAGTGTCCAGATAAAAATTGAGCTGAGGGATGGCTCTCACTTGTTTTGCCATTTTTTGCCCAATGAAATTTCTGTAATATGATTTGTTTTCCTCAATTTCTTTCATCACAGCATCTCTGAAATCCTGAGGAAAAATGCTTAGATAAACTTTGGCTATTCCTAGGTCAGCAGTGACTTTTACATCAGATACGCTTACCAATAGGCTTTGTTTGCTGTCTGATGCTTGCTTTCTAAAAAGTTCTGCCAGGTCTTCTTGTATGATTTGTGCTACTTTTCTTTGTCTGTTACTTTCCATATCCTGCAAAGATAATATTTATTTAATCTATGAATGTAATTTATGAAAAAAAACTTGCTTTTAATAAATAAATTTTTACTTTTGCGTGAGTAAAAAAATGCAATTATGAGTTTTATAAAAGAATTTAAAGAATTTGCCATCAAAGGAAATGTGGTAGATATGGCAGTAGGGGTGATTATTGGAGGAGCTTTCGGTAAGATAGTAAGCTCTTTTATAGAAGATGTTATTACGCCTCTTCTTCTGAATCCAGCTTTGGAAGCTGCTAATTTGACAAATATTGAAGAGCTTACAGCTTTAGGAGGAGTTAAATATGGTATGTTCCTTTCAGCGGTAATCAATTTCGTTATCATTGCCTTTATTTTATTTATGATGATAAAGGGAATTAATAAGCTTAAAAACGAAAAACCAGCTGATGAGCCAGCAGCTCCTACACAAGAGGAATTATTGGCTGAAATTAGAGATTTATTGAAAAATAAATAAAATATATATCATTCGTAGATTTTTAAATTAACTAAAAATCCTCTCAAATTTGAGAGGATTTTTTTATTTTTTTAGTTTTATAGACAGGTTCTTTATCATATCTTCGGACATTTCTTTTATTCCGAATTTATAGTTCAGTCCCCAATCTTTTTTAGCAACGCTGTCATCTATACTTTTAGGCCAGCTTTCTGCTATTTTTTGTCTGAAATCAGGTTCATAAGAGATTTCAAAATCTGGAATAATCTTTTTGATCTCTTCGGCTAATTCTTCTGGTGTGAAGGACATTCCACCCAAGTTATAAGATGTTCTTACAGAAATGCTTTCGCTAGAAGCTTCCATTAGTTTTATCGTTGCGTCTATGGCATCTTCCATGTATAGCATAGGCATGGCAGTTCCTTTTTGGATAAAACTTGTATATTTTCCTTTTTCTATTGCTTCATAGAAAATTTCTACGGCGTAGTCTGTGGTTCCTCCGCCAGCAGGTGTCTGCCAAGATATCAGCCCAGGGTATCGGATACTTCTGATATCTACATTGTGTTTTTGGTGATAGTATTCACATAGTTTTTCGCCTGCTACTTTGGTTACTCCGTAGATGGTAGAAGGATTGAGTGCAACTTCTTGTTCTACATTATAGGGAGAAATTCCTCTTCCAAAAACGGCGATAGAACTTGGCCAAAATATCTTTTTGATGAGTCCATTTTTCGCCATTTCGCATAGATGAAGCAGTGGGTCTAAATTTACATTCCAAGCCAAAAGAGGTTGTTTTTCGGAAGTCCCAGATAGGAGGGAAGCGAGATGGTAGACAGTAGTAATGTTGTATTCTTTGATAGTTTTTTCTAGTTCTTGGTGATCAGTAACATCTAGTTTTATGTATTTTCCAGCGCTGTCTAGCCCTTCTTTTATGTAGAGGTCGGAGGCTATTATGTTTTCCTTTCCGTATATGCTGGCAAGTTTTGTTACTAATTCGCTGCCTATTTGTCCATTGGCTCCAGTGATGAGAATTCTCTCGGTGTGTTCTTCCATTTTTTATTTATATTTTTATGCAACGAAATTAAGAAAAATTAAAAAAATAGGAAAGTAAAAAAGAAAAAACCTTTAACTGGAAAGTTAAAGGTTTTAAACACCAAATCACAAAATATTAATATGAAAAAAATTACTATTTTCTTTTTAAATGTGACCTGGCTGGGATTCGAACCCAGGACCCATACATTAAAAGTGTATTGCTCTACCAGCTGAGCTACCAGGTCTCCATCAATTACTGTGTCAGTAATTTTTGAGTGGTGCAAAGATAGGTATTTTTTTTTATTATCAAAATTTTTTTTCAAATTTGTTGAAAATTTTTGTCATGATAATTGCACTTATGGGTTATATGGGAAGTGGTAAGTCTATTATTTCCAAAGAGTTAAGCTTTAAATTAGGCTTTAAAAATATTGATTTGGATAATGAAATTTCTAGTGAATTAGGTCTGTCTATTCCTGAAATTTTCCAAAAAAAAGGAGAATTATTCTTTAGAAAAAAGGAAAAAGAGGTCTTGGAAAGGGTTTTAAACACTCAAGAAGATGTGGTTTTGAGTTTAGGAGGAGGGACGCCGTGCTACTATGATAACATAGATACTATAAACGAAAGATCAGTGAGTGTTTATCTGGCGGCTAATGTGAGTACTTTGGTGAAGAATCTTTTGCAAGAGAAGGGTGAGAGGCCTCTGATAGCAGGCGTGAAAGATGAAGAACTGCCTAATTTCGTGGGACAGCATCTGATGGAGAGGAATCGTTATTACTCTAAAGCAAAGATGGTAGTGATGGTAAATGACTGGGATCTTGACAGAATAGTCAATGATATTTTAGCTGGAATAGAAAAATTAGGCTATAAAATCAATAATCAAGGTTGATCAAAATTCCAGATAAGTATTTTTAATAAAAAAAGAAAGCCAATAAAAATAGATTTAATATAATATTGGCTTTCAATTGTAGTATAATCATTTATCGTTTATCCTCTATCCCAAATTTTCCCCAAAGACTTGGTTCTATATCTAGTTTTACTCTTTTTTTCATTTGAGAGTAGAGTTTATCTAATTCTTTTAGTTTAGAATTTATATCTTCTGTTTTTTTCTTGGACTCTGCTTTCAATCCTTCGTTTTCACTATTTAGAGTTTCTATTTTTTCTCTTAAAGTTTCTAAATTCAGAATAGTATCATCTGTAATACCAGCAGGAAGATTAGACTTTATTTTTTTTAATCCATCGATTAAAACTTTAGCATTTGTTATTTTTTGAGAATATGTTTTTGTAGCCATATATATTATTTTATGTTTATATATAAAGTATATTTAGTTTGTAATATTAACTCCAATAAGTTTTAGTTTTATCTGCTTTATATATATACTTATTTTCTAAAATTCTATCTACTTTATAAGTAGTATTTTCTATTTCACTTAAATTTTCATATCTAATAGCTACAATATTATTATCTATACTATTGTAATTAGATGTATTTTCTCCTAAATCATCATAGTTTTTATTAAATATAGATAGATTTAAATCATTTAGAGAATTATTTTTCTTTATTCTATATTCTTTATTATTATATTGAAATATTTCAATATGAATAGGCTTATGATTTTCTATTTTTATGATATTTCTATTTTCAGAAGTGATATTAAAATCCTTTTTACTTATAATATGATTATTATTTTCATTTT